>NZ_BAAGYN010000011.1:0-136435 GCF_054779295.1 Phycicoccus ginsengisoli
GTGGGTTGGCGGACCTGGCGAGCACGTATGCGGTGGCGGCGCCGGACCTGGTGCGGGCGGCGACGAACCTGATCACGACGAACACGACGATCGTGACGAGGAAGGACCAGCTGGCGGGGTTCCTGGCCGGGACGGCGGGGTTCGCGAACACGACGGCGGACTTCCTGGACGCCAATGGTGACCGGATCATCCGGGTCGGACAGGTCGGCCGGCCCAGCCTCGAGCTGTTCGCGCGCTACTCCCCGGAGTACCCCTGCATGGCGGCTGCGCTCACGAACTGGATCCCGCGCATCGACCAGGCCTGGCGCGACGCGACCTTCCACATCACCGTCGAGACCACGCCGCAGCGTCCCGGGTACCGCCCAGGGGAGGAGCCCCGGTGGGGCGAGCACCGCGGCCCGAACTGCTACGGCCTGCCCGACCACTACGGCAGCCAGGCGAACCCGCGCAAGGGCATCCACTTCTCCGACGGCACCTCCGGGTCGGGCTCGAGCGCCGGCAGCGCACTGCCCGCCATGTTCACCGGGACCAGCGGCGTCGGCATACCGGACGCCGACGCCGGCCTCGCCGGCACCGAGCAGGAGCAGGCCCTCGTCTCCGCCCTCCTCGGCGCGCAGCGCACCAGCAGCTCCTCGGCCATCACGACGCTGCTCGCCGGACCCATGCTCCGCGGATCGGTGGTGAGCCAACAGTGAGCACCCGTGCCAGCCTGGTCAAGTTCATCGTCTTCGTCGTCGCCACCCTGCTCGCGACCGGCACCCTGGCGGCCACCATCGCCAACACCCAGTTCGGCGACAAGCTCACCTACCACGCGGTCTTCCAGGACGTCACCGGCCTCGCCGCCGGACAGGAGGTCCGCATCGCCGGCGTCCGGGTCGGCGAGGTCAAGGCGATCTCGCTCGACAAGGACCGGGTGCACGCCGACGTCGAGTTCCAGGTGCTCCGGACCAGCGTCCTCACGCAGGGCACCAAGGCGACGATCAAGTACCGCAACCTCGTCGGCGAGCGGTACATCGCGCTCACCCAGGAGGTCGGCGGCGCCACCCCCCTGCGCGACGGCGCGCGGATCCCGCTCGACCACACCCAGTCGGCCCTCGACCTCACGACGCTGTTCAACGGCTTCAAGCCGCTGTTCGCCGCGCTGTCGCCCAAGGACGTCAACGAGCTGTCGAGCAACATCATCAGCGTCCTGCAGGGCGAGGGCGGCAACATCAACTCGCTCCTGGCCAAGACCGCGTCCCTCACCTCGACCCTCGCCGACCGGGACGCCGTCATCGGCCGCACCATCACCAACCTCAACGCCGTGCTCGGCACCGTCGACGCCCACGACGCCGCCCTCAAGGAGCTCATCGACCAGCTCCAGCGGTTCGTCTCCGGGCTCGCCGCCGACCGCAAGACGATCGGGGCCTCGTTGACCAACATCAACTCGCTGACCGCCCAGACCGCCGACCTGCTCAAGGTCACCCGGCCCTCGATCAAGGACGACGTGGCGCAGCTGCAGGCCCTGGGGGCCGACCTCAACAAGCCGTCCAACACCGCGACGTTCGAGAAGTTCCTCTCGAACTCCCCGGGCAAGATCAACACGATCACCCGGACCGCGACCTACGGCTCCTGGTTCAACTTCTACCTCTGCGACTTCAGCGGCTCGATCGTCATCCCGTCGGCCGGCCCGGGGCTGCCCGCGGTCAAGGTCCCGCTGGAGAAGCCGGCCGGCACGTCCTTGAAGAGGTGCTCATGAGCATCCCCTTCCGCGAGCGCAACCCGGTGCCCATCGGCGCGGCCGGGCTCACCATCATCGCCGTCCTGCTCGTGCTGGCCTTCAACATCGACAGCCTCCCGCTGCTCGGGGGCGGCCGGCACTACAGCGCGGCGTTCAGCGAGGCCGGCGGGCTGCTCAAGGGCGACGACGTCCGGATCGCCGGGGTCAAGGTCGGCAAGGTCGAGAAGGTCGACCTCGCCGGTGACCACGTCGTCGTCGACTTCAAGGTCACCGAGCCGGCGTCGTTCGGGCCGCAGACGGGCGCGTCGGTGCGGATGAAGACGCTGCTGGGCCAGAAGTACCTCGCCCTCGAGCCCGGTGGCGGCGGCCAGATGAAGGCCGACTCCCAGATCCCGCTGGACCGCACGGTCTCCTCCTACGACATCGTCAACGCCTTCACCGACCTGGCCACGACGAGCGAGCAGATCGACACCGACCAGCTCGCCAAGTCCCTGACCACCCTCGCCACCGAGTTCAAGGACAGCCCGGCGGACGTCCGGGCCGCGCTCGACGGGCTCGGCCGCCTGTCGCGCACGATCGCCTCCCGCGACGCCGAGCTGAAGCAGCTGCTCGCCTCGGCCAACAGCGTCAGCGGCACCGTGGCCCAGCGCAACAAGGCCGTCGAGTCGATCATCAAGAACGCCGACCTGCTCATGGTGGAGCTCAGCGCGCGCAAGGACGCGATCCACACGCTCTTCACCAACACCTCGGCGATGGCCCAGCAGCTCACCGGGCTCGTCCGGGACAACCGGGCGCAGCTCAAGCCGGCCCTCGACCAGCTGACGAAGGTCCTCGCGACCCTGCAGAAGCACGAGCAGGACCTGAGCGACACGATCGCCGCGATGGCGCCGTTCACCCGGCTGTTCTCCAACGTCCTGGGCAACGGTCGTTGGTTCGACACCTACATCGAGAACCTCACGGCCCCGGTGGCCGTGCCGGGAGGTGGCAAGTGATGGCCCGCGTCCCTGCGCTCCCTCGACTGCCCCGGGTGGGCCTGGTCGGCAAGCTCGTCGCCGCTCTCGCGGTGGTGGCGCTGGCCGCCGGCGCCTACGCCTTCTGGCCACGGCACGACGTGGTCCACGTGACCGGCGAGTTCACCCGGGCCGTCGGCCTGTTCCCGGGCTCGGACGTCCGGATCCTCGGCGTCCAGGTCGGCAAGGTCACCGAGGTCACCCCCCTGGGGGACAAGGTCCGGGTCCGGTTCGAGTTCGACCGGAAGTACAAGGTGCCGGCCGACGCCCAGGCCGCCGTCGTGGCCCCCTCCCTGGTGAGCGACCGCTACGTCCAGCTGCTCCCGGCGTACCACGCGGGCCCGGTCCTGAAGGACGGCGCGCAGATCCCGCTCGAGCGCACCGCGGTCCCGGTGGAGCTCGACCGCATCTCCCAGAGCCTCGACGACCTGCTCGTCGCGCTGGGGCCGGACGGCGCCAACAAGAACGG
Source organism: Phycicoccus ginsengisoli (assembly GCF_054779295.1). NCBI lineage: Bacteria > Bacillati > Actinomycetota > Actinomycetes > Micrococcales > Intrasporangiaceae > Phycicoccus > Phycicoccus ginsengisoli. The sequence goes on from NZ_BAAGYN010000011.1 coordinate 3,200, forward strand.
CGCGTTCGCCGACGCGCTCAAGACCGGTGCCGCCAACCTCGACGGCCAGGGCCAGAACCTGCACGACACCAACCACGACCTGTCCAAGGCGCTCGAGACGCTGTCGGGTGGGCGCAACGACCTCTTCGGGACGGTGAAGAACCTGCAGACCTTCACGACCATGCTCGCCACCAACGACGGGCAGGTCCGGCGGCTCAACGCCGACCTGGCCACCGTCTCCCAGCAGCTCGACGGCGAGCGCGACGACCTGGCCGCCGCCCTGAAGAACCTCGCGGTGGCGCTGTCCGAGGTGAGCTCGTTCGTCCACGACAACCGCGCGGCGCTGACCACCAACCTCGGCCAGCTGGCGTCCGTCACCGGCACGGTCGCCAAGCAGCGCGACGCCCTCGCCGAGACCCTGACCAACGCCCCCGTCGCGATCAGCAACCTCCAGAACGCCTACCACCCGAAGACGGGCACGCTCGACACGCGGGCGAACGTCAACGAGAACTTCAAGCTGAACAACCTCGTCTGCAGCCTGGTCGAGGCGAGCAACAACCCCAGGGCCACGGCCATCTGCGACCAGGCGAAGAAGGCGCTCAAGCCGGTCGAGGACCTGCTGGGCCAGCTCTCCGGCGCCGGCGTGAAGCTGCCGGTCAACCTGCTGTCGGCGATCCCGCAGGACGGGTCCGCGACGGGCTCGGCCGGAACGCAGGCAGGCAGAGCCGACGGCGCCGCCGTGGTGGTGCGGGGCGCCGACCCGACGCTGGGCGGCCTGCTGGGAGGTTCGCGATGAGTGCCGCGTCCGGTCTGCCGAGGGGTCGCCGCCTCCTGACCGGCCTCGCCACCGGCGCGCTGGTGGTGTCCGTGAGCGGGTGCCAGGGCGCGTTCGACCTCCCACTCCCCGGCGGCGCCGCGCAGCACGGCAAGGTCATCCGGGTCACGGCGGAGTTCGCCGACGTCCTCGACCTCGTGCCGCAGTCGTCGGTCAAGGTCGACCAGGTGACCGTGGGCTCGGTGGAGAAGATCGAGCTCAACGGGTGGACGGCCCGCGTGACCCTGCGCATCCCCAGCTCCGTGGACCTGCCCGACAACGCCGTGGCCGAGCTGCGGCAGACCTCGCTGCTCGGCGAGAAGTACGTCGAGCTCGCCCCGCCCACCACGGTGGCCCCCGAGGGGCGGCTCCGTGACGGCGACAACATCCCGCTCGACCGGACCGGGCGCAACCCCGAGGTCGAGGAGGTCCTGTCCGCGATGTCGCTCCTGCTCAACGGCGGTGGGGTCGCCCAGCTCAAGACCATCGAGGTCGAGCTCAACAACGCGATGCGCGGCAACCAGTCGCAGATCCGGGACGTCATCAAGCAGCTCGACACCTTCGTCGGGGGCCTGGACCAGCAGAAGACCGAGATCGTGCGGGCCATCGACAACATCGACAAGCTGGCGGCCAAGCTCGAGGCCCAGAAGGACGACCTGGCCCGGGCCCTGGAGTCGATGCCCCAGGGGCTGAAGGTCCTGGCCGACCAGCGCCAGCAGCTCGTGCAGATGCTCCAGGCGCTCAGCCGCCTCGGCGACGTCGGCACCAGGGTCATCTCCCAGAGCAAGGCCGACACCGCGGCCAACCTCGAGGCACTCCGACCGATCCTCAGCCAGCTCACCAAGGCGGGCGACAACCTGCCGAAGTCGATGCAGCTGCTGCTCACGTACCCGTTCTCCGACGGCACCACGGCCGCGATGAAGGGCGACTACACCAACCTGTCGGCCGACCTCGACCTCAACCTCAAGAACCTCGCCGGCAACCTGTCCGCTGGTTCGGGCGCGCCCGGGGGGTCCGGCGGCTCGGGTGGTGGCGGTGGCGGCGGCCTGCCGATCCCCCCGCTCCCCAGCGTTCCCGGCATACCCAGCACACCGAACGTGCCCCTCCCGAAGTCCACGCCCACGGTCCCGACCTGCTCGATCCCGGTCCTGTGCACGGGAGGTGCCGGATGATCCGCCGCGGCGTCAAGGTGCAGCTGCTCGCCTTCATGCTCATCACCCTCCTCACCGTCTCCGTGCTGTCGGCGAAGTACGTCGGGCTCTACGACCGCGTCGTGGGCGGGCAGTACCGCGTCTCGGCCGACTTCGAGCAGTCGGGCGGCATCTTCGTCGGCTCGGAGGTCACCTACCGCGGCGTCACCGTCGGGCGGGTGGAGAAGCTACGGCTCTCCAGGGACGGCGTGCTCGTCGACGCGCGCATCGACCGCGGGGTGAAGATCCCCAAGGACACCCGGGTCGTCGTGGAGAACCGCTCGGCCGTGGGGGAGCAGTACCTCGACTTCCAGCCCCGGACAGCCGCCGGCCCCGACCTCTCGGACGGCGACACCATCCCGCGCAAGGACACCGGCTACCCACTGCGGGTCGACAACCTGCTGCTCCACCTGGACCACACGGTCAACTCGGTGGACAAGAAGGACCTGCAGGTGGTCGTCGACGAGCTGGGGAAGGGCTTCGCCGACGGCGGCACCGACCTGCAGCGGCTCATCGACAGCGGCGACCGGCTGACCCGATCGGCCACCGAGGCGCTGCCCCAGACGATCCGGCTGATCGACGACGGGCGGATCGTGCTCGACACCCAGCGGGACACCTCCGGGCAGATCAAGACCTTCTCCTCGGACTTCGCCGACCTCACCGCGACCCTCAAGTCCTCCGACGGCGACCTGCGGCTCGTGCTCGACCGCGGCGCCGTCGCCTCCAAGGAGCTCGAGGCGCTCATCCGGGACAACCAGGGCAACCTGGCCGCGCTCCTGGCCAACCTCATCACCATCGGGCAGGTCACGACCTCCCGGGTCGACGGCATCCAGCAGCTGCTCGTCACCTACCCGGACGTCGTCGCGGGCGGCTACACCGTGGTCCCCGGCGACGGCACGGCCCACTTCGGGCTGGCGCTCGCGCAGGACCCGCCGGTCTGCACGCAGGGGTACGGCGGCACGAAGCGGCGCCCGCCGACCGACACCTCCGACGCCAGGGCGAACACCTCGGCCCGGTGCACGGCCCCACGCGGGTCCGGCACGACGGTGCGCGGTGCCCAGAACGCGCCGGGGCCCTCCTCGGGCACCAACTCCTCGGTGCCGCTGGCTTTCGGCGACCAACCCGTATCCCCGGGCATGGCTGCGTCGTTGGGCATTCCGACGCCACAGGTCGCGGTGCCCCTGCCCCCCTCGGGAGGTGAGAGCAGCGATCCCTCGTGGCTGTGGATCATGAAGGAGGCTGCTCGATGACCACGATCACCACCCAGGCCGGGAGGGCGGTGACGGCGACCGAGCGCGATCACGCGCCCGAGCCGAGCACGGACACCCCACCCCGCACCCCGCCCAGGGCCCTGCGCGTCACGCCGAGGCACGTGTGGCTGCTCGCTGCCGTGGTCCTCGTTGCCGCCATCGTGCTCGGGGCCACCTCGGGCCGCGAGTGGTATGCCGCGCGGCAGACCAGCCAGGCGAAGGCCGCGGCCACCGCGGCCGCCCGCCAGCTGGCCATCAACTTCGTCACCGTCGACTACCAGAAGGTCGACGCCGACACCGCCCGGGTCAAGGCGGGCGCGACCGGGGACTTCCTCAAGAGCTACTCCGCCTCCGTGGACGAGCTCAAGAAGGTCCTCGTCGCGAACAAGACCGTCTCCACGGTCCAGCGCACCGAGGCGGCGCTCGTCTCCGGTGACCGCGACTCCGCCGTCGCCCTGGTAGGGGTCGTGGCACCGACGAAGAACACCGCCGTGCCCGGCGGCGAGACCAAGACGTACCGGATGCGCCTGAACCTGCGGAAGGTCGGCGAGACGTGGAAGGTGGAGAACCTTGAGTTCGTCGGCTGACACCAGGACCGCCCCCCGGCGCCGGATCGCGGGGGAGCGGGGCCGGACCCGGCCCGTCCCCACCGCGCCGGGCCAGGCAGGACCCGGCTCGCCCTCCCCGGGGCGGGCTCGTGCAGGCACACCGCGGACCGACCGGGGCCCGCAACCGGCGCCCGACCGCACCCCCCGTGAGCAGAGGAAGCCGTTCAGGGCCCCGTGGGCCGGCTGGCTGGCAGCGCGCCGGACGGCCCGGTCGGCCGGGACCCGGCGCCCGGTCGCTGCCCCACCGCCCGCCTCAGGTCGTCGGCGCTGGGTGGCGCCGGTCACCGCCCTGGTGGTGGCCCTCGCGGCCCTCGGCGTGGTCCTCGGGGTCACCCTGCAGGACGCCGCAGCGCAGGACCGGCTCGACCGGGCCGCGGCCAGCCAGGCGCGGACCTCCGTCGAGCAGCTGCTCAGCTACGACTACAAGACCATCGACCGGCAGGCTGCCCAGGTGGAGGGTCTGCTCACCGGGTCGTTCAAGGGCGAGTTCACCAGCGCCATGGACGACACGATCAAGCCGATGGCGGTGAAGAACCAGACCGTCGTGCAGGCCAGGGTCTCCGACGTGGGCGTGATGAGCTCCTCCCCGACGACGGTCAAGGTCCTCGCCTTCGTCAACCAGGCCCGCGTCGGCGCCGACCAGAAGCAGCCCGTGGTCGACCAGAACCGCGTCATCGCCACCATGACCAAGGTCGGCGACCGCTGGCTCGTGAGCCGGGTCGACGCCTTCTGAGCACCCGCGCGCACCGGTCCTGACCTGCGACGACGTCCCACCCGGGGCGTCGTCGCAGGCGTGTGGGGTCTCGGGCGCCGCGCCACGCCGCCCGCTCCCCTTGACGTCGAGGCATTCGCCCGTCATCCTCGTCTGCGTCGATCCGAACGCGGGGCTTGTGGCCCCGGCGAGACCCCCGTCGACGGCCGTTGCGAGAGCCGGCTGGACACGGTTGGACAGTCCTGCCCTCATGGGTCTATGCTCATCCTTTGCGCTGCCCTCTTTCGCCGACCCCGCCGACACCAGCCCTCCGCCGTGCCCTCCGGCACGGACCTGTAGCCGGTGCTCCCCGTGGCCGAGATGGCGGTCGGCGCGACATCGGTTACAACACAAGGCCCGTGGAAGGACCCCTCCTTGGCTGCCTCGCGCAACGCGACTCAGACTGTGTCCACCGCACGGACGGCTTCCGGCCGTCTGTCCTTCGCGAAGATCCGCGAACCCCTCGAGGTGCCAGACCTCCTCGCACTCCAGACCGAGAGCTTCGACTGGCTCCTCGGCAACGAGCGCTGGCAGGCCCGGGTCGCCGAGGCGAAGGCCGAGGGCCGGGGCGACGTCCCCGACCGCTCCGGCCTGGAGGAGATCTTCGAGGAGATCTCGCCCATCGAGGACTTCAGCGGCTCCATGTCGCTGTCGTTCCGTGACCACCGCTTCGAGGAGGTCAAGTACTCCATCGAGGAGTGCAAGGAGCGCGACCAGACGTACTCCGCCCCGCTGTTCGTCACGGCGGAGTTCATGAACACCACCACCGGTGAGATCAAGAGCCAGACGGTCTTCATGGGCGACTTCCCGCTCATGACCGAGCGCGGCACCTTCATCATCAACGGCACCGAGCGCGTCGTCGTCTCCCAGCTGGTCCGCAGCCCGGGCGTCTACTTCGAGCGCACCCCCGACAAGACCTCCGACAAGGACGTCTACACGTCCAAGGTCATCCCGAGCCGCGGTGCGTGGCTCGAGTTCGAGATCGACAAGCGCGACATGGTCGGCGTGCGCGTCGACCGCAAGCGCAAGCAGTCCGTCACGGTCCTGCTCAAGGCCCTGGGCATGACCGAGGCCGACATCCTCGAGGAGTTCGGCGACTACGAGTCGATGCGCCTCACCCTGGAGAAGGACCACACGGCCGGCCAGGACGACGCGCTGCTCGACATCTACCGCAAGTTGCGCCCGGGCGAGCCGCCGACCCGTGAGGCGGCCCAGACGCTCCTGGACAACCTCTACTTCAACACCAAGCGCTACGACCTGGCCAAGGTCGGTCGCTACAAGATCGACCGCAAGCTGGGCGTGCCCGGTGCGCTGTCGGAGTCGGTGCTGTCGGTCGACGACATCGTCGCGACGATCAAGTACCTCGTCGCCCTGCACGCCGGTGAGTCCACCCTCACGGGCAAGAACGGCGAGGAGGTCGTGGTCGAGGTCGACGACATCGACCACTTCGGCAACCGCCGCCTGCGCAACGTCGGCGAGCTGATCCAGAACCAGGTCCGCACCGGCCTGTCCCGCATGGAGCGCGTCGTCCGCGAGCGCATGACCACGCAGGACGTCGAGGCGATCACCCCGCAGACCCTGATCAACATCCGCCCCGTGGTGGCCTCGATCAAGGAGTTCTTCGGCACCTCGCAGCTCTCGCAGTTCATGGACCAGAACAACCCGCTCGCGGGACTGACGCACAAGCGGCGCCTGTCGGCCCTGGGCCCGGGTGGTCTGTCCCGTGACCGCGCCGGCATGGAGGTCCGCGACGTCCACCCGTCGCACTACGGCCGCATGTGCCCGATCGAGACCCCCGAGGGCCCGAACATCGGCCTCATCGGCTCGCTGGCCTCCTACGGCCGGATCAACGCGTTCGGCTTCATCGAGACGCCGTACCGCAAGGTCGTGAACGGTCGCGTCACCGACGAGATCCACTACCTGTCCGCCGACGAGGAGGACCGGCACGTCATCGCGCAGGCCAACGCCGTCATCGACGCCGAGGGCAACTTCACCGAGGAGCGCGTCCTCGTCCGCACCAAGGGCGGCGAGGTCGACTACATCCCCGGTGAGGACGTCGACTTCATGGACGTCTCGGCCCGCCAGATGGTGTCCGCCGCGACCGCGCTGATCCCGTTCCTCGAGCACGACGACGCCAACCGCGCCCTCATGGGCTCGAACATGCAGCGCCAGGCGGTGCCGCTGGTCAAGTCCGAGGCGCCGCTCGTCGGCACCGGCATGGAGTACCGCGCCGCGCTCGACTCGGGCGACGTCGTCCGGGCCGAGGCTGCCGGTGTGGTCACCGAGGTCTCCGCCGACCTCGTCACCGTCGCCGGTGACGACGGCTCGACCCGCACCTACCGGATCGCCAAGTTCGCGCGGTCCAACCAGGGCACCTCGTACAACCAGGTCGTCGTCGTCAACGAGGGCGACCGGGTCGAGGCCGGCGGCGTCATCGCCGACGGTCCCGCGACCGACGGTGGCGAGATGGCGCTCGGGCGCAACCTGCTCGTGGCGTTCATGCCGTGGGAGGGCCACAACTACGAGGACGCGATCATCCTCAGCCAGCGCCTGGTGCAGGACGACGTCCTCTCCTCGATCCACATCGAGGAGCACGAGGTCGACGCCCGCGACACCAAGCTCGGCCCCGAGGAGATCACCCGGGACATCCCGAACGTCTCCGAGGACGTCCTGGCCGACCTCGACGAGCGCGGCATCATCCGCATCGGCGCCGAGGTCCGCGACGGCGACCTGCTCGTCGGCAAGGTGACGCCCAAGGGCGAGACCGAGCTGACCCCGGAGGAGCGCCTGCTGCGCGCCATCTTCGGTGAGAAGGCCCGCGAGGTCCGCGACACCTCCCTCAAGGTGCCCCACGGCGAGACCGGCACCGTCATCGGCGTCAAGGTCTTCGACAAGGACGAGGGCGACGACCTGCCCCCCGGCGTGAACCAGCTGGTCCGCGTCTACGTGGCCAACAAGCGCAAGATCACCGACGGTGACAAGCTCGCGGGCCGCCACGGCAACAAGGGCGTCATCTCCAAGATCCTGCCGGTCGAGGACATGCCGTTCCTCGAGGACGGCACCCCGGTCGACGTGGTCCTGAACCCGCTCGGCGTCCCCGGCCGCATGAACGTCGGCCAGATCCTCGAGCTCCACCTCGGCTGGGCAGCCAGCCGCGGCTGGGAGATCGCGGAGAACCCGGACTGGGCCAGGCTCATCCCCGAGGACGCACGCCAGGCCCCGGCCGGCACCCGCGTCGCCTCGCCGGTGTTCGACGGTGTGCGCGAGGACGAGATCGTGGGTCTGCTCGACTCGACGCTCAAGACGCGCGACGACGTCCGCCTCATCGACGGCTCGGGCAAGGCCCGGCTCTTCGACGGCCGCTCCGGCGAGCCGTTCCCGGAGCCGGTGTCGGTCGGCTACATGTACATCCTCAAGCTGCACCACCTCGTGGACGACAAGATCCACGCCCGCAGCACCGGCCCGTACTCCATGATCACCCAGCAGCCGCTCGGTGGTAAGGCGCAGTTCGGTGGCCAGCGCTTCGGTGAGATGGAGGTGTGGGCGCTCGAGGCGTACGGCGCCGCCTACGCCCTCCAGGAGCTGCTGACGATCAAGTCCGACGACGTGACCGGCCGCGTGAAGGTCTACGAGGCCATCGTCAAGGGCGACAACATCCCCGAGCCCGGCATCCCCGAGTCCTTCAAGGTGCTCATCAAGGAGATGCAGTCCCTCTGCCTCAATGTCGAGGTCCTCAACAGCGAGGGCACCGCCATCGAGATGAAGGAGTCGGACGAGGACGTCTTCCGCGCGGCGGAGGAGCTCGGTATCGACCTGTCCCGGCGCGAGCCCAGTTCGGTCGAAGAGGTCTGATGCGTGCCGCGTGGTCCCCGGCAGGGGGCCGCGCGGCACACCTCCCCTCACGACCAACCCACAGTTTTCAGCTAGAGACACGGAAGAAGGAACCACGTGCTCGACGTCAACTTCTTTGACGAACTGCGCATCGGCCTGGCCACGGCGGAGGACATCCGCCAGTGGAGCCACGGTGAGGTGAAGAAGCCGGAGACCATCAACTACCGCACCCTGAAGCCGGAGAAGGAGGGCCTGTTCTGCGAGCGCATCTTCGGCCCCACCCGGGACTGGGAGTGCAACTGCGGCAAGTACAAGCGCGTCCGCTTCAAGGGCATCATCTGTGAGCGCTGCGGCGTCGAGGTCACTCGCGCCAAGGTGCGCCGTGAGCGGATGGGCCACATCGAGCTCGCCGCCCCCGTCACCCACATCTGGTACTTCAAGGGCGTCCCGTCGCGCCTCGGGTACCTCCTCGACCTGGCCCCGAAGGACCTCGAGAAGGTCATCTACTTCGCGGCCTACATGATCACGTCGGTCGACGACGAGCAGCGCCACAAGGACCTGCCCTCGCTCGAGGCCCAGATCGAGGTCGAGAAGAAGGAGTTCGAGAACAAGCGCGACTCCGACATCGACTCCCGTGCCAAGCGGCTCGAGGCCGACCTGGCCGAGCTCGAGGCCGAGGGTGCCAAGGCCGACGCCCGCCGCAAGGTGCGCGAGTCCGCCGAGCGCGAGATGAACCAGATCCGCAAGCGCGCGGACCAGCAGATCGAGCGCCTCGAGCAGGTCTGGGACCGGTTCAAGAACCTCAAGGTCCAGGACCTCGAGGGCGACGAGATCCTCTACCGCGAGATGCGCGACCGGTTCGGCCTCTACTTCGAGGGGGGCATGGGCGCGGCGGCGATCCAGAAGCGCCTGCAGACCTTCGACCTCGAGGCCGAGGCCGAGCTGCTGCGCGAGATCATCGCCACCGGCAAGGGCCAGAAGAAGACCCGTGCGCTCAAGCGGCTCAAGGTCGTCACCGCCTTCCAGGCCACGACCAACAAGCCCGACGGCATGGTCCTGGACGCCGTCCCGGTCATCCCCCCGGACCTGCGCCCGATGGTGCAGCTCGACGGTGGCCGCTTCGCGACCTCTGACCTCAACGACCTGTACCGCCGTGTCATCAACCGCAACAACCGCCTCAAGCGACTGCTCGACCTCGGCGCGCCCGAGATCATCGTCAACAACGAGAAGCGGATGCTGCAGGAGGCTGTCGACAGCCTCTTCGACAACGGCCGTCGTGGCCGCCCGGTGACGGGCCCCGGCAACCGTCCGCTGAAGTCGCTGTCCGACATGCTCAAGGGCAAGCAGGGCCGGTTCCGCCAGAACCTGCTCGGCAAGCGCGTCGACTACTCCGGCCGCTCGGTCATCGTCGTCGGCCCGCAGCTCAAGCTGCACCAGTGCGGCCTGCCCAAGCAGATGGCGCTCGAGCTGTTCAAGCCGTTCGTGATGAAGCGCCTGGTCGACCTCGACCACGCGCAGAACATCAAGTCGGCCAAGCGCATGGTCGAGCGGGCCCGCCCGGTCGTGTGGGACGTGCTCGAGGAGGTCATCACCGAGCACCCCGTGCTGCTGAACCGTGCACCCACCCTGCACCGCCTCGGCATCCAGGCCTTCGAGCCGCAGCTGGTCGAGGGCAAGGCCATCCAGATCCACCCGCTCGTCTGCACCGCCTTCAACGCGGACTTCGACGGTGACCAGATGGCCGTGCACGTCCCGCTGTCCGCGGAGGCGCAGGCCGAGGCCCGCATCCTCATGCTGTCCTCGAACAACATCCTCAAGCCGGCCGACGGCCGACCGGTGACCATGCCCACCCAGGACATGATCATCGGCCTGTACCACCTCACCTCCGAGGTGGAGAACGGGAAGGGCTCGGGCCGCGCGTTCTCGAGCGTGTCCGAGGCCCGGATGGCGTTCGACGCCGGCGAGCTCGAGCTCGGCAGCATCGTCAAGATCCGGCTCCTCGACGTCGTCCCGGTGCCCGGCACCGAGCTGCCCGAGGGTGTCGAGCCCGACGAGCAGGGCCAGGTCGCCTCGCTGGTCGTCGAGACCACGCTGGGCCGGGCGCTGTTCAACCAGACGCTGCCGGTGGACTACCCGTTCGTGAACGCGGTCGTCGACAAGAAGCGGCTGTCCTCGATCGTCAACGACCTCGCCGAGCGCTACACCAAGGTGCAGGTCGCGGCGAGCCTGGACGCGCTCAAGGACTACGGCTTCCACTGGGCGACCCGCTCGGGCACCACGGTGGCCATCTCCGACGTCGTCACCCCGCCGCGCAAGATCGAGATCCTCGAGGGCTACGAGACCAAGGCGACCAAGGTCCAGACCCAGTACGAGCGCGGCCTGATCACCGACGACGAGCGTCGCCAGGAGCTCATCGAGATCTGGACCCAGGCGACGAACGAGGTCGCCAAGGAGATGGAGGCCAACCTCCCGAAGACCAACACCATCTACAAGATGGTGTCCTCGGGTGCGCGTGGTAACTGGATGCAGCTGCGGCAGATCGCCGGTATGCGTGGCCTGGTGTCGAACCCGAAGGGTGACATCATCCCGCGCCCGATCCGCGCGAACTTCCGCGAGGGCCTGTCCGTGCTCGAGTTCTTCATCTCCACGCACGGCTCCCGCAAGGGTCTGGCCGACACCGCGCTGCGGACCGCCGACTCCGGCTACCTCACCCGTCGCCTCGTCGACGTGTCGCAGGACGTCATCATCCGTGAGGACGACTGCGGCACCGACCGCGGCCTGACCATGCCGATCGCCCGCAAGACCGCGGACGGCGCCCTGGTCGAGCACGACGACGTGGAGACCTCGGTCTACGCCCGGACGCTCGCGGCCGACGTGGTCAAGGACGGCTCGACCCTGGCCGAGGCCGGCATCGACCTCGGTGACGTGGTCATCGACGCCCTCGTCGCCGCCGGCGTCGAGGAGGTCAAGGTCCGCTCGGTGCTCACCTGTGAGTCCCACGTCGGCACCTGCGCCGCCTGCTACGGCCGCTCGCTGGCCACCGGCAAGCTCGTCGACATCGGCGAGGCCGTCGGCATCATCGCGGCCCAGTCGATCGGTGAGCCCGGTACCCAGCTGACGATGCGCACCTTCCACACCGGTGGTGTGGCCGGTGACGACATCACGCAGGGTCTGCCCCGTGTGGTCGAGCTGTTCGAGGCGCGCACCCCCAAGGGTGTCGCCCCGATCGCCGAGGCGTCGGGTCGCGTGTCCATCGAGGACACCGACAAGACGCGCCGGATCATGCTCACCCCGGACGACGGCTCGGAGGAGCACGCCTACCCGGTCAGCAAGCGCGCGCGCCTGCTGGTCCAGGACGGCGAGCACGTCGAGGTCGGCGCCCAGCTGACGCAGGGGTCGATCGACCCCAAGCAGGTGCTGCGCATCCTCGGGCCGCGTGCGGTCCAGATGCACCTCGTCGACGAGGTCCAGCACGTGTACCGCCAGCAGGGTGTGTCGATCCACGACAAGCACATCGAGGTCATCGTGCGGCAGATGCTGCGCCGGATCACGATCATCGAGTCCGGTGACGCCGACCTGCTCCCCGGTGAGCTGGCCGAGCGCGGCCGGTTCGAGACCGAGAACCGTCGCGTCGTCTCCGAGGGCGGTCGCCCGGCCTCGGGTCGTCCCGAGCTGATGGGCATCACCAAGGCCTCGCTGGCCACGGACTCCTGGCTGTCGGCCGCCTCCTTCCAGGAGACGACCCGCGTCCTCACCGAGGCCGCGATGAACGCCAAGTCGGACCCGCTCCTGGGCCTGAAGGAGAACGTCATCCTCGGCAAGCTGATCCCGGCCGGCACGGGTCTCCCGCGCTACCGGAACATCAAGGTCGAGCCGACCGAGGAGGCCAAGGCCGCGATGTACTCGATGCCGAACTACGAGTACGACTACCCGGTGTTCGGCCCCGGCTCCGGCGAGGCCATCCGCCTCGACGACGCCGAGCTCGGTCTCGACTGAGGTTCCGCACCGCCGCTGAGGGCGGGTGTGCCGGGTGGTCACCACCCGGCACACCCGCCCTCGCGTCTTGGGCACACCGCCGACCCCACTTGTTGCCACCAGATGGTCACCGGGGTCCCGGCGAAGGCTTGTGGTGACCACGAGGTGGCAACAAGTGGGAAACGCGAGGGGCGCGTGCCGCTGCGGTGCGGCATACGCGCGGCGCCCGCGGTGTTGGACCGGGGGAGTGCCGTGCGGGGGACCGCAGCCGGGGCGCCGCCGAACGGATTTGGTCGGCTCCTGCGCAGACGGTATCTTTGAACACTGTGTCTGAGGTGTGCCTCGGACGCGACCGCCGGAGCCGGCGCCGACCGTGCAAGCACGTGGGGCCGCCGGGACGGCACCACCTCTCGCCGGGCAACCTCCGAACGATCCACCAGGGTCTGCCGTGGGAAGTGCAGGGGAGAGCGCCACGTCCGACACACCCGAGTGCGGGGGTCGGGCACGGCGACCACACCAAGGAGTGTCCGAGGTGCGTCGCGAGACGCCCGGAGGCACAGACAATCGACAACGTACGGAGAACAGGTTGCCCACGATCAACCAGCTGGTGCGCAAGGGCCGGCAGGACAAGGTCACCAAGACCAAGACCCCTGCCCTCAAGGGCTCGCCGCAGCGCCGCGGTGTCTGCACCCGCGTCTACACCACCACGCCCAAGAAGCCGAACTCCGCCCTGCGCAAGGTCGCCCGTGTGCGCCTCACCAGCGGCATCGAGGTCACGGCCTACATCCCGGGCGTCGGCCACAACCTGCAGGAGCACTCCATCGTGCTCGTGCGCGGCGGCCGTGTGAAGGACCTGCCGGGTGTGCGCTACAAGATCATCCGCGGCTCGCTCGACACCCAGGGTGTCAAGAACCGCAAGCAGGCCCGTTCCCGTTACGGCGCGAAGATGGAGAAGAAGTAATGCCTCGCAAGGGACCCGCGCCCAAGCGCCCCCTCGTCGTCGACCCGGTCTACCAGTCGCCGCTGGTGACCGCGCTGGTCAACAAGATCCTCCTCGACGGCAAGAAGTCGATCGCCGAGACCATCGTCTACGGCGCCCTCGAGGGCTGCCGTGAGAAGACCGGCAGCGACCCCGTCGTGACCCTCAAGCGCGCGCTGGACAACATCCGGCCGACCCTGGAGGTCAAGTCCCGCCGCGTCGGCGGTGCGACCTACCAGGTGCCGATCGAGGTCAAGCCGAACCGCGCCACGACCCTGGCCCTGCGCTGGATGGTCGGCTACTCGCGCCAGCGTCGCGAGAAGACGATGACCGAGCGCCTCATGAACGAGATCCTCGACGCGTCCAACGGCCTCGGTGCCGCGGTGAAGCGTCGCGAGGACACCCACAAGATGGCCGAGTCCAACAAGGCCTTCGCGCACTACCGCTGGTGACGGCGGCCGGTGTGCCGTGTGCGACCAGCACGCGGCACACCGGACCTGCGCGGCCGGCACGTCCTGCCGACCGCGCCCCAGAAACTTCCGCAACGCAACGAGCGAGATGAGAAACGAGTGGCACTCGACGTCCTGACGGACCTCAACAAGGTCCGCAACATCGGCATCATGGCGCACATCGACGCCGGCAAGACGACGACGACGGAGCGCATCCTCTTCTACACCGGTGTCAACCACAAGATCGGTGAGACGCACGACGGCGCGTCGACGACCGACTGGATGGAGCAGGAGAAGGAGCGCGGCATCACGATCACGTCTGCCGCCGTGACCTCCTTCTGGGAGGGCACCCAGATCAACATCATCGACACCCCCGGCCACGTGGACTTCACGGTCGAGGTGGAGCGCTCGCTGCGCGTGCTCGACGGTGCCGTCGCGGTGTTCGACGGCAAGGAGGGCGTCGAGCCCCAGTCCGAGACCGTCTGGCGCCAGGCCGACAAGTACGACGTCCCGCGCATCGCGTTCGTCAACAAGATGGACAAGCTCGGTGCCGACTTCTACTTCACCGTGCAGACCATCAAGGACCGCCTCGGTGCGGAGCCGCTGGTCATGCAGCTGCCGATCGGTGCCGAGAACGACTTCATCGGCGTGATCGACCTGCTCTACATGCGCGCGCTGGTGTGGCCGGGCGACGCCAAGGGTGACGTCACCATGGGCGCCAAGTACGAGATCCAGGAGATCCCGGCGGACCTGCAGGCCAAGGCCGAGGAGTATCGCAACCACATCGTCGAGCGCGTCGCCGAGTCCGACGACGAGCTGATGGAGAAGTACCTCGGTGGCGAGGAGCTGTCCGTCGACGAGCTCAAGGCGGGCATCCGCAAGCTCACGGTGACCTCCGAGCTGTACCCGATCTTCTGTGGCTCCGCGTTCAAGAACCGCGGTGTCCAGCCGATGCTCGACGCGGTCGTCGACTACCTGCCCTCGCCCCTCGACGTGCCCGCCATGCGCGGCCACAAGCCGGGCGACGAGTCCGTCGAGATGACCCGCGAGCCGAGCAAGGACGCGCCGTTCTCCGCGCTGGCCTTCAAGGTCGCCGCGCACCCGTTCTTCGGGACGCTCACCTTCATCCGGGTCTACTCCGGCCGCGTCGCCGCGGGCTCGCAGGTCGTCAACTCGACCAAGGGCAAGAAGGAGCGCATCGGCAAGCTCTTCCAGATGCACGCCAACAAGGAGAACCCGGTCGACGAGGCGCTGGCGGGCCACATCTACGCCGCCATCGGCCTCAAGGACACCACGACCGGTGACACCCTGTGCGACCCGCAGGACCAGATCGTCCTCGAGTCGATGACGTTCCCGGAGCCGGTCATCCAGGTGGCCATCGAGCCCAAGACCAAGGGTGACCAGGAGAAGCTGTCGACGGCCATCCAGAAGCTCTCCGCCGAGGACCCGACCTTCCAGGTCCACCTCGACGAGGAGACCGGCCAGACGATCATCGCCGGCATGGGCGAGCTCCACCTGGACATCCTCGTGGACCGCATGAAGCGCGAGTTCAAGGTCGAGGCCAACGTCGGCAAGCCGCAGGTGGCCTACCGCGAGACGATCCGCCGCACGGTGGAGAAGCTCGACTACACCCACAAGAAGCAGACGGGTGGCTCCGGCCAGTTCGCGAAGGTCCAGATCAGCCTCGCGCCCCTGGACACCACCGAGTCCGGCGAGCTCTACGAGTTCGAGAACAAGGTCACCGGTGGCCGCGTGCCGCGCGAGTACATCCCGTCGGTCGACGCCGGCATCCAGGACGCCATGCAGTACGGCGTGCTGGCGGGCTACCCGCTCGTCGGCATCCGGGCGACCCTGCTCGACGGCGCCTACCACGACGTCGACTCCTCCGAGATGGCGTTCAAGATCGCCGGCTCCATGGCGCTCAAGGAGGCCGTCCGCAAGGCCGACCCCGTGCTCCTCGAGCCGATGATGGCCGTCGAGGTGCGCACGCCCGAGGACTACATGGGCGACGTCATCGGTGACATCAACTCCCGTCGTGGCCAGATCCAGGGCATGGAGGACATCAGCGGTGCCAAGGTCGTCCGCGGCCTCGTCCCGCTGTCGGAGATGTTCGGCTACGTCGGCGACCTGCGCTCCAAGACGCAGGGCCGGGCGAGCTTCTCGATGGAGTTTGACTCCTACGCCGAGGTCCCCAAGGCTGTGGCCGAGGAGATCATCAAGAAGACCCGTGGTGAGTGACCGGTAGCATTGCCGGTCGCGCACCCCGGTGTGTCTGACCACCCCAGCACCACCCCCAGCACCACCCACCAGATCCGCGCCACGTCCGACCAGGTCGTACGGCGTATCACCCAGAGAGTCCTGAGGAGGACATCAAGTGGCGAAGGCAAAGTTCGAGCGGACTAAGCCGCACGTCAACATCGGCACCATCGGTCACATCGACCACGGTAAGACGACGCTGACGGCTGCGATTTCCAAGGTCCTGCACGACAAGTACCCGGACCTGAACCCGCAGTTCGCGTTCGAGGACATCGACAAGGCGCCCGAGGAGAAGCAGCGCGGTATCACCATCTCCATCGCGCACATCGAGTACCAGACGGAGTCGCGCCACTACGCGCACGTCGACTGCCCCGGCCACGCGGACTACGTGAAGAACATGATCACGGGTGCGGCCCAGATGGACGGCGCGATCCTCGTGGTCGCCGCCACCGACGGCCCCATGCCGCAGACGAAGGAGCACGTCCTCCTGGCCCGCCAGGTCGGTGTCCCCTACATCGTCGTGGCGCTCAACAAGGCCGACATGGTCGACGACGAGGAGATCCTCGAGCTCGTCGAGATGGAGGTCCGCGAGCTGCTGTCCGACTACGAGTTCCCCGGTGACGACCTGCCGGTCGTCAAGGTCTCGGCGCTCAAGGCGCTCGAGGGCGACCCCGAGTGGGGCCAGTCGGTCCTGGACCTGATGGACGCCGTCGACACCGCGATCCCGGAGCCGGAGCGCGAGGTCGACAAGCCGTTCCTCATGCCCGTCGAGGACGTCTTCACGATCACCGGTCGTGGCACCGTCGTCACCGGCCGCATCGAGCGCGGCATCCTCAAGGTGAACGAGGAGGTCGAGATCGTGGGCATCCACCCGGGCGCCCCGGCCAAGACCACCGTCACCGGCATCGAGATGTTCCGCAAGCTGCTCGACGAGGGCCGTGCGGGCGAGAACGTCGGCCTGCTGCTTCGTGGCACCAAGCGCGAGGACGTCGAGCGCGGGCAGGTCATCTGCAAGCCGGGCTCGATCACCCCGCACACGGAGTTCGAGGCCAACGTCTACATCCTGTCCAAGGACGAGGGTGGCCGTCACACGCCGTTCTACGACAACTACCGTCCGCAGTTCTACTTCCGGACGACCGACGTGACCGGTGTCGTGCACCTCCCCGAGGGCACCGAGATGGTCATGCCGGGCGACAACACCGAGATGAGCGTCGAGCTCATCCAGCCCATCGCCATGGAGGAGGGCCTGCGCTTCGCCATCCGCGAGGGCGGCCGCACCGTCGGCGCCGGGCGCGTCACCAAGATCACCAAGTGATCTGACACCTCGGCTCGTCACAGGGGCCCCGCAGCTTCGGCTGCGGGGCCCCTGTGCGTCTGCCGGTATGCCGTCGAGCGCCCTCTGGGGGCCGGTGCCGGTGTGCCGTCGAGCGGCCTCAGGGCGCCGGCACGAGCAGGTCGGGGGAGACGTCGCGGACCGAGCCCAGACCCGACAGGCCGAGGGTCAGGTCCAGCTCGGCGACGACGTTGGCGACGACGTCGCGGACCCCCTCGGCCCCGGCCAGCGCCAGCCCGTAGACGTAGGGCCGTCCCAGCATCACCGCGGTGGCACCCAGCGCCATCGCCTTGACGACGTCGGACCCCGTCCGCACGCCGCTGTCGAGCAGGACGGGCAGCTCGGGCCCGACCGCCTGCCGGACCGCGGGCAGTGCGTCGAGCGAGGCGACGGCGCCGTCGACCTGTCGGCCGCCGTGGTTGCTCACGACGATGCCGTCCATCCCGGCCTCGACCGCCCGCCGCGCGTCGTCGGGGTGCAGCACCCCCTTGACGAGCACCGGCAGGGACGTGCGCTGCTTGACCGTGGCGAGCGTCTGCCAGGTCAGCCCGGGGTTGGAGTAGATGTCGAGGAACGTCTCCACGGCGGCCCGCGGCTCGGGCGCGCGCAGGTTCGCGCGGGTGCCCCCCGGGTGCTCGCGGCTGATGGACAGCAGCGACCGCAGGGCACCCAGGGTGACCTGCACGTCGGGCTTCTCCCCGCTCGCGGCCACGGCGGCCACCCGGTCGCGGACGATCTCCCGGAACCGGGGGTCCGAGGTGTACTGCGCGATCCCGATGCCCTGGCTGAACGGCAGGCTCCCGAGGTTGAGGTCCTGCGGTCGCCAGCCGAGCATCGTCGTGTCGAGGGTGACCACCACCGCCTCGGCGCCGCTGGCCTCGGCCCGGCGCAGGAGGCTGTCGACGAGGGCGTCGTCGGTCGACCAGTAGAGCTGGAACCACCGCGGGGACCCGCCCATGACCGCGGCGACGTCCTCCATGGCTGAGCACCCCTGGTTCGACAGGACGTACGGCACGCCCGTCGCGGCGGCAGCGCGGCCGATGTGCAGGTCGCTGTCGCGGTGTGCCAGGGCGGCGGCACCGATGGGGGCCAGCAGCAGGGGAGTGGGCAGGGTGCGCCCGAGCAGGTCGACCGACAGGTCCCGCTCGGTGTGGCCGGCGCCCATCCGGGGCACGATCCGCCACCGGTCGAAGGCCTCCCGGTTGGCGCGCATCGTGGCACCCTCGCCGGCGCCACCCGCGACGTAGGCCCAGGCGCGCGGGGACAGCTGGGCCCGCGCCCGGGCCTCGAGCTCACCGAAGTCGGTGGGGACGTCCGGGCGCCGGCCGAGGGCGCCGGCGCGGTAGATGAGCGACTGGCGGGCGCGGCCCGGTCCCGTGGGAGGTGACGTCATGGGCCGATTCTGTCGCTCCCCGTCGGGTCGCGAGCCGGTCCGGCCGGGTTTGAGCCGGGCGGGAACGGGCAGGACGTGGGGGCAGGACCCAAGGCAACCCGAGAGGAGCACGATGGCAGACGAGGGCACGAGCACGCGGCGGAGCGCCACCGCGCCACCGCCGGAGCACGACGAGAAGGTCGACTCGCCCCCGCAGCTCGACAGGCCGGCCTGGACCTACACCGCCAGGAAGGCCTGGGCCGAGTTCGGGCGCGACCAGTGCACCGACCTCGCCGCGGCCCTGACCTACTACGCCGTGCTCGCCGTCTTCCCGGGCCTGCTGGCGCTGGTCTCGCTCCTCGGTGTCTTCGGGCAGGGGAAGTCGACCACCGCCACGATGCTCGACCTGCTCCGCCAGCTCGGCGCCGGCGGTGCAGCGGACCAGCTGCGCGGCCCCATCGACCAGATGACCTCCTCCCACGCGGCCGGACTGGGCCTGGTCGTGGGGGTCCTCGGCGCCCTCTGGTCGGCGTCCGGGTACGTCGGGGCCTTCGGCCGCGCGATGAACCGGGTGTACCAGATCGACGAGGGCCGCCCGTTCTGGAAGCTGCGCCCCCTCCAGCTGCTCGTCACCCTGCTCGGTGTCGTCCTCGTCGCGCTGGTCCTCGTCGGCCTGGTGGTGACCGGCCCCGTGGCCCGCACGGTCGGCGACACCATCGGGCTGGGCAGCACGGCTGTGACGGTGTGGAACGTCGCGAAGTGGCCGGTCATGCTCGCCGTGGTCGTCCTGCTGGTGGCCCTCCTCTACTACGCCACGCCGAACGTCCGCCAGCCCCGGTTCCGCTGGATCAGCGTCGGCGCGACGATCGCCATCCTCGTCTGGGTCCTCGCCTCCGCCCTGTTCGGCTTCTACGTCGCCAACTTCGGCAGCTACAACAGGACGTACGGGTCGCTGGCGGGGGTCATCGTCTTCCTGCTGTGGATCTGGATCACGAACCTGGCCCTGCTGTTCGGGGCCGAGGTGGACTCCGAGCTGGAGCGGGCCCGCGAGCTGCAGTCCGGCATCGTGGCCGAGGAGACCCTCCAGCTCCCGCCCCGCGACACCCGGGTCTCGAGGAAGAAGGAGGAGAAGCTCGCCGCCCAGGTGGCCGAGGGGCGCGAGCTG
Source organism: Phycicoccus ginsengisoli (assembly GCF_054779295.1). NCBI lineage: Bacteria > Bacillati > Actinomycetota > Actinomycetes > Micrococcales > Intrasporangiaceae > Phycicoccus > Phycicoccus ginsengisoli. Next base: position 23,152 of record NZ_BAAGYN010000011.1, read on the forward strand.
CGGGAACGCGCGTCGGCCGAGCCGGAGGGCGGTCGCGGCTGAGGGCAGGTGTGGTGACAGGTTCCTGACAGGTCGGGCACGGCTGCGCGGCAGCCACGGACCCCAGCATGGTTCCAGGTGCTCCCGCAGAACCGGGCACCGGGCAGCCACACGAGAGGAAGTACCCATGGCCCCCGTCAGCAGGTCAGTCACAGTCGCCGCGGTCGGCGCCGTCGTCGCCGTCGCCGCAGGGATCGGTGCCAACCAGGCCTTCGCCAGCGCGACACCGACGCCGACCACCGGCACGGCGGCCACCGCCCCGGCTGCACCCCGCCCCGACGGTGACGGGGACGGTCGCGGTCCCGGTGGCCACCACGGAAGGCCCGGCATGGGCATGGACACCGCCGCGCTCGCCAAGGCCCTCGGGGTGAGCGAGGCCAAGCTGTCCGCCGCGCTGCGGTCGGCGCGGGAGGCGACCCGGCCGTCCACACCACCGGCGCAGGGGACCAGGCCGTCCGACGCCGACCGCGCAGCACGGGAGAAGGCCATGGCGGCCGCCCTCGCGAAGGCGCTCGGCGTGAGCGAGGCCAAGGTGCAGGCCGCACTCGGCTCGGTGCGGGCCCAGCGGGAGGCGGAGCACCGCTCGGAGCTGGTCACCCGGCTCGACGCCGCGGTCAAGGCCGGCACGCTGAGCGCCGCCGACAAGGCATCGGTGCTCAAGGCCTTCGACGCCGGCGTCCTCGGCGGCCCGCGACCCTGACGAGCACGCGTCGGGACTGGCGCGACGGTGCCGCTCCAGGCCCCCGGGCGACCGCCCGGGGGCCTTCGCCGTGCCCGGGAGCGGCACGGCACACGCCTCGGCGACGCCGGCACGACGCGCCACGGGAACGGGGATGCCGGGTGCTCCTGCGGCGATTTGGTAGGTCGCGGGGGGCTCTGGCACACTGGACCGGTTGCTTGACGCGCGTCGCCGACCCATGTCGGTGCCGCCACCCCCGGTGACACACCTCGAACCGGCTCCACGACGTGGGCAGGGGCGACACTCCGGGGAAGCGCAAGCCCCGGCTCCGCCGGATGTCTGACACAGCCGCACGACCGCGTGGAAACGCATGTCGTCGGACCGTGGAACGGGTGCGACACACCCGACCGCGGGGGTCGGAGGTCCGTGAGCCGGCCACATGCAAGCTGTACGGCGAGAGAGAGACGTAACGGAGATGGCGGGACAGAAGATCCGCATCCGACTGAAGTCGTATGACCACGAGGTCATCGACAACTCGGCGCGCAAGATTGTCGACACGGTGACCCGTGCCGGTGCGACGGTGGTCGGCCCTGTGCCGCTGCCCACGGAGAAGAACGTCTTCGTGGTCATCCGTTCGCCCCACAAGTACAAGGACAGCCGCGAGCACTTCGAGATGCGCACCCACAAGCGCCTCATCGACATCATCGACCCGACGCCCAAGGCCGTCGACTCGCTGATGCGCCTCGACCTGCCGGCTGACGTCAACATCGAGATCAAGCTCTGAGGCTGACGACATGACCACCACTGCTACCAAGACCGTGAAGGGCGTCCTGGGCACCAAGCTCGGCATGACCCAGGTGTGGGACGCCGAGAACCGGCTCGTCCCCGTCACCGTCATCCAGGCCGGTCCCTGCGTCGTGACCCAGGTCCGCGCCGCCGACACCGACGGCTACGCCGCCGTGCAGATCGGCTTCGGCGCGATCGACCCGCGCAAGGTGACCAAGCCGCTCACCGGCCACTTCGAGAAGGCCGGCGTGACGCCGCGTCGCCACCTCGTCGAGCTCCGCACCGCCGACGCCGCCGAGTACACCCTCGGCCAGGAGGTCACGGTCGAGAGCTTCGAGGCGGGCCAGGACATCGACGTCACCGGCACCACCAAGGGCAAGGGCTTCGCCGGTGTGATGAAGCGCCACGGCTTCAAGGGCGTCAGCTCCTCGCACGGTGCGCACAAGAACCACCGCAAGCCGGGCTCGATCGGTGGCTGCGCCACCCCGGGCCGCGTCTTCAAGGGCATGCGCATGGCCGGCCGCATGGGCGGCGTGCGCCAGACCACCCAGAACCTGACGATCCACGCCGTGGACGCCGAGAAGGGCCTGCTGCTCGTCAAGGGTGCCGTCCCCGGCCCCCGCGGTGGCACCGTCCTCGTGCGCACGGCCGCGAAGGGAGCCTGAGCCCATCATGGCAACCCAGACTGCCAAGACCGTTTCCGTGGACCTGCCCGCCGAGATCTTCGACGTCCAGGTCAACGTGCCGCTGATCCACCAGGTCGTCGTCGCGCAGATGGCTGCCGCCCGCCAGGGCACGCACGCCACCAAGACGCGTGGCGAGGTCCGCGGTGGTGGGCGCAAGCCGTACCGCCAGAAGGGCACCGGCCGCGCCCGCCAGGGCTCGACCCGCGCGCCGCAGTTCGCCGGCGGTGGCGTCGTCCACGGCCCGCAGCCGCGCGACTACGCCCAGCGCACCCCCAAGAAGATGAAGGCCGCCGCCCTGCGTGGCGCCCTCTCCGACCGGGCCCGGCACGACCGCGTCCACGTGGTCGAGTCGCTGGTGACTGCTGACGCCCCGTCCACCAAGGACGCCGTCGCCCTGCTCGCCGGCCTCACCACGCGTGCCAACCTGCTCGTCGTGCTCGACCGCAGCGACATCGTGTCGCTGAAGTCGGTGCGCAACGTCGAGGGCGTGCACGTGATCGTGGCCGACCAGCTCAACACCTACGACGTGCTGTGCGCCGACGACGTGGTCTTCACCAAGGCCGCCCTCGACGCGTTCGTCAACGGGGCCCAGCCGGTCGGCGGCGTCGAGGCCGAGGTCGTCGAGACCGAGGTCGCCGTCGAGGCGGCCCCCGCGGAGCCGGCTGCGAAGAAGGCCCCCGCGAAGAAGGCCGCTGCCAAGAAGGCCACCGCCACCAAGGCCGTCGAGGCCGAGGCGGCTGAGGAGGAGACGAAGTGAGCACCCTCGCTGCAGGCAAGGACCCGCGCGACATCCTGATCGCGCCCGTGGTGTCGGAGAAGTCGTACTCGCTGCTCGACCAGGGCAAGTACACCTTCATCGTCGACCCGCGTGCGAACAAGACCGAGATCAAGATCGCTGTCGAGCGCGTCTTCAACGTCAAGGTCGACTCCGTCCACACCCTCAACCGCATCGGCAAGACCCGCCGCACGCGGTTCGGCATCGGCAAGCGCAAGGACACCAAGCGTGCGATCGTCACCCTCCGCGAGGGCTCGATCGACATCTTCGGTGCCGGCGCCTGACGGACACGCTGAAGAGACGTAAGGAACTTCGAAACATGGGTATCCGCAAGTACAAGCCGACGACGCCCGGGCGTCGTGGCTCCAGCGTCGCCGACTTCGTCGAGGTCACTCGCTCCACGCCGGAGAAGTCGCTGGTCCGCCCCCTGAGCAAGTCGGGCGGCCGCAACAGCAACGGCCGGATCACGACCCGCCACATCGGTGGTGGCCACAAGCGTGCCTACCGCGTCATCGACTTCCGTCGCCATGACAAGGACGGCGTGCCGGCCAAGGTCGCTCACATCGAGTACGACCCCAACCGCACCGCCCGCATCGCGCTGCTGCACTACGCCGACGGCGAGAAGCGCTACATCCTGGCCCCCCGCGGCCTCGAGCAGGGCATGGCGATCGAGAACGGCGCCGGCGCCGACATCAAGCCTGGCAACAGCCTGCCGCTGCGCAACATCCCGACCGGTACGGTCATCCACGCCGTCGAGCTCAAGCCCGGTGGCGGCGCGAAGATCGCCCGCTCGGCCGGTGTCCGCGTGCAGCTCGTCGCCAAGGACGGCCCGTACGCCCAGCTGCGCATGCCGTCCGGTGAGATCCGCAACGTCGACCTGCGCTGCCGCGCGACGGTCGGCGAGGTGGGCAACGCCGAGCAGTCCAACATCAACTGGGGCAAGGCCGGCCGCATGCGCTGGAAGGGCAAGCGCCCGACGGTCCGCGGTGTCGCCATGAACCCGGTGGACCACCCGCACGGTGGTGGCGAGGGCAAGACCTCCGGTGGTCGCCACCCGGTCAGCCCGTGGGGTCAGGCCGAGGGCCGCACCCGCCGCCCCGGCAAGCCGAGCGACAAGATGATCGTCCGTCGCCGCCGTACTGGCAAGAAGCGCTGATAGGAGCCTGGAAACATGCCTCGCAGTCTGAAGAAGGGCCCCTTCATCGACGACCACCTGCAGAAGAAGGTGGACGCCCAGAACGAAGCGGGTTCGAAGAACGTCATCAAGACCTGGTCGCGTCGGTCGGTCGTCTCGCCCGACATGCTCGGCCACACCTTCGCCGTGCACGACGGCCGCAAGCACGTCCCGGTGTTCGTCACCGAGTCGATGGTCGGCCACAAGCTCGGTGAGTTCGCGCCGACCCGCACGTTCAAGGGTCACGTGAAGGAAGACAAGAAGGGGCGTCGTCGCTGATGGCCGCCTCCACTGAGAACAAGGACAACGTGATGGAAGCCAAGGCCGTCGCGCGCCACGTGCGCGTCACGCCGATGAAGGCCCGCCGCATGGTCGACCTCATCCGTGGCCAGCAGGTCACCGAGGCCGTCGCGGTGCTCACCTTCGCTCCGCAGTCCGCGTCCGACCCGGTCAAGAAGGTGCTCGAGAGCGCCGTCGCCAACGCCCGGGTCAAGGCGGACAAGCTGTCGGAGGCGTTCGACGAGCGCAACCTCGTCGTGAGCGCGGCGTTCGTGGACGAGGGCCCGACGATGAAGCGGTTCCGCCCGCGGGCCCAGGGCCGCGCGGCCCGCATCAACAAGCGCACCAGCCACATCACCGTGGTCGTCACGCCGAAGACCACCAAGGGAGGCACCCGCTAATGGGCCAGAAGGTCAACCCGCACGGCTTCCGCCTCGGCATCACCACCGAGCACAAGAGCCGCTGGTTCGCTGACTCCACCAAGGAGGGCCAGCGCTACCGCGACTACGTCAAGGAAGACGTCGCGATCCGCAAGCTCATGTCCGAGGGCATGGAGCGGGCCGGCATCTCCCGCGTCGAGATCGAGCGCACCCGTGACCGCGTCCGCGTGGACATCCACACGGCGCGCCCGGGCATCGTCATCGGTCGCCGTGGCGCCGAGGCCGACCGCATTCGCGGCGAGCTCGAGAAGCTCACGGGCAAGCAGGTGCAGCTGAACATCCTCGAGGTCAAGAACCCCGAGATCGACGCGCAGCTGGTCGCCCAGGGCATCGCCGAGCAGCTCTCGGCCCGTGTGTCCTTCCGTCGTGCGATGCGCAAGGGCATGCAGTCCGCCACCCGCGCCGGGGCCAAGGGCATCCGGGTCCAGGTGTCGGGTCGCCTCGGCGGCGCCGAGATGTCCCGCACCGAGTTCTACCGCGAGGGTCGCGTGCCGCTGCACACCCTCCGCGCGAACATCGACTACGGCTTCTACGAGGCCCGCACCACCTTCGGCCGCATCGGCGTGAAGGTCTGGATCTACAAGGGCGACGTCACCGCTCGTGAGCTGGCGCAGCAGCAGGCTGCCGCCCCGCGTCCGAGCCGTGGCCCGCGTCGCGACGGCGCCGACCGTCCTGCCCGCGCCCGTCGCGAGCGGACCGACGCCCCGGCCGCCACCGAGACGACCGCCGCCGAGGCGACCGCCCCCGAGGCGACCGCTCCGGCTGCCACTGAGGAGGCCTGACCGCCATGCTGATTCCTCGTCGAGTCAAGCACCGCAAGCAGCACCACCCGGGTCGCTCGGGCGCTGCCAAGGGCGGCACCAAGATCGCGTTCGGCGACTACGGCATCCAGGCCCTCGAGCCCGCCTACGTCACCAACCGCCAGATCGAGTCCGCTCGTATCGCCATGACCCGGTACATGAAGCGTGGTGGGAAGGTGTGGATCAACATCTACCCGGACCGCCCGCTGACCAAGAAGCCGGCCGAGACCCGCATGGGTTCCGGCAAGGGCTCCCCCGAGTGGTGGATCGCCAACATCAAGCCCGGCCGCGTCATGTTCGAGGTCTCGGGTGTCTCCGAGGAGGTGGCCCGCGAGGCCATGCGTCTGGCGATGCACAAGCTCCCGATGAAGTGCCGCTTCGTTCGGCGTGAGGGTGGTGACATCTGATGGCAGTCGGATCCAAGGACCTGACGTCGGAGAACCTGCGTGGTCTCGACGACGACCGCCTGGTCGACGAGCTGCGCAAGGCCAAGGAGGAGCTGTTCAACCTCCGCTTCCAGTCGGCCACCGGCCAGCTGGACAACCACGGCCGGCTGCGCGCGGTCCGCAAGGACATCGCCCGCATCTACACCGAGCTGCGTGAGCGCGAGCTCGGGATCGGACAGGCTCCGGCCACGACGGAGGAGTCGGCATGAGTGAGAACGTGAAGGATGGGGCCGTGACGGCGACCGACCGCAACTACCGCAAGACCCGCCAGGGTTACGTGGTCAGCGACAAGATGGACAAGACCGTCGTGGTCGAGGTCGAGGACCGCGTCAAGCACGCGCTCTACGGCAAGGTCATCCGTCGCTCGAGCAAGGTCAAGGCGCACGACGAGCAGAACGCCGCCGGCATCGGTGACCGCGTCCTGATCATGGAGACGCGACCGCTGTCGGCCACCAAGCGCTGGCGTGTCGTCGAGATCCTCGAGAAGGCCAAGTAAGCACCTGCGGGCTCGCCCGCATCCCCGGCCCGCGCGGCCGCCCCTCCCCGGAAGGGCGGCTGCGGGACCGGACCAAGACCACCACAGTTCGGCCAGGCTCGCCCGAGGGTGAGAACCAGCTCGACGACAGGAGTGAGAAGTGATCCAGCAGGAGTCGCGACTGCGCGTCGCCGACAACACCGGTGCCAAGGAGATCCTGTGCATCCGTGTTCTCGGTGGCTCGGGTCGTCGTTACGCCGGCATCGGTGACGTGATCGTCGCCGCCGTCAAGGACGCCATCCCGGGCGGCAACGTCAAGAAGGGCGACGTCGTCAAGGCGGTCATCGTGCGCACCACCAAGGAGCGCCGGCGTCCGGACGGCAGCTACATCAAGTTCGACGAGAACGCCGCCGTCATCCTCAAGGGCGACGGCGACCCGCGTGGCACCCGCATCTTCGGCCCCGTGGGCCGCGAGCTGCGTGAGAAGAAGTTCATGAAGATCATCTCGCTGGCGCCGGAGGTGCTCTGAGCCATGGCTGCAAAGATGAAGATCAAGAAGGGCGACCTCGTCCAGGTCCTCACGGGCAAGGACAAGGCCAAGCAGGGCAAGGTCATCGCGGTGTACCCCGAGACCCAGCGCGTGCTGGTCGAGGGCGTCAACCGGGTGACCCGCCACACCAAGGCCGGCCAGTCGGCCCGCGGCACCCGCACCGGTGGCCTGGTCGTCCAGGAGGCCGCGATCCACGTGAGCAACGTGGCCATCGTCGACCCGTCCGACAAGAAGCCGACCCGGGTCAAGACCCGCGTCGAGACCGTCGAGCGTGGCGGCCGTGAGAAGGCGAGCCGCACCCGTGTCGCGGTGCGCTCGGGCAAGGACCTGTGAGGAACATGACTGACACCATCGCCGAGAAGTCGGCCCCGCGCCTGAAGACGCGATACTCCGACGAGATCAAGGGCCAGCTGCTCGAGCAGTTCGGCTACGCGAACGTCATGCAGGTGCCCGGCGTCGTCAAGGTCGTCGTCAACATGGGTGTCGGCGACGCCGCCAAGGACGCCAAGCTCATCGAGGGCGCCATCCGCGACCTGTCCGCCATCACCGGCCAGAAGCCGCTGGTGACCAAGGCCCGCAAGTCGATCGCGCAGTTCAAGCTGCGCGAGGGCATGCCGATCGGTGCGCACACCACGCTGCGCGGCGACCGCATGTGGGAGTTCCTGGACCGGCTCGTGTCCGTCGCGCTGCCCCGCATCCGCGACTTCCGCGGCCTGTCGCCGAAGCAGTTCGACGGCAAGGGCAACTACACCTTCGGCCTGACCGAGCAGTCGATGTTCCACGAGATCGACCAGGACCGGATCGACCGCGTGCGTGGCATGGACATCACCGTGGTGACCACGGCCACCAACGACGACGAGGGCCGCGCCCTGCTCAAGGCGCTCGGCTTCCCCTTCAAGGAGAACTGACATGGCGAAGACCGCCCTGGTCAACAAGGCCAACAAGAAGCCGAAGTTCAAGGTCCGCGGCTACACGCGCTGCCAGCGCTGCGGCCGTCCGCACTCGGTCTACCGCAAGTTCGGCCTGTGCCGGATCTGCCTGCGGGAGATGGCCCACCGCGGCGAGCTCCCCGGCGTGACCAAGAGCTCCTGGTAAGACCCCACCCATCCACGAATTTCTTCTACATCGAAGGTCGCTGCGCGACAGGCGCAGTGAAACCGCGGTGAGAGAGGGCGGAGAAGCCCATGACCATGACTGACCCGATTGCGGACATGCTGACCCGCGTCCGGAACGCCAACTCGGCGCACCACGACGCAGTCTCCATGCCGTTTTCCAAGCTCAAGTCCCACATCGCCGAGATCCTCCAGGCCGAGGGCTACATCGCCGGCTGGAAGGTCGAGGACGCCGAGGTCGGCAAGACGCTGACCATCGAGCTGAAGTACGGCCCCAACCGCGAGCGTTCCATCGCCGGCGTGCGCCGTGTCTCCAAGCCCGGTCTGCGCGTCTACGCCAAGTCGACGAACCTGCCCAAGGTGCTCGGCGGCCTCGGTGTGGCCATCATTTCCACCTCGTCTGGCCTCCTCACGGACCGCCAGGCCGCGACCAAGGGTGTGGGCGGGGAAGTCCTCGCCTACGTCTGGTAAGGGGATTCGACATGTCGCGAATCGGACGACTTCCGGTCGCCATCCCGAGCGGTGTCGACATCACCATCGACGGCCAGTCCGTCACGGTGAAGGGCCCCAAGGGTGAGCTCAGCCACGTCGTGGCCGAGCCCATCACCGTCGAGCAGGCCGACGGCACCGTCGAGGTGAAGCGCCCCAACGACGAGCGCCAGTCCCGTGCCCTGCACGGCCTGACCCGGTCGCTCATCAACAACATGGTCCTCGGTGTCACCGAGGGCTATGAGAAGAAGATGGAGATCCACGGCACGGGCTACCGCGTGGCCAACAAGGGCGGCAGCCTGGAGTTCGCGCTCGGCTACAGCCACCCCATCACCGTGGAGGCCCCCGAGGGCATCTCCTTCGCCGTCGAGAACCCCACCCGCTTCGCGGTCCAGGGCATCGACAAGCAGCTGGTTGGCGAGGTTGCCGCGAACATCCGCAAGCTCCGCAAGCCCGACCCGTACAAGGGCAAGGGCGTGCGGTACGCGGGCGAGCACATCCGTCGCAAGGTCGGAAAGGCTGGTAAGTAAGCCATGGCAATGACCGTCAAGCGAGCCAAGGGCAAGTCCGCCGCGCGCGGACGTCGTCACCTGCGCCTGCGCAAGAAGGTGACCGGGACCACCGTCCGTCCGCGCCTGGTCGTGTCGCGTTCGTCGCGCCACGTCTTCGTGCAGATCGTCGACGACACGGTCGGCAAGACCGTCGCGTCGGCGTCCACGATGGAGGCGGACCTGCGCACCTTCGAGGGCGACAAGACCGCGAAGGCGCGCAAGGTCGGCGAGCTGCTCGCCGAGCGCGCCAAGAGCGCCGGCGTCGAGGCCGTCGTCTTCGACCGGGGTGGCAACCGCTACCACGGCCGGGTCGCCGCGATCGCCGAGGGCGCCCGCGAGGGTGGGCTGGCCCTGTGACCGCCATGAACACCGCAACCGTTGAGATGAGGAACATCTGATGCCCGGACCCCAGCGTCGAGGCACCGGCGCCGCCGGCGGCGACAACCGCGGCGAGCGCGGCGACCGCCGCGGCGGTCGTGACAACCGTCGTGACGGCGGTCGCGACCAGGCCGAGAAGAGCCAGTACGTCGAGCGCGTGGTGACCATCAACCGCGTGGCCAAGGTCGTCAAGGGTGGCCGCCGCTTCAGCTTCACCGCCCTCGTGGTGGTGGGTGACGGCGACGGCACCGTGGGCGTCGGCTACGGCAAGGCCAAGGAGGTCCCCGCGGCGATCGCCAAGGGTGTCGAGGAGGCCAAGAAGCAGTTCTTCAAGGTCCCGCGCATCCAGGGCACCATCCCGCACCCCGTCCAGGGTGAGGCCGCCGCGGGCGTCGTCATGCTCCGTCCCGCCGCCCCCGGTACCGGTGTCATCGCCGGTGGCCCGGTGCGTGCGGTGCTGGAGTGCGCCGGCATCCACGACGTGCTCTCCAAGTCCCTGGGCTCGGACAACGCCATCAACATCGTCCACGCGACGGTCGAGGCCCTGCGTGGCCTCGAGCGTCCCGAGGCCGTGGCCGCCCGTCGTGGCCTGCCGGTCGACCAGGTCGCGCCGGCTGCCATGCTGCGCGCCCAGGCCGCCGGCCGCGAGGCCGCGAAGGCTGGTGCCTGATGGCTCGTCTGAAGGTGACCCAGACCCGTTCCGAGATCGGTGGCAAGCAGAACCAGCGCGACACCCTGCGCAGCCTCGGTCTGAAGCGCATTGGCGACGTCGTCGTCAAGGAGGACCGTCCCGAGATCCGCGGGATGGTCAAGACGGTGACCCACCTGGTCTCCGTCGAGGAGGTTGACTGACCATGGCCGAGAAGAAGGCCACTGCGAAGAAGCCCGCCGCCAAGGCTGCGGCTCCCGAGGCCAAGGCCTCGGAGGGCTCGGCCCTCAAGCTGCACCACCTGCGTCCGGCCCCCGGTGCCAAGACCGCCAAGACCCGCGTGGGTCGCGGTGAGGGCTCCAAGGGCAAGACCGCCGGTCGTGGCACCAAGGGCTCCAAGGCCCGCTACCAGGTGCCCGAGCGGTTCGAGGGTGGCGCCATGCCGCTGCACATGCGGCTGCCGAAGCTGCGCGGCTTCAAGAACCCGTTCAAGGTGGAGTACCAGGTCGTCAACCTCGACCGCCTCTCCGCCCTCTACCCCCAGGGTGGTGACGTGACCGTCGCCGACCTCGTGGCCAAGGGTGCCGTCCGTGACGGCTACCCGGTCAAGGTGCTCGGCACCGGCGAGATCGACGTCAAGGTCGCCGTGACCGTCGACGCGGTCTCGGCCAGCGCCAAGGAGAAGATCGAGGCCGCCGGCGGCTCGGTCGCCTCGGCCTGACCACCCTGCACCACGACGTATGCCGCGGGCTCACGACTCGGTGAGCCCGCGGCATACGTGTCTGGCGCCTCGTGCGCCGCGGCACGGACCGCTCGCCGCGTGCAGCCGGCGCCCCTGCGTGCGGGCCACGCCCCTCGAAACGCCTGCCCGTACGGCGCTGCGAGACTCCCGGGGTATCGTTCTCGGGATTGCCTGACCGTTCCCGCGGGAGATACCCGCGCCACCAGGAGGACCTGTGCTCACCGCCTTCACCCGCGCGTTCAAGACGCCGGACCTGCGCAGGAAGCTGCTGTTCACGCTCTTCATCATCGTGATCTTCCGGTTGGGCTCGCACGTGCCCGTCCCGGGCGTGAGCTACTCGGCCGTGCAGGCCTGCATCAAGAGCGCGCCGAAGAACTCCGGCGTGCTGGGCCTGGCAAACCTCTTCAGCGGCGGCGCGCTGCTCCAGCTGTCGATCTTTGCGCTCGGGATCATGCCGTACATCACGGCCAGCATCATCGTGCAGCTGCTCACCGTGGTCATCCCGCGGTTCGAGGCCCTCAAGAAGGAGGGCCAGCAGGGCCAGACCAAGATGACGCAGTACACGCGGTACCTCACCATCGGCCTGGCGGTGCTGCAGTCCTCGACGCTCATCACGTTCGCGCAGAACCCCTCGGCCCTGTTCGGGCCGGACTGCACCAAGATCCTGCCCAACGAGTCGATCCCGACCCTGGTCATCATGGTCCTCACCATGACCGCCGGCACCGGCGTCGTCATGTGGCTCGGTGAGCTCGTCACCGACAAGGGCATCGGCAACGGCATGTCGCTGCTGATCTTCACCTCCATCGCCAGCTCGTTCCCCGGCTCGCTGTGGGCGATCCAGCAGCAGGACGGCCGCTGGGACGTCTTCGTCGGCGTCATCCTGCTGGGCTTCCTCATCATCGCCCTGGTGGTCTTCGTCGAGCAGAGCCAGCGGCGGATCCCGGTCCAGTACGCCAAGCGGCAGGTGGGCCGCCAGATGTACGGCGGCACCTCGACCTACATCCCGCTCAAGGTCAACATGGCCGGCGTCATCCCCGTGATCTTCGCCTCCTCGCTGCTCGCACTGCCCTCGCTGGTGGCACAGTTCAACCGGTCGGCCACCGGTGACCAGGCCGGCTGGGTGACGTGGGTCGAGCAGCACCTCGTGCGGGGTGACCACCCGATCTACATGGCGACGTACATCGCGCTGATCCTGTTCTTCACGTTCTTCTACGTGTCGATCACGTTCAACCCGGTCGAGGTCGCCGACAACATGAAGCGCTACGGCGGCTTCATCCCAGGTATCCGCGCCGGGCGACCCACGGCCGAGTACCTCGACTACGTGCTCACCCGCATCACGGTCCCCGGGGCCATCTACCTCGGCCTCATCTCGCTGATCCCGCTCATCGCGCTGGTGCTCGTCAACGCCAACCAGAACTTCCCGTTCGGTGGCACCTCCATCCTCATCATCGTCGGTGTGGGGCTGGAGACCGTGAAGCAGATCGAGTCCCAGCTGCAGCAGCGTCACTACGAAGGGTTCCTCCGGTAAATGCGCCTCATCATCCTCGGCCCGCCCGGTGCCGGTAAGGGCACGCAGGCCGCGAAGATCGCCGCCGAGTTCGGCATCCCGGCCGTCTCGACGGGTGACATCTTCCGCGCCAACATCAAGAACGAGACCCCCCTGGGCCTGCAGGTCAAGGAGGTGCTCGCCTCCGGTGGCTACGTCACCGACGAGATCACCAACGCGATCGTGCGCGACCGCCTGTTCGAGGCCGACGCCGAGCAGGGCTTCCTGCTCGACGGGTACCCGCGCACCGCTGCCCAGGTCGACGCCCTCGACGCGATCCTCGCCGAGCACGACCACCGCCTCGAGGCCGTGCTCGAGCTCACCGTCGACGAGGACGCCGTGGTCCAGCGGCTGCTCAAGCGCGCCGAGGAGCAGGGGCGCGACGACGACACCGAGGAGGTCATCCGCGAGCGGCAGGCGATCTACCGTCGCGAGACGGCACCCCTGACGGAGGTCTACTCCGGCCGCGGCCTGCTGGTGCAGGTCGACGGCATGGGCACGGTGGACGAGGTGTTCGAGCGGATCAGCGCGGCGCTGCGAGGGGCTGCGTCGTCCTGATGTTCGGCAGGTCCCGACTCGACACCAAGACCCCCGACCAGCTCCTGCGGATGCGCAGGGCCGGCCTGGTGGTCGGCCAGACCCTCCAGCTCATGGCCCAGACGGTGCGTCCGGGCATGACCACCCGCCAGCTCGACGAGCTGGCGGAGGAGCACATCCGCGGCTGCGGCGCGACGCCGTCCTTCCTGGGTTACCACGGCTTCACCGGCAGCCTGTGCACCTCGGTCAACGAGGAGGTCGTGCACGGCATCCCCGGCGGTCGGGTGCTCGAGCAGGGCGACCTCATCTCGATCGACTGCGGTGCCATCGTGGACGGGTGGCACGGTGACGCCGCGCTGTCCCTGGTCGTCGGCGGGCGCGACGCCGCCCGGCCCGAGGACCTCGAGCTCATCGACGCCACCGAGGACTCGATGTGGGCCGGCATCGCCGCCCTGGCGGTGGGCGAGTCGCTGTATGCCGTCGGCGCCGCCGTCGAGGACAGCCTCGTCGAGGCGGGCGAGCGGTCGGGGCGCGAGTACGGCATCGTCGAGGACTACGTCGGCCACGGCATCGGCACCGAGATGCACCAGGACCCGCAGGTCCCCAACTACCGCGTGCGCGACCGGGGCCCCACGGTGCGGTCCGGGCTGACCGTCGCCATCGAGCCGATGGTCACCCTCGGCAGCGCCGACACCCGCGTCCTCGAGGACGACTGGACCGTCGTGACGACCGACGGGTCCCGGGCGGCGCACTGGGAGAACTCCGTGGCCGTCACCGACGACGGCCTCTGGGTGCTCACCGCCCTGGACGGGGGCCAGGAGCGGCTCGAGGCCGCCGGCGTCCCCTTCGCCCCCCTCGGCTGACTGCCCTTTCCCACTGTTGCCAGTAGGTGGTCACGGGGCGGCCGTTTCGAGTGGGCGGTGGGCATCTGGTGGCAACAAGTGGGGTCCGAGCACGATTTCGTGCTCAGCGGGGGTCTGGCGTAGACTGATGCGTCGGTGCGCGACCTGCGCGCCGTATTCGTGTGTCCGCCGTCCGGGTGGACACGACAGCAGATTGTGGAGGCTATGGCCAAGAAGGACGGTGTCATCGAGATCGAGGGCACGATCGTCGAGGCTCTCCCGAACGCCATGTTCCGGGTGGAGCTGACCAACGGTCACAAGGTTCTCGCGCACATCTCGGGGAAGATGCGTCAGCACTACATCCGGATCCTCCCCGAGGACCGCGTGGTGGTGGAGCTCAGCCCGTACGACCTGACCCGTGGCCGGATCGTCTTCCGCTACCGCTGAACAGCAACACCTGGCGGCCCACCCGGGTCGACAGTGCCAGATCGACTGAAGCAGAGGCTATGAAGGTCCAGCCGAGCGTCAAGAAGATCTGCGACAAGTGCAAGGTGATCCGCCGTCACGGCCGGGTCATGGTGATCTGCGAGAACCTGCGCCACAAGCAGCGCCAGGGCTGAGCAGCTCCACCACCGGGACCGCCCGCGGACCCGGACCCCGCACGACCTCGCAGCTTCGCGAGACGCACAAGTGAAGAACTGCAGTACCCGGCCCCTGTGCGCGGTGTTCCCACACCGACCAGGACGTCACCCCCGGCCCGGAGGCCGGGGACCGGTGCCCCGAGGCAGACCTCGGGACCCAGCCCGGACCGGTACTGCTCCAGACCTCCGGGACAACCAAAGGAATCCACAAGATGGCACGTCTTGTCGGTGTGGACCTGCCGCGCGAGAAGCGCGTCGAGGTCGCTCTCACCTACATCTTCGGGGTCGGTCGCACGACCGCCCAGGCGGCCCTGGCCACCACGGGGGTCAACCCCGACACCCGCGTCCGTGAGCTCACGGACGAGGACCTGGTCAAGCTCCGCGACTACATCGAGGCGAACGTCAAGCACGAGGGTGACCTCCGACGCGAGATCGCCGCTGACATCCGCCGCAAGGTCGAGATCGGCTCCTACGAGGGCCTTCGTCACCGCCGCGGTCTCCCGGTGCGCGGTCAGCGCACGAAGACGAACGCTCGCACCCGCAAGGGCCCGAAGCGCACCGTCGCCGGCAAGAAGAAGGTTGGTAAGTAATGCCCCCCAAGAGCCGTACCGCGGGCGCCAAGAAGGTGCGCCGCAAGGAGAAGAAGAACGTCGCCGTGGGCCAGGCCCACATCAAGAGCACGTTCAACAACACCATCATCTCGATCACGGACCCGACCGGTGCGGTGATCTCGTGGGCCTCTGCCGGCCAGGTCGGCTTCAAGGGCTCGCGCAAGTCCACCCCGTACGCCGCGCAGATGGCCGCGGAGGCCGCCGCCCGCCGCGCCATGGAGCACGGCATGCGCAAGGTCGACGTCTTCGTCAAGGGCCCGGGCTCCGGTCGTGAGACCGCCATCCGGTCCCTGACCGCCGCCGGCCTCGAGGTCGGCGCGATCAGCGACGTCACCCCCTCGCCGCACAACGGTGTCCGCCCGCCCAAGCGCCGGCGCGTCTGAGCTACGGGACAGGAGAGAGTAGAGAACCATGGCCCGTTACACCGGACCCATCACCAAGAAGTCTCGTCGCCTCAAGGTCGACCTCGTCGGCGGTGACAAGAACTTCGAGCTCCGTCCCTTCCCGCCCGGCCAGCACGGCCGTCGCCGGATGCAGGAGAAGGAGTACCTCACCCAGCTGCAGGAGAAGCAGAAGGCCCGCTTCACCTACGGCGTCATGGAGAAGCAGTTCCGCGGTTACTACGAGGAGGCCTCGCGCCGCTCGGGCAAGACCGGTGAGAACCTGCTGCAGATCCTCGAGTCCCGCCTGGACAACGTGGTCTACCGCGCCGGCCTGGCCCGCACCCGTCGTGCGGCCCGCCAGCTGGTGACCCACGGCCACTTCGAGGTCAACGGCGTGCGCGTGGACGTCCCGTCCTACCGCGTCGAGCAGTACGACATCATCACCGTCCGCGCCAAGTCCGTGGAGACCTTCCCGTTCGAGCTGGCCCGCCAGACCTACGGCGACCGCCCGACCCCGGCCTGGCTCCAGGTCGTCCCGGGCTCGCTGCAGATCCTGGTGCACCAGCTGCCCGTCCGTGAGCAGATCGACACGATCCTCACCGAGCAGCTGATCGTCGAGCTCTACTCGAAGAACTGACCCACCACGTGCGTATGCCGCGTGCCCACCTCGCGCACGCGGCATACGGCGGGGTCTGGCCCGGACCACGGACAGAGGTGGACCGGCCGGCCGGCTGAGAACCGGCGACTTCATCGGCGTCATATAGCGGTCGCCGAAGGAAAGGAAACAGCGTGCTCATCGCACAGCGCCCCACGCTCAGCGAAGACGTCGTTGCGGACAACCGCAGCCGCTTCGTCATCGAGCCCCTCGAGCCCGGCTTCGGCTACACGCTCGGCAACTCCCTGCGTCGCACCCTGCTCTCGAGCATCCCGGGCGCCTCGGTCACCAGCATCCGCATCGACGGCGTGCTGCACGAGTTCTCCACGATCCCCGGGGTCAAGGAGGACGTCACCGAGATCATCCTCAACATCAAGCAGCTCGTGGTCTCCTCGGAGCACGACGAGCCGGTCGTGATGTACCTGCGCAAGCAGGGCGCCGGCGCGGTCACCGCCGCCGACATCGCCCCGCCGGCGGGCGTCGAGGTGCACAACCCCGACCTGCACATCGCCACGCTGAACGGCAAGGGCAAGATCGAGATGGAGCTGACTGTCGAGCGCGGTCGCGGCTACGTCTCGGCGCAGCAGAACAAGTCCGGTGACCAGGAGATCGGCCGCATCCCGGTCGACTCGATCTACAGCCCGGTGCTGGCCGTGACCTACAAGGTCGAGGCCACCCGCGTGGAGCAGCGCACCGACTTCGACAAGCTGATCGTCGACATCGAGACCAAGAACTCGATGGCCCCGCGTGACGCGATGGCCTCCGCCGGCAAGACGCTGGTCGAGCTGTTCGGCCTGGCCCGCGAGCTCAACGTCGAGGCCGAGGGCATCGACATGGGCCCGTCGCCGACCGACGCCGCCCTGGCCGCCGACCTGGCGCTGCCGATCGAGGACCTCGACCTGACGGTCCGGTCGTACAACTGCCTCAAGCGCGAGGGCATCCACACCGTGGGTGAGCTCGTGGGTCGCAGCGAGGCCGACCTGCTCGACATCCGCAACTTCGGTGCGAAGTCGATCGACGAGGTCAAGGCCAAGCTCGCCGGCATGGGCCTGGCGCTCAAGGACAGCCCGCCCGGGTTCGACCCCTCCGCGATCGCCGACAACTACGGCGACTACGACGACGACTTCTCCGACGACGGCCGCGCGCTGGCCGAGGACGAGCAGCTCTGACCAACCGCCGCTGACCGCCGGGACCGGCCCTGCCGGGCCCGGTCGGTCACACACCAAGGAGAACCTACGAAATGCCTACCCCCACCAAGGGTCCCCGTCTCGGCGGCGGTCCGGCGCACGAGCGGCTGATCCTGGCCAACCTGGCCACGTCGCTGTTCGAGCACGACTCGATCACCACCACCGAGGCCAAGGCCAAGCGCCTGCGCCCGCTGGCCGAGCGGCTGGTGACCTTCGCCAAGCGCGGTGACCTGCACGCCCGTCGCCGGGTCCTGTCCGTCATCTCCGACAAGGGTGTCGTGCACCGTCTCTTCACCGAGATCGCGCCCGACATGGCCGAGCGCCAGGGCGGCTACACCCGCATCACCAAGATCGGCGCCCGCAAGGGCGACAACGCCCCCATGGCCGTGATCGAGCTCGTCCGCGAGCCCGTGGCCAAGAAGGCGACGGTCAAGGAGGCGGAGGCCGCCACCAAGCGCGCCGCCAAGCAGGCCGAGGCCAAGGACGCTGCCGCCGAGACCAAGGCGGCCGAGGACGAGGCGAAGGTCGAGGAGACCGAGGCCACGACCACCGAGGCGACCGAGTCCGAGGCGACCGAGACCGAGGCCATCGAGGTCCCGGCCGGCGCCGTCGTCGCGAACGAGGACGGCTCCTCGCCCGATGAGGCCTACACGGTCAAGGGCAACCGCGACTCGGGCAAGTACCACGAGCCCGACGGCCAGTGGTTCGAGCAGACCCACGCCGAGTTCTGGTTCAAGTCCGCCAAGGACGCCGAGGCCGCAGGCTTCACCAAGGCCGGCGCCTGACGCCAGCAGCACGACAGCCGAACGGGCCGTCCACCCCTGCGGGGGTGGGCGGCCCGTTCCGCGTTCAGGCGTCGCGGAACGCGCCGGCGAGCGGCAGGATCAGCAGCACCAGCACCATCGGCACGGCGAAGCCGATCCGCAACGAGCCCGCGCCCACCGCGCCGGTCAGCACCGCGCCGAGCAGGCCGCCGACGTAGTTGAACTGGTTGAACCGGGCGATGACGGCGTCCACCCGTGCCCGCCGCGCCTCGGGGTCCACGCCGCCCCCGGCGACGGCCGCCGCGGCGGAGAAGCTCAGTGGCGCGATGACCGCGACCGACCCGCCGAGCACCGTGAACCCCAGCACGGCGACGGGCCAAATCGGGGAGAAGACGATGACCGCGAGGGCGACGGCCGCGACGACCGCCCCCGACCGCAGGAGGGGGACCGGCCCCCACCGGTCGACCGCCGCGTCGCCGCCGAGCCGGGAGGCGCCGCTCGCGACGAGGTAGGGCAGCGTGGCCAGGGGGAGCAGCCAGTTCGGTGCGTCGTGGGCCGAGCGGAGGAAGACCGGGCCCCACGTCGTGGCGGCGGTGTCGACCATGTAGAAGAGCACCATCGCCGCCCCCAGCACCAGGATCCGCCGCCACGGGACGGAGGCGGAGGCTGCGGCCGGGGCCACCGGCGTGACGTCGTGGGGCAGGAACGGTGCGGCAGCAGCGAGGGCGCCCAGCACCGCGAGCGGCAGCAGGCCCACCGTGAGACCGGCACCGCTGACGGCGATGGCCACGAGTGTGGCCGCGATGCCGCCCAGGGTCCACGCGCCGTGGAACGTCGGCAGGATGGTGCGGCCGTAGCGGTGCTCGAGCGCGACCGCCTGCATGTTCGTCGTGGCGTCGATGGACCCGAGCGCGAGACCGTATGCCGCCAGGCCCGCCACGAAGACCGGCTCGACGGGGGCGAGGGCCACCACGGCGAGGCCGAGGCCGGCGAGGACCAGGGCGCCGCGCAGCACCGTGGCGCTGCCGGCGCGCTTGGCCCCGAGCTCCGCCAGCACCGAGCCCAGCCCGGCGAGCAGGACGACCATGAGCAGCAGGCCCGAGACCACGAGCTCGCTCAGCCCCCACTGGTCCTGGAACCGCGGGAGCCGGGTGGTGAGCGAGATGAAGAGCAGCCCCTGGGCGCCGAAGGCGGCCGCCACGGCCCGACGGTGCGTGGACAGCGGGGTGCGGTCGAGGTCCGTGCCGGTCACCGCCCCACTGTGGCAGAGGGTGCCCGGACCGTCGGTAGGCTCGCCACCATGTCGACCGCGTCGCCGCCCCTGCGCGTGCGCCTCGACGTCTCCTACGACGGGACGGACTTCTCCGGGTGGGCGGCGCAGCCCGGGCTGCGAACCGTCGAGGGCGAGCTCTCGGCCGCGCTGGGCACCCTGCTGCGCGCGACCGCACCCGTCCGGCTCGTCGTCGCCGGCCGCACCGACGCGGGCGTGCACGCGCGCGGCCAGGTCGTGCACCTCGACCCCGACCCCCAGGCCTGGGCGGCCCTGCCGGGGCGGTCGGACCGCTCACCCGAGGCCTCCGCACTGACCCGGCTGCGCGGCATCCTGCCGCCGGACGTCGTGGTGCGGGCCGTGGGCGTGGCCCCGGCCGGCTTCGACGCCCGGTTCTCGGCCCTGCGCCGCCGCTACCGGTACCGGCTGTGCGACCGGCCGGAGGCGGTCGACCCGCTGCGGCGCCGGGACACGGTGGCGACCAGGCGCCCGCTCGACGAGCGCCTGCTGGACGAGGCCGCCCGGTCGCTGGTCGGGCTGCGCGACTTCGCCGCCTTCTGCAAGCGCCGCGAGGGGGCGACGACGGTCCGGACACTGCTGGACTACCGGTGGGAGCGCGGAGCCGACGGTGTCCTGGAGGCCCGGGTCGTCGCCGACGCCTTCTGCCACTCGATGGTCCGCTCGCTCGTCGGCGCCGTGGTCCCGGTGGGGGAGGGGCGCCGCCCGGTGGGGTGGCCGGCCGAGGTGCTGCGCGCCGCACGGCGCGACCCCGGAGTCGTCGTCATGCCGCCGCACGGCCTCTCGCTCGAGGAGGTCGTCTATCCCGAGGACGGGCAGCTCGCGACGCGCGCGCAGGAGGCCCGGTCGGTGCGGACGCTGGAGTGAGCGCCCGGCCGTCAGTGTGTCAGGGCGCCATCGCGGCGTAGCCCGCCGCGCTGTGGATCGCCAGCCCCGCGAAGGACGGCGAGGAGGCGTAGGCCGCGACGACCTGGTCGAGCTGCACCTGCATCTGCGCGAGCGTGGAGCCGTGGAACGTCTGCTTCACCTCGACGGGGTCGGTGCCGAGGTCGTCGGTCTCCTGGCCGATCCGCACCGGCACCCCGAGAGCCGTGCCGGCGGCGACCGCCTTCGCGGACAGGGCGATCGTGCCGTCGGGGCCCGCGGCCGTGTTGCGGTAGGCCATCACGGTGACGCCCTTGGTGCGGCGCATGACCTCGCGGTCGAGGGTCGACGTGCCGGCCGGGACCTCGTCGAGCCAGAACGGGATGTCCGCCTCGATCGGGACCGTGCCCGCGGCCTTGACCAGCGTGTCGAGGGTGGAGAGGTACGTGCGGACGACCGTCGCGCGCTTCGTCTGCCAGGCCGCGGTGGCGTACGGCTCGATGTCGACGTGGACCCCGCTGAACAGGTGGGTCGCGATGGCCGGCCTGAGCCAGTTGTCGACCACCCAGGTGGGGTTGTCCACCCAGCCCGGGTCGCCGCCCAGGGCGTCGATGCGCAGGCCTCGCTGGCGGGCCAGGGTGCTGAGCTGGGTGAGCTGCGCCAGCTGGGGTGAGCTGCCCACGGTGGGCGGCACCGCGGCATACAGCTGACCGATGCCACGGTCGACGGCGAGGTCGACCACGGCTTGCGGGTTGCTGGTGTCCCAGACCCACATCGCCCGTGCGGCGCCGGGTGGGACCTGCTCGACGACCGCCTCGGCCCGCAGCGCGGCGGTGGCCCCCACGGCCGTGATCGCGAGCAGAGCCACGACCGCGACCCTAACCAGGGCGTGGCTCAGGCGCAGGCTGCGGGTCACGCTGGAATTCCTCCTTCGGCGCACGTGGCCGGTTGCGTCCGTTGGCGGCTTTTTCGTTGCGGACTGCATCCAGTGTCCGGTGCAGTGGAGGGTGCCTCGCGACAACTTGGACAACCCTTTACCTGCTTCTCCTCCGTTCGGCGGAACAGGGCCCGCGAAAAGGGGGTGACGGGCCGCCCCCCGTGCCGGACCATGGCTTTCGTGGGCCACCTCGACATCAACTCCGTCGGCTTCGTCCTGCCCGACGGCAGGCCGCTGCTCGCGGAGGTGTCCCTGCGGGTGGGGGAGGGCGCCAAGGTGGCGCTCATCGGCCCCAACGGCACGGGCAAGACGACGCTGGGGCGGATCGTCGCCGGAGACCTCGTGGCCCACCAGGGCACGGTGACCCGGTCCGGCGGGCTGGGCGTGATGCGCCAGTTCATCGGCTCGGTCCGCGACGAGTCGACGGTCCGTGACCTGCTGGTCTCCGTGGCGCCCGAGCCGGTGCGCCGGGCCGCCGCGGAGATCGACCGCACCGAGCTGCTCATGATGGAGCGCGACAGCGAGGCCGACCAGCTGGCCTACGCGCAGGCGCTCGTCGACTGGGCCGACGCCGGCGGGTACGAGTACGAGACCCTCTGGGACGTCTGCACCGTCGCCGCGCTGGGCATCCCGTTCGAGCAGTCCCAGTGGCGCAGGGTGGCGACGCTGTCCGGGGGCGAGCAGAAGAGGGTCGTCCTCGAGGCCCTGCTGCGCGGCCCCGAGGAGGTCCTCCTGCTCGACGAGCCGGACAACTACCTCGACGTGCCGGCCAAGCGGTGGCTCGAGGAGCAGCTCGTCTCCTCGCCCAAGACGGTCCTTTTCGTCAGCCACGACCGCGAGCTGCTCGACCGCGTGGCCACCCGGATCGCGACCCTGGAGCCGGGCGCGGCCGGGTCGACGCTGTGGGTGCACCCAGGGCGGTTCTCGACGTACCACCGGGCGCGCGAGGACCGGAACGCCAAGCTCGAGGAGCTGCGCCGGCGCTGGGACGAGGAGCAGGCCAAGCTCAAGGCGCTGGTGGTGATGTACCGGCAGAAGGCGGCCTACAACTCCGACATGGCGCCCAAGCTGCAGGCGGCCGAGACGCGGCTGCGCCGGTTCGAGGAGGCCGGACCGCCCGAGGCCGTGCCGCAGCGCCAGAACGTGCGGATGCGGCTCACCGGCGGCCGGACCGCCAAGCGCGCCGTCATCGCCGAGGGCCTGGAGCTCACCGGCCTGATGCGGCCGTTCGACCTCGAGGTCTGGTATGGCGAGCGGGTCGCCGTCCTGGGCAGCAACGGGTCGGGCAAGTCCCACTTCCTGCGGCTCGTGGCGGCCGGCGGCTCCGACCCGGACGTCGAGCACCAGCCCGTCGGTGACGTCCGTCCTGCTCCGGTCGCGCACACGGGCCGGCTCCGGCTCGGGTCCCGGGTCCGCCCCGGGTGGTTCGCCCAGACCCACGACCAGCCGGCGCTCGCGGGCCGGACGCTGCTGGAGATCCTGCACCGCGGGGACGAGCACCGCGCCGGGCGGCCGCGTGAGGAGGCCGCCAGGGTGCTCGACCGGTACGGGCTGGCCCGGGCCTCGGAGCAGACGTTCGACTCGCTGTCCGGAGGCCAGCAGGCGCGGTTCCAGATCCTGCTGCTCGAGCTCTCGGGCGCGACCTGCCTGCTGCTCGACGAGCCGACCGACAACCTCGACCTGCACTCCGCCGAGGCGCTCGAGGAGGGGCTCGCGGCCTTCGAGGGCACCGTCCTCGCGGTCACGCACGACCGCTGGTTCGCGCGCGGGTTCGACCGGTTCCTCGTCTTCGGCCAGGACGGCCGGGTGTACGAGTCGGACGGCCCCGTGGGACGAGGGCAGGGTGGCGCGGGCCCGCTGACCTGCGAAGGTCAAGACTTCGCAATTTCTTGCGGAAATTTGCACACCGGCTCTGGCGGGTCCGATCTGCCCGGTCCTAGGGTGCAGCGTCCCCCTCGCAGCAAAGGAGCTGTCATGGCCGGTCGCCGCCGCCTCCTCGCCGCCCTCCCCGGTGCGGCAGTCGTCATCTCGGGAGCGGCGGTCCCCCTCGCCGCGGCCCTGCCCGCCTCCGCCGCGGACGCGGCCCCCCGCACCGCCACGCTGGCGGGGTCGCTGCAGTCCGAGCTGGGGTGCTCGGCCGACTGGCAGGCCGAGTGCACGGCCACCGACCTCACCCAGGTCGGCGGCGGCTCGACGTACACCCGCACCTTCACCGTTCCGGCGGGGTCGTACGAGCTCAAGGTCGTCATCGACCACTCGTGGTCGGAGAACTACGGTGCCGGCGGCGCCAAGGACGGGGCGAACATCCCGCTGGTCCTCAAGGGCCCGGCCAAGCTCGAGTTCTCCTACGACGACACCACGCACCAGCTCGGCATCCGGCCGCTCGACCTCGCGGGCGGGGTGAGCGCGCAGGACAGGGCGATGGCCGCCGACTCGCTGCGCGCCGGGCTGACCAGGGAGCGCTACTACTTCGTCATGACCGACCGGTTCGCCAACGGCGACCCGTCGAACGACCGCGGCGGCCTCACCGGTGACAAGTCGGTCACCGGGTTCGACCCGACCAACAGCGGCTACTACCACGGCGGCGACCTCAAGGGCATCGAGTCCAGGCTCGACTACATCAAGGGCCTCGGCACCACGGCGATCTGGCTCACGCCGTCGTTCAAGAACCGCCCCGTGCAGGGGACCCCGCCCAACGACAGCGCCGGGTACCACGGGTACTGGATCACCGACTTCACCCAGGTCGACCCGCACCTCGGCACCAACGCCGACCTCAAGGCGCTCATCGCCAAGGCCCACGCCAAGGGCATGAAGGTCTTCTTCGACATCATCACCAACCACACCGCGGACGTCATCAACTACAAGGAGGGCCAGTACTCCTACCGGGACAAGACGGCGTACCCGTACAAGGACGCCGGTGGCAAGGTCTTCGACGACAAGGCGTATGCCGGCAAGCCCGGCTTCCCGGCCATGGACCCGGCCACGTCTTTCCCCTACACGCCGTACTTCAACACCCCCGCCGACTCGACGGTCAAGGTGCCCTCGTGGCTCAACGACGTGACGAACTACCACAACCGCGGTGACTCGACCTTCGCCGGCGAGTCGGCCGAGTACGGCGACTTCGTCGGGCTCGACGACCTCTTCACCGAGAAGCTGAACGTCCAGCAGGGCATGGAGGACATCTACAAGTCGTGGGTCGACTTCGGGGTGGACGGCTTCCGGATCGACACCGTCAAGCACGTCAACATGGAGTTCTGGCAGAGCTTCGGCCCGGCGATGCTGCAGCAGGCGCGGCACGACGGGAACAACGACTTCTTCATGTTCGGCGAGGTGTACGACGCCCGACCGTCGTTCATGAGCCAGTACACGACCACGGGCAGGCTGCCCGCGACCCTCGACTTCGGGTTCCAGCAGCAGGCGGTCAACTGGGTGCAGGGCAAGGCCGGCACCGACCTGCGCGACCTGTACGCCGACGACGACTACTACACCGACACCGACTCCAACGCCTACGAGCTGCCGACCTTCCTCGGCAACCACGACATGGGCCGGGTCGCGATGATGCTCAAGGGCGCGAGTGCCGACAAGGCCGACCTGCTGCGCCGGGTCGAGCTCGCTGACTCCCTGATGTACCTCACCCGGGGCCAGCCGATCACCTACTACGGCGACGAGCAGGGCTTCATGGGCTCCGGCGGTGACAAGGCCGCCCGGCAGGACATGTTCGCGACGAAGACCGAGTCGTACGCCACGGAGCAGGTGCTCGGTGACACGAGCGGCTCCAAGGACCGCTACAACACCACGGCGCCGCTGTACCGTCACATCGAGGACCTCGCTGCCGTCCGAGCCGCCTACCCCGCACTCGCCGACGGCGCGCAGGTCCACCGGTACGCCAGCAGCTCGTCCGGCATCTTCGCCTTCTCGCGCATCGACAAGGCCAAGCGCACCGAGTACGTCGTGGCCCTCAACAACGCCTCGACCGCCAAGTCGGCGACCTTCGCGACCTACGGCCACAACCAGGGCTTCGCACCGGTCTACGGCACGAGGTCGTCGGTGCGCTCTGCCAAGGACGGTCGCCTGACCGTCACGCTGCCGGCGCAGTCGGTCTCGGTCTGGAAGGCCATGACGCCGATGGACCAGCCGAAGTCCGCTCCCGCGGTGTACCTCACGTCCCCCGGCGCCGGTGACGTCGTGGGCGGTCGGGCCGAGATCGGTGCGGCCATCCCGGACAACACCTTCGCGCAGGTGAGCTTCGCCTACCGCCCCGTCGGCACCACCGCGTGGACGCCGCTCGGCACCGACGACAACGCCCCCTACCGCGTCTTCCACGACGTGACCGGGCTGGCCAAGGGCACCCTGCTCGAGTACCGCGCCATCGCCAAGGACACGGCAGGCCACGTGTCGGCCACGTCCTCCTACGGCATCGTCGGCGACCCGAAGGCCAGCGGTGGCGGGGGCGGGGGCGTCGGTCCCGTGACCCAGCCGGACGCCGTGAGCGTCCCGGGCGACCACAACAGCGAGATGGGCTGCCCCGGCGACTGGGCTCCCGACTGCCCGCAGGCCCAGCTCGCCCTCGGCGCCAAGGACCAGGTCTGGAAGGGCACCTACACCGACCTGCCCGCGAGCCGGCCGTTCGCCTACAAGGCGGCCATCAACAGGAAGTGGGACGAGAACTACGGAGCGGGCGCCCGGCCGAACGGTGACAACATCTCCTACACCACGCCTGCCACCGGCCCGGTCTCCTTCTACTACGACCACGCCACCCACTGGGTGACCTCGGACGCGCAGGGCCCGATCATCACGGCGCCGGGCAGCTTCCAGAGCAAGATCAGCGGGTGCGCCGACTGGTCGCCCGACTGCATGAAGCCGTGGCTGGAGGACCCTGACGGCGACGGCACCTACACCTTCTCGACGACCCAGATCCCCGCGGGCACCTACCAGTTCAAGGTGGCCGAGGGCCTCAGCTGGGACGTCAACTACGGGGCCGGCGGCGCCCCGGGCGGCGCCAACGTCAGCCTCACGGTCCCGAACGACGGCATGCTCGTGACGATCTCGTACAAGCGCTCCACCCACGAGATCACCACCACCGTCGCGCGGGCCGGGACAGCTCCGGACATCACCAAGCAGCGCGCCGTCTGGGTCAGCCGCGACCTCGTCGCCTGGCCGGCCTCGATGGTGCCCGACGGTGCCGAGCCGGACCTGCTGAAGTGGGACCTCGCGTGGGCCCGTGACGGCGGCCTGGCGGTCGACGCCGAGGCGGTCACCGGCGGCTCGTCCGCACCGCTGACGTACGACTCCCGCGGCCTGCCCGCGTCCGTCGTCGCAGCGCACCCCGAGCTCAAGGGCTACCTCGCACTGCGGCTCGACACGAAGACGGCCAAGCAGGTGCCCGAGATCCTGCGCGGCCAGGTCGCCGTCGGGATGTTCGACACGGTGCACCGCCTGCTCGACGCGACCGGCGTGCAGACGGCCTACGTCCTCGACGACGTGTATGCCGCGGACGCCGGCAAGGGCGCCTACGGCGTCACCTTCCGCGGCAGCCGGCCGAGCTACCGCGTCTGGGCGCCGACGGCGCACCGGGTCGACCTGCTGACGTGGGCCCCGGGCTCGCCGGCTGACGCGTCGGTGAGCGCGGCGACGCGGACGCCGATGAAGCGCTCCGACGACGGTTCGTGGTCGGCCACGGCCGGGGCGAAGAACGCGCGGTACCTCTACGACGTCACCGTCTGGGTGCCCACCGAGGGCAAGGTCGAGACGACCCCCGTGACCGACCCGTACTCGGTGGCGCTCACGCTCGACTCGACCAGGTCGGTCGCCGTCGACCTGGCCGACCCGGCATACCGCCCGGCAGCCTGGGCCGCCACGAAGTCGCCGCCGCTCAAGCAGGACGTGGACTCCACCATCTACGAGCTGCAGGTGCGCGACTTCTCGGTCGGTGACTCCACGGTCAGCGCGGAGAACAGGGGCTCGTACCTCGCGTTCGCGGAGAACGGCAACGGCACCAAGCACCTCAAGGCGCTCGCCGCGGCCGGGCTCAACACCGTGCACCTGCTGCCCACCTTCGACATCGCGTCGATCCCCGAGGACCCGGCGAAGCAGCAGCGTCCCGAGGACCAGCCGGGCTGCGCCGACTTCCGCTCGGCCGCGCCCGACAGCGACAAGCAGCAGGCCTGCGTCGACGCCGCGCGCGCCAAGGACGCCTTCAACTGGGGCTACGACCCGTGGCACTGGATGGCACCCGAGGGCTCGTACACCTCGACGGCCGCCAAGGCCGACGGCGGGTCGCGGGTCGCGGAGTTCCGGACCATGGTCGGCGCCCTGCACCGTGACGGCCTGCGGGTCGTCCTCGACCAGGTCTACAACCACACCCCGGCCTCGGGGCAGGCGCCGACCAGCGTCCTGGACAAGGTCGTGCCCGGTTACTACCAGCGGCTCAACGCCAGCGGTGCGGTCGAGACCTCGACCTGCTGCCAGAACGTCGCCACCGAGCACGCGATGGCGCAGAAGGTCATGGTCGACTCGGTGGTGCTGTGGGCCAAGCAGTACAAGGTCGACGGCTTCCGCTTCGACCTGATGGGCCACGCCTCCAAGGCGAACATGCTCGCCGTCCGGGCGGCGCTGGACCGGCTGACCCTGGCCAGGGACGGTGTCGACGGCAAGAGCATCTACCTCTACGGCGAGGGCTGGAACTTCGGCGAGGTGGCGAACAACGCGCGGTTCGAGCAGGCCACCCAGGGCCAGCTCGGCGGCACGCACATCGGCACGTTCTCGGACCGCCTGCGTGACGCCGTGCGCGGTGGTGGGCCCTTCGACGAGGACCCGCGCACCCAGGGCTTCGGCAGCGGGGAGGCGACCGACCCCAACGGGGACTCGGGCGCCAACCAGCACGCCGACTCCCGGCTCAAGCACGACACCGACCTGGTGGAGCTCGGGCTCGCGGGCAACCTGCGCTCGTTCTCGTTCCGGCTCAACGGGTCCGGGCAGGTCGCCCAGGGCAAGGACGTCGACTACAACGGCTCGCCGGCCGGGTACGCCGACCAGCCCGACGAGGTCATCTCCTACGTCGACGCGCACGACAACGAGACACTGTTCGACAGCCTGACCTACAAGCTGCCGGTGGCGACGACCATGGCGGACCGGGTGCGCATGAACACCCTGTCGCTGGCCACCACCGCGCTGTCGCAGACCCCGTCGTTCTGGCACGCCGGGGCCGACCTCCTTCGCAGCAAGTCGCTGGACCGCAACAGCTACGACAGCGGCGACTGGTTCAACACCCTCGACTGGACCGGCGCCGACAACGGCTTCGGCCACGGCCTGCCGCTCAAGGGCGACAACGAGTCGAAGTGGCAGTACCAGAAGCCGCTGCTCGCCAACCCGGCGCTCAAGCCCACTGCGGCCCAGGTGCAGGGTGCGAGCGCAGCGGCGCAGGACCTGCTGCGGCTGCGGTTCTCGACGCCGCTGTTCCGCCTCGGCACGGCCGACGCGATCGACGCCAAGGTGTCCTTCCCGGCCAGCGGCACCGCCGACGCCCACCCCGGCGTCATCGCGATGCGGGTGGACGACACGAAGGGTACGGAGGCCGACCCGTCGCTGCGCGGGCTGGTCGTGGTCTTCAACGCCTCGCCCGACGCGGTGGCGCAGAAGGTGCCCGGCCTCGCCGGTGCCTCGCTCGCGCTGTCGCCGGTGCAGGCCGTCGGGTCCGACCCGGTCGTGAAGACGGCCACGTGGGACGCCACGAGCGGTACGGCGACCGTGCCGCCTCGGACCGTGGCGGTGTTCGTCCAGCGCTGAGCTCCCCGGTCGGGGGGCCAGGGGAAAGGGTGTGCGGCGCGACGACGGGTCGCGCCGCACACCCGTGTCAGGGGCGGGTCAGCGCTGCAGGCCGAGGACGACCTTGCGCAGCAGGGCGTTGAGCTCGACCTTCTCCTGCTGGCTCAGCACCTCGAGCGTCTTCTTCTCGCTGACCAGCGCGAGCTCGAGGGCCCGCTTCCAGATCTCCCGGCCGGCGGCGGTGGGCCGCACGATGATCCGGCGCCGGTCCAGCGGGTCGCTCTCTCGGGTGACGTACTCGAGCTCGACCAGCCGGTCGAGCCGGGAGGTCATGGCCGCGCGGGTGACGTGACAGGCCTCGGCCAGCTGGGCCGGGGTCGCCTCGTTGGGCTCGGGCTGGATCAGCAGGGTGTGCAGGGTGTCGTACTCCGACTGGCCCACGCCCAGCTCCTCGAAGGCCGCCGTGTTGGCCCCCTTGACGTGGCGGTTGAGCGCGCCGATCCGCACCATGATCCCCTCGACCTCGGGGTCGAAGCCGCGGAACGTGGTCCGCCAGCGGTCGACGTGCTGGTCCACCCAGTCGCGCTCCTGCTCGCTCACCCGCCCAGTGTGCCAGTGGCCGGGTCGGATCTGCATACCGTCTGAGAATTAGATTGCAGATAGTCAGACGTCTAACTATTATTCCGCCATGAGCACGCCTCCCGCCTCCGGGTTCCGCCTCCTCGCCACGGGTCAGGGGCTGTCGTGGTTCGGTGACGCCTTCGGGCCGATCGCCCTCGCGGTCGCGGTCGTGGCCGGCGGTGGCAGCGCGAGCCGGCTGGGCCTGGTCCTGGCGGTGACGATGGCCGCCCGGCTGGCGTGCACCCTGCTCGGCGGCGTCCTCGCCGACCGGCTGGCACCGGGCCGGATCATGGTGGTGAGCGACCTCGTCCGGGCAGCGAGCACGCTCGGCACGGCCGCCTACTTCGCGACCGGCCAGGACAGCGCGCTGCTCCTCTGCGCCCTCGCGGCCGTGACCGGGGGAGCGGCGGCGTTCTTCGGCCCCGCCTTCGTCTCGCTGCGACCGCTGCTCGTCACCGTGGAGCGACGCCACGCCGCCAACGCGACCCTGAACGTTCTCCAGAACGCCGCCTTCATCGCGGGCCCGGCCACCGCCGGGGTCTTCGTCGCCTGGGCCGGTGCGCCGTGGGCCTTCGCCGTCAACGCCGTGTCGTTCCTCTGCTCGGCGGCCACGGTCGCCGCGATCAGCGTCGACGCCCCGCGCGCGCAGCGCACCGGGATGGTCGCCGAGCTGCGCGAGGGCTGGCACGAGGTGACGGGCCGTAGCTGGCTGCTCGCCGGCCTGCTGGCTGCCACGGCGTACCACGCGGCCTTCGGCGCCGTCACCGTGCTCATCGACGTCATCGCCGTGCGTGACCTCGGCGGTCCCACCGCGCTGGGCTGGATCTCGGCCGGCGCGGGCGTGGGAGGGCTGCTCGGTGGCCTGCTGGCCCTGCGGCTGCACCCGTCGCGTCCGCTGCTCGTGGGCTGGCCGTGCGTGGCCCTCATGGCGCTGTATGCCGCGGCCTTCGCCCGGCCGGGGACGCTGCCCGTCGTCATCGGGGCCGCCGTGCTGGCCTTCGGCGGGCTCATGTACTTCTCGGTCTGCTGGGACACCGCCCTTCAGGACGGCGTGCCGCACGCAGTCCTGGCGCGGGTGTCGTCGTGGGACATCCTCGCCTCGTTCGTGGCCATCCCCGCCGGCAACGCGCTCGCCGGCCCGCTGGCCCACGCGTTCGGCACCGGCCGGGTCATCACGACGGCCGCGGTCGTGATGGCTGTCGCGTCCTTCGCCCCCCTGCTGGTGCGCAGCTCGCGGGAGCTGCGGCGCGGCGCAGGGGCTCCGTCCGTGGCGTCCGTGCCCGCCCTGCAGGAGCCGGTCGAGGCGGCCCGGGGGTGACCGGACAGGCGTCAGGCCTGCTCGGCGGCCTTGGCGTCGAGCAGGTCCTGCACGGCCTGGGGCAGCGTCGTCTCGAAGTCGTGCAGCGTGGCCCAGGTCGGCGTGACGCGGATCTGCACCATCGAGTCGTACAGCGCGCGCACTCCTGCCTCCCACTGCTCGAGCTGGTCGGCCGGGACCGTCTTGGGTGCTGCCTCGACGTAGCCGTCCGGGACGCCCTCGACGGTGCTGAGGGTGGCGGTCCCGCGCACGAGGAGCACGCGCGGCGGCATACCGGCCGTGTCGATGGTGAGGGCCACGCGCGGGTCGGCGGCGAGGGCCCTCACCTTGACGGACCCGGGCACCGTCCAGATGTCGAGCTCCGCGCCGTTCCACAGGAACCCGATGGGCACCACCCTCGGCGCGCCGTCGAGGCCGGTGTAGGCGAGCCGGGCCAGGTGCGGCCCGGTGAGCAGCTCCTGGGCGATGGGGCGGGCGAGGACGGCGGCGACCTGGTCGGCGTTCATGCGATCTCCTTCGGTGGATGGTGCGCGGGCGGGTGCCCGGTCATGCCTGGGACGGAACCGACCCCACCGGCTCGACATCCGCTGCGCGGTGGCGCTCGCGTCGCCAGACGGGGAGGAAGCAGACGACCCCCAGGGTGCTGACGGCGCCGGCCACGACCATGGCCGTGGCGATGGAGGTTCGGGCCGCGAGCAGCCCCAGCGCCGGTCCCGCCACGGCGCCGCCGGCCTGCATCGCCAGGGAGCTCATCGACAGGATGGTCGCGCGGTTGCGTGAGCTCGCCTCGCGGTGGAGCAGGCCGGCGTACGCGGGGCTCGCCGCGCCGTGCAGGGTGTACGTGCCGAGGTAGGCGACGACCAGGGCGAGCGGACCGAACGCCAGGCCCATGCAGAGGGCGCCCAGGCCGTTGAGGACCCGGCCGAGGACCGCCGCGCGGATCAGCCCGAGCCGGTCCGCGGCCCGTCCCCCGAGCCAGGACCCCACCGAGAACAGCGCCCAGCCCCCGGCCGCGGCGGGGCCCATCCAGGCGCCCGCCCGAGCCTCCGAGCCGAGCAGCTCGGACAGCCGAAGGGGCATGAACGTCTCGTAGGCGGTCATCCCCGTCACCCAGAAGACCTCGACGAGGACCAGGCCCAGGAGCGCCCGGTTGCGCGTGAGCAGGCGCAGCCCCTCGCCCACGACCGAGGGTGTCTCGCGCACCGACGAGGCGAGTCGGGCCCGCAGGCGCGCGTCGCTGCGCGGCACCTCCCGCAGCAGCACGGCCGTGGCGACGAGGTGGACGACGCACAGCGTCACGAAGACCTGGACGGGCAGCAGCAGGGCGCTGGAGTCCCGGAACGGGTGCCAGGCGACGAGGCCGCCGGACACCAGGGCGCCGCCTCCCAGGCCGACGCCGACGAGGACGCCCTGGGCCGACATGGCGCGGTGGACGTCGGCGCCCGGCTCGCGGTCGTGGACGGTGTCGACGTACCACGCCTCGAGCGGGCCGGAGTCCAGGGCGCGGTAGACGCCCATCAGGCCGGCGGCCAGGGCGAACTGCCAGAACGAGTGGGCGAACAGGAAGGAGACCCCGGCGAGGACGTTGACCACACCCGCCACGAGCAGCAGCGGCTTGCGCCCCAGGACGTCGGCGACGCCGCTCGTGGGCAGCTCGAGCAGGAAGACCATGATCCCCTGCGCGGTCATGTAGAGGGTGATCTGCTCGACCGAGAGGCCGCGCTCGCGGGCGATGAGCGCGAACAGGCCGACGACGAAACCGACCGGCAGCCAGCGGGTCGTCGACAGGACCAGGAAGACCCGCTTGGCACCACGGGGGGAGAGCGTGGTGGTCATGGCCGGTCCTCGCGGGCGCGCGGTGTCCGGTCGAGGTCCAGGGGGTAGATCGCGCTGTAGACGGCCAACCGGCGGGCGTTGGGGTTGCCCTGGCCGACCCGGCGGTAGCGGTTCAGCAGCTCGTCGAGCTCGGCCTTGAGCTGCTCGACCTGCTCGGCCGTGGCGACGACGAACGAGTCGCTCATGCCCGCGGCGTCCCGCCAGGCCATCGGCCAGTCGGCCTCGACGTCCAGCCACCGTTCGAACTGCTGGGCGAAGTGGCGGGCGTAGTCGCGGACCAGCCAGTTGAGGGCCGTCTCGGAGTCCTCGTCCCCGGCGAAGTCGCTGGGGTCGTAGGTGTGGAAGTCGGTCGCGGCCCGCCACAGGCGGCGCTTGCCCTCGCCCTCGTCGGTGTCCTCGACGAGGCCGACGGACTCGAGCTTGCGCAGGTGGTAGGACGTCGCGCCGGAGTTGGTGCCCAGGCGGGTCGCGAGGTCGGTGGCGGTCGCGGGACCGCCGACCCGCAGGGCGCTGAGCAGCCGCGAGCGCAGGGGGTGGGCCAGGACCTTGAGGGCCGCGGCGTCGAGCCGCAGGCCGGTCATGTCGCCGATGCGCTCGCGTGGAGTGGAGGGGGTCATGGGTGCACAATACCTTTGCACAGTTCGTTTGCACAAGAAGTGTGCAGAAGTATTGTGCATGCGCGTCCGCGCAGGTCAGGTGCCGTTTCGAGGCCGGCAGGCGGCGATTTGGGCCAGCACCACCCGGCCCCTAGACTTGAGCACTGTTGTGCCGTGCGCCCTCGCGGGCGAACCGCCAGCGCCTCGGGCGCCCACGGCATACGCACCATCCGACCCGTTGTAAAGGCACAGAACTTTGCGCACCTTCACCCCGAAGCCGGCCGAGGTCACTCGCACCTGGCATGTCATCGACGCGACGGACGTGGTCCTCGGTCGCCTGGCCAGCC
Source organism: Phycicoccus ginsengisoli (assembly GCF_054779295.1). Taxonomy (NCBI): domain Bacteria; kingdom Bacillati; phylum Actinomycetota; class Actinomycetes; order Micrococcales; family Intrasporangiaceae; genus Phycicoccus; species Phycicoccus ginsengisoli. The sequence goes on from NZ_BAAGYN010000011.1 coordinate 56,939, forward strand.
AGACCGCGATCCTCCTGCGCGGCAAGCACAAGACCACCTTCGCCCCGCATGTCGACGGTGGTGACTTCGTCATCATCATCAACGCCGACAAGGTCGCCCTCACCGGCGCCAAGCTCGAGCAGAAGAAGGCCTACCGCCACTCGGGCTTCCCGGGCGGCCTGCGCAGCACCTCGTACACCGAGCTGCTCGCGAAGCACCCGGAGAAGGCCATCGAGAAGGCCGTCCGCGGCATGATCCCGAAGACCACCCTGGGCCGCCAGCAGCTGACCAAGCTCAAGGTCTACGCCGGCGCCGAGCACCCGCACGCCGCCCAGAAGCCCGTCCCGTTCGAGATCTCCCAGGTCTCCCAGTAAGGAACGCCCCACGTGACTGAGAACAACACTTCAACGGACCTCGAGACCGTGCTGGACTCGAATGAGCCCGAGCTGACCGAGTACACCTCCGAGTCCGAGGGCCCCGTCTCCGGCGAGTCCGCTCCGCGCCCCACCGCGTCCGCCCCCGGCGGCGCCACCGGTCGACGCAAGCAGGCCATCGCCCGCGTGCGCATCGTCCCCGGCACCGGTGAGTGGAAGATCAACGGCCGCACGCTCGAGGACTACTTCCCGAACAAGGTCCACCAGCAGATCGTCAACGAGCCGCTCAAGGTGCTCGAGCTCGACGGCGCCTACGATGTGCTCGTCCGCGTGCACGGTGGTGGCCCCTCCGGCCAGGCCGGTGCCGTCCGCCTCGGCGTGGCGCGCTCGCTCAACGGCGTCGACGAGGAGCTCAACCGCCCGGCGCTGAAGAAGGCCGGCTTCCTCACCCGCGACGCCCGCGTCCCGGAGCGCAAGAAGGCCGGTCTCAAGAAGGCCCGCAAGGCTCCGCAGTACTCCAAGCGCTGATCCGGCTGGCGCCGGCTCACCGCTTGGCTCCATCGCGCTGATCCGGCTGGCGCCGGCTCACCGCTTGGCTCCACAAGCGCTGATCCGGCTCCTGCCAGGCAGTACCGCCCGGAGGCGGCACCCGGTTTGCCCACGGGTGCCGCCTCCGGCGTATTGGGGGTAGTTTCGCAAGGCGCCTCCCGCCGACCGCGGGGAACCGGTGGGTATGCCGCGGGCGCACGTTCGTTCGAAAGGTTTCCTCTCCATGGCACGACTGTTCGGGACCGATGGGGTCCGGGGGCTGGCCAACGTCGACATCACGGTCGAGCTCGCACTGCGGCTCAGCGTCGCCGCCGCCCACGTGCTCGGCCGGGAGGCGCGGGAGTCGGGGCGGCGCCCCAAGGCGGTCGTGGGTCGCGACCCGCGTGCCTCGGGTGAGTTCCTCAGCGCCGCCGTCGTGGCAGGGCTGGCCTCGGCGGGCATTGACGTACACGACGTCGGGGTGCTGCCGACCCCGGCCGTCGCCTTCCTCACGGCCGACATGGACGCCCACTTCGGCGTCATGCTCTCGGCGTCGCACAACCCCATGCCCGACAACGGGATCAAGTTCTTCGCCGCCGGGGGCCACAAGCTGCCCGACGCGGTGGAGGACGAGATCGCGGCCAGCCTGGACCGCGACGGGGAGCGGCCCACCGGTGCCTCGGTCGGTCGCGTGCACCAGAACCGCGCCGGGCAGGCCCGCTACGTCGCCCACCTGCTCGAGGCCCTGCCGCACCGGCTCGACGGGCTCAAGGTCGTCATCGACGGCGCCCACGGCGCGGCGTCGGCCGTCTCGCCGGAGGTGTTCCGCCTGGCCGGTGCCGAGGTCGCGGAGATCGGCACGGAGCCGGACGGCCTCAACATCAACGACGGCTACGGCTCGACCCACCTCGACCACCTCAAGGCGGCGGTGGTCGCGAAGGGCGCCGACCTGGGGATCGCCCACGACGGCGACGCCGACCGCTGCCTGGCCGTGGACGCCTCGGGGACCGAGGTCGACGGCGACCAGATCATGGCGATCCTCGCCGTCGCGCTCAAGGCCCGTGGCGCGCTCGCCGAGGACACCCTCGTCGCCACGGTGATGAGCAACCTCGGGCTGCTGCACGCCATGCAGCGAGAGGGGGTGACGGTGCGGCAGACGGGCGTGGGCGACCGCTACGTCCTCGAGGACATGCGCGCGGGGAAGTACACCCTCGGCGGGGAGCAGAGCGGCCACGTCATCTTCCTCGACCACGGCACCACGGGTGATGGCGTGCTCACCGGCCTCATGCTCGCCGCGCGGGTGGCCGAGACCGGCCGGAGCCTGGCCGAGCTAGCCACCGTCATGCACCGGCTTCCGCAGGTGCTCGTCAACGTCAAGGGCGTCGACAAGAGCCGGGTCGAGTCCGATGAGGAGCTCCAACAGGCCGTCAAGGCCGAGGAGGAGGCCCTCGCCGGCTCCGGACGGGTGCTGCTGCGCAAGTCCGGCACCGAGCCCGTGGTGCGGGTCATGGTCGAGGCGACCGACCACGAGCTGGCATCCGCGGTCGCGGACCGCCTCGTCGCCGTCGTCCGGGAGCGCCTCGCGCTCTGAACGGGCCTCGTCCCGGGCCCCCCCACCGTGGGATGCCGGTCCGTCAGGGAGTCAGGCTGGGGCGCGGCGCAGGCCGAGCCAGGCGAAGCCCATCGCGGCCACCGCCACGAGCAGGGGGTACCCGGCGACCAGCGCCACCGGGTCGGTGTCGGTGAAGAACCGGAGCACCGGGCCCCACCAGTCGCGCCACCCGATCAGCGCCATGGTGGCGCCCACCAGCACGATCGAGCCGATGCTCAGCCAGTACATCCCCGTCGCGCCCCACCGCTTGAGCACCGTCCCGAGGCCCAGGCCGAGGCAGCTCATCGCCAGGAACGGCACGGCATACACCGCGAACTGGGCGACGGGGTTGTCCTGGTGGACGAAGCCGGGGGTGAAGAACCGCATCGAGATGCCCCAGCCGTCCGTGGCGCGCTCGAGGACGGCCAGGAGGGTGAGCACGAGCCCCGCACCGAGTGCCTGAGCCACCAGGTAGAGCGCCGTGCCGGCCACGAAGGCACGGCGGGTGATCCCCAGCCCGAGGGCGAACGGGAACGACTGGGTGCAGAACGCCATCGTCGCGAAGAGCACCACGCCGTAGATCGAACCCAGGCCCCCGGTGCTGCGGTCCGTTGCTGCGATGTCGGAGAGCGAGAAGATCGCGAGGTTGACCACGAACGAGATGGCCAGGATGAGCCAGGGCCACAGCACGGCCAGCGGGCCGGGGACGAGGTGCAGGCGCAGGACCCTCAGGGCGTGGTTCATGGTCGTCCGATCCTCTCGAGCGTGTCGTCGTGGTTCTCCGGGGTGGTGGCCGCGGTGGTGGCCGCGGTGGTGGCCCGGACCACGAGCTGCTGCAGCGAGACCGGCTCCACGGCGAGGCCCAGCCGCGCCGCCTCGTCGCAGTCGGCGCCCCGGACCGTCAGGCGGCTGAAGCCCCCCAGCGCCTCGCGGTGCAGGACCTCGTGTCCCCGGGCGAAGTCCTCCACGGCGGCACGCGGGCCGCTGACCACGACGGCCGTGCCGCGCAGGGCGTCCGCCTCGCTGTCCACGACGATGCGTCCGTGGTCGATCACCACCACGTGCTCGAGGAGGTCGGCAACCTCGTCGATGAGGTGGGTGGACAGGACGACCGTCCGCCGGTGCTCGGCGAAGTCCGCCACGAGGCGGTCGTAGAAGAGCTGACGGGCGACGGCGTCGAGGCCCAGGTAGGGCTCGTCGAAGAACGTCAGCGGTGCCCGGGACGCCAGCCCCACCACCACGCCGACGGCCGAGCGCTGCCCTCGGCTGAGCCGGCGGACCTGCTGGCCGGTGGGGAGGCCGAAGTCGCCGACGAGGTCGCGGGCGAGCTCCTCGTCCCAGCCGGGGAAGACGAGCTGGGCCGACTCGAGGACGTGGCGCACCTTGTGGGTCGTCGGGTACGCCTGGGCCTCGCTGATGAAGCACACGCGGCCCTGCACCAGGGCGTTCTCGTACGGGTCCTGCCCGAAGACCCGGACCGTCCCCGAGTTGGCGAAATCCCGGGCTGTCGCGACCTGCATGAGCGTGCTCTTCCCGGCGCCGTTGCGCCCCAGCAGCCCGGTGATGCGGTGCTCCCCGAAGGTGACGCTGACGTCGTCCAGGGCGGTCACGTCGCCGTACCCCTTGGTCACGGCCTCGAGCTCCACGACGGCGGTCACCGGTTCTCCTCCCACACGTCGATGAGCTTCTTGACGTAGTCAGGCTCGATCCCGAGCTTGTGCGCCTCCGCCATGAGTGGCGAGACGAACTGCCGGGCGAAGTCCTCGCGGCGCCGTTCCAGCAGCCGCGCCCGCGCCCCGGTGGCCACGAACATCCCGATCCCCCTCTTCTTGTAGATGGTCCCGTCGGCCGCCAGCTGGGCGACTCCCTTGGCTGCCGTGGCCGGGTTGATCCGGTGGAAGGCGGCGAGCTCGTTCGTCGAGGGGACCTGGCTCTCCTCCTCGATCGACCCGTCGACGATCGAGGACTCGATCTGCTCGGCGATCTGCAGGAAGATCGGCCGACCGTCGTCCCTCACGGGAGGCGAGTCCGGTTAGCCGGTTCATTAGTCATGTAATTAACCATGCAACCGGTGTCGCCGCCCTGTCAAGGCCGGGCGGTGACTCTGCGCGCCGCCCCCCGCCGGTGCGCCGCCCCATCGCGTACCTGCGTCGGCAGCTCAGGGGCACTCAGGCGTCCTGCGCCACCAGCCCGGCGATGTGGCGGGCGATCTCGAGCGCGCTCGTCGCGGCCGGCGACGGGGCGTTGAGGACGTGCACGACGTTGCCGGAGCGCTCGATCAGGAAGTCGTCGACGAGGGTGCCGTCGGCCTTCATGGCCTGGGCGCGCACGCCGGCCGGCGCGGGGACCAGGTCCTCGTCGCGGACCTCGGGGACGAGCCGGCGCAGGCTCTCGCCGAACTGGTGGCGTGAGGCGGACCGCACCATCTCGCGCGCCCCCTCGCGGTAGTAGCGGCGGGCGAGGCGCCAGAACCCGGGGTAGGTCAGCGTCTGCCGGAGCTCGCCGGGGACGACCGTCCCCCAGGAGTAGCCCTCGCGGGCGAAGGCCAGCACCGCGTTGGGGCCCGCGTGGACGTGCCCGTCGACGCCACGGGTCAGGTGCACCCCCAGGAAGGGGAAGGCTGGGTCGGGGACCGGGTACACCAGGTTGCGCACTAGGTGCGAGGCCCGCGGGGCGAGCTCGTAGTACTCACCGCGGAAGGGGATGACCTGGGCGGACGGCTGGTGGCCCAGGCGCCGGGCGACGACGTCGCAGTGCAGGCCGGCGCACGCCACCACGGTGTCGGCCTCGAGGTCGCCACGCGTGGTCCGGACCACGGTGGTGCCGCCCTGCTCCTCGGACGACAGCACCTCGGCCCCGAGGAGGAGGGTGGCCCCGCGATCCTCGAGACGGCGCACGAGGGCGGCGCAGACGGCCCCGTAGTCGATGATCCCGGTGGCCGGGACGTGCAGCGCGGCGACGCACTGCACGTGTGGCTCCACCTCGTGCGCCTGCTGCGGCGTGAGCTCCTCGACCACGAGCCCGTTGGCGCGGCCCCGGTCGCGAAGCCGGGCCAGGCCGGGCAGCTCGGAGGCATGGGTCGCGACGACCAGCTTGCCGCAGACCTCGTGCGGGATCCCTTCCTCCCGGGCGAGCTCGATCATCGACTGCGACCCCGCTCGGCACATGAGTGCCTTCTGCGACCCGGGCGCGTAGTACAGCCCCGAGTGGATGACGCCGCTGTTGCGTCCGGTCTGGTGAGCGGCCCAGGTCGGCTCCTTCTCGACGACGGTGACCTCGGTGGCGTGCTCCCGGGAGAGCCGGTCCGCCACGGACAACCCGACGATGCCTCCACCGATGACGACGACCCTGCGCGCGGACATGCCCGTCAGCGTAGGCGTGCCGCCGGCTGCGGGGGGTCGGGCAACTGGTGGAGGTGCCGTTGCCGTGATGCCGTGCCCGACGGCGCGGACACCGGGGGCGTGGCTCCCACCCGGCTCGGCCGGGCCGGGTGGGAGCCCCCCGGAAGCCCGTGGTGGGATGACGAGGACCACACCCCCAGAGCCCGAGGACGTCCCATGCCGTACGAAGCCCTGACCTCGACCCTCTACACCACCGCAGCGACCGCCAGGGGCGGACGCGGCGGTCGTGTGCGCAGCGAGGACGGGGTGCTCGACCTCGAGCTCGGCAAGCCCGGCTCCAGGGCCAACCCGAAGGCGAACCCCGAGACGCTCTTCGCCGCGGGCTACGCAGCGTGCTTCGGCAACGCGATCCTGTCGATCGGGCAGGCGCAGGGCCTGGACCTGTCGGAGTCCACGGTCACGGCGCAGGTCAGCCTGGGCAACACCGAGACGGGCGTCGGTCTGGCCGTCGCGATCACCGCGCACCTGCCGGGTGTGGACCCCGAGTCGGCGCAGAAGATCGTCGACGCGGCGCACGAGCGGTGCCCGTACTCAAAGGCGACGCGCGGCAACATCGACGTGACCGTCAGCGTCGACTGACCCGACTCAGGCGAGCTGCTCGAGCAACCCGCTGTCGACGTCGTAGAGGAAGCCGCCCACCGCGACCGACTCCGGCACCAACGGGTGCGTGCGCACCGCGCGCACGTCCTGCAGCAGGGCGGCCCGCTGGTCGGTGACCACGTTGAACTGCTGCCACGTGGCATCCTGCCCGGCCGAGGCCCCGACGCGCTGGCGCAGCTCGGCCTCGCTGTTGGACGCCATCGCGCAGCGGGTGTGGGGGACGACCAGCACGCGGTCGACACCGAGCAGGTGGACGCCGAGGACGAGAGCCTCGAGCGCGGCCGCGGTGACGCGGCCGCCGGGGTTGCGGAAGATCTTGGCGTCGCCCGGCTTGAGGCCGACGAGGCGCAGCGGGTCGATCCGCGAGTCCATGCAGGTCACGATCGCCACCCCCGCGTGGGCGATGCCGTCGAAGCCGCCGGTCGAGAACTCGGTCTCGGCGTATCGCCGGTTCGCCTCGAGCAGGTCGTCGAATCCCGGTGCGACGGAGGATGGTTCGGTCACGGCAGCGATCTCCTTGGTTGGTCGGCCCGGTCCTCGGGATGGTGGTCGGTGAGCGCTGCGCGGTGCGCGGCCCTGTCAGAGCAGCCCGGGGCGCTTGGGGATGGACATGGCCATGGGCTTGGTGGTGGTGGCGAAGAAGTCGTTGCCCTTGTCGTCCACGACGATGAACGCGGGGAAGTCCTCGACCTCGATCTTCCAGACGGCCTCCATGCCGAGCTCGGGGTACTCCAGCACCTCGACGCTCTTGATGCAGTCCTGGGCCAGGCGCGCGGCCGGGCCGCCGATCGAGCCGAGGTAGAACCCGCCGTGGGAGGCGCACGCGTCGGTGACCTGCTTGCTGCGGTTTCCCTTGGCCAGCATCACCATCGAGCCGCCGGCCGCCTGGAACTGGTCGACGTAGGAGTCCATCCGGCCGGCCGTCGTGGGCCCGAAGGAACCACTGGCATACCCCTGGGGAGTCTTGGCCGGCCCGGCGTAGTAGACCGCGTGGTCCTTGAGGTACTGCGGCATGCCCTCACCCGCGTCCAGGCGCTCCTTGATCTTCGCGTGCGCGATGTCGCGGGCGACGACGAGCGGGCCGGTGAGCGACAGCCGCGTCTTGACGGGGTACTTCGTCAGCTCTGCGCGGATCTCGTCCATCGGCCGGTTGAGGTCGATGCGGACGACGTCGTCCTCGCCCTCGAGGTGCTCGTCGGTCGTCTCGGGCAGGAACCGCGCGGGGTCCTTCTCGAGCACCTCGATGAACACGCCCTCGGGCGTGATCTTGCCCAGGGCCTGCCGGTCGGCGGAGCAGGAGACCGCGATCGCGACCGGGAGGGAGGCGCCGTGGCGCGGGAGTCGCACGACGCGGACGTCGTGGCAGAAGTACTTGCCGCCGAACTGGGCGCCGATGCCGAAGTTGCGGGTCAGCTCGAGCACCTGCTCCTCGAGCTCGGTGTCACGGAAGCCGTGCGCCGCCATCGACCCCGAGGTGGGGAGGTCGTCGAGGTACTTCGCCGAGGCGTACTTGGCCGTCTTCAGCGCGAACTCGGCGCTCGTGCCGCCGATGACGATGGCCAGGTGGTACGGCGGGCACGCGGCGGTGCCGAGCGAGCGGAGCTTCTCGTCGAGGAAGGCGAGCATCCGCTCGGGGTTCAAGATCGCCTTGGTCTCCTGGTACAGGAACGACTTGTTCGCCGAGCCGCCGCCCTTGGCCATGAAGAGGAACTTGTAGGCCGTCTCGTGGCCGGGCGTGGTGTCGGCGTAGAGCTCGATCTGGGCCGGGAGGTTGGAGCCGGTGTTCTTCTCCTCCCACGTCGTGAGCGGTGCCATCTGGGAGTAGCGCAGGTTGAGCCGGGTGTAGGCGTCGAGGACGCCCTGGCTGATGGCGCGCTCGTCGGGGCCCTCGGTGAGGACGTGCTGGCCACGCTTGCCCATGACGATCGCGGTGCCGGTGTCCTGGCACATCGGCAGCACCCCGCCGGCGGCGATGTTGGCGTTCTTGAGCAGGTCGAGCGCGACGAACTTGTCGTTGTTGCTGGCCTCCGGGTCGTCGATGATCCCCCGCAGCTGGGCCAGGTGCGCCGGGCGCAGGTAGTGCGCGATGTCGTGCATGGCGGTCTCGGTGAGGGTGCGCAGTGCCTCGGGCTCCACTTGGAGGAAGGTGCGGCCACCGGGACCCTCGACCGTGCTGACACCCTCTGTGGTGAGCAGGCGGTACTCGGTGCGGTCCGCACCGATGGGGAGCAGGTCGACGTACTCGAGGCCGGGGGTGGGGTCGCGCCGCTCCGTCGCGTCCGTCACGGGTGCTGCGTCGGTGTCGGTCTGCGCCATGGGTCCTCCGGTTGCTCCTTCGTCGTCGCGCGCGGTCCTCGCCGCGCGGGTCACAGCTCGTCGAGGCTGGGGGCGTACGCCCCGGCCCGGCCGACCGTCACCCCGCTGGTGGCCTCGCCGCGCTCGACGGCGGGCCGCACCTCCTCCAGTGTCGCGCGCCGCAGCCGCTCCCGGGCACCCGGGTCCCCGAGCAGCCCGGCGACGACGAGGCCGGACACCAGGCCGGCCATGAACGAGTCGCCCGCGCCCACCGTGTCGACGACGTGCTCGGCGACAGCCGGGACGCGCTCGACCTCCTCGTCGGAGGCCACGCGGTAGGCGACGCCGTCGGCGCCCAGGGTCACCAGCGCCAGCAGGGCGCCGAGCCCGACCCAGTGCGCCATGACCTGCTCGGGCGTCCGGCCCGGGTAGAGCAGCTCGAGATCGTCCTCGCTGGCCTTGACCACGTCGCTCAGCGCCACGAGCTCCTCGACCCGCACGCGGACGGCGGCGAGGTCTCCCATGATGCTGGGGCGGATGTTGGGGTCGTAGGAGGTCGTGCCGACCTCCCGCACCGCGCGCATGACCTCGGTGACGGACGCGGCCCCCGGCTCGAGCACCGTGCCGATCGACCCGGTGTGCAGGTGGCCGGTGCCCTGGGGGAGCGGGAGGGACGGGAGGCTCCAGTGCAGGTCGAACTCGTAGGTCGCCGCGCCGGTCGCGTCGAGCGTCGCCACCGCCGTGGACGTCCGGTCCTCGCCGAAGCTCTCGGGCAGGACCGTGACGCCGTGGCGGCGCAGGTGGGCGGCGATCCGCTCACCACGCTCGTCGTGGCCCAGCCAGCAGGCGAAGTCGACGGGGTGGTCGAGCCGGGCCAGGCCGACGGCGACGTTGGCGGGACTGCCGCCGACGTGCTCGACCGGCTCACCGGCACCGTCCACCACGATGTCGACGAGGGCCTCCCCGACGACGAGCAGCCGGGGGTTCATGCCCGGCCCGCTGCGGCGTGCTCGAAGTCGATCGCGGAGTACGCGCGCAGCTTGGCGAGCTGGTGGTGGCTCTCGATGATGCGGATGGTGCCCGACTTCGAGCGCATCACCAAGGAGTGGGTGGTCATGCCACCGGCCCGGTAGCGGACGCCCTTGAGCAGCTCGCCGTCGGTGATGCCCGTGGCGACGAAGAAGCAGTTCTCGCCGCGGACGAGGTCGTCGGTGGACAGGACGCGGTCGAGGTCGTGACCGGCGTCGACGGCGCGCTGGCGCTCCTCGTCGTCGGTGGGCCACAGCCGCCCCTGGATCACACCGCCGAGGCACTTGATCGCACAGGCGGTGATGATGCCCTCGGGCGTGCCCCCGACCCCCAGCAGCAGGTCGATGCCGGTGTCGTCGCGCGCGGCCATGATCGCCCCGGCGACGTCCCCGTCGGAGATGAAGCGCAGGCGGGCGCCGGCGTCGCGGACCTCCTGCGCGAGCTTCTCGTGCCGCGGGCGGTCCAGCATGACGACGGTGACGTCCTCGACGCCCTCGCGCTTGGCCCGCGCGATCCGCTTGACGTTCTCGGCCACGGGGAGCCGGATGTCGACGACGTCCGCCGCCTCCGGGCCCGTGACGAGCTTGTCCATGTAGAAGACGGCGCTGGGGTCGTACATCGCCCCGCGCTCGGCGACGGCGAGCACCGACACGGCGTTGGACTGCCCCTTGGCCGTGAGCGTGGTGCCGTCGATCGGGTCGACGGCGACGTCGCACTCCGGGCCGTTGCCGTCCCCGACCTCCTCGCCGTTGAAGAGCATGGGGGCGTCGTCCTTCTCACCCTCGCCGATCACGACGACGCCCTTCATGGACACGGTGGAGATCAGCGTCCGCATGGCCGCGACGGCCGCTCCGTCGGCACCGTTCTTGTCGCCGCGGCCGACCCAACGACCGGCAGCCATGGCGGCGGCCTCGGTGACGCGGACGAGCTCGAGCGCGAGGTTCCGGTCGGGCGCCTCCCCACCCACGCGCAGGGAAGAGGGCAGGTGCTGCTCGGACATGCATCGATCCTTCGCGCGGCGTCGGGGAAGTGCGTCCGAGCCTATCGGGGCGTGGGGGCGGTTGGCGCCTGGCGGTCCACGTCAGGGACGATGGTGCCGTGAGCACCCCCGCCCCCCGCAGTTCGTACGCCAACGGGTCCGTGGCCAACATGATCCGCTCGCTGGTCGTCGTCGGCGCGATCGTCGCCGTGCTCATCGCCGTCGTCCCTCGCGTCAACCAGGTCAGCCAGCCGCCGGTGGACGTCGGCTCGGTCGCCACCCAGGTGGCCACCGACACGAAGTGGCCGATCGAGGCCCCCCAAGGCCTGCCGAACGGCTGGAAGGCCACGAGCGTGCGGTACGTCCGCTCCACCGACGGCCTCATGACCTGGCACGCTGGCTACCAGTCGCCCACCGGCAACTACGTCGCGCTCGAGCAGACCAAGGACGCCACGGCGGGCTGGCTGTCGGCACAGACGAACCGCGCCCCCCGGACGGGGGAGGTGCAGGTCGCGGGCCTGACGTGGGGGACCTACGTCCGTACCGGCAAGGTGCAGAACAGCCTGGTGCACCAGGCCGAGTCGCCGGGGCAGCTCACGACCATCGTGACCGGCACCGGGACGTTCGAGGAGCTGTCGACGTTCGCCGAGTCGCTCCGCCCGGTCGCCGCCGGCAGCTGAGACGCCGGGGCCGCGTGCTCGCCGCGGTGACGCGGCTCATCCTGTGCGGAGGCGCCCGGACCGCCTCGGCGGGTCAGTCGCCGGCGAGCGCCTCGTCGCTGTCGGCGAGGGCGGACTCGGCGCCGTCGAGCCACGTGCTGCAGTGCGCGGCCAGCGCCTCGCCCCGCCGCCACAGCCGCATGCTCTCCTCGAGGCCGCTCTGGCCGCCCTCGAGCTGGGCCACGATCGAGATGAGCTCGTCGCGGGCGTCCTCGTAGGACAGCTCGGCGACGTCGGCGAACTCCTCGGTGTCTGAGGCGTCGTCCGCCGGTGCCGCTGCCGCCCGCTCGCTCCTGGCCATGACCGCCACCCTAGGACAGCCCGACGACACGCACGCCGAAGTCCCCTCGGGCCACCCGCACGCGCAGCAGCTCGTCCACCTCGAGCTCGGACTGGTCGAGGACCACGCGTCCGTCACGGTGCTGCACCACGGCATAACCCCGCTCGAGGGTGGACTGTGGCGACAGGGCGCGCACCTGCGCCCGCAGGTGGCCCACCTGGTCGCTCGCCCGGTGGACTGCCGCCTGGACCCGGCGCCGTGCCCGGTCGCGCAGGGCGTCGAGCTCCCGCCGGCGCACCTCCAGCATCGCCGAGGGGTCGGCCATGACCGGCCGTGAGCGGATCGCGACGAGGTGCCGCCGCTCGGCCTCGACGCGCCGGCGCAGGGCCCCTCGGGCGCGCTCGGCCGCTTGTCGTACGCCCTCGCGCTCGGCGTGCGCGTCTGGGACCACCCGCTTGCCCGCGTCGGTCGGGGTGGAGGCCCGCCAGTCGGCGACGTGGTCGAGCAGGGGGGTGTCGACGTCGTGGCCGATCGCGGAGACGACCGGCGTGCGGGCGGCCGCGACGGCCCGCACGAGCGCCTCGTTGCTGAAGGGCAGGAGGTCCTCGACCGACCCGCCACCGCGCGCGATGACGATGACGTCGACCTCGGGGTCGGCGTCGAGCTCGGTCAGGGCCGCCGTGACCTCCTGGACCGCCGTCGGGCCCTGGACCGCGACCTCGCGGATGGCGAAGCGGACGGACGGCCAGCGGCGCCGGGCGTTCTCGACCACGTCCTTCTCCGCGGCGCTGGCCCGGCCGCAGACCAGCCCCACGGTGCGGGGCAGGAAGGGCAGTTGCTTCTTGCGGTCGGGGTCGAAGACACCCTCGGACGCCAGCAGCTGCTTGAGGTGCTCGACCCGCGCGAGCAGCTCGCCGACGCCGACCGGCCGGATCTGGCGGGCGTCGAGCATGAGCGAGCCGCGCTGGGTCCAGAAGACGGGCTTGGCCTGCAGGACGACGCGCGCGCCCTGGCTGAGCGGCGTCGGCATGGCGTCGAGCGCGTTGACCTGGATCGCGACGGAGAGGGACATGTCGACGTCCGGGTCGCGCAGGGTGAGGTATGCCGTGCGCGCACCGGGGCGGCGGGTGAGCTGGACGACCTGCCCCTCGACCCACAGGACCGACATCTTCTCGACGTACTCGGCGATCTTCATGCTGAGCAGGCGCACCGGCCACGGCTGCTCGGGCGAGGTGTCGGCTGCCCGCTCCGGCAGGGGGGCGCGCGGCGCGGGGCTGCTCACGCGCCAACTCTAGGAGGTCCCTGGGACGGTCCTTCGGGAAGAAGTGCCCAATCTCCCCCCAGGATGGGTATCTTCCCCTCGATTCCGGAGAGTGGGCACTTCTTCGCGGGGTGGGGCCGGGCAGTTCTTCGAGGTGGGGACGCTCGACCTACGATGGGGGCATGAGCGAACCGACCAAGCGAGTGCTGCTGGCCGCTCCGCGCGGGTACTGTGCGGGCGTCGACCGGGCCGTCGTCACGGTCGAGAAGGCGCTCGAGCTGTACGGGCCCCCGGTGTACGTGCGCAAGGAGATCGTGCACAACAAGCACGTGGTCACGACGCTGGAGAAGCGCGGGGCCATCTTCGTGGAGGAGACCGACGAGGTGCCCGAGGGCGCGACGGTCATCTTCTCGGCCCACGGTGTGGCGCCGGTGGTCCACGAGGAGGCCAGGACGCTCAACCTCAAGACCATCGACGCCACCTGCCCGTTGGTCACCAAGGTGCACCGCGAGGCGGTCCGCTTCGCCGGTGACGACTTCGACATCCTGCTCATCGGCCACGAGGGGCACGAGGAGGTCGTCGGCACCTCGGGCGAGGCGCCGGAGCACATCACGCTCGTGGACGGCCCGGACGACGTCGCCAACATCACCGTCCGCGACCCGAAGAAGGTCGTCTGGCTGTCGCAGACCACCCTGTCGGTCGACGAGACCATGGAGACGGTGCGCCGGCTGCGCGAGCGGTTCCCCGCCCTGCAGGACCCGCCGAGCGACGACATCTGCTACGCCACGCAGAACCGCCAGCTCGCGGTCAAGCAGATGGCGCCGCAGTGCGACCTCATGATCGTGGTGGGCTCGCGGAACTCCTCGAACTCCGTGCGGCTCGTCGAGGTCGCGCTGGAGCACGGCTCGCGGGTGGGGCACCTGGTCGACTACGCCGACGAGATCGACGAGGCGTGGCTCGACGGGGTGTCCACCGTTGGCGTCACGTCCGGCGCCTCCGTGCCCGAGGTGCTGGTCCGCGACGTGCTGACCTACCTCGCCGAGCGCGGGTTCGCCGACGTCCAGCCGGTCGTGGCCGCCGAGGAGAGCCTCCTCTTCGCCCTGCCCAACGAGATCCGCCGCGACCTCAAGGCCCGGGGCATGAGCGACAAGATGCGCCACGACGCGGCGTTCGAGGAGGCCGGCTCACTCCACTGAGCCGCGGCGCGACCGGATATGCGGTGGATGAGACCACCGGCGCCGGTACGGTCTGACCATGATCGGCTTGGCTGACGCGCGCACCCGGATGACGAGACGGCTCGTCGCGCGGGCGACCGGCGGGGGCCCGGTGGACCTGAGCACCCTCGAGGCGGTGCCGCGCCGGCTGCTGCGGCCGCTGCGCCGCACCGGGCTGGACCCGGTGGCCCGCCTCGGTCGGACCACTCCGGAGCCGGTGCACCGGTTGGCGCACATGTTCGGGATGAACATCTGGCTGGTGTCCGGGCACGCCGAGGCCAAGGCGGTCCTGGCCGACCAGGCCAGCTTCAGCAACGACATCCGGCCGTACGTCGGCCTCGCCGGTGCGCGGGTCGGCGGCCTGGGCTTCACCGACCCGCCCGAGCACACCCGGCTGCGCTCGCTGCTCACCCCGGAGTTCACGATGCGCCGGATCGAGCGGCTGGCCCCGCGGGTCCAGGCCATCGTCGACGCCCAGCTCGACGACCTGGCGGCACGCGGACCGGTCGTCGACCTCGTGGAGGCCTTCGCGTTCCCCGTGCCGTTCCTGGTGATCTGCGAGCTCCTCGGCCTGCCCCCCGAGGACCGCGACAAGTTCCGCGCCCTCAGCCACGCGCGGTTCGACGTCACGGCGGGAGGCTCCGGCGCCTTCGGTGCCATCTCGGAGAGCCAGGAGTTCCTGCTGGCCGCCACCCGCCGTCAGCGGCGCGAACCCGGGGACGGCCTGCTCGGCCGGATCATCGCCGCCCTGGGGGACGACGTCTCCGACGAGGAGATCGCCGGCCTCGCCGACGGTGTCTTCACCGGCGGCTACGAGACGACGGCGAGCATGCTGGCCCTGGGCTCGCTGGTCCTGCTGCGGGACCGACGCCACTTCGACCTCGTGCGCGACGACGACGCCGCCATCGACCGGGTGGTCGAGGAGATGCTGCGCTACCTCACCGTCGTCCAGATCGCCTTCCCCCGCTTCGCCAAGGTCGACGTCGAGCTCTTCGGCCAGCAGGTCAGCAAGGGCGACGTCGTCATCGCCGCCCTGAGCCGGGCCGATCGCGACCACCGCGTCGGACCCGACCTGGACACGTTCGACCCGCACCGGCCGCCGTCGCCCCACCTGGCGTTCGGGTACGGCTTCCACCGCTGCGTCGGGGCGGAGCTCGCGCGGCTGGAGCTGCGGACCGCCTTCCCCCGGCTGGTCCGACGTTTCCCGGAGCTCTCGCTGGCGGCGGACCCGTCGGACCTGCGCTTCCGCGACCAGTCGATCGTCTACGCGGTGGACTCCCTGCCGGTCCACCTCGGGCCGTCCTCAGGCACGTCCAGGCTGAGCTGAGGACGCTCGTCCTGCGCGGTCGCGGCCTCGATCAGCTCCATCGCCGTGAGCACGCGTGGGCCGGCCTCGACCGGGCGCACCACGGGCAGCTCGTCCTCGACCACCTCGAGCGAGTGCATCCGCCGGGCGGACACCAGGACCCGGGACTCCAGCGCACCGACCATCTGGTTGTACGCCTCGACGGACCGCTGGAGCGACCCACCCATCCGTGAGACGTGGCTGCCCAGGGTCCCGAGCCGGTCGTACAGCTCACGGCCCACCGCCATCAGCTCGCGGGCCCCGGCCGTCAGGGCGTCCTGCTGCCAGGTGAACGCGACGGTGCGCAACAGCGCCAGCAGGGACCCCGGACCCACGAGCACGACCCGGCGTGCCATCGCCGCCTCGTGCAGGCTCGGGTCCGCGGCCAGGGCGGCGGACAGCATGGCCTCGCTCGGCACGAAGCAGACCACCATCTCCGGGGAGGTCTCGAACGCCGACCAGTAGTCCTTCTCGGCCAGGCCGCGTACGTGCGACCCGAGGTGGGTCGCGTGCTCGCGCAGCAGACGGGTGCGCTCCCCGGCCTCGAGGTCGTCGGCCTGCGCCCGCAGGAACGCCACCATCGGGGCCTTGGAGTCGACGACGAGGAACTTCTCTCCGGGCAGCCTGACCACGACGTCCGGGCGGACCCGCCGCTGGTGCCTGCTGACCCGGCTCACCTGCTCGTCGAAGTCGCACCGCGCGAGCAGGCCGGCGTGCTCGAGCACCCGGCGCAGCTGCACCTCGCCCCACGCGCCGCGGACGGTGGACGCGTTGAGCGACCCGGCCAGGCTCTGCGTCTGGCGGTCCAGCGAGCTGGTCGAGGCCTGCACCTGCGCGATCGTCTGCTCGAGCGCGGCGTACTGGCTCGTCCGGTCGCGCTCCAGCACGCCCACCTGCTGCTCGACACGACCGAGGGCCTCCCGCAGGGGGCCGAGGGCCGCGGCGGTCTGGGCGTCCTCGGTGACGGCGGCCTCGAGGTCTACCACGCGCTCGCGCAGGAGGTCGGCCTCGGTGCTCGCGGCCGCAACCCGTGCGGCTGCCGCGGAACGGGCCAGCCAGGCGCCCAGGGCAGCGCCGAGCAGGAGTCCGGCCACCAGCGCGAGCACGAGTTCCATGGCCGCGACCATGCCACCTGCCACCGACAGGCAGCCACCGATAGCGTCAGGACATGCCGGAGACCGCAGCCGAGTACGACGCCCGCATCCGCCAGCACTCCGACGGCGGCGGCCGGCTGGACCTGCTGGCCGGCGGCACGGTCCATGTCTGAGACCGTGACGCCGCTCGTCGACGGCGACCTCGCGCTGCACCCCACCGAGGGGGATGCCGGCACCCACGCCTTCGCGCTCGTCTGGGAGGGCGCGCAGGTCGGTCGGGTGGAGCTGCTGGTCGACGAGGAGGATGCCGACGTCCTGTGGGTGGTCGTCCCCGAGTACCGCGCGGTCGGCATCGCCGAGCGCGCGCTGCGCCTGCTGCTCGACTGGGCTGTCGAGGAGCTCGGGCTGGCGAGAATCGAGGCGCGGGTGCCCGACTCCGACCGCGACTCGGTGCGCGCCGCCGTCCGGTCCGGTATGCGACGCGAGGGCATCGCTCGCGCCGCCCGCGTCGGCGGGGACAGCAGGGGAGACGTCGTGGTGCTCGCGCGCGTCGCCTCCGACCCGCCGCCGGACAGCCGAGAGGGCTTCATCGGCATCCTCAACGCCACCCTGCCGACCAAGCGCGCGATCGCCCAGGGGGTGCTCCGTGACGCCGAGGGCCGGGTGCTGCTGTGCGAGCTGACCTACAAGGACGAGTGGGACCTGCCGGGCGGCGTCGTCGACCCGTCGGAGTCGCCGGCGCAGTGCCTCGTCCGTGAGGTGCGCGAGGAGCTCGGCCTCGACGTCGAGGTGCGCCGGCTGCTCGCGGTCAACTGGCTGCCGCCGTGGCGCGGCTGGACCGACGCCACCGTGTTCGTCTTCGAGCTGGGGCTCGAGGACGTCGACGGCATCAAGGACCGGGCGACCCTGCAGCGCAGGGAGATCCGCGCCCTCCACTTCGCGGACGAGGAGGCCTGGGAGGGGCGGGTCGCCGCCTACAACCAGCGCCTGCTGGCCTTCCTCGGCACCCACACCGGCCCCACGGCATACCTCGAGGACGGGCTCCCGGCCCTCTGAGGCGGTCCTGCGAGGAACAAAACCGCAGGTCAGGGGCTCGCTCGGCGTGCGAGGTGGGAGTGAGGGCACTAGCCTCGCGGAGTCATCCTGCCGGGGGAAACCGTCACCAACGGAGTGCACCATGACTGACCCGAACCAGCCGCTGACCGCGGAGGAGCTCGCCGCCGAGGGGGGCACCGCCCTGCCCGACAAGGAGGTCATCAGCCTCCTGGACCTCAACGCGGACCTCGACCTCGGGCTCGACGCCGCAGCGCCGATCGACCTGGCCGTCGCGGCGAACGCGAACGTCGCCGCCCCGATCGAGGCCGCCGTGGGCGCCAACGTGCTCTCCGTCGGCTCCGACGCGCAGGCGCTGGCCTCGCAGGGCGCGCACATCGACCAGGGCATCACCGGCGAGGCGATCGCCCACGGCACCCAGGGCTCGACCATCGACCAGACCGACGCGGCACCCGCGCCCGCCGACGGCACGGACGCGACGGCCCCTGCCACGGACACCACGGCCCCGGCCACGGACACGACGGTCCCGACCGACGGCACCGTCCCCACCGACGGCACCGTCCCCACCGACGGCACCGTCCCGACGGGCGCGGCCGGCCCGCTCGACGGCCCGCTGCTCAACGTCGACGTCAACCTCGCCACCGACCTCAACCTCGCCGCGCCCATCGCCGGTGCGGTCGCCGCCAACGCCAACGTCGCGGCGCCGGTCGACGCGTCCGTGGCGGGGAACATCGGGTCGGTCGACTCGCACGCGGCGGCCCTGGCCCAGCAGGACGTCAGCATCACGCAGCACGTCGACGCCGACGCGAACGCGACGACGGACCAGTCCTCGGACATCTCGCAGTAACCGGGCCGGAACCGCACCACCGTGCCTCCCCTCGAGGGGCCCAGCGCCCCCACCGGGTCCGACGCTGCCCCTGCACCTGCCGGTGCAGGGGCAGCCACCCGGCCGCGCCCCGGGAGCGCGGCCGGTTCCGCCGTGCCCGTTCCCGCCGACGGGGTCCAGCTGCTCGGGGAGGTGCCCGGGTCCGGCTACCGCCAGGCGCCGGCCCTCGTCCGCCGTGGTGACGGGCAGACCATCCAGCTCACCCCGCTGCTGTATGCCGTGCTGGCGCAGGTCGACGGCCAGCGCACCGTCGCCCAGGTGGCAGAGGCCGTCGGGGCGGCGATCGGGCGGCAGGTGCGGCCCGAGGACGTCGAGACGCTGTGCGACGCCAAGCTCCGCACGCTGGGCCTGCTCAAGAAGGCGGACGGGTCCGATCCCCAGCTCAAACGCTCGAACCCGTTGCTGGCACTGCGTTTCCGCTATGTCGTCACCGACCCGAAGGTCACGCGGCGGGTCACCGCTCCGTTCGCGCTGCTGTTCGCGCCGGTCGTCGTCGCCGTCCTGGTGGCGGCGTTCCTCGCCGTCTGCGGCTGGGTGCTCCTGCACAAGGGCCTGGCCTCGGCGACCCACCAGGCCTTCCAGCAGCCCGCCCTGCTGCTGGCCGTCTTCGCGCTCACCGTGGTGTCCGCGGGGTTCCACGAGTTCGGGCACGCCGCTGCTGCGCGCTACGGCGGCGCGACACCGGGGGCGATGGGGACGGGCCTCTACCTCGTGTGGCCGGCGTTCTACACGGACGTCACCGACAGCTACCGCCTGGGGCGCGCCGGTCGCGTGCGCACCGACCTCGGCGGCCTGTACTTCAACGCCATCGTCGCCGTCGCCATGTTCGGCGCCTGGTGGGCCACGGGCTGGGACGCCATCCTGCTCATCATCGCCACCCAGGTGCTGCAGATGGTGCGCCAGCTCGCCCCGCTCGTGCGGTTCGACGGCTACCACGTCCTCGCCGACGTCACGGGCGTGCCCGACCTCTACCACCGGATCAAGCCCACCCTGCTCTCCCTGCTGCCCCGGCACTGGAACCACCCCGAGGCCACCGTCCTCAAGCCCTGGGCGCGCGCGGTCGTGACGACGTGGGTCCTGGTGGTGGTGCCGATGCTGGCGTTCTCGACCGTGATGATGGTGCTGAGCTTCCCGCGCGTCGCCGGGACGGCGTGGGCGTCGGTCGCGCGGCAGTGGGCCCGGATGGAGGGCCAGCTCGCCGAGGGCGACGTGCTCGCGGTGCTGGTGCGGGTCCTGTCGATCGTGGCGATCGCGCTGCCCGTGCTGGGCGTCGTGCTCATCGTGTCGCGCCTGGTCCGCAGGGTCGCGGTGGGCACGTGGCGCAGCACCGAGGGCCGTCCGGTACGCCGCGGGCTGGCCGGGGTGGCGGCGGTCGCCGTGGTCGCGGGGCTGGCGTGGGCGTGGTGGCCCCAGCCGGGCACGTACCGGCCGATCCAGGCCTACGAGCGGGGGACGTTGGGGGACGCGGTGAACGCGACGCTGGCGCGTTCCGGGTCGCCCACCGCTCTCGCCGAGGGACGGCAGGGGACCGGCCGGGCGATCCTGCCGGTGGGCATGCGCCTGCCCACGGCGGACTCCCCACAGGTCGCCGTCGTCATGGTGCCCAGGCCGGGGCAGACCGCGCCGGACGGCTCGGCGCTGCCGACGTGGGTGTTCCCCTTCGACCGGCCAGCACCTCCCGGGGCGGGGGACACCCAGGCCCTGGCGGTCAACACGACCGACGGCACCTCGCTCTACGACGTCGCCTTCGCCCTGGTGTGGGCCGACGAGGACACGGTCACGAACACCAACGAGGCGTACGCGCTCGCCTCCTGCACCGGCTGCCAGGCCGTCGCCGTGGCGTTCCAGGTCGTGGCCATCGTGGGCGACGCCCACGTCGTCGTGCCCCAGAACGTCGCCGCGGCGGTCAACTACAACTGCGTCCGGTGCGTCACCCAGGCGCTCGCGACCCAGCTCGTGGTGACGCTGTCCGGCCCGCTGAGCGCCCAGAGCACAGCACAGCTCGAGGCGTTGTGGGCCCAGATCGCGCAGTTCGGCCGGACGATCCGGGACGTGCCGCTGAGCGAGCTCCAGGGCCGGCTGGACGCCTACGAGCAGCAGATCCTCGCGATCCTGCGCAAGGACCCGGCGTGGGTGGAGCCGTCCGCCGGCAGCACGCCCACGACGACCTCGACCACGGGCGCGCCCACGTCGGGCTCCACGACCGGCGCCACGAGCCCCACGGCACCCTCGAGCGGGAGCTCCGGCGGCTCGGCCACCTCGAGCTCGTCCGGCTCCTCGCCGAGCGGGACGGTCAGCGGCTCCACGCCGCCGCCGTCCAGCTCCTCCCCGAGCGCGACCTCGACCCCTTCGGGCTCCACCGAGGCCACTGCCAGCCCCAGCGCGACATCGTCCGGTGCCAGCGCCGCCGGCGGCGTGGCGGACGCCACGGCCACCCCCTGAGGTGAGGCGCGGCGGCATACGCTCCTGTGGGCGCGCCGGACCCGGCGTGCAGGGACGTGCGCAGCCGACCGGAGGACGAGGGATGGACGAGCGGGTCAGCGAGTTCGACGCGGGCACGGCGGTCGTGGCGCGCCCCGGAGAGCCGGGCACCTGGGACACGGAGCTCGGTGAGGGCTGGCGCATCGGCGGTGGCGTCAACGGCGGACTGCTGCTGGCGCTGGTGGGCAGGGCGCTGGGCGAGCAGCTCGCAGCCACGGACGGGCGCGCCGCGCACCCGGACCCGTTGGCGATCAGCGCCTACTACCTGACACCCGGGGTCCCGGGACCGGCCACGGTGCGCACCGACGTCGTCCGCCGCGGTCGGGCCGTGTCGACTGCGCAGGCCTCGCTCGTGCAACCCGGCCAGGACGGCGCCGACGTGGAGCGGGTGCGGGTGCTGGCGACGTACGGCGACCTCGCCGGGCTCGACGGCGACGCCAGCACCACCGCGACGCCTCCCCAGCTGCCGCCGCCCGAGCAGTGCGTGAGCGCAGCCCAGGCGCCCCCGGACTTCCTCAAGCACGCCTCGCTGCTCGAGCGGCTCGACCTGCGGCTCGACCCGGCCACCACCGGCTGGGCCGTCGGCCGGCCCTCGGGCACCGGCGTCATCCGCGGCTGGCTGCGGATGGCCGACGGCCGCGAGCCCGACCCGCTCCTGCTCCTGCTCGCGGTCGACGCGCTGCCGCCGGTGGCGTTCGAGCTCGGCCTGCCCGGCTGGACGCCGACCCTCGAGCTCACCGCCCACGTGCGGGCGCGGCCCGCCCCCGGCTGGCTGCGCGTCAACCTCACCAGCCGCACCATGTCCGGTGGCTACCTCGAGGAGGATGCCGAGGTCTGGGACAGCGAGGGGCGGCTGGTCGCGCTCTCCCGGCAGCTCGCCCGGGCGACGCCCCCGAAACCGGCCTGACCCGGCGCACCCCCGCCGCTCGACCGGCATACCCACTCCCGCACGTGGTCGGGAGGCTGGAAAGGCGCCGGTAGACTCCTGACCCCGTGGCCCTCACTATCGGAATCGTCGGACTGCCCAACGTCGGCAAGTCCACGATGTTCAACGCCCTGACCAAGAACAACGTGCTCGCGGCGAACTACCCGTTCGCGACGATCGAGCCCAACGTCGGGGTCGTCCCGCTACCGGACGCGCGCCTGGCCAAGCTCGCCGAGATCTTCGGGTCGGAGAAGATCCTCCCGGCGACCGTGTCCTTCGTCGACATCGCCGGCATCGTCCGCGGCGCGTCCGAGGGGGAGGGCCTGGGCAACAAGTTCCTCGCCAACATCCGTGAGGCCGACGCCATCTGCCAGGTCGTGCGCGCGTTCGAGGACGGCGACGTCGTCCACGTCGACGGCAAGGTCTCGCCCGCCTCCGACATCGAGACGATCCACACCGAGCTCATCCTCGCCGACCTGCAGACCCTCGAGAAGGCCGTGCCGCGCCTGGAGAAGGAGGCGCGGATCAAGAAGGAGTCCAAGCCGCTGCTCGACAACGCCGTGGCCGCCCAGAAGGTGCTCGAGGAGGGCCACACCCTGTATGCCGCGGGCGCGGCCGCCGGGGTCGACCTCGCCGAGGCCAGGCAGCTGGGGCTGCTGACCACCAAGCCGTTCATCTACGTGTTCAACCTCGACGAGGAGCAGCTCGGCGACGCCGACCTGCACGCCTCGCTGCGCTCGCTGGTCGAGCCGGCCGACGCGGTGTTCCTCAACGCCAAGCTCGAGATGGACCTCATGGACATGGAGCCCGACGAGGCGATGGAGCTGCTCGAGTCGTTCGGGGCCACCGAGTCCGGGCTGGACCAGCTGGCCCGCACGGGGTTCCACACCCTCGGCCTGCAGACCTACCTCACGGCCGGGCCCAAGGAGTCGCGGGCCTGGACGATCAAGCAGGGCTGGACCGCCCCGCAGGCGGCCGGCGTCATCCACACCGACTTCCAGCGCGGCTTCATCAAGGCCGAGATCGTCTCCTACGACGACCTCGTCGAGGCCGGCTCGATGGCGGCGGCCAAGGCCGCCGGCAAGGTCCGCATGGAGGGCAAGGACTACGTCATGGCCGACGGCGACGTGGTCGAGTTCCGCTTCAATGTCTAGCGTCGTCGGGATTCGCTGGTAGGCGTTGAGGATTGTTCGCTTGGGGTCGAGCTGGTCCGCAGACAGTCCGCACGCCCCTCGACGCTCCGGCTCTTCGGCCAGCCGCTGCTCCGTTCATTCGATGGCACGCTGGTGTCGTGGCACTTCCGGAGACTGATCTGCACCGCATCCGCCTGTGGGCGCGAGAGCGGGTGCCCGAGCACCTGTGGGACGAGTTGAAGGTCGAGGCCGACGTCTCCGATCGACACGTCGACATCGTCGAGGTGCGGCCGCCGTGGGATGGCGTCGGTGAGCACACGCGCTTCCGGATCGCGCGACTGCGCTACACCAAGGCTACCGGCGTGTGGGCGATCTACTGGCGCGACCGCAACCTCAAGTTCCACGAGTACGAGCGCAAGCGCCCGACGAAGAACGTCCAGTCGCTCCTCGACCACATCGGGACGAGTGGTGACCCGATCTTCTGGGGTTAGTCAGCGGCTCGTTGACTATCGATATGATGGTGGATAACCTCAGTTATATGAGAACTGAGGCGCCCCTCCTCGCTCCGATCTTCCGGTCGGACGGTCAGGCACGTCTCCTGTCCACCGTGTTGCTCACCGGCGACGAGCTGAGTCTCACCGACCTGGCCAGGCGGGCCGACCTGGCGTACCCGACCGCCCACCGCGAAGTCGCTCGCCTGGTTGATGCCGGCATCCTGAGCGAGCGACACGTGGGGCGCACCAGGCTGATCGGCGCCAATGGCGAGAGCCCGCTTGTGGAGCCCTTGCGCGAGATCCTCACGGTCGTGACCGGCCCGGTGGTGATGCTGGCCGAGGAGCTTGCCCGCATCGACGGGATCGAGGCCGCGTTCCTCTACGGCTCCTTCGCCGCTCGGCTGCTCGGTGATGCTGGTCCGGCCCCGCAGGACATCGACCTCATGGTGCTCGGTGCGCCCGACGTGGACGCGGTCTACGACGCATGCACGCGCGTCGAGTCGGCGGTGCACCGTCCCGTCAACCCGACGATCCTCAGCCCGGAGGAGTTCGCAGCGTCCTCCGGTTTCTTGGACAACGTGCGCAGCGGCCCGGCAGTCGCCGTCATCGGAGAGCTGCCATGGCACTGACCCCGCTCACGCGCGTCCAGCAGGCAACGGTCCTCGCCCTGGTCGAGACACGACGACTCGACGCCGTGCCCGCAGACCTCGCGCGGGCGACCTCGTTCCTGCGGCGGGCCCAAGATCGCTTGGACCAGCTGCCGCTGCTCACGAGCGTCACGGTCAGGTACGGCGTCGCCTACGACGCCTGTCACGACACCGGTGAGGCGCTGTTGGCGGCGTACGGCTTCCGTACGACCAACGGGCCGGGCCAGCACGAGGCGCTCGGCCGCTACCTGCGCGCCGTCTTCGACAAACCGCCCGCAGAGAAGGCAGCGCGAGAGTTCGACCGCCTGCGACGCGCCCGCAACCAGGACCGCTACGAGGCGAAACCGGTGGGGGCAGCGGCGACCGAGAAGGCCGAACAGGTTGCGCGGACGCTCTTCGACGCCGCCCTCACCAGAGGCCTCTCGACCTGACCAGCGGTCCGCAAACAGTCCGCAAGAAGTCCCGCGGAGACCGTTCGCGGCCAACGACGCCCGACGGCTTGGTCGGCGCATAACCGCAGGTCAGACCGCATTATCCGGTTGTCACCGACGACGACCGGCGACGGTCGAGAACACCGGTTTTCGTTCCGCTTCAACGTCTGAGACAGGACGTCGGCCGCTCGGGTCCAGCGGTGGGATGTGCCGCTCGGCAGGGTGGTCAGGCGGGCGGGCGTCGGAGGGAGTCGCGCACGCCGTCATACGCGTCGCGGAGGGCGGGCAGCATGAGGCTGCGGCCTCGAAAGTCGACGCGGTCGCCCATGGTGACCCGGACGTGCGGGGCCCAGCCGTTCACGGCGGCCGTGAGCTGCTCGCGGCTCTGGAGTGCGGACGACCGGACGTACCGGTGTGGCAGCATGACGGCCTGCTCGGACTCCGCCCGCAGCGCCGCTCCGACGTGGGGTGCCTGGTCGACGAACCGCCCGAGCTGTTCCACGCCCTGCTGGGTTTCCGGGGGCAGGCGGGGCGGCGCAACCCGACGGGCACCGAGGGCCGGACCGGACCGGCTGCTCCGTCTGTTGCTCG
The DNA here is from genome assembly GCF_054779295.1 of Phycicoccus ginsengisoli. Lineage (NCBI taxonomy): Bacteria > Bacillati > Actinomycetota > Actinomycetes > Micrococcales > Intrasporangiaceae > Phycicoccus > Phycicoccus ginsengisoli. The sequence goes on from NZ_BAAGYN010000011.1 coordinate 82,269, forward strand.
AGCCCGTTCTCGGCCCGTCGTGGACGGCCGTGAAGAAGACCAGCACGTCCAGCTCCTGCCACCGCAGCACCGCCGCCGACGTCGACAGCTCGTCGGGTCCGAACCACACACCGCCCGGACCCACGACGACGGCCGGACGCCTGCTCCTGCGCACGCCGTCGGCACCGAACAGGCCGAATCCCACCGCCATGGTGGCCAGGACGAGAAAGCCCATGAGGCCCCCGCCCGGGCCCGACAGCATCGCGAACGCGAGGGCCAGGCTGACCCCGGCAGCCGCGAACCACCACCAGGCGCCTCGCGGGCCGAGGAAGGTGAGGGCGAGCGGATCGAACCGCGTCACCGCGCTGGGCGGGGGACCGTCGTCGCGCTGAGCCCATGGGCCGACGTACCAGGTCACCGATACGCCTCCCCGACCGGCCACCGTCACCACCCCCTTCCACGTGGGTCACAGGGTAGGCCGGCTCGCGCTCGTCCGTGGCCAGATCCGGACAAGTGCTGGGGCCACCACGAAGTGGCGCCCAGCGTCCTGCCGCGTGGAGGGCAAGGACTACGTCACGGCCGACGGCGAGGTGGTCGAGTCCGCTTCACAGTCCGAGACTCGGCGACGCTCGGGTAGCGAACATGGGACTCCCTCGATGAGGAGACCCCCATGCTCAGGGGCCGTGGTAGGAGCGCTCGGCGCGCCGCGGGGGACCGGCGTCACGGTGGCAGGATGTCGAGCGTGGGGAACCAGCAGGCACCTGGGTGGTGGCGGGGGAAGGCTCCTGTTGCCGTGCCCCCCTGGCCGGGGGCAGTCCACCTTTGGGGTCAGCTGGCACAGGAGGACATCCCGGTGCTGTCCTCTTCCCCTCGGCCCGCGGACCTCCAGGGTCTGGTGATCGAGCAGGCGCGCGCGCAGGGGCTGACCATCGCGCTGGACGACCGCCAGCTGCTCGTGTCGTGGTCGGAGTTCGACGACTGCACGTTCACCCAGCGCCTCGGTGGGCGCGTCCTGAACGCGTCGGGAGAAGCGGCCCAGGGCACGTTCGGGTGGACGAACGGCCCCAGCCTCTACCGCCGTTGCCGGTTCGTGGGTGTCCGGTTCAAGGCGCTGGGCGGTTTCGGCATGGGCGCCGCCACCTTCGAGGACTGCGTGTTCGACCGGTGCCGGTTCAACGGCCACTTCGCGGACACGGCCGACCTCGTCGACTGCCGCTTCCTCGGCAGGATCGACGGGTGTGCCTGGTACGGGTCAGGTCCCGAGTCCGAGGGTGGTCGACGCAACGACATCCGCGGGAACGACTTCACCGAGGCGCACATCACCGCGAACGTCGGGTGGCGGGGCGGCTTCGACCTCGGTGCCCAACGGTGGCCGCAAGGCTTCGTCCCGACGGTGGACGGGTAGGACGGTCGGAGCAGATCGGGCCGCCCGCCGCCCCAGAGGCGGACGGGCGCCCCGGCCAGGTGACCGGGGCGCCCGTCCCTCGGGACCCGACGGGGCCGCGCTGTCCTACTCGGCCAGCTTGGCCACGGCCTGGGCCCACAGGAAGTACTTGTTGGTCCCGAGGTCTCGGATGGTGCTGATGTTGAAGGCGGCCTTGAGGTGCTCGGCGTCGCCTGCGCTCACTCCCTGCAGGGCATCCACCGGCGCATCCGCGAGCTCGCTGATGCTGACCGTCTCGTACGCCTTGTCGACCTTACCTGCGATGTCACCCATGGCTGCTCCTACCGGGCTCGTGCGCGCCTGAAGCGGCGCGCGGTAGCCCCATGACTATCACCGAACCCGTGCGGGCGCGCGCTGCCGCGAGCCTGGACCCACCCGCGCCCCGGTCGCCGCGCCGTCAGGGCGAGTCGGGTGACAGACCGAGCTGGCCCTCGACGGCGTCGCCACCCTTCTTGATCTGGTCGTCGAACCGGCCACCGGTGCGCTCGTCCAGGATCTCCTCGGCCTTGTCCAGGGCGGCCTTGGCCTGCTCCGGGTGCTCGCCGGCCAGCTTCTTGGCCTCGTCGACGATCTCGTTGAAGTCCACGTCGGCTCCTCGTCCCGGTCCGCCACGGCGGCGGGCCTCATGCGGCCGACTGTAGCCCCGGCCCGAATGGCCCGCAGGACGAGGACCGCGCAGGCTCGGCTCCGATCCGCAGGGCTCGGACGCCGGTCGCCGGTCCCGATGGAACTCACAGCCTGGTGTGGTCTGCTGACGCCGACCCCGACTGCCCCGGCCGGCAGAACCGACCAGGCCGCTGCCGCCCGTGAAGAAGCGTTACCCCCTGCTGCTCGCCGCTGCCCTCGTCGGAGGCGCCTCGGTCAGCCCGGCGGCCGCCCAGGAGATCGCCGACAACACCGTCGTCCGCACGGCACCCGGAGCCGTGGCGGCCCACGTGCTCGTGGCGGACTCGCACGGCGCCGGCCGCATCATCGAGGTGTTCGGTGACCTCACCACGGCCAGGCACGTCGCCGTCCTCGTCCCCGGGGTGTCGTGGACCGGTCCGCTCATCGCCGACGAGCGCCAGGCCACCCGGCGCCACCCGGCCGTCCAGGCCAGGGCCCTGCTGGCCAGGATGCGCCAGGACGACCCCGGCCACGGTTCGGCCGTGGTCGTCTGGCTCGACTACGACCCGCCGCAGGACCTGGGGGTCGCCGCCGCGCGCTCGGACCGGGCGGTGGCCGGCGCACCGCGCCTGGCCCGGTTCGTCGCCACGCTGCCCCCTGCGGCGAACGTCACCGTGGTGTGCCACAGCTACGGCTCCGTGGTCTGCGGGCACGCGGCGTCCCACCTGCACGTCGGCGACATCGTGGCGGTCGGCTCTCCCGGGATGGACGTCGAGCGGCGGGCCGACCTGGGCACGACGGCGCGGGTGTGGGCCGGTCGGGCCGCTGGGGACCCGATCGGCCTGGTGCCGTACACGCGGTACGACGACCTGGGCCACGGCGCCGACCCCACGTCGGTCGCGTTCGGCGCGCTGCCCCTGCCGGTGGCCGGCGCGCACGGCCACAACGACTACCTCGCCCCGGGGACCGCATCGCTCGCCGCGATCGCCCGGATCGCCGTCGGTCGGCCCACCACGGTCCGGCCCGACCCCGTCGGTTCCTGACCGGTTGCGTCAGGGTCGGTCCGCGTGCGCGACCCGGCAAGCGCGTGCGCGGATCACCACCAACCGGCACAGACCGGGACCAGCGGGACTCGGCCAAATGGTGGAGCAGCGGCTCGTCGCGGCCCGCGCCGGGCCCCCGCGGCGGCACACTGCCTGCGTGATCAAGAGCGTGACCATGGGGGTTCTGATCCTCCTGTCGGCCTCGGCGGTCGTCGTCGGCGTCTACAACTACGAGCTGGCCAAGGCCTACTGCTCGACGATCCGGCAGGACGCCCGCCCCATCTCGGCCGTCCCACCGCGCTTCCTGCCCCCGGGCACGCTGATCTGCGAGTGACCGACCGTCGCTGCCCCCGGCTCAGTCGCCGTCGGTCCCGGCGCTGCGCAGCCGCACCTGGGTGACCGCGTGGTGGGCCACCCGGGTCACCTCGATCGCCCAGCCGCCGACGACCACGGTGTCGCCGGGCCGTTGGGGCACCCGGCCGAGCTGCTTGAGCACCAGGCCGGCGACGGTGGCGTACTCCGTCGACGGCTCGACCGCGAGCTCCACGCCCACGTCCGTGAGGTCGTGGACCGGGAAGGTGCCCGGGACCGTGACCGACCCGTCGTCGTGACGCGTTGCGGCGAGCACGTCGCGGTCGGTCTCGTCCCAGATCTCGCCCACGAGCTCCTCGAGCAGGTCCTCGAGCGTCACGATGCCGTCGACCGACCCGTGCTCGTCGACGACGATCGCCATCTGCTGCCGCTCCTCCTTGAACCGGCGCAGCGCCTCAGAGACCCGCACCGTGTCGGGGAGCATCAGGGCCGGCTGGACCCGGGAGCCGACGGGCTCGTCCTCGCCGTGGACGACCGACCCCCAGTGGACGATGCCGAGGACGCGGTCCAGGTGGTTCCCCCGGGTGATCGGGACGCGCGAGTGGCCCGCCCGGGCCATCTGCTCGCGGGCCTGCCCGACCGGCGTCTCGGCGGGTAGCGAGAGCACCGCGCCCCGGGGGACCAGCACCTGGCGCAGGATGCGCTCGTGCAGCTCGAGGGCGCCGCTGATGATCTCCCGCTGGCCCGCGTCGAGCTCGGGGTTGCTCGTGACGAGGTCTCGCAGCTCGGCGGCGGTCAGCTCCTCGCTCTCGGCGTCGGTCCGGCCCCCCAGCAGCCGGACCACGACGTTCGTGGAGGCGCCGAGGAGGGCGACGACCGGCCGGGCGACCGTCGAGAGCAGGTCCAGCGGCCGCGCCACCGCTGCGGCCCAGGGGAGCGCCCACTGCATCGCGAGCCGCTTCGGGGCGAGCTCGCCGAGCACGAGGGTGAGGAAGGACAGCAGCAGCGTGACCACGGCGACCGAGAGCGCCTCGGCAGCGGACCCGAGGAAGCCCAGGTGCGGGACCAGCGGCTCGGCCAGGGAGACCGCGGCCGTCGCCGAGGCGAGGAAGCCGGCGAGGGTGATGCCGATCTGGATGGTCGCGAGGAAGCGGTTGGGGTCGCGCGCGAGCCGGACCAGCCGCTGCGCCTTCCGGGTCGTCTCGCGTTCCAGCCGGCGCAGCTGTCCCTCGCGGAGCGAGACGAGGGCCATCTCGCTTCCCGCGAAGACCGCGTTGAGGAGGACGAGCACGGCAACGAGGGCGATGTCGAGCCAATAGCCGGACATGGCTGGGTGGGATCACCGGTCCTGGGTCGGGGAGGGCCTGGGTCGCGTCCAACGACCCGATCCCCATGCGAGTTCCGGCCCGGGCCCTTCGTCCCTGTGCCCCGGTTCCCGCACTGGGGAGGGTGTGGTGGAGGAGGCCGCCATGAGCACCGGGAGCCCGCCGACCGTCCGCACGCCCGTCACCGCACCGCCGGTCAGCCGCCGCACCGAGGAGCCGGTCGTGCGGACGACCGGCCTCGGAAAGCGCTACGGCTCGTTCTGGGCCCTGCAGGAGCTGGACCTGCAGATCGAGCCGGGGGAGGTGTTCGGCTACCTCGGCCCCAACGGCGCCGGCAAGACCACCACGCTGCGGCTGCTCATGGGGCTCCTGCGGCCCACCGCCGGGCACGCCCTGGTCTGCGGCCACGACGCCTGGCAGGACTCGGTGTCGGTCCGCCGGTCGGTGGGTTACCTCCCGGGTGAGGGCGCGACCTACCCGCGACTGACCGGGCAGCAGCACCTGGACTACCTCGGCTCGCTGCGCGGCCTGGCCTCACAGCAGCGCGCGCACGAGCTCGCCGAGCGCTTCGACCTCGACCTGACCCGCCGCGGCGGCGAGCTCTCGAGGGGCAACCGGCAGAAGCTCGCGCTCGTGCTGGCGATGATGGCCCCCGTCGAGCTGCTCGTCCTCGACGAGCCGACCAGCGGCCTGGACCCGATGGCGCAACAGGAGTTCCAGCGCTGTGTACGCGAACACGCCGACTCGGGGGGCGCTGTCCTGCTGAGCTCGCACGTCCTCGCGGAGGTGCAGCGGGTGGCCGACCGGGTCGCGGTGCTGCGCGAGGGCAGGCTCGTCGCGGTGGAGGGGCTGGAGGCCCTGCGCGCCCGGTCGCTCCACCACGTCCGGGCGACCCTGGGGACTGCGGTGGACCCGGCGGAGTTCGCCGCCGTCGAGGGGGTCCGTGACCTGGTGGTGGACGGTCACGACCTCACCTGCAAGGCGCCGGAGTCCTCCCTCGACGGGGTGGTCAAGGCCCTCAGCCGGCACCACGTCCGTGACCTGGCCTGCACCGAGGCCGAGCTCGAGGAGGCCTTCCTCGGCTACTACACCGGGGGTGGTGACGATGCTCGCTGACGTGTGGCGCAAGACGCTCTTCGACCAGCGCCGGGCGATGGTCGGGTGGCTCAGCTCGATCGTGCTGGTGGTGCTGCTGTATGCCGCGATCTGGCCGAGCCTGCGCGACCAGCCGTCGATGAACGACTTCCTCGACCAGATGCCCGAGGCCTTCCGCTCGCTGTTCGCCACGGCAGGCGCCGACATGTCCACCCCGGTGGGCTACATCCAGATCGAGCTCATGTCCTTCATGGCGCCGGCCCTGCTGACGATCTACGCCGTCGGGCAGGGGTCCTCCGCCGTGGCCGGCGAGGAGGACCGGCACACCATCGACCTGCTGCTCGGTGCCCCCGTGAGCCGGACGCGGGTCCTGCTCGAGAAGTCCGTGGCCCTCGTCCTCGGCACGGTCCTGCTGGCCGCGGTGACCGGGCTCGCGCTGCTGCTCGAGGGTGCGGCCTTCGACCTGAGCCTGCCCGTCTCCGGGGTCGTCGCGGCCATGGCGCACCTCGCGGCGCTCTGCCTCGTCTTCGGCGGGGTGGCGCTGGCCGTGGGCGCCTCGACCGGCCATGCCGGGCTGGCCAAGGGCGTGGCGGCAGCCGTCGTCGTCGTCGCCTACCTCGTGAACGGACTCGGCCCGATGGTCAGCTGGCTCGAGCCGCTCCAGCGCTACTCGCCCTTCTACCAGTACTCCGCCCACGACCCGCTGCGGACGGGGATGTCCTACCCCGCGCTGGGCGTGGCGCTCGCGACGTTCGCGGCCCTGGTCGCCCTCGCGGTCTGGGGCTTCCGCCGGCGCGACCTGCACGGCTGAGGGCCTTGGGTGCGTGCCGGCCGGGACCAGGGCCGGGTGCCGACCGACTAGAGCTGGGTGCCGACCAGCGCGCCGATGCCGTACGTGACGACCATCGCCAGCACGCCACCGGCGACGTTGCGGATGACCGCGGCCCGCGGACCGGCCCCACCCAGCCGGGCGCTCGCCCAGCCGGTGACGGCGAGGGACACCGCGACCGCCGCGGCGGTCACCCACACGCGGGCGGCGGTGGGGACGACCAGGATGGCGACGAGGGGTAGCAGCGCGCCCACGGTGAAGGCGAGCATCGAGGCCCAGGCGGCGTGCCACGGGTTCGTGAGGTCGTTCGGGTCGATCCCCAGCTCGGCCTCGGCGTGCGCGCCGAGCGCGTCGTGCTCGGTGAGCTGGACAGCCACCTCGCGGGCCAGCTCGGGGGTCAGGCCCTTGGCCCGGTAGATCTCGGTGAGCTCGTCGAGCTCCTCCTCGGGCAGCTCGCGCAGCTCGCGCTCCTCCTTGGCGAGCAGCGCCTTCTCGGTGTCGCGCTGGGTGCTGACCGAGACGTACTCGCCGGCCGCCATGCTCATCGCGCCTGCGGCCAGGCCGGCGGCACCGGCGGTGAGGATCGCGCCGCGGTCGGTGGTCGCGGCGGCGACGCCGATGACGATGCCGGCCGTCGACACGATGCCGTCGTTGGCGCCCAGCACGCCGGCGCGCAGCCAGTTCAGCCGTGACCCGATGCCCTGGGAGTGCGCCTCGCCCGTGTGCGGGATCCTGCTCACGTCGGTCTCCTCACTCACTGGACGTCGCCCCCAGACGGGCGGCTGCCTCGCTGATCCGGTGCGCCAGCTCGACGTCGAGCTGGGTGAGCCCGCCCTCGGAGTGGGTCGCGCACGTGAACCGCACGGTCCGCCAGCGGATGTCGATGTCCGGGTGGTGGTCCATCTGCTCCGCGTCCTCGGCGACGTCGTCGACGAGCCGGATCGCGGTGGGGAAGTCGGGCGCCTCCCAGGCGGCCCGGAGGGCCTCCCCGTCCCGACGCCACCCCGGGAGGTCGCGCAGCTGGCGACCGATCTCCTCGTCGTCCAACAACCTGGCCATGGGCACACTCTGGCAAGGACCGGGCCCACCTGTCATGGAAGGCGACCCTCACCTCGCCCGCGCCCGGACAGCGGTATGCCGCGTGCGCAGGTGCGCACGCGGCATACCGGGGGCATCGGGACCCTCGGTCAGAGGGCCTCCTGCACCGAGGCCGGCCCCATGAAGTCGGCGTCGCCGCCGCTCTCGGTCTGCTCGGTCGCCACGGCCTTGACCTCGTGCGGCTGGATCTCGCAGGAGGCGATCTGCTCGGCCCAGTGGCACGCGACGCGGTGGCTGGCGGTGGCTCCAGGCACCTCGACGACCCGCAGCTGCGGGCGGTCGGTGTCGCACCGCGTCTCCTGGCGCCACGGGCAGCGGGTGTGGAACCGGCAGCCCTTCGGCGGGTTGGCGGGGGAGGGCAGGTCACCGGTGAGCAGGATCCGCTCGCGACGGTCCTCGACCAGCGGGTCGGGGACCGGCACGGCCGACATGAGGGCCCGGGTGTAGGGGTGCAACGGTTGCTCGTAGAGGTCCTCCGCGTCGGCCTCCTCGACCAAGGCGCCGAGGTACATCACGCCGATGCGGTCGCTGATGTGCCGCACCACCGCGAGGTCGTGGGCGATGACGAGGTAGGTCAGGCCGTACTCGTCCTGCAGCTCTTCGAGCAGGTTGATGACCTGCGCCTGGACCGACACGTCGAGGGCCGAGACCGGCTCGTCGGCGACGATGAGCTTGGGGTTCACCGACAGCGCCCGTGCGATCCCGATGCGCTGGCGCTGGCCACCGGAGAACTCGTGCGGGTACTTGCGCAGGGCCGCCGGCGGCAGGCCGACGGCCTTGAGCAGCTCGCGCAGACGGGCCGAGGCCTGCTTCTCGTCCTTGGCCAGGCCGTGCGCCTTCATGCCCTCGAGCAGGAGCGACTCGACCGACTGGCGCGGGTCCAGGCTGCCCATGGGGTCCTGGAAGACCATCTGGATGTCCTGGCGCTTGCGCCGCAGCTCCTCGCCCTTGAGCGAGGCGATGTCGACGCCGTCGAACTCGACGCTGCCGTCGGTGGGCGGCTCGAGGTTGAGGATGGCCCGCCCGAGGGTGGACTTGCCGCAGCCCGACTCGCCGACGAGGCCGTAGGTCTCGCCCCTGCGGATCTGCAGGTCGACCCCGTCGACGGCGTAGACGTAGCCGACGGTGCGGTCGATGATCACGCCCTTCTTGATGGGGAAGTGCACCTTGACGCCCTTGACGTCGACGAGCACCTCGCCGGCGGCAACCTCGCCGGCGGCCACGGTGCCGGTGGTGGGCGTGTCGGCGGTGGCGGTCATCGGGTTGCCTCCTGGTCGGGACGGACGGGGTTGAAGCAGCGCAGGGCCCGGGAGCCCTCCTCGACCAGCTCGGGCCGGTGCTGCACGCACTCGTCGACCGCGTTCGGGCACCGGGGCGCGAACGCGCAGGCCGAGGTCCACGGCAGGTTGTCGGCGACCGAGCCGGGGATCGGGTGGAGCCGCTCGCCGCGGGAGCCGTCGAGGCGGGGGATCGAGCCGAGCAGGCCGTTGGTGTACGGGTGGCGCGGCTCGGCGAACAGCGGGTGCCGGTCGCCGCGCTCGACGATCTTGCCGCCGTAGAGCACGTTGACGCGGTCGACGAGCCCTGCGACGACGCCGAGGTCGTGCGTGATCATGATCAGCGCGGTGCCGGTGTCCTCCACGAGCTCCTTGAGCAGCGCCAGGATCTGCGCCTGGATCGTCACGTCCAGGGCCGTCGTGGGCTCGTCGGCGATGAGCAGCCGTGGCTCGCAGGCCAGCGCCATCGCGATGAGGGCGCGCTGGCGCATCCCGCCGGAGAGCTGGTGCGGGTAGTCCTTGAGCCGCCGCTCCGGGTCGGGGATCCCGACCTTGTCGAGCATCTCGCGCGCGATGGGCCGGGCTGCCTTGCGGGACAGGCCGCGGTGCCGCTCGAGGACCTCGGTCACCTGCAGCCCGATCGGGACGACCGGGTTCAGGGAGGACAGCGGGTCCTGGAAGATCATCCCCAGGTCGCGGCCACGCCGGTCACGCATCTGGTCGACGGACTCCCTGAGCAGGTCGGCGCCGTTGAACAGCACCTCGCCCTCCACCTTCACCCCCCGCGTGGGGAGTAGGCCCATGATGGCGAGGGAGGTCACCGACTTGCCGCAGCCGGACTCGCCGACGAGGCCGACGGTCTGTCCGGGACGGACGTCGAAGCTGACGCCGTCGACGGCGACGAACGGGTCCTCGCCGGACCGCTGGAACGTGACGCGCAGGTCACGCACCGACAGCAGCGGCTCGCTGCCGTCGGCGCGACGGGTCCTGACGTTCTCGATGAGTTCGGTCATGAGGCGGGTTACCTCCGGCTCTTGGGGTCGAGGGCCTCGCGCAGCGACTCCCCCATGAGGGTGAAGCCGAGGGCCACGGTGATGATGCACACGGCTGGCCACACGGCGAGGGCCGGGTGGTCGTAGATGTACTCCTGGGCGGCGCCGAGCATCTGGCCCCACTCGGGCTGCCGGTCGTCGGGGTTGCCGACACCGAGGAAGGACAGCGCGGCGGCATCGATGATGGCGCCGGCGAGCACCAGGGTGGCCTGGACGATGACCGGGCCGAGGGCGTTCGGGAGCATGTGCCGGAACACGATGGCCGACCGCTTCACCCCCAGGGCGCGGGCGGCGAGCACGTGGTCGCTGGCCCGCTGGGCGAGCAGTGACCCGCGCAGGAGCCGGGCGAAGATCGGCACCTGGACCACCGCGATCGCGATGATGACGGTCCACTGGCTCGGCCGCGACGCCAGCGCGGCGATCGAGACGGCCAGCAGCAGGGACGGGATCGACAGCATCACGTCGACGAGGCGCATGACGAACGAGTCGACCCAGCCACCGAAGGCACCCGAGAGCGTGCCCAGGGTGAGCCCGCCCACAAACCCGAACAGGGTGGCGAGGACTCCCACGATGAGCGTCTGCCGGCTGCCGACGATGAGCCGGCTGAAGATGTCGCGGCCGACGGAGTCGGCCCCTAGCGGGTAGCCCGGCTGCGCCCCGGGGATGGGGTTCGACTGGGGTCGGACCTGCTCGATGAGCAGCCGCGCGGTCGGGTCGTGCGGCGCGATCAGGGGGGAGAAGATCGCGAGCAGGACGAAGAGCGCGCTGATCGTCGCCCCGAGGAGGAAGACGGGGTTGCGCCGCAGCCGGCGCCAGGCGCTGGCGATGAGCGAGACCCCGGCCGACTCCTCGACGCGCCCGGCGTCGCCGACCGAGCGGTCCGCGAGGGCCACGCCGCCACCGGCGGTCGAGGCGGCGAGGTCGTCGATCCGCTGCTTCCTGGTGCTGGGGTTGAGGGGGTTGGGCACGGGGGTCACCTCGTCCGGATTCGGGGGTCGATGACGGCGTAGGCGATGTCGACCAGCAGGTTGATCACGACGAAGGTGATGGCGAACATCAGCAGCAGGACCTGCAGCACGGCGTAGTCCCGGCGCTCGAACGACAGCGCCGTGGCCTCGCCGAGGCCGCCCCAGCTGAAGACGCGCTCGGTCAGCACGGCCCCGACGAGCAGCCCACCGGTCTGCAGGCCGATGGTCGTCACGACGGGCAGCAGCGCGTTGCGCAGGACGTGCCGGCCGCGGATGACGCTGCGGGTCAGGCCCTTGGACTCGGCGGTGCGCACGTAGTCCTCGTCCATGACGTCGAGGACCGCGGCACGGGTGATCCGGAAGATGACCGCGAACGGGATCGTGGCCAGCGCCAGGCTCGGCAGGATGAGGTGCTTGACGGCGTCCCAGGCCGAGTCCCACTCGCGCGTCAGGAGCCCGTCGAGCACGAAGAACCCGGTGACCCGGGTGGCGTCGAGGCCCGAGTCCTGGCGGCCCGAGACGGGCAGCCAGTGGAGCTTGATCGCGAAGAAGTACTTGAGCAGGAAGGCCAGGAAGAAGACCGGCACCGCGACGCCGATGAGCGACCCGACCACGGAGACGTTGTCGAACCAGGACGCGCGGCGACGGGCCGCGAGGTAGCCCAGCGGGATGCCGACGGCGATCGCCAGGATGATGGCGAAGAGCGCCAGCTCGATCGTGGCGGGGAACCGCTGCATGAAGATGTCGAAGGCGTCGGTGCCCGCCTGCACCCCCGTGCTGGCACCGAACTTGCCCTGCAGGGCTCGCTTCAGGAACTCCCAGTACTGCACGTAGATGGGCTGGTCGAGGCCGAGGGCCTTCTCCAGCGCGGCGCGGCGCTCGGGCGTGGCCCGCTCGCCGAGCATGGCGGACACGGTGCCGCCGGGGAGCGACCGCAGCCAGAGGAAGACGAGCATCGAGAGCACGATGACCACGCCCACCATCTGGATCAGCCGTCTGAGGATGAATCTGAGCACGGGGGGTCGATCTCCTTCAGTCGCGACGGTGGCCGTCCCGGCGATGGTGCCGGGACGGCCACAGTCTCAGGAACTGCTGTCCGAGGTCAGCGCTCGGCTCACTTGCTGACGGTCACCGTCGAGAAGGTCTCCGCGGTGAGCGGGCTCGCCACGAGACCCTTCACCTTGTCGCTCACGACGAGGGCCGGCGGGGAGTGGCTGATCGCCAGCCCCGGCAGGTACTCCTCCTGGATCTGCTGGTTGATCTTCTCGTAGGCCGCGGCGCGCTGCGCCTCGTCGACGATCGAGTCGGCCGCCTCGAGGTCCTTCGACAGCTGCGCGCCGTAGGAGGTCACGCTGGTGTGGAAGTCGTTCGCCTTGAGGTTGGAGAAGAACGTGCCGATGAAGTTGTCGGCCGAGTTGTAGTCGCCGGTCCAGCCGAGCAGCCACGCGTCGTAGCCGCCGTTGTCGACGGTGTCGAGGTAGCCGCCGTTCCAGGGCTTGGTGCTGACCTGGACCTTGATGCCGACCTTCTCGAGGTCACCACGCAGCGCCTCGTAGATCTTCTGCGGGTTCGGCATGTAGGGCCGCGACACGTCCGAGGGGTAGGCGAAGTTGAGGGTCATGCCCTCGGCGCCCGCCTCCTTGAGCAGCGACTTGGCCTTCTCCGGGTCGTACGGGTACGCCTGCAGGGACTTGTTGTACCCGTCGACGGTCTCCGGCATGAACTGCGTCGCGACCGTGGCGCCCTCGGGCAGCTGGGTCTTGACGAGCTGGTCGCGGTTCATGGCGTAGTAGAGCGCCTGGCGGACCTTGAGGTCCTTGAGCTTGGGGTTGTGCTCCGGGTTCAGGCCCACGTAGAGGATGTTGAACGCGGGGCGGACCAGCAGCTTGTTGCCCGAGTCCTTCAGGCCCTTCCAGTCGGCCGGGTTGGGCAGGTCGTAGCCGTCGATGCTGCCGGCCTCGAGCTCCTGGCGACGGGTCGACTCGTCGGGGATGATCTTGAAGACGATCTTCTTGGTCTTCGGCTTCTCGCCCCAGTACGTGTCGTTCGCGACGAGCGTGACGGTCTTGTTCGCCTCGTCGAACTTCTCCAGCTTGTACGGGCCGGTGCCCACCGGGTTCTTGGAGTACGCCGGGTAGCCGAAGCCGTCACCCTGCTTGGTGACGTTGTTCGCGTCGCCCGCCTTGAGCGCCTTCGGGGACTGCATGGAGAAGGAGTCGAGCGACAGCGCGGTCGGGAACTTCGAGGTGGGGCGGCTGATCTTGACGACCGCCGTCATGTCGTCCTTGGCCGTGCAGCCCTGGTAGAGGGCGTTCTTGGCGTCCGACTTGAAGGCGCCCATCACGTCCGCCCAGTAGCCGGCGGGACCACCCGCGGCGACCTCGTTCTGGTCGAACATGCGCTCGAAGTTGTAGCAGACGGCCGCCGCGTTGAAGGGCTCGCCGTCCCAGAACTTGACGCCCTGGCGCAGGGAGAAGGTCCACTCCTTGCCGTCCGACGAGGACTCCCACTTGGTGGCGAGCTCGGGCTCGATGTCGGCGGTGCCCGGCTTGATGCCCACCAGGCCCTCCATCATCTGCCGGGTGACCCGGAAGGTCTCGCCGTCGGTGGCGTAGAAGGGGTCGAACAGCTCGGGCGCGCCGGCGGCGCCGAACGTGATCGTGTCCTTGTTGTTGCCGCTGCTGCCCGACGAGCCGCTGCCGTTGTCCCTGTTGGACTGGGCGCAGGCGGCCAGGGTCAGGGCGAGCGTCGTCGCCAAGGCGACCGGTGCCGCCTTCCGCGTGAGCTTCATGAATACCTCGCTTGTCTGCGAACTCTGGTCGACCCGGTCGGGCGCCAGGGAGTAGCTGTCCTGCCCCGCTCGGGCATGCCGGAGCAAGTCCCTTCACGGTTGGTCGCCGACCCTAGCGAGAAGTGCGGCGGCTGGGTCGCGGCGCCGCGGAAATTAACACAAGTGAGACCCGTGCCCGAATAGGCCCGGTTCAGGCGGTGACGCCCGTCATGCCGGAGCTGACGACTCCTCGGCGGGGGCTGTCGACGGGGCGTTCTCGGGGAAGTGGCAGGCCACGTGGTGCCCGGTGCCCAGCTCGACGAGTGGGGGCTCGACGGTGCGGCACACGTCCTGGGCCTTCCAGCAGCGGGTGTTGAAGCGGCAGGCCGGCGGTGGGTTGATCGGGCTGGGCACGTCACCCTGCAGCCGGATCCGCTCCCGGTGCTGCCTGCGGTGGGTGTCGGGGATGGGCACGGCCGACATCAGGGCGGTGGTGTACGGGTGCATGGGCGTCGAGTAGAGCGAGTCCCGGCTCGCGACCTCGACCATCTTGCCGAGGTACATGACGGCCACGCGGTCCGACATGTGCCGCACGACCGAGAGGTCGTGGGCGATGACGACGTAGGTGAGGCCCAGCTCGTCCTGCAGGTCCTCGAGGAGGTTGATCACCTGTGCCTGGATCGACACGTCGAGGGCCGAGACCGGCTCGTCGGCGACGATCAGCTTGGGCTTGAGGGCGAGCGATCGCGCGATGCCGATGCGCTGGCGCTGCCCGCCGGAGAACTCGTGCGGGTAGCGGTTGTAGTGCTCGGGGTTGAGCCCCACCAGCTCGAGCAGGTCCTGGACCGCCTTCTTGACGCCCAGGGGCGTCTCGATCCCCTGCAGCCGGAAGGGTGCTCCGACGATCGTGCCGACCGTGTGCCGAGGGTTCAGCGACGAGAACGGGTCCTGGAAGATCATCTGGACGTCGCGGCGCAGCGGCCGCATCTTCGAGGTCGACAGGTGGGTGATGTCGCGACCCTCGAGCAGGATCGTGCCGCCGGTGGGCTCGATGAGCCTCGTGAGCATGCGGCCCGTGGTGGTCTTGCCACACCCGGACTCGCCGACCAGCGCGAGCGTCTCGCCGGCGTGCACGTCGAAGGAGAGACCGTCGACGGCCTGGACGGCGCCGACCTGCCGCTGCAGCAGGCCCCGGCGGATCGGGAAGTGCTTGGTGAGCTCGCGGACCTGCAGCATGGGGTCGTCGGCTCGGGTGGAGTCGGTCGTCACAGTGTCAGCTCCGTGCTCCCAGTGAGGGCTGGATCTCCTGGGACCAGATCTCTTCCCGGTCCTTGGCGTCGAGGTGGCAGGCGATGTGGTGGTCGGTCTCCACCTCGCGGAACGCGGGGCGCTCGGTCGAGCAGGCGGCCCCGACCCGGTCGCGGAACCGGCAGCGGGGGTGGAACGGGCACCCGGGCGGCACGCTGATCAGGCTGGGTGGCGTGCCCGGGATGGGCAGCAGCCGCTCGGTGGTCTCGCGGTCCAGACGTGGCATCGAGCCGAGCAGCCCCCAGGTGTACGGGTGCTGGGGGTGGTTGAACACCGCGTCCGCGGTGGCGTACTCGACCGACCGCCCGGCATACATCACGAGGATGTCGTCGGCCAGCTCGGCGACCACCCCGAGGTCGTGCGTGATGATGATGACCGCCGAGTTGAACTCGGCCTGCAGGTCGCGGATGAGGTCGAGGATCTGGGCCTGGACGGTGACGTCGAGGGCCGTGGTCGGCTCGTCGGCGATGAGCAGGTCGGGGTCGCACGACAGCGCCATCGCGATCATGGCGCGCTGGCGCATGCCACCGGAGAACTGGTGGGGGTAGTCGTCGACGCGGCGGGCGGGCTGGGGGATGCCGACCCGGCCGAGCAT
Organism: Phycicoccus ginsengisoli; assembly: GCF_054779295.1. NCBI lineage: Bacteria > Bacillati > Actinomycetota > Actinomycetes > Micrococcales > Intrasporangiaceae > Phycicoccus > Phycicoccus ginsengisoli. Next base: position 97,970 of record NZ_BAAGYN010000011.1, read on the forward strand.
CTCGATCGCGTGCTTGCGCGCCACCGCCTTGGTGACGTCGTTGTGGACGCGGTAGGCCTCGATGATCTGGGCCCCCACGGTGTAGAAGGGGTGCATCGCCGAGAGCGGGTCCTGGAAGATCATCGCCATCCGCTTGCCCCGCAGGCTGCGGACGAGCTCACGCGACGCGCCCACCAGCTCGGTGCCACCCAGCAGGATGGAGCCGTGCATCACGACCGAGTCGGGGTCGTGCAGGCCCATGATGGACATGCTCGTGACGCTCTTGCCCGAGCCGGACTCACCCACGATGCCCAGCGTCCTGCCCCGGGCGAGGTCGAAGGACAGGCCGTCGACCGACCTGACCAGGCCGTCGTCGGTGGGGAAGTGGACCTGGAGGTCCCGCACCGAGAGGAAGGCGTCCTCCGGCGCGGCGCCGAGGCCGCCCAGCCCCCGGTGGCCGGTCGTCGTCTCGGTGCCGGCGGACGCGGACGTGCGCCCCGGCGTGCGCCGCAGGCCGGCGCTCATCGACGCACCCTCGGGTCGACCACGGCGTACAGCAGGTCGACCACCAGGTTGGACATCACGATGAAGAAGGCGGCCACCAGCGTCACGCCCAGGATGCGCGGCAGGTCCTGGTTGTCGATGGCGTCGACCGTGTACTTGCCGAGTCCGTTGAGCGAGAAGGTCTTCTCGGTGAGCACGGCACCTCCGAGCAGCAGGCCAAGGTCGAGCCCGAAGATGGTCAGGATGGGGGTCAGCGCGCCACGCAGCCCGTGCCTGACGACGACGGTGCGCTCGGGCAGGCCCTTGGCGTGGGCGGTGCGGATGTAGTCCTCGTTCATCGTCTCCAGCATGCCCGCCCGGGTGAGCCGGGCGTACTGCGCGGAGAACAGGAACGCGAGGGTGATCCAGGGCAGCAGCAGGTCGTACGCCCAGCTGAGCGGGTTCTGCGTGAAGGGGGTGTACGAGCCGCCCGCCGCGAAGATCGGGATCTGGTAGCTGAAGAAGGCCAGGCCGATGAGTCCGGTGAAGAAGATGGGGAGCGAGACGCCGGCGAGGGCGACGGACATCGCCGCCCGGTCGAAGAACGAGCCGCGTCGCAGGGCCGAGACGACGCCCGTCGCGACGCCGGCGAACAGCCACAGGATCGAGGCACCGAGGGCCAACGAGAAGGTCACCGGGGCGCGGTCGACGATGTCGGGCCACACGGGCGTCTTGCTCTGGAACGAGAACCCGAGGCACGGGGCGGGACAGTGCTCGACCTCGGCGCCCATGTCGTAGTCCTGCCCGACGAAGACGGCCTTGAGCCAGTGCCAGTACTGCAGCCAGACGGGGTCGTAGAAGCCGAGCGACTTCGCGGTCGTCTTCACCGTCTCGACCGTGGCGCTGCGGCCGACGTACCTCGTTGCGAGCGTCTCGGGGGTCGCCCCCGCCCACCGGGGGAAGAGGTAGAAGATCGCGAAGACGACCATGCTGACGACCAGCAGCAGCAGGACCGCCGCGATCAGTCGGCGGAGGATGTAGGTCACCACGATGGCTGCCGTGGCGGCCGGCCCGGGTGGTCCCGGGCCGGCCGCCGGAGGCGTTCACCTGCCTTGGTTCGGAGCGGACGGACGGTCAGCGCGGCGTCAGGGCCGCCCTGTCACGGCTTGCCGAGCGACACGTAGTCGTACATGCCGAACTGCGGGTTGACGAACACGTTCGTCAGGGTCTTCCCACGGAGCAGCAGGCTCTTGGCGTAGACGCCGGGGTAGATGACCGCCTGGTCCATGACCTTCTTGTCGATCTCACCCCAGATGGCGTTGCGCTTGGTCGCGTCGAGCTCGGTGGCCGCCTGGTCGAGCAGCTTGTCGACCTCGGGGATCCGCACGCTGGTGTTCGACGAGCCGCCGGTGTCGCGGATCACCCGGCTGTCGGTGATCTGGGACAGGAAGCCGTAGCCGTCGTTCCAGTCGGCGCCCCAGCCGTTGACCACGAGGCCCAGGTCGTTCTTGACCACGTACGGCGGGTTGCCGGCGTAGGTCGAGAAGTAGTCCTTCTTGGCGTAGCCCTTGGGCGTGATCTTGATGCCGACCTTGGCCAGCTGCTGCTGCCAGGCCTCAGCCGTCGCCTTCTCCTTCGGCCGCTCGTTGCGGTAGGCGATGTTCGTGGAGAACCCGTTGGGCTGGCCGCACTTCGCCAGGTACTCCTTGGCCTTGGCCAGGTCGCCCTTGCCACCGGCGCTGGGGTAGTCGTCGAACTTCTGGTAGCCGGGGATCACCGGGGGAAGCAGGGTCGTCGCGAGGTCGCCGCCGGCGAACGGGCCACCGTACGCCGTCTGGTAGGACGTGCGGTCCATGGCGTACTCGACGGCGATGCGGCAGTTGATGTTGTCGAGGGGCTTCACGGTCGGGTTGATCGAGGTGTACCAGAGCCGGGCCAGGGTCGCGTTGTCCGCGCGCGCCTTGAGCGTCGGGTCGGACAGCACACGGCTCTGGGTGGCCGGCGTCACGCCGGTGCCGACGGCCGCGACGTCGAGGTCACCGGCGACGATCCGGTTGTCGATGTCGTCGCTGTTGACGTTCATGTCGTACTCGTAGCCGTCAGGCAGCGCCTTGCGGTTCGGGTCCGTGGAGGCGCTCCAGTTGGGGTTCCGCTTGAGCGTGAAGCTCTTGCCGGACTGGTACGTGTCGAACATGTACGGCCCGCTGGAGACGACGTGCTCCTTGTACTTCGCGCCCGTGTCCTTCGCCTGGGGGACCGGGGCGGTCTGCGGCGTCATCGCGAGGTAGTCGAAGCTCGAGAACGGCGCCTTGAGGTGGAACACGATGGTGAGGTCGTCCGGGGTGGAGATCGCCGAGTCGGTGTTCATCCCCTTCGACTTGTACGGACCGGCCCAGCCCTTCGGCCAGTTGAGCAGCGAGTCGTAGTAGGTGGGGCCGTCGGGGAAGGTGGCCTTGTCGGTCGAGCGCTCGATCCCGTACTTGACGTCCTTGGCCGTGATCGGCGTGCCGTCCTCGAACTTCAGGCCCGAGCGCAGCTTGTAGGTCCACGTCTTGCCGCCGTCGGTGGCCTTGCCGAGTCCCTCGGCGAGGTCGCCCACGAGCTGGTTGCTCTTGTCGCCCGGAGCGACCGTGAACATGGTGAGGGACCGCGTGTAGAGCCGGATGAAGTCCCACATGTAGCCGTAGTAGGTGTCGCCCGGGTCGGTGCTGTCCGGCTCGCCCTCGTCGGCGAACTTGATGGTGCCGCCCTTCTTGTCCGAGGCGTTGTAGATGTCCTTCACGGCGGCGTTGAAGCTCGCCTTGCTGGTCCCCCCGGAGGACGAACCGCTGGACGTGCTGCCCCCACCCCCCGCGCAGGCGGCAAGGCCGAACGCCGCGGCCGCGGCGATCGCCATGCGAGCCGATCGTGCAGTTCTCATGGTGTGTGTCCACCCTTCTTGTGGTGTTTCAAGGGACCGAGCGCCGCGGGTCAGCGGGCTCGGGGGTCAGCGGGCTCGGGGGTCGAGGGCGTCGCGCAGTCCGTCTCCGAACAGGTTGAAGGCGAGCACGGTCACGAAGATCGCGAGTCCGGGCCAGAGCAGGAAGTGGGGCATCGTGTAGTAGGTGACGGCGTCGGAGAGCATGCCGCCCCAGGAGGCGGTGGGCGGCTGGATGCCGACACCGAGGAACGACAGGGCCGCCTCGAACAGGATGTTCGTCGGGATCAGCAGCGTCGCGTAGACCAGGATCGGCGCGAGCAGGTTGGGGAGCACCTCGCGCACGAGGATGTAGGGCGAACGGGCGCCCAGCCCCTTGGCCGCGTCGACGAACTCGCGCTCCCGCAGCGACAGGGCCTGGCCGCGCACGATGCGTCCGATGTACGGCCAGTTGAAGAAGCCGATGATGAAGATCAGCATCACGATGCGCAGCGCGTCGCCGGAGAGGCCGAACGCCTTGTCCGGGACGACGCCGGCGAGGGCGATGGCGAAGACGAGCAGCGGGAACGCGAGGAACACGTCCATCAGCCGGCTGATCGCGGCGTCCGCCCAGCCACCGACGTACCCGGCCACGATCCCCATGGTGGAGCCGATGAACACCGAGAGGAGGGTGGCGAAGAACGCGATGAGCAGGGAGATCCGCGAGCCGTAGACCACCCGGCTGAAGATGTCGCGCCCGTTGACCGGCTCGACGCCCATGAGGAAGTCCCACGACATGCCGCCCAGCGGGCCCTTGGCCCCGAGGGTGCCGTTCTCGGTGTCCACGAGGTCCTGGTGGAACTCGTTCGGCGGGTGGCCCAGGACCTTGACGATGAGCGGCGCGAAGATCGCGACGAGGATGAGGAAGATGAGCACGGCGCCCCCCGCCATGGCGACCCGGTCCCGGCGCAGCCGCCGCCAGGCGATCTGGCCGAGCGACCGACCCTCGATCCGCGTCTCACCCGCGAGCACGTCCTCCGGCTGAGGTGCTGAGCCGGTCGGGCTGATCTCGAGGGGCACCGTCATGGGCGTGGTCAACCTCCGGTCGCGTGGTCGAGCCGCCGGGATCGCGGGCACCCCGGTGAGTGAGCGAGTTGAGTGTGATCCTCTGGCCTCGTCCGGTGAAGCGACGTTTGGCCAGTGATGCCGAATTGTGACGTGCAGGAGACTGGCTCGTTGCGGGCCGTGTCCGACTGAGGATCTGCGGCACACTGGGGTCGCTGCCACACGATCCATCCAAATGGGGACAGATGACCAACGATCCCTCTGCCACAGGCGCTTCCGGCCTGCGTCCCGTCGCGGGGGCGGCCCTGGTGGACGACCTGGGGGCGCCGACCCGCGTGCTGGCCGCCCGCCGCACCGAGCCGCCGGCGCTGGCCGGCGGCTGGGAGCTGCCCGGCGGCAAGGTCGACCCCGGTGAGGGCGTCGTGGAGGCACTGCGGCGCGAGCTGCTCGAGGAGCTCGGCGTCGAGGTGGAGGTGGGGGAGGTGCTGAGCGGTCCGCTGCCGGACGGTCGCTGGCCCCTGGGCGACGCCTACGCGATGACGGTGTACTGGGCGCGGGTGACGGCGGGGGAGCCCGCCCCCATCGAGGACCACGACGAGCTGCGCTGGCTGGGCCCGGAGGAGCTGTATGCCGTCGGCTGGCTCCCCGCAGACCTCCCGATCGTGGACCTCATCGCTGCGCGCCTGCGCTGACCGGGGCGGGCGCCCGGGGCGCCCGTGGTCATCGGGACCTCGAAATCCTGAGAGAATGGACCCCATGCCCATGAAGACCCGCGACGACATCCGCAACGTCGCCATCGTTGCCCACGTCGACCACGGAAAGACCACCCTCGTCGACAAGATGCTCTGGGAGGCCGGCGCGTTCGGCGAGCACCAGCACGTCGACGAGCGCGCGATGGACAGTGGCGACCTCGAGCGCGAGAAGGGCATCACGATCCTCGCCAAGAACACCGCGATCCACTACCGCGGCAAGGCCGCGGCGGACGCGGGGCTCGCAGACGGCGCCACCATCAACATCATCGACACCCCGGGCCACGCCGACTTCGGTGGCGAGGTCGAGCGCGGCCTGTCCATGGTCGACGGCGTCGTCCTCCTCGTCGACGCCTCCGAGGGCCCGCTGCCGCAGACGCGCTTCGTGCTGCGCAAGGCGCTGGCTGCGAAGATGCCGGTCGTCCTGTGCATCAACAAGGTGGACCGCCCCGACAGCCGCATCGCCGAGGTCGTCGACGAGGTCTACGAGCTGTTCCTGGACCTCGACGCCGACGAGCACCAGATCGAGTTCCCCATCGTCTACGCCTCGGCCAAGGCCGGCCGCGCGTCCCTGAACCGCCCCGAGAACGGGGGCCTGCCGGACGCCGAGAACCTCGAGGCGCTGTTCGAGACCATCCTCGGCACGATCCCCGCGCCGACGTACGACGACGAGGCCCCGCTGCAGGCGCACGTCACCAACCTCGACGCGTCCAACTTCCTGGGCCGCCTGGCGCTCCTGCGCGTGCACAACGGCACGATCCGCAAGGGCCAGCAGGTCGCCTGGATCAGGACCGACGGCAGCACCGAGCGGGTCAAGATCACCGAGCTGCTGATGACCGAGGCGCTCGAGCGCAAGCCCGCCGAGTCGGCCGGCCCCGGTGACATCATCGCCATCGCGGGCATCCCCGACATCATGATCGGCGAGACCCTCGCCGACGCGGAGAACCCCGTCCCGCTGCCGGTCATCACGGTCGACGAGCCGGCCATCTCGATGACCATCGGCACCAACACCAGCCCGATGGTGGGCCGCGTCCGTGGCTCGAAGGTCACCGCGCGCATGGTCAAGGACCGCCTCGACAAGGAGCTCGTCGGCAACGTGTCGCTGCGGGTCCTGCCCACCGAGCGGCCCGACGCCTGGGAGGTCCAGGGCCGTGGCGAGCTGGCGCTCGCGATCCTCGTGGAGCAGATGCGCCGCGAGGGCTACGAGCTGACCGTGGGCAAGCCCCAGGTGGTCACCCGGCAGGTCGACGGCAAGGTGCACGAGCCGGTCGAGCGGCTCACCATCGACACGCCGGAGGAGTTCCTCGGCGCGATCACGCAGATCCTGGCCGCCCGCAAGGGCCGCATGGAGCAGATGACCAACCACGGGACCGGCTGGATCCGGATGGAGTTCCTCGTCCCCAGCCGTGGCCTCATCGGCTTCCGCACGGAGTTCCTCACCGAGACCCGCGGCACCGGCATCGCCCACCACGTGTTCGAGGACTACGAGCCGTGGTTCGGCACGATCACCACCCGCACCAGCGGCTCGCTGGTCGCCGACCGCACCGGAGTCGTCACGGCCTACGCCATGGTCAACCTCCAGGAGCGCGGCACGCTGTTCACGGACCCCGGCACCGAGGTCTACGAGGGCATGATCGTCGGGGAGAACTCCCGTGCGGACGACATGGACGTCAACATCACGAAGGAGAAGAAGCTCACCAACGTGCGCGCCTCCTCCTCCGACAACTTCGAGAAGATCGTCCCGCCGCGCAAGCTCAGCCTCGAGCAGAGCCTGGAGTTCTGCCGCGAGGACGAGTGCGTCGAGGTCACCCCCGACGCCGTCCGCATCCGCAAGGTCGAGCTCGACCAGACCCTGCGCGCCCGCGCGGCAGCCCGGGCGCGCAACTCCTGACCGCGGGAGGCCAGCGCGTGCCGAGAGTCCGACTCCCGTACCGCCGCCCGCTGGTCGCGGGCGTCCTCGTGCTGGCCACCGCCCTGTCCGCCGGCTGCTCGCCACGCGACGCGCAGCCTCGCGACAAGGGGTCGGCGCCGCGCGGCGAGCTGACCGTCCTGTCGCTCGGGCCCGTCGCGACCTGGGACCCGCAGCGGATGGCGATCGCCTCGGACGCCGCTTTCGCCGGGCGGGTGTTCCTGCGCACGCTCACGGCGTTCCCGCCCGGCGCCGACGCCGCCGCCCAGCGCTCCGTCGTCGGCGACCTCGCCACCGACCTCGGCACCCCCGACAAGGACCACCGGGTCTGGAGCTACACCCTGCGCGACGACGCCAGGTGGCAGGACGGCTCGCCCGTCACGTGCGAGGACGTGAGGTACGGCGTCTCCCGCTCCTTCGCGGACCCGATGGCCACCGAGGGGCTCAACTACCCGGCGGCGTACCTCGACCTGCCGCGCAAGCCCGACGGCACGCCGGGCTACGCCGGTCCCTGGGCCAAGGACGCCAAGGGCCAGGCGGCGTACGACAAGGCGGTCAGCTGCAAGGGTTCGACGATCACGTTCCGGCTCGCGGCGCCCATGGTCGAGTTCGACCAGGTGGTCGCCTCGCCGGCGTTCGCCCCGGTCAAGAAGGACCAGGACAAGGGCCCCCAGCAGGGCACCTACGCGGTGTTCTCCAGCGGCCCCTACCGGCTCAAGGGGGACTGGGACCCCAACGCCGGCGGCACCTTCGTACGCAACCCCGAGTGGGACAGGGCGTCCGACCCGGTCCGCAAGGGCCTGCCCGACACCATCAGCTACGTCGAGGGCACGGAGTCGCAGGCGGCGGTGCAGCAGGTCCTCGCGGACGACCCGCAGCACCGGCAGACGGTCACGCTCGACCCGGCACCCCCCGCGATGCAGCAGAACATCCTCTCCGACTCGGGGCTGCGGGCCCGCTCGCTCAACCCGTCGGGGCAGTTCGTGGACTACCTGGCCCCGAACCTCGCCAAGGGGGTCATGCGGGACCAGCGGGTGCGCACCGCCCTGGCCCTGGCCACCAACCGCGAGGGCTACGTCACCGCGCTGGGCGGGGAGAGCGCCGCGACCCCGGCGTTCAGCCTGATCGGTCCTGCGCTGCCCGGTCACAGCGACGCCGACCCGACTGGGGCCGGGCCCGGCGGCGACCCGGCAGCGGCCAGGGCCGCCCTCGAGCAGGCTGGCCTGACGCTGCCCGTGCGGATCCGGGTGGCCTACCGGTCGTCCCCGACGGCCGACAAGGCGATGGCGGCCCTGTCCAACGGCTGGACGGACGGTGGCTTCGAGGTCACCCTCCAGCCCATCGAGAAGGACTACTTCACCGCGATCTCCGCACCGGGCCGCGAGGACAAGACCGACGTCTTCTGGGCCAACTGGGCCGCGTCCTGGCCGTCGGCCTCCACCGTCATCCCGCCGCTGCTCGACAGCCGGCTGAACCTGCTCGGCGACAGCAGCGGCCGCGACTACGGGCGCTTCGCCGACGACAAGGTGAACGCCGAGATCACCCGGATCGGCGGCATCGCCGACGCCACCGGACGAGCGGCGGCGTGGGCGCGGCTCGACGCCTCGCTCGCCCAGCGCGGCGCCTTCGTCGCGCTGGCCCAGCGCCGCAACCTCTACGTGGCCGGCAGCGACGTCACCGGCTTCGCGGCGAACGAGGCGCTCGGCGGCTTCGTCGACCTGGCCGGCACCGGGGTGGGCGGGTGAGCCGGCCGCCGCTGCTGTTCGTCCACGCCCACCCCGACGACGAGACGCTCACGACCGGGCTCACCATGGCCCACTACGTCCGCGCGGGGCACCCGGTGCACGTGCTGACCTGCACCCTGGGCGAGGAGGGCGAGGTCATCCCGCCGGAGCTGCTCCACCTCGACGCGGCGCACGACGACGCCCTCGGCCCGTACCGCGCGGGCGAGCTGGCCCGCGCGATGGCCGTACTCGGCGCCTCCTGCGAGGTCCTGGGCGCCGACCCCGCGGCGGGCGTCCTGTCGCGCTACCGCGATTCGGGGATGGCCGGCACCCCCAGCGCGGCCGACCCCGCGGCCTTCGTCAACGCCGACGTCGCCGAGGCGGCCGCGCTCGTGGCCGCGGTGGTCCGCAGGCTGCGGCCCGCCGCCGTGGTCACCTACGACGAGCACGGGGGCTACGCCCACCCCGACCACATCCAGACGCACCGGGTGACGTGCGCGGCCGTGGCCTCCCTGCCTTCCGACGAGCAGCCGCCGCTGTATGCCGTGCTGACGCCCGCGTCGTGGGCCCGCGAGGACCGGCAGTGGCTGGCCGGGCGGCCCGAGCTGACCCGGGGTTGGACCGTGCCGGCGGTCGACGGGGAGTACCCCCCGTCGGTCGTCGACGACGTCCTGGTGACCCACGCGGTGCAGGACGCGCCGGCCCGTGCCGTGCAGCAGGCCGCGCTGTCCGAGCACGTCACCCAGGTGACGGTGCGCGGCGAGGTGTACGCGCTCTCCAACGACATCGCGGCCAGGCTGCCCGGTCGTGAGGGCTTCGCCCGGCTCGACCCCGCGACGGGTCGGCTCGCGGTACCGCCGAGGGTCACCCATGAGCCAGGTCCCCACCCCGGGACGACGGCGGCCGGGGTGCTCGAGACCTCGTCCGGTGAGGCGGGCCGGGTCGCGGGCCTGTTGGATGGGTCCTCGTGACCACCCCCCTCGACGCCGACCACTTCCGACTGGCCATGGGACGGTTCGCCACGGGCGTCACGGTCCTGACCACGTTCGCCGGTGGGCACGACCACGCCATGACGGCCAACGCCGTGACCTCGGTGTCGATGGAGCCGATGCTGGTCCTGGCCTGCGTCGAGGTGGACGCGCGGTTCCACGACGCCATCGCGGACTCCGGCGTCTGGGGCGTGAGCATCCTGGCCGCCGCCCAGCGCCCGGTGGCCGAGTGGCTGTCCACCCAGGGGCGGCCGCTGCACGGCCAGCTCGACCGGGTGGCGCACCACCGCGGTCCCGAGGTCGGGGTGGCCCTGCTCGACGACGCGCTGGCGACGCTCGAGCTGCGCACCACCGACCTGCACCGCGCCGGTGACCACAGCATCGTGGTCGGGGAAGTAGTGTCCCTCTCGAGCAACGACCACCCGGCCGACGCGCTGGTCTACTACCGCAGCCGCTACCAGCCGCTGCGCTGAGGGGAGTGCCCGTGAGAGAGAACGGCTCGGCGGCCCTGCGCGCCTCGGTCGCCCTCACCGTCCTCGCCGCGGGATACCTCGGGCTGGCGTACTTCCTGGGGCAGCACGTCCCGGCCAACACCTCGGTGGCCGGGGTCCCGATCGGCGGCATGAGCCCGGCCTCGGCCGAGCGGACGCTCGACCGGGCGCTGGCCGGCCGGCGGGACGACAAGGTCGTGCTCGTCGCCGGTGACGCCAGGCAGGAGCTCACCCCCGAGCAGGCCGGGTTGCGCCTCGACCTGCCCGGCACCGTGGAGGGGCTGACCGGCTTCTCGCTGAAGCCGGCGGACCTCTGGGCCCACCTCACCGGTGGCGGTGACCAGAAGCTGGCCGTCGAGGTCGACCGCGCCCGGCTCGAGGCGGCGGTGCGCGGCGCCGCGAAGGCCCTCGAGACGCCCGTGACCGAGGCTGCCATCACCTTCCCCGAGGGCAAGGTCACCCTGGTCCGGCCCGTCGCGGGCCGGGCGGTCTCCGTCGGCCGCACCGCTGACGCGGTCGCGGCTCGCTGGCCCACGACGGCGCCGGTGCAGGCTGCGGTCGACACGGTGGAGCCGAAGGTGTCCGCCGAGGAGCTCGACCGCGCCAACCGCGAGTTCGCGACCCCCGCGGTGAGCGCCCCGGTGACCGTGGTCGTCGGCGCGAAGAAGTTCTCCGTCGAGCCGGCCGCCTTCGCGCCCGCGCTCGCCGTCACGGCGGACGGCTCGGGAACCCTGTCACCGCAGGTCGACGAGGCGAAGCTCGTGGCCGCGGTCCGCAAGGCCGCGGCCGCTGCCGGCATCGAGAAGCCGGCCCAGGACGCGAAGATCACGTTCCGGGGCACGACCCCGGTGGTCGAGCCTGCGGTCGTCGGCGCCACCCTCGACGACGCCGCGGTCCGGAGCGCCTTCGTGCCCGCCCTCACCGCCCCCGGCCGCACGGCCACGGTCTCCGCGAAGGTCGTGCAGCCCAAGCTCACGACCGCGCAGGCGGAGAAGATCAAGCCGCGCGAGGTCATCTCGACCTTCACCACGCAGTTCCCGTTCAACCCGCCGCGGACCGAGAACATCACCATCGCGGCGCGCACCCTCAACGGGACCTACGTCGCGCCGGGGGAGACCTTCAGCCTCAACGCGCGCCTCGGGCAGCGGACCGCGGCCAAGGGCTACAACTCCGCCCCCGTCATCGTCAACGGCCGGCTGACCAGGGACTACGGCGGCGGGATCTCGCAGCTGTCGACGACGCTGTTCAACGCGATCTTCTTCTCCGGTGCGCGGATCGAGGAGCACCACCCGCACTCGTTCTACATCTCCAGGTACCCCGAGGGCCGCGAGGCCACGATCTCCTGGCCGGACGTCGACAACAGGTTCACCAACGACACCGGCTACGGCATCCTCATCCAGGCCGGGGTCTCGGGGAACTCCGTCACGGTCACCTTCCACGGCACCAAGGTCTGGGACGTCGAGGCGGTCAAGGGCCCCCGGCGCAACGTCGTCCAGCCCAAGCGGATCACCGACGACCGCGCGTCCTGCGTGCCCCAGACGCCGACCCCCGGGTTCGACGTCACGGTCACCCGCATCTTCAAGAAGGGCGGCACGCAGGTGAAGACGTCCACCTTCAACACCCACTACATCCCCGAGGACGACGTGCGCTGCACCAACCCGAAGGCCGGCTGAGCGGCGCTCAGTCGCGCACGAGGTGGGCGTAGGGGTCCGGCCGCTCGGACTCGCTGCGCAGCACGCAGAACTCGTTGCCCTCCGGGTCCAGCAGGGTCACCCACCCCCCACCGTCGTCCTTGCGCAGGTCCTGGTGCACGGTGGCGCCGAGGCCGAGGATGCGCTCGACCTCCTCCTCGCGGGTGCGGTCGGTCGGGGTGAGGTCGAAGTGGAGCCGGTTCTTGACCGCCTTGCCCTCGGGCACCTCGATGAACAGCACCCGGGTGCGGCCGTCGGGGGAGAAGATCATGCACTCCTCGTGCCCGGCCAGGTTGGGGTCGCGGGGGTCCTCCGAGAACCCCAGCACCTGCCCCCACCAGACCGACTGCGCATGGGCGTTGCCGGAGTCGACGGACGTGTGCGAGATGCGTGAGGTCATGGGCCCACCCTTGCCAAGGGTCGGCGTGCGGCGCCACTGGTTATGCCGGGGGCGGCTGGGTGAGGTAGACGTAGCTCGAGTGGGTGTCGAAGCCGAGCCGGCGGTAGAGCCGGATCGCGGCGGCGTTGTCGTGCTCGACCTGCAGGTGGACCAGGTGGACGCCCCGGGCGCGGGCCGCTGCGGCCAGCTGCGCCGTGAGGTGGGCGGCGAGGCCCCGACCACGGTGTGCCGGGTCGGTCCAGACCGCGCCGAGCCCTGCCCAGCCGTGCGCGATGCCCAGGCGTCCCAGGGCGACCGGGGTGGTGCCGGCGGCGTCGGCGTCGCGCAGCCCGAGCTTCTGCGCCAGCCCGCCACCGGGACGGACCTGTCCGAACAGGTGCTGGGGGCTGCCGGTGACGACGCGCTCGCCGGCGCCGGCAGCGTCCGGCCGGGTGGTCAGGTAGGTCGCGAGCCACTCGGGCGGGGCCACTTCCGCCACGAGGACCTCGGGGCCGCCCGGGTCGGCCGCGGCGACCCGCTCGGTCGCGGCGGTGAGCACCAGCGTCCGGCTGCCCTCGGTGTACCCGCGGCCCAGCAGCAGGGCCCCGAGCGGGTCGTCGCCGGGGTCGAAGCCCTCCGGCCCGGCGAGCACGAGCTTCGCGGGGAGGCCGCGCGCGGCATACCAGGCCTCGACGTGGTCCACCGCCTGCGCGAGGGGCACCCCGGGGTCGCCGGCGGTGACGACCGAGTTGCCCCGCTGGGTGAAGCCCTCGGAGGCGCGCAGCTCCCACTCCCCGAGCCGGTCGCGCTCGAGCGCGCCCCACGAGGGCGCCATCACGCGCTGGAGGTCCTCCACGGAGATCGCGAGGTGCGCCGCGCCCCGGCGGGCGGGACGTGGCGGGACGACCTTCGCGGTGGTGACCCGGTCGCGGGGCACCCGCACCGGACCGCTCCGGGTGTCCACGACCAGGGCGTCCGCGGTGGCCTCGAGCAGGGTGCCGACCGAGTCGGTCAGGGTCGCCCCGGTGGCGGCGTCCGGGGCGTCGAGGCGCCACCGCACGACCACCCGGGACCCGAGGGGGAGGTTGCCGACGTCGCCTGACACACGCCGCATAGTATGGGCGCCATGACGTACGTGATCGCCCAGCCTTGTGTGGACCTCAAGGACAAGGCCTGCATCGAGGAATGTCCCGTCGACTGCATCTACGAGGGCGAGCGCTCGCTGTACATCCACCCCGACGAGTGCGTCGACTGCGGTGCCTGTGAGCCGGTGTGCCCGGTTGAGGCGATCTACTACGAGGACGACGTGCCCGAGCAGTGGGCCGACTACTACAAGGCGAACGTCGAGTTCTTCGACGACCTCGGCAGCCCGGGCGGTGCCGCCAAGCTCGGCATGATCCCCAAGGACCACCCGATCATCGCCGACCTGCCCCCGCAGTCGCACGACGAGTGACGACCGGGGCCGACGCGTGACCTCACGCGCGCTCCCGGACTTCCCCTGGGACTCGCTCGCCCCCTACAAGGAACGGGCGAGCGCCGTCCCCGGGGGCCTCGTCGACCTCTCGGTCGGCACCCCCGTCGACCCCACCCCGGCGGTGGTGCAGGACGCCCTGCGCTCGGCCGCCGACGCCCCGGGGTACCCGCAGACGTACGGCACCCCGGCCCTGCGCGAGGCGGTCGCCGCCTGGTTCGACCGCCGCCGGGGTGTCCCGGACCTCGACCCGGACGGCGTCCTGCCGACCGTCGGCAGCAAGGAGCTCGTCGCCTGGCTGCCCACCCTGCTGGGTCTGGGTCCCGGTGACCTGGTCGGCTTCCCGTCGGTCGCCTACCCGACGTACGACGTCGGGGCCCGGCTCGCCGGTGCCACCCCCACCGTCGTCGACGGGCTCGCCGCCCTCGGCCCCCTGACGCCCGCCACGACGCCGAAGCTGTTGTGGCTCAACACCCCCAGCAACCCCACGGGCAAGGTCCTCGGAGTCGAGCACCTCGCCAAGGTCGTCGCCTGGGCCCGGCAGCACGGTGTCGTCGTCGCGAGCGACGAGTGCTACGCCGAGCTCGACTGGCGGGAGGGGGCGGAAGGGCCGACCACGCCGTCGATCCTCGACCCCCGCGTCACCGGTGGCTCGCACGAGGGTCTCCTCGCCGTGTACTCGCTGAGCAAGCAGTCCAACCTCGCCGGCTACCGCGCCGCCTTCGTCGCCGGCGACGTGGCCCTGGTGCGCCGGCTGCTCGAGGTGCGCAAGCACGCCGGGATGATCGTCCCGTGCCCGGTGCAGGCCGCGCTCACCGCGGCGCTCGGCGACGACGAGCACGTCGCGGGCCAGAAGGCCCGGTACGCCGCGCGCCGGCAGACGCTGCGGGCCGCGGTCGAGGGCTTCGGGATGCGCGTCGACTCCTCGGAGGCGGGCCTCTACCTGTGGTCCACCCGGGGCGAGGACGCGTGGACGACCGTGGCCACCCTCGCCGACCGGGGGATCCTCGTGGCCCCCGGCACCTTCTACGGCCATGCCGGCCGGGAGCACGTGCGGATCGCCCTCACCGCGACCGACGAGCGCATCGGCGAGGCCGTCCGCCGGCTCGGTGCCTGACCAGCCCGATTCCGTCGCCGCAGCACGGTTGGGGTAGCGTCGCAGTGCGCGACGAGCGCCCCGACGCACACCCGACGGGTGCCCGCACACTCGTGGAAGATGGGACACACACATGACTGACGCAACGGCTGGCGCCACCCTGACGGCCGGCGGCAAGACGCTCGAGCTGGGCCTGGTCAAGGCCACCGAGGGGAACGACGGCTACGACGTCTCCAAGCTGCTCAAGGAGACCGGCAACGTCACCCTCGACACCGGCTTCGTCAACACCGCCTCGTGCAGCAGCGCGATCACGTACATCGACGGCGACGCGGGCATCCTGCGCTACCGCGGCTACCCGATCGAGCAGCTGGCCGAGAAGTCGAGCTACCTCGAGGTGTCCTACCTCCTCATCTACGGCGAGCTGCCGACCCAGCAGCAGCTGGAGGACTTCGACCAGAAGATCCGCCGCCACACCCTGCTGCACGAGGACCTGCGCGCCTTCTTCAACGGCTTCCCGCGCGACGCCCACCCGATGCCGGTGCTGTCCTCGGCCGTCTCGGCGCTGTCGACGTTCTACCAGGACAGCCTCGACCCCTTCGACAAGGAGCAGGTCGAGATCTCGACCGTGCGCCTCATGGCCAAGCTGCCGACGATCGCGGCCTACGCCTACAAGAAGTCGGTCGGGCAGCCGTTCCTCTACCCGGACAACTCGCTGTCGCTGCCGGAGAACTTCCTGCGGATGACGTTCGGCTTCCCGGCCGAGCCGTACGACCTCGACGAGGACATGGTCAAGGCCCTCGACCTGCTCCTCATCCTGCACGCCGACCACGAGCAGAACTGCTCCACCTCCACGGTCCGCCTCGTCGGCTCCTCGCAGGCCAACCTCTTCGCGTCGGTCTCGGCCGGCATCAACGCCCTCTTCGGTCCCCTGCACGGCGGCGCCAACCAGGCCGTCCTGGAGATGCTCAGCACCATCCACGAGAACGGCGGGGACGTCGACACCTTCGTGAAGAAGGTGAAGAACAAGGAGGACGGCGTCAAGCTGATGGGCTTCGGCCACCGGGTCTACAAGAACTACGACCCCCGCGCCGCCATCATCAAGAAGACCGCCGACACCATCCTCAACAAGGGCGGCGTGCAGGACCCGCTGCTCGACATCGCGCTCCAGCTCGAGCAGCGCGCCCTCGAGGACGACTACTTCGTCGAGCGCAAGCTCTACCCGAACGTCGACTTCTACACCGGCCTGATCTACAAGTCGATGGGCTTCCCGACCCGCATGTTCACCGTGCTCTTCGCCCTCGGCCGCCTGCCGGGCTGGATCGCCCAGTGGCGCGAGATGATCGAGGACCCGCAGACCAAGATCGGCCGTCCGCGCCAGATCTACACCGGTCACACCGAGCGCGACTACGTCGGCATGGGCGAGCGCTGACCGTCCCGTCCCACCCGCTCCACGACGCCCCCGGCCCGCGCCGGGGGCGTCGTCGTCCGCCGGGGACACCCGGGACTCGCCGGGCGAAAGGTGCGAATCGGTCGTAGCCTGCCGTCCATGAGGCGCACCTGGGCAGCAGCAGTCGGCACGATCGGCCTCGCGGCGGCGGCTGCCGTGGCGAGCTCACCGGCGACCGCGGCGCCGCCCCACCACTACGGCGGCCACGGCCGGCCCCAGCCCGCCGCTGCGCAGCCGCTGGACCTCGGCCCGGCGGGGCTGCCGGAGACCCGCACCGTGCGGCAGGTCGAGCCCGGCGTCACCTGGACGAGCATCACCCGGGGCGCGGCAGATGCCGGCGTCCCGTGGGTGGTCGAGGTGAGCATCCCGTCCGGCTCGACCAGTCCGGACCCCGACGCACCGCCGCGTGCCATCCAGGACGAGGCCAGCGCCCGCGCGTTCGCCGAGCGGCTGACTGCGGACGGCTTCCCGGCGCAGGCCCAGCAGGTGCTCCAGCCCGCTGTCGCCGACGTCCCGGCCGGGGTGCTGGGCTGGCGGGTGCGGCTCACCACGACCTTCGGCACCCAGGCCCAGGCGGCCGCCGAGGCGGCGCGGCTCAAGGCCGCCGGCTACTCCGGCCGCGCCTGGTATGCCGGGTGGGACGGCACGTCCACCGCCAAGGGCCCGTGGACGGTGAACGTCGTGACCATCGACCCCCGGCAGTTCCGCGGGAGCCTGGGCGCGACCTTCGGCCCGACGCTGGAGACCCGGGAGACGACGTCGTGGCTCGCCGGCTACGAGAAGGCGAAGGTCGCCGTCAACGCCGGCTTCTTCGTCTTCGACCCCAGGGCCGGTGCCGAGGGCGACCCGGCCGGGGCCGGCGTCTACGACGGCAGGCTGGAGTCCGAGCCGGTCGGGTCCCGCCCCGTCCTGGCGCTCGACCCCGGAGCCCGGCACACGGCCGTCGTGCGACCGAGCTGGACGGCGAACGCGATGCTCCCGTCGGGGCGGCAGGTGCTCGACGGCCTGAACCGGGTGCCCGGGTTGATCCGCAACTGCGGCGGCACCGCCGACGACCTGCCGACCGCGCTGCCTCTGCACGACACCACGTGCACCGACGCGGACGAGCTCGTCCTGTTCACGACCGCCTTCGGCCCCCGTACCCCGGCCGGCAGCGGCGCCGAGGCCGTGCTCGACCGCCACGGCCGCGTCCTGTCGGTGGCGACCACGCGCGGCACCGCCCTCGCGACCGGCCAGCGCTCGCTGCAGGGGACCGGCAGCCAGGCCGCCCTCGTCGCGGCCCTCGTCCCGGGCCAGCGGGTCACCACCCGGACCGAGCTGACCGTGGGGGGCCGTCCCCTGGCCCTCCCCGGCCGGGCGGTGCTCAACGGTGGGCCCGAGCTGGTGCGCGACGGCAGGGTGCACATCACGCAGCAGCAGGACGGGATGGTCCACCCCGGCGAGCCCAGCTTCGCCTACGGGTGGGTCCTGCAGCGCAACCCCCGGACCTTCGCCGGCGTGGACGCCGCGGGCCGCACCCTGCTGGTGACGGTCGACGGGCGCCAGCTCGGCGAGCTCGGCCTGTCCATCCCCGAGACGGCGGCGGTCGCGAGGTCGCTCGGCATGGTCGACGCGATGAACCTCGACGGCGGCGGCTCCACGGCGATGGTGGTGCGTGACCAGTTGGTCAGCCACCCGTCCGACGCCACCGGGGAGCGCGCGGTCGGCGACGCCATCGTCGTGCGCTGAGGCGCCCCTTCGTCCTCGTCAGCCGGCGAAGGCGATGACGGCGGTGTCCTTGGCGACGGGCTTGCTCGCCTGCTGCCAGGACCAGCCGTCGGCACCGGTGGTGCGGGTCCACGAGCGGGACCCGACCGTCACCTTCGTCGCGCCGTACTGCTCGGCCTTGGCCACGGCGAACGCGCCCGCGCTCCAGGCCTGCCGCTCCGAGGCGGCGCGCACGGTGAGCGTCGTGCCCTTGACCGTCGAGGGCACCCCGAGCTCGGCGGACAGCGCCGTGCGCATCGCAGCCGGGTTGCCGTCGGTGGCGTCCTTGAGCCGGCAGCCCAGGCCACCGGGGGAGTGCCCGGACAGGGTGGAGGCGAGCAGGCGCCCCTCCTGCTCGTGCTCGGCGTAGGCCTCGGGGTAGGCGCTCTTCTGCACCTTCTGCGCGATCTCGGTGATCCGCATCTGCTCGTAGCCCTTGATCTTCACGAGCTCGTCGTAGAACTTGTTGCTCGCGTAGACCGGGTCGAGGATCTGCTTCTCGGTGCCCCAGCCCTGGCTCGGCCGCTGCTGGAACAGGCCCACCGAGTCCCGGTCGCCGTAGGTCAGGTTGCGCAGCTTCGACTCCTGGATGGCCGTCGCGATGGCGATGGTGGCCGCGCGGGCCGGGAGCCCCCGCTTCTCGGCCACCGCGTCGATGGTGGCCGCGTAGGCCGTCTGGCTGGGGTCGAAGGTCACGCTCTTCCCCAACGCCGTGGCCCGGCACTCGGGGCCGCCGAAGCTGTGCAGCAGGCCGCGGACACCCAGGACCCCCGCCCCCACGACGGCGACGACGAACGCGAGCAGGACGACGCGGGTGAGCAGCCGGCGCATCCCGCGTCGTGGTGGGCGCTGCTCGGCGAGGGGCGCGCCGCCGCGCCGGCTCGTGGGCATGCCTAGTCGTTCGCGTGCAGGGCGGAGTTGAGGACGATGCCGTGGCCGTCCCTGGCCAGGGCCTCGACGGTGCCGGTGACGGAGTTGCGCCGGAACAGCAGGGTGTCCTGGCCGGACAGCTCGCGGGCCTTGACGACCCGCCCGTCGCCGAGGGTGACCTTCGTGCCGGCGGTGAGGTACAGCCCGGCCTCGAGGACGCAGTCGTCGCCGAGGGCGATGCCCAGCCCCGACTCGGCGCCGAGCAGGCAGCGCTCGCCGACCCGGACGCGCTCGGTGCCGCCGCCGGACAGCGTCCCCATCGTCGAGGCGCCGCCGCCGACGTCGGAGCCGTCGCCCACCACGACGCCCTGGGAGATCCGTCCCTCGACCATGGAGTGACCGAGCGTGCCGGCGTTGAAGTTGACGAAGCCCTCGTGCATCACGGTGGTGCCGGGGGCGAGGTGGGCGCCGAGCCGCACCCGGTCCGCGTCACCGATGCGCACGCCCGCGGGCACGACGTAGTCGACCATCCGCGGGAACTTGTCGACCCCGAGCACCTGCACCGGGCCCCGCGCCTGGAGAGCGGCCCGGGTCAGCTCGAACCCCTCGACGGCGCACGGGCCCTGGGTGGTCCACACGACGTTGACGAGCACGCCGAACAGGCCGTCGAGGTTGACGGTGTTGGGGGCGACGAGGCAGTGCGAGAGCAGGTGGAGCCGCAGGTAGGCGTCGGAGGGGTCGGCGGGCGCCGCGTCGAGGTCGACCTCCACGGTGACCACCTCGCGGCGCACCCGGCGCGCGTCGTCCTTGGCGACGAGGGCCTCGAGCGCGGCCGGGACGGCGGCGTCGGCTGGTCGGGCGCCGAGCGCCGGCTCCGGGAACCACGTGTCGAGGACGGACCCGTCGTCGTGGACCGTGGCCAGGCCGTGGCCCCAGGCGGTGCGCTCGCTGCTCATGGCGCCCAAGGGTACGAGAGGTGCGCCGTCGTCCGTGAATCCGCCGCACGGCTAGGGTGGCCGACATGCCGAGCAGCCCCCAGAGCAGCGCCGAGAGCAGTGTCCAGAGCAGCGCCAGGAGCAGCGTCCACAGCAGCGCCGAGAACGCCTCCGGCACCGCCCACCGGGCCACGACGCCCCCGGCCCTCGACCTGGCCGCGGACGTCACGACCCTCACCGCGGCGCTGTGCGACATCGAGTCCGTGAGCCTCGACGAGGCCATGGTGTGCGACGCGATCGAGGCCGCCCTGGCCCCGCTCGGGCACCTCACCACCACCCGGATCGGGAACACCCTCGTGGCCAGGACCGAGCTGGGACGCGCCGAGCGGGTGGTCCTCGCCGGGCACATCGACACCGTGCCGCTCACCACCGACCCGGCCAACCTCCCGACCCAGCGCCGGGGCGAGGAGCTCTGGGGACGGGGCACCGTGGACATGAAGGGCGGTGTCGCCGTGCAGCTCAAGGCCGCCCTGGTGGCAGAGCCGTCGCGCGACCTCACGTTCGTCTTCTACGAGGGCGAGGAGATCGACAGCCAGTACAACGGCCTCCTGCACATCCACCAGCAGCGCCCTGACCTCATCGAGGACGCCGACTTCGCCGTGCTGCTCGAGCCGACCGGCTCCATCGTCGAGGGCGGCTGCAAGGGCACGCTGCGGGCCGAGGTCGTGACCAAGGGCATCGCCGCCCACAGCGCCCGGCCGTGGAACGGGCACAACGCGATCCACGACGCGGCCGAGGTGCTCGCCCGGCTCGCGGCGTACCAGCCCGAGACCGTCGAGGTGGACGGGCTGGAGTACCGCGAGGCGATGAACGCCGTCGGCATCGCCGGCGGCATCGCAGGCAACGTCATCCCCGACCGGTGCGTCGTGACGGTCAACTACCGCTACGCGCCGGACAAGTCCGAGGACGAGGCCGCGGCCGTCGTCCACCAGCTCTTCAGCGACTTCGTCGTCACGGTCGTGGACAACGCCGGCGGCGCCAGGCCCGGGCTGGACCGCCCGGCCGCCCGGGCGTTCGTCGACGCCCTGGGGGTCGACGTCGTGGCCAAGCAGGGCTGGACCGACGTGGCCCGGTTCGCGGCGATGGGGGTCCCCGCGGTCAACTTCGGCCCCGGCGACCCGAACCTCGCCCACCACGACGAGGAGCGGGTGCCGGTCGCCCAGCTCGATTCCGCCGAGGCGGCTCTGCTGCGCTGGCTCGCCTGAGGGCGGCTACCGCTCGAGCGACTCCCCGAACCCGAGCGACTCGCGGGTCACCAGGTAGGTCGCCCAGTTCAGCTTCGCCACCGAGCCGTCCGGCGTGCGGGTGACCCGGAGCAGCTCGCCGCGCTCGCGGCCGGAGACCGTGCGGAACGTGGAGCCGTCGAGCCGCTCGAAGACGGACGGGGCGCGGCCGGGCGGTGCCGAGTCGGCGCGCGCCTCCAGCCGGCCCTCGCGGACGCTGAAGGTGTAGCCGCTGCCCTCCGAGAACCACCGGCCCAGGAGCGGGACGAGGTCCTCGGGCACGCTCGTGCCCGGCCGCCACGGCTCCTCCTCGACCGGGTCGTGGTCGAGCACGTGGTCCCCGAGGGACAGCGCCAGCTCGGTCGGGTCGGGCGAGCTCGAGCTGTTCATCAGGACGATGCCGCCGGTGCCGCTCTCGCGGTGGGTGAAGACGCCGCTGACCTGGCCGGGGAGCCCGCCGGTGTGCCCGACCCACGTGCGCTTCCGGGGTGAGCGGACGAGGAAGAACCCCAGCCCCATCGCGCTCGTCCAGCCGTCGGGGTCGGTCATCAGCTGCGGCTGGGTCATCTCCTCGAGCGTGTCGGGGGACAAGATGCCCGGGTCGGGGTCCGCCACGAAGCCGCACCACGTGGCGAGGTCGGTCAGCGTGCTCGCGAGCCCGCCGCACGGTGCCATCGCCCGCAGGTCGACGACCGGCTCGACCCGCGGCACGTCGTGGAAGGGAGACAGGTGGTACCCGGTGGCGCGGGGCCCGCCGTCGAATCCGACGGTCGTCCGGGTCATCCCGAGCGGCGCCAGGACCCGGGCGCGCAGCGACTCCTCCCACGAGCGGCCGTCGAGCCGCGCGACGAGCTGGCCCAGCACGGCATACACGATGTTGGAGTAGTGCCAGCGGTCGTGGGGGCGGCCGACGCGCTCGATGGCGTCGAAGTCGCTCATGAGGGTCGCGGCGTCGGGCTGCTCGAGGGTCTCCCAGACGTCCCCGAGAGGCTCGCGCGCCAGCCCGCTCGCGTGGGCGAGGGCCTGTCGCACCGTGACCCGGTGGGCCACGCCGGGCAGGTGCTGGTCGAGGGTGTCGTCGAGGTCGAGCCGCCCCTCGTCCCGCAGCGCCATGACCAGCACCGCGGTGAAGGACTTGGTGTTGGAGGCGACGAGGAACTGGTCGTCCGGGCCCGGCACCCGCGGCGACGACACGTCGACGGTGCCGATGCCGTCGGTCCACACCGGTGCGCCCCGGCGGACCACCGCTGCGGCCAGGCCGGGGACCCGCCCCCGGCGCTGGCGCTCCAGGGCGAGCGTGTGGAGGCGGCGTCGCGTGCTCTCCTGCAGGGGGCTGTCCATCCTCGCGACCCTAGCGGGAGTCCGTACGCCGTCGCCCCGCCCCGCGGTGCCCGTTCCCGCGCCGTTCACGCCACCGTTCCCCGGTCCGCGAGTCGGGGTGGCCTAGGTTGGGCGGGTGAGCGACCACGACGACCTGAGCCACGCCGAGGACGACCCCGGGCAGACCGCCGGAGCCACCGAGTGGGACGTCGAGTACCGCACCGGCCCGGTCATGCTGCGCGGGTCGCGGGTCCCCGGCACCACGACGGACCAGCGGCTGCTCGACTCGCGCGGCCCGACCGACTGGGTGCACACCGACCCGTGGCGGGTGCTGCGGATCCAGAGCGAGTTCGTCGAGGGGTTCGGGGCGCTCGCCGAGCTCGGACCGGCCGTGTCGGTGTTCGGGTCGGCGCGGACCAGGCCGGGGACCGAGTTCTACGAGCTGGGCTGCGAGGTGGGGCGCCGCCTGGCGGAGGCCGGGTATGCCGTCATCACCGGGGGAGGGCCGGGCGCCATGGAGGCGGCGAACAAGGGGGCGCACGAGGCCGGCGGCGCCTCGGTCGGGCTCGGCATCGAGCTGCCCTTCGAGCAGGGCCTGAACGAGCACGTCAACCTCGGCGTCAACTTCCGCTACTTCTTCGCCCGCAAGACGATGTTCGTCAAGTACGCGCGCGGCTTCATCGTGCTTCCCGGCGGCTTCGGCACCCTGGACGAGCTGTTCGAGGCGGTCACCCTCGTGCAGACCCACAAGGTCACCTCCTTCCCGATCGTCCTCATGGGGACGGGCTACTGGGGCGGGCTGTTCGACTGGCTGCGCGGGACGGTGCTCGACGCCGGCACGGTCAGCCCGCGCGATGTCGACCTGCTCCACCTCACCGACGACGTCGAGGAGGCGGTGCGGACCGTGATCGAGGCCGACGAGCAGGTGGCGGCCAAGCGGCCCGAATGAGGGATGGACGCGGCGGTGGGCCCGCCGCGACAATGAGGTCGTGACCGTGTCGCCGCTGCCGCGCCTGGGCGACGTCGTGCTGGGCCGCGACGTCGCGGGTCGTACGCTGCGGGTGTCGGGCCACCCGGCCAGCGGCCGCGTCGTCCTGTCCATCTGGCAGGACTCGGTGTGCAAGGCGACCGTGCGCCTGTCGCCCGACGACGTGCCGCACGTCGTGGAGATGCTCACGCGGGCGGCCATCACCCCCACCGAGCTCCCCGAGGCCGGACACGCGGGCTGAGTAGGTTCCTCCCAGTCGGACGTGCGACGATCGGGCGCGTGATCTGGGTCTTCCTCATCGTCGTGGCGGTGCTGCTCGTGGGCGGCTTCGCCGCGCTGGTGACCGGCCGCGTCGGCTACGACCCGATGGCCCCGGCGACGAGCAGCCAGGCGGATCCCGCGCTCTCGGAAGGGTTCCCGGCCAGCGAGGTCTCGACCGTGCGGTTCGACACCGCGCTGCGCGGCTACCGGATGGACCAGGTCGACGCGGTCCTGGACCAGCTCCTTGAGCGCATCGCCGAGCTCGAGGCCGCCCGCGACCCCCGAGACGTCCCCGCGCCCACCCCGCGCGCGGCCGACTCCGACGACTGACGACCCATGGCCTTCTTCCACCTCACCCGCTTCTCCCCGGCGAGCCCGGGGGCCGTCTGGTCCGTCGTCACCGACTTCGCGGGCTACGCCGACTGGATGCCGCTCACCCGCATGCGGCTCGACGCCGGCGACACCACGCCCGGCTGGGGCTTCGCCGGGATCAGCGGGCTGGGGCCCCTCGCCTTCCGCGACTCGATGCTCGTGACCGTCTGGCAGCCGCCGGTCGCCGGCCGGGCCCGTTTCCGCATCGTCAAGACCGGGCGCCTCCTGGGCGGCTGGGCCGACGTCACGTTCGAGCCCGACGGCACCGGGACCCGCCTGGACTGGCGGGAGGACGCGGTCGTCCGGCCGCTGCCGGCCAAGCGCCTGTTCGACCCGCTGGTCGCCCGCGGCAGCGAGTGGCTCTACGGGCGTGCCGTCGACGCGATGCTGGCGCGGGCCGCCGAGGCGCCGCGGTGAGTGGTGTGGTCGTCGGCGCCGACGGCCTGGCCCGCTGCGCCTGGGCCGGGTCGGCTCCGGAGTACCTGGCCTACCACGACCGCGAGTGGGGCGTGCCCGTCCACGGCGAGCAGGCGCTCTACGAGCGCATCACCCTCGAGGCGTTCCAGTCCGGGTTGGCGTGGATCACGATCCTGCGCAAGCGCGACGCCTTCCGAACCGCGTTCGCCGGGTTCGACCCGGAGGTGGTCGCCGGGTTCGACGACACCGACCGCGACCGGCTGATGTCCGACGCCGGCATCGTCCGCAACCGGCTCAAGGTCGACGCCGCCATCCGCAACGCCGCGGCGGTGCTCGGGCTGCGCGACCGGGGCGGCCTCGAGGAGCTCGTGTGGTCGCACCGGCCGGAGCGGCACACCCCGCCCCGCGGCACGGCCGACCTGCGGGCCACCTCGCCCGAGAGCGTCGCGCTCGCGAAGGCGCTCAAGGGGGCCGGCTTCGTCTTCGTCGGCCCGACGACCATGTATGCCGCGATGCAGGCGTGCGGTCTGGTGGACGACCACCTCCAGGGGTGCCACCGGGCCGGCACGG
The DNA here is from genome assembly GCF_054779295.1 of Phycicoccus ginsengisoli. Taxonomy (NCBI): domain Bacteria; kingdom Bacillati; phylum Actinomycetota; class Actinomycetes; order Micrococcales; family Intrasporangiaceae; genus Phycicoccus; species Phycicoccus ginsengisoli. Next base: position 123,101 of record NZ_BAAGYN010000011.1, read on the forward strand.
CGTGAACCGGTCACCGGTGCGCGCCCTGGTCCTGCGTGTGGGCCTGGTCTACCTGGCCCTGCGCGCGGTCGGCTGGGTGCTGCTCGTCATCGCCTCGCACCGCCAGCCGGTGATGCCGGACTGGACCGGCCCGACGGTCGAGCCCCTCGACATGACCGTCCTGTGGGACGGCAGCTGGTACCGCCACATCGCCGAGGTGGGCTACCCCCACGTGCTGCCCCGCACCCCTGACGGCCAGGTCGCCCAGAACGCCTGGGCCTTCTACCCCCTGTTCCCGCTCGTCGCACGGGCCGTCATGGACCTCACCGGCCTCGGCTTCGCCCTCGTCGGGTCCACCGTCGCCCTGCTCTGCGGCCTGGGGGCAGCCGTCGTCATGGCGCTCCTGCTCGCCGAGAAAGTGGGGCGCCCGGTGGCACTGGCGACCGTGGCGGTCTGGGCGGCGTTCCCGGCGGCGGTCTCGCTGCAGCTCGCCTACAGCGAGTCGATGGCGATGCTCGTGCTCTGCCTGCTGCTGTGGGCCGTGCTCCGCAGGCAGTGGGCGGCAGCGGGGCTGGCCGCCCTGGTGCTCGGCCTCACCCGGCCGGTCGCGGTGCCCGTCCTCGCCGTCGTCGTGGTGGCGCTGTTCGTGCGCTGGCGGGACCGGGGGCGCGAGCCGATCCGCCCGACCGAGTGGGCCGCCGGCGCGTTCGCGCTCGGCGCCAGCGGGATCGCCGGGCTCCTGTGGCCCCTCGTCGCCTGGCGGGTGACCGGCGTCAGGACGGCCTACACCGAGACCATGGCGTCGTGGCGGGTCGGCCACGTCATCACCCCGCTCAAGCCGTGGCTCGGCATGTCGCAGTGGGCGTTCCGCGACTTCGACGGTGCGGCGGTCTACGGCCCGGTCGCGCTCGCGGCCCTCGCCACGGCGATCGTCGTGCTCACCCTCGGTCCCTGGGCGACCGCGCTGGGCCCGGAGCTGCGCACGTGGTGCCTGGCCTACCCGGCATACCTCGCCCTCGTCCTCGACCCGTTCACGAGCATCTTCCGCTACGCCCTGCCGCTCTTCCCGCTCGTGGCCGTCATGCTCGGCGGCGGCTGGGTCGAGCGCGGCGCCCGCTGGCTCTGGACCCGCGCGTGGGTGCTGGTGGCCCTCGGGGTGGTCGGGCAGGTCGCGTGGATCTGGAAGCTGCTCGTCTTCCACCCGCCGTCGGACTACCCGCCGTGAGCGCCACCGGCCTCGCCGCCCTGCGCACCTCCGCGGGACGCAGCGCCGTGGCGCAGCGGGCGCTGCGCCACCCCGTGGCCTACCTCATGCTGGTCTACGTCCTGTCCCGTGGCCTCGTGGTCGCCGCCATGGGCGTCGCCGCCGTGTGGTTCCAGACACCGGCCGGGGTCGGCCACGTGGACCCGAACGTCGCCGACATCCTCGGCGGCTGGGACTCGGTCTGGTACGACCGGATCGCGCACTCCGGCTACCCCGTCCCGCTGCCCGCAGACCCCGACACGGGGCTGCTCACGTACAGCGAGTGGGCGTTCTACCCGGTCTTCCCCTTCCTCGTGCGCGCGCTCATGGTCACCGGGCTGCCGTTCCTCGGGGCCGCGGTCGCGCTCAACCTGGTGGTCGGGGCCGCGGCCACCCTGCTCGTCTGGCGCTGCTTCCACTTCGCCGTGCACGCCTCGCCACAGCCGGCGCGCGACCGCCTCGCCCTGACCGCTGCCTCCCTGTGGTGCCTGTACCCGGCCACGGGGGTGCTCGTGATGCCGTACACCGAGGCGCTGGCCGCGGTCCTCGTGGCCGCCTCGCTGCTGCTGCTCCTGCAACGCCGGTACGCCTGGGTGGCGGGGCTGGCGATCGTCCTGGGCTTCACCCGCGCGGTCGCCCCCGCGATGGCGTGCGCCGTGGTGGCGCACCTGGTGCTGCGGTGGCGCGAGGACCGCGCCGCCGGCGTCGTCCCCCTGTCGGGGCAACGGGTCACGGCGGGCCTCATGATCGCGGCGACGGCCGTGTCGTCGGTGTCCTGGCCGGTCGTCGTCGGGCTGGTCAGCGGGCTGCCGACGGCGTTCTTCGACGTGCAGGCGGCCTGGGGCCAGAAGCCGGAGTCGGGGCCGTTCGTGCTCTGGATCGTGTGGGCCTGGGAGTCGCACGGGCTGTACGGCGTGCTCGTGCTGGTCTCGCTCGTCGCCACGTACATCGCGCTGATCCTGGGCCGGCACGGGCGCTGGCTCGCCGTGGAGCTGCGGGTCTGGGCGCTGGCCTACCCCCTTTACCTGCTCGCGGTCGTCCGGCCTATCACCAGCATGTGGCGGTTCCTGCTGCTGGACTTCCCGATCGCCGCGCTCGTCGCGTCCGTGGCGATGCGGACCTCCACCGGAGCGCGGATCGTGCCGCACTGGCGGCGGCGGGTGGGGGTCGTGGCGGTCGTCCTCGTGGCGGGGATGTTCTGGTTCACGTGCACGCTGCTCACGTACACGCCCTGGGCGGCCGCGCCGCCGTGAGCCGACGGCACGGGCGGGCCCACGACGGCGCCCACGGCACGGCCGGGCGCACGACGGCGCCCGACGGCTCGGCCGGCCTCACGACGTGGACCATGGCGGGCGCGGCAGCGGGTCAGCGGCCGGTCAGCGGCCGGTGAAGACCGGCTTCTCCTTGGCGAGGAACGCGTCCACGGCGGCCCGGTGGTCGGCGCTCGCGCCGGTGCGGGCCATGTACTCGCCCTCCCGGGCGAGCGACTCGGCGAGCGGGTGGCCGGCCGCGAAGGCGACCGCCTGCCGGATCGAGCCGTAGGCCATCGTCGGTCCCGCCGCGAGCTGCGTCGCGACCCGCCCGACCTCCGCCTCGAACTCCTCGGCCGTCACGACCGTGGTGACCAGGCCGAGGTCGAGGCACTCCGGGGCGGGTACGGTCCGCGGCAGCAGCAGCAGCTCCTTGGCCCGGGCCGGGCCGACCAGGCGCTGCAGCCACCACGAGGAGCCGGAGTCGCAGGACAGGGCGATACCCGCGAACGCCAGGTTGAAGCCCGCGGTGTCGACCATGACCCTGATGTCGGCCGCCAGCGCGAACGCGGCCCCCGCCCCGGCCGCCACGCCGTTGAGCGCCGCCACCACCGGCTTGTCCATGGTCGCGAGCAGCTCGGCCACCGGGTTGTAGTGCGCGGGCACCGTCTCCCACAGCGACGGGTCGTCCGACTGCAGCAGCGTGACGTGCTCGCGCAGGTCCTGCCCGACGCAGAACGCGCGACCGGACCCGGTGAGCACGACGCAGCGCACCTCCGGGTCCTGCGCCACCTCCGTCAGCGCGGCGAGCAGCGCCTCCTTCGTCGCGACGTCGAGGGCGTTCATCGCCTCCGGCCGGTTGAACCGGACCGTGGCGACGGCGCCACTGCGCTCGAGCAGGACGGGGGGCTGGCCGGGGACGGGCAGGTCGGGCGTGTCGGTCATGCCGTCATCATGCCGGTCACGCGGTGGGGCGGATTTCACCTGTGGGGGTGTTCACGGGATAATGAGGCGAAACTGGCGCGCACTGCTGACCGACGACCACTGGCGTGGAACCGTGTGCCCAGCCAAATCCACGCCTGACGGAAGGGACACATCCCCATGGCGGCAATGAAGCCGAGGACCGGCGACGGCCCGCTCGAGGTGACCAAGGAGGGTCGCGGCATCGTGCTGCGCATGCCCCTGGAGGGTGGCGGTCGGCTCGTCGTCGAGATGACCCCGGACGAGGTCCGCGCTCTCGGTGACGCCATCGACAACTGCGAGGGGCTGAAGTAACCCTTCCGCGCCTCTCCGAAGGACCCCCTGCCGCACGCTCGGCCGGGGGTCCTTCGTCGTCCCGGCGGTGTGCCGGCCCGCGCCGCCGGGTGGGTACCGGGTGGGTAGGGTCGGCCCCGTGCCTGCCCCAGAGCTCCTGAGCCCCGCCACCAGCGAGTGGTCCGTCGTGAGCACGCCGCTCGCCGACGTCCTCGCCGACCACGACCCGCACGACCTCGTGCTCGCGGTCGACGTCCGGGAGGACGGCATCCCCACGTCGGGCGCGGAGGCGCTCGCGCTGGTCGGCCTGGACGCCGCGGCCGTGCTGGCGACGTGGGAGCCGCCGGCGACCGCGGGGGCGGTCACGGCGGTGCCACTCCCACCCGGTGAGCGGGCGGCCCGCACGGTGCTGCTGGCCGGGGTCGGCGCCGGGACCGCCGCCGACCTGCGGTCCGCGGGGGCAGCCGTCGGGCGGGCCGTGCGCGGCCGCGCCGTCCTCGTCACCACCCTCGGGGGCGGGGAGCCGGCGTCGGCGCAGTCCGCCCTTGCCGAGGGGCTGGCCCTCGGTGGCTACGCCAGCCCGCAGTGGCTGAGCGGCCGCACGACTCCCACCCCGTCACCGGTCGGGGTCGTCGCGCTGGTGGGGGCCCACGACGAGGACGTCGTGCGCCGCTCGGTACGCCGGGCGGGCGCCACCATGCTGGCCAGGAACCTCGCCGTCGTCCCCTCGAACACCAAGAACCCGGCCTGGGTGGCCGCGCAGGCACGCGCGCTGGGCCGGCGCCACGGGCTCGAGGTCACGGTCTGGAACGAGCGGGAGCTGAGGGCCGGCGGCTTCGGCGGCCTGCTCGCCGTCGGGGCCGCCTCGGCCACGCCACCACGCCTGGTCCGCCTCGACTGGACACCGGAGGGCGCCGGGGCACGCACCCCGCACGTCGTCCTCGTGGGCAAGGGCATCACCTTCGACACCGGCGGCCTCGACATCAAGCCGGCCGAGGGCATGCTGGCCATGAAGACCGACATGAGCGGTGCCGGTGTCGTGCTGGCCGTGCTGGCGGCCTGCCGCGACCTGGCGGTGCCGGTGCGCGTGACGGGGCTGCTCGCGCTGGCCGAGAACGCCGTGGGCGCGGCCTCCTACCGGCCCGGTGACGTCATCACCCACTACGGCGGGCGCACCGTCGAGATCGGCAACACCGACGCCGAGGGGCGGCTCGTCATGGCCGACGCCCTCGCATACGCCGACCTCGAGCTCGAGCCCGACGTCCTGCTGGACATCGCGACGCTCACCGGCGCCGCGCGCGTCGCGCTCGGTCGCTCGATGGCGCCGGTCTACGCCACCGACGACGCCGTCGGCGACGCCCTGGTGGGCGCGGGGGAGGCCACCGGCGAGCTGCTGTGGCCGTTCCCGCTGGTGGAGGACTACCGGCCGATGCTCGACAGCGACGTGGCCGACATCAACCACATAGCGGGCATCGGGGGCGGAGCAGGCTCGATCTCGGCAGCATTGTTCCTCCGGGAGTTCGCGGGCTCGCGGAGCTGGGCGCACCTCGACATCGCCGGGGTCGGCCGCTCCGACGTCGACCGAGGGCTCCACACCAAGGGCGGTACGGGCTTCGGCGCCCGGCTGCTCCTGCACTGGCTGGAGGAGATGCGATGAACGCCGGGTACGGGTTGACCGTCCGCTGGTCCCTCGAGGAGGCGCCCGCCGACGTGGCGGGCAAGCTGCGCGACTACGTCGTCGGGACGTCGATGGCGAAGTTCATGTTCCTGGACGGGCTCGCGTTCAAGACGTGGCGCATGGTCGAGGGGCGCTGGTTCGAGGGGACGTACGTCTTCGACCAGGCCGTCTACCGCGACGACTTCCAGAAGGAGTTCAGCGCCGGGGCGGCCGAGTCGGCCGGCAGCCGGATCATCGGGTCCGCGCCGGTGGTCGTCGAGCCGTTCGAGGTCGTGGCGATCGCCGAGGGGCCCGAGGGCTTCCGCAGGGGCCCCGGTCCCGGCACCGTCTAGCGCTTGACGGCGGCGAGCACCCCGTCGCCGACGGGCAGCAGCGCCGGGACGAGCCGCTCGTCGTCGCGCAGCCGCTTGCCGAGGTCGCGCAGCACGGTGGTCTCGGCGTCGCGGGCCGCGGGGTCGGCGACCTTGTCGTGCCAGAGCATGTTGTCGAGCGCCAGCACGCCGCCGGAGCGCAGCAGCCGGATCGCGTGGTCGACGTACTCGGGGTACTCGCGCTTGTCCGCGTCGACGACGACCATGTCGTAGGCGCCGTCGGTCATCCGCGGCAGCACGTCGAGCGCGCGCCCGGTGATGACCCGGGTCCGCTGGTGGGCGACACCGGCGTCGGCGTAGGCCTTGCGGGCCGCACCCTGGTGCTCCGGCTCGACGTCGATGGTGGTGAGGATGCCGTCGTCGGGCATCCCCTGGAGCAGCCACAGGCCCGAGGTGCCCCCGCCCGTGCCGATCTCGACGACCGAGCGGGCGCGGACCGCCGCGGCCAGCAGGCGCAGCAGGGCGCCCGCGCCGTTGCCGACCGGCACGGCCCCGAGCTCCTCGCCGCGGCGCCGGGCGGACTCGACGACCTCGTCCTCGGTCACGAACCCCTCGGCATAGGCCCAGCTGGCGGGCTTCTGTGCACTCATGCGGGAAACCCTACTGCCGCGGGCGCTGCCCACCAGCCGCCCGGCGTACAGGAAACGCTCAGGTTCGTCGGGAACGATTTGGGGCAGTCGGTCGTCTGGACCGAGTGCACAGCGCGCACCCCCCGGGTGTGCCGACCGGAGGTGAGGGACGTGACCGCGACCGACATGATCGGCGCGCCCCAGGCAGGAAGCCAGGAGCAGCCCGCGTGGGTGCCCCCGAGCTGGGAGGAGATCGTCGAGCAGCACTCCGCCCGGGTCTACCGCCTCGCCTACCGGCTCACCGGCAACCCGCACGACGCCGAGGACCTCACCCACGACGTGTTCATCCGGGTGTTCCGCTCGCTGCACTCCTACCAGCCCGGCACCTTCGAGGGCTGGCTGCACCGCATCACCACCAACGTCTTCCTCGACAAGATGCGGCGCAAGCAGCGCATCCGCTTCGACGCGCTCTCCGACGAGTCCGCGGCCCGCCTCCCCAGCCGTGAGCTGAGCCCCGAGGCCACGTACGACGCCACCCACTTCGACGACGACGTGCAGCGCGCGCTCGACGCGCTGTCGCCGGAGTTCCGGGCCGCCGTCGTGCTCTGCGACATCGAGGGACTGTCCTACGAGGAGATCGCCGCGACCCTGGGGATCAAGCTCGGGACCGTGCGCTCACGGATCCACCGGGGCCGCGCCCAGCTCCGCGAGGCCCTGGCCCACCGCGACCCCGCGCTCGGTCGTCCCGCGACCGACGCCGACCGCCCCGCCACGCCGCGGCGCCGGCTGCCGGTGCTGGGCCGGGCGGTGCCGGGCTCGCGATGAGTCGCCTGGGCCTGACCGGAGGGACCGTCCCGCGGCCGGGGCGCTGCCTCGGCGACCGGCTCACGGCCTACGCGGACCGGGCGATGGATGCCGCGAGCCTCCTGCACTGGGACCGCCACCTCGTGGCCTGCACCCGCTGCCGTGCCCTCGTCGAGCAGGAGCGCCGGGTGCTCGGGGCGCTGCGTGCGCCTTCCGCGTCCGCCGTGCCCGGTGACCTGCGCAGCCTGCTGCTGGCCGTGGCCGACCAGCCGCTCGGACCGGTGACCACCGGAGCCGGGCGCAGCCACCTTCCTCCTCCGGTCCCCATGGCTCCCCTGCCCGTCGTGGACAGGGGCGCCCCGGCGCTGCACCGGTCGGTCCGCCGCGCCACCGTCTTCGCAGGGATCGCCGCAGGTGCCACGGCCGCCGCCGCCTGGGGCCTGGCCGTCACCGGCGGGGCCGGCGTGTCGACGCCGAGCGCTCCCGTCTCGCCCGCGGTGCAGCGGGCCCGGTCGGCCCAGCCCGGCTTCGCGACGGCTGCCTTCACCGTGCGGCGGCTCGGGACCTCCACGAACCCGGCCGGGTCCACGCGACCCGTCGGACCCGCTGTCAGCGGAGCACGCGACAGTTCGGCAGAATCGACTCCATGACGAACGAGCGCGGCCCCGGGGCGAGCCCGCAGGGCGCCGACGACGGGCGCGCCGCGCGTCCGGGCACCACACCGCCGGAGACCGGTCCCGCCGCGCCGGGAAGCGACGCCCCCGCGCCGGAGGGCAGCACTCTCGCACCGGAGACCGGTCCCACCGCGGCCGAGAGGGGCGCCAGCGCCCCGGAGACGGGCGCCCCGCCGGCCGCCGAGCCCGCGGCTCCTGTCGCGCCCGAACCCGCGGCTCCTGTCGCGCCCGAGTCCGCGGCCGCTGTCGCGCCTGTGACCGCCGACCACTGGGACCCGTGGGCCCCACCGCGTGCCCCCGAGCACACCCAGCCGGTCGACCTGTCGCACACCCAGGAGATCGACTCCGCCGCGGCCGCCTCCGGCCCCCCGGCCGCCCCAGCCCCGGGCGACCAGGGTCGGGAGCCCACGGACCAGCCGGTCTGGGCGCACGAGCCGACCGGCTGGCCGGCGCAGCCGTCCGTCCACCAACCCCCGGCCGCCCAGCCGGTGCCCACCACGTCGGCCGCCGCGGGGGCCGCCCCGGCCGGCGCCGCCTCCGGGAGCGCCGCGCAGGCCTACCCTCAGCACGGCACGGCCCCGGCCGGCGCCCCGGGCGCGGGCTGGGACCCCATCACCGCCCGGTCCGCCGACGCCTGGTACGCCGGCACCGCGCCCCCGTGGAGCGGAGCGCACCCGGTCCCGGCCACCGCCCCCCAGCAGAAGGGCCCGGGCTGGGGCGCCCTGGTCGCGGTCGCTGCAGCGGCGGCGCTGGTCGCCGCTGTCCTCGGGGGGATGTTCGGCGGCTGGCTCGGCGCGACCGACCGCGTCGACTTCGGCCGTCTCGACCGCACCCCGTCCTCCATCCCGACCGCCGGGGTGGGCTCGACCGCCCGCCCCGAGGGCTCGATCCCCAACATCGCCGCCAAGGCGCTGCCCAGCGTCGTCACCATCAAGGTCCGGGGCGCCGACGGGGCGGGCACCGGGTCCGGCTTCGTGATCGACCGCGACGGCCACATCATCACCAACAACCACGTCGTCGCCGGCGCCGCGAACAACGGCACCATCAAGATCGAGCTCTCCAACGGCTCGGAGGTGGACGCCACGATCGTCGGCCGCGACGCGTCGTACGACCTCGCCGTCCTCAAGACGGAGCGCGCCGGCCTCGAGCCGCTGACCATCGGCGCCTCGAAGGACGTCGTCGTGGGCGACCAGGTCATCGCCGTCGGTGCCCCGCTCGGGCTCGAGTCCACCGTGACCAGCGGCATCGTGAGCGCGCTGAACCGCCCGGTGAGCCCCGGCGGGGACGGCGACCAGCAGTCGTACATCAACGCGATCCAGACCGACGCGGCGATCAACCCCGGCAACAGCGGCGGCCCCCTGCTCAACATGCGCGGCGAGGTCATCGGCGTGAACTCCGCCATCGCCCGCATCCCCGGGTCCACGGACACCCAGTCGGGCAACATCGGCGTGGGCTTCTCCATCCCGAGCGACCAGGTGGTCAAGACCGCGGAGCAGCTCATCAAGACCGGCTCGGCCCAGCACCCGGTGATCGGCGTGGTGCTCGACCGGCAGTTCACCGGCGAGGGCGTGCGCATCCTCGCCAAGCCCACGGCCGACAGCGGCAACCCCGTCGACCCGTCCGGCCCCGCCGGCAGGGCGGGCGTCAAGCCGGGTGACATCATCGTCGAGTTCGACGGCAGGAAGGTCACCGGCGCCGACGACCTGGTCGTGGCCATCCGCGCCAAGAGCGTCGGCGACCGGGTGTCGATGAAGGTCCGGCGCGGCAGTGAGACGATCGAGGTCACACTGACCTTGGCCGGCAAGTCCGGCAGCTGAGCAGGAGGGCTCGTGGCAGGCGTCAACGGCTGGGAGTTCATCCTGCTGATCGTGCTGGCGGTGGTGATCCTGGGCCCCGAGCGGCTGCCGGAGTATGCCGCGAAGCTCGGCCGGCTCGTGCGGCAGGCGCGTGCCATGGCCGAGGGCGCCAAGGGGCAGCTGCGCGAGCAGATGGGCCCGGAGTTCGACGACATCGACTGGCGCCAGTACGACCCGCGTCAGTACGACCCGCGCCGCATCGTGCGCGAGGCCCTGATGGACCCGACGCCCTTCGAGCCCGAGGCGTCTGCCGCCTCCACCGGCGCGGCAGCGACCCCTGGCGCGGGCCCGGTCACGCGCGACCCGTCGCTGCCGACGCCGTTCGACGACGACGCCACCTGACCGCTCGTCTGCGCACAGACGAACGCGTCACTGCGCACTGACCCGCTCCCTGCGCACTCCGACAGAGGTTTGCGCGCAGACGAGCGTGTGCCTGCGCACTGATCCGCTCCCTGCGCACTCCGACGGAGGTTTGCGCACAGACGAGGGTTTGCCCGCGGCGTGGCCTAGCGGCCGACGGGGGACAGGCCCAGCGAGCGGCCGGCCAGGCCGCGCGAGCGGGTGCCGAGGCCGCGGGCGATGCCGCGGAGCGCGACCGCGGCGGGGGAGTCCGGGTCGCGCAGCACGACCGGGTTGCCCTCGTCGGCGCCCTCGCGCAGGTTCGTGTCGAGCGGGATCTGCCCGAGCAGCGGCACCGAGGCGCCGACCGCGCGGGTGAGCGACTCCGAGACGGCCTGGCCGCCGCCGGAGCCGAAGATCTCCTGGCGCGAGCCGTCGGGCAGCTCGAGCCAGGACATGTTCTCGATCACGCCGACGATCCGCTGGTGGGTCTGCAGGGCGATCGACCCGGCCCGCTCGGCCACCTCGGCCGCGGCCTGCTGCGGGGTGGTGACCACGAGGATCTCGGCGGTCGGGATGAGCTGGGCCACCGAGATCGCGATGTCGCCGGTGCCGGGCGGCAGGTCGAGCAGCAGCACGTCGAGGTCGCCCCAGAAGACGTCCCCGAGAAACTGCTGCAGGGCGCGGTGCAGCATCGGCCCGCGCCAGACGACGGGCTGGTTGCCGGGCACGAACATGCCGATCGAGATGACCTTCACGTCGTGGCTGACCGGCGGCAGGATCATGTCGTCGACCTGGGTGGGCCGGTGCTCGACGCCGAGCATGCGGGGCACCGAGAAGCCGTAGACGTCGGCGTCGACCACGCCGACCCGCAGTCCGCTCTCGGCGAGGGATGCCGCGAGGTTCACCGTCACCGAGGACTTGCCGACGCCGCCCTTGCCGGACGCCACGGCATACACGCGCGTGAGGGAGCCGGGCTGGGCGAACGGGATCTCGCGCTCGGGTGTCCCACCCCGCAGCTGCTCGCGCAGCTTGGTGCGCTGCTCGTCGCTCATGACGCCCAGCGAGACCTTCACCCCGGTGACACCCGGCACCTTGGCCAGCGCCGCGGTGGTGTCCTTGGTCAGGGTGTCCTTCATCGGGCAGCCCGACACGGTGAGCAGGATCGTCACGGCAACCCGCCCGGCCTCGTCGACCGTGCAGCTCTCGACCATGCCGAGCTCGGTGACCGGCTTGCGGATCTCGGGGTCGATGACCGTGGCCAGCGCCTGCCGGAGGGCGTCGTCGGTCACGGGAGCGGCGGAAGGGGCGGACATGCCCTCCATGCTAGGTCGCGGCGGTCTCCGGGGCGCCACCGCCCGTGTCCCCGCGGCTGTCGGCCTCGTCACGCCGGCGGATCTCCAGGCCCCGCTCCTCGAGCTCGTCGAGCAGGCTGCGCAGCTCGGAGCGGACGAAGTCACGGGTCGCGGCGTCACGCATGGCGTGGCGCAGGGCGGCCACCTCGCGGGTGAGGAACTCGGTGTCGGCGAGGTTGCGCTCGTCGCGGGCCCGGTCCTGCTCGAGCGCGACGCGGTCGCGGTCGGCCTGCCGGTTCTGCGCGAGCAGGATGAGCGGCGCGGCGTACGACGCCTGCAGGCTGAGCATGAGGGTCAGGAAGATGAACGGGTAGGCGTCGAAGCGCAGCGTGCGGCTGGACAGGATGTTCCAGCCCACCCACACCAGGACGAAGACCGTCATCGCGATGATGAACTGCGCGGTCCCCATCCACCGGGCGAACCCCTCGCTCCACCGCCCGAACGTCTCCTGCGAGAGGGCGGGGCGCGGCAGCACGGCCCGGCGGGTGTCGCGGGGCTGGTCGAGGCGGGACGAGACGTCCCGGCGGCGCTCGCGCTCAGCCATGGGTCACCTCGCGCCGCTCCTCACGCCAGTCGTCGGGGAGGATGTGGTCGAGGACGTCGTCGACGGTGACGGCACCGATGAGCCGTCCCTCGTCGTCGACCACCGGCACACCGACGAGGTTGTAGGTGGCGAGGATCCGGGTGACCTGGCCCAGGGGGGCGTCGGCCGTGAGCGGCTCGATCTCCTTGTCCAGGATGGCGCCGATGGCCCCGTGGGGCGGTTCGCGCAGCAGCCGCTGGATGTGCACGATGCCGAGGTACTTGCCGGTGGGGGTCTCGTGCGGCGCGCGGCAGACGTAGACGGTCGAGGCGAGGGCGGGGGAGATCTCGGCGCGGCGCACGACCGCGAGGGCCTCGGCGATGGAGGCCTCGGGACCGAGGATGACCGGCTCGGTGGTCATCATGCCGCCGGCCGACTCCTCGTCGTAGGTCAGCAGGCGGCGCAGGTCGGCTGCCTCGTCGGGCTCCATCCGACGCAGCAGCTCCTCCTGCTTCTCCTCGGGGAGGTTGTGCAGCAGGTCGGTGGCGTCGTCGGGCTCCATCGCCTCGAGCACGTCCGCGGCCCGGTCGACCGGCAGGCCCTCGAGGATCTCGACCTGGTCGTCCTCGGGCAGCTCCTCGAGGACGTCGGCAAGCCGGGCGTCGTCCATCGCCTCGGCGACCTCGGCCCGGCGACGCTTGGGCAGGTCGTGGATCACCTCGGCGAGGTCGGCCGACTTGAGCTCGTCGTAGGTCTCGAGCAGCATCGCCGCGGACTGCCCCGCGGCCGGGCGGTGGATGCCGCTCACGTCCTCGACCGGGACGAGGACGGTGGTGCCGCGGCGCCGGCGGAACGGGCCGAGGGAGGACTTCTGCGTGCCCTGGCGGACGTAGACCTTGGAGATCGACCAGTCGCGTCCGCGCTCGCGCTCGATCGCGATGTCCTCGACGGTCGCCTCGAACGAGCCCTCGGGGTCGTTGACGGTGACCGGCCGCTCGAGGATCTCGGCCATGACGAGGACCTCGTTGGCGCGCTGCTCGAACCGGCGCATGTTCACCAGGCCGGTGGTGATGACCTGCCCGCCGTCGACGGAGGTCACGCGGGTCATCGGCACGAACACGCGACGGCGCCCAGGGACCTCGACGACCAGGCCGATGACGCGGGGGCGGCGCCGGGAGGCGGTGAAGGTCACCACGACGTCGCGGACGCGGCCGACCTGGTCGCCGAGCGGGTCGAAGACGCTCAGGCTGGTCAGGCGGCCCACGAAGACGCGCGACGGGGTGCTCACGTCGCAAGGCTATCCGCCGGGCCGGTGCTCGGCCCGCAGGCTCAGCGGGCGCCGGGGCAGCGCTCTGCCCGAAGGCCCAGGGGGGGGGGGGGGGGGGGGGGGGGGGGGGGGGGGCCGGGTGCGGGCGCGGCCGGCGGGCTCACCCCGCGGCG
>NZ_BAAGYN010000012.1:0-123697 GCF_054779295.1 Phycicoccus ginsengisoli
CCTGCTCGATCGTGTCGCCATCCTGCAGGTGCCGCGCCGGGCTACCCGCCTGCGGCGACACCAGGTCGACGTACCGCTCCCCGAACAACGTCTTCGGCAGCAACCGCGCCGACACGTTCGCCGGGATGAGCCCGACCGTCGAGGGGTCGAGCGCCAGCACCAGCCGCGCGCCCTTGCCGGTCGTCTCGACCCTGCGCACCTCCCCCACGATCAACCCCCGCAGCTTGACGTCCGAGGACGTCTGGAGCTGCGAACCCACCCGGTCGGTGAGCAGGGTGACGGTCACGACGGGGGTGAAGCGCTTCTGGAAGGAGGCCACGGACAGGCCGACGAGCAGGAGCAGGACGACCACGAAGCCGACGCCGTACGCGCGGTTGCCCAGGCGCGACATCCAGCCGCGCGCGGGTCCCACGCCGTCCTCGGTGTGCTGGGACATCCGCTACCCCGCGATCCGGACGGTCGTGGTGGCGCCCCACACGGCGAGCGAGAAGAAGAAGTCCACGATGTTGATCGCCACGATGGAGGTGCGCACGGCCTTGCCCACGGCCACCCCGACCCCTGCCGGGCCGCCGGACGCGGTGTAGCCGTAGTAGCAGTGGATCAGGATGATCACGACTGCGAAGACCATCACCTTGAGGAAGGAGTACAGGACGTCGATCGGCGGCAGGAACAGGTGGAAGTAGTGGTCGTAGGTGCCCGCCGACTGGCCGAAGTAGTGGACGACGATGAAGCGGGTCGCGCCGTACGAGGAGAGCAGGCCCAGGACGTACAGCGGCACGACCGACACGAACCCGGCGATCATGCGGGTGGTCACCAGGAACGGCAGCGAGGGGATGCCCATGACCTCCAGCGCGTCGACCTCCTCGGAGATGCGCATGGCGCCGAGCTGGGCGGTGAAGCCGCAGCCGACCGTGGCGGCGAGGGCCAGCCCGGCCACGAGCGGGGCGATCTCACGGGTGTTGAGGTAGGCCGACACGAAGCCGGTGAACGCCCCCGTGCCGAGCTGGTTGAGCGAGGAGTACCCCTGCAGGCCGACCTGGCTGCCGGTGAAGAAGGCGAGGAAGGCGATGACGCCGACGGTGCCGCCGATGACGGAGAGCGCACCGGAGCCGAGGGAGACCTCGGCGAGCAGGCGGACGACCTCCTTCTTGTAGCGGCGCAGCGTCCGCGGGCTCCAGGCGAGGGAGCGCACGTAGAAGCGCATCTGCTCGCCCAGGCTGTCGAGCGCCCGCCCCGGGCGGCCCGCGATGTCCATGACCTTGCTCATCCGCGCACCTCCTTCAGATCTTCTGGGGGACGACTTGGAAGTAGACGGCGCTGGCGACGAAGTTCACGACGAACAGGAACATGAAGGTGATGACCACGCTCTGGTTCACCGCGTCGCCGACTCCCTTGGGGCCGCCGCCCGCCGTCAGCCCCTTGTAGGAGGCCACGACCGCGGCGATGAAGCCGAAGATGAGCGCCTTGATCTCCGACGTCCACAGGTCGGCGAGCTGGGCCAGCGCCGTGAACGAGGCGATGTAGGCGCCCGGCGTGCCGCCCTGGATGATCACGTTGAAGAAGTAGCCGCCCGCGACGCCGACGACCGACACCAGCCCGTTGAGCAGCAGGGCCACGAGCATCGCGGCGAGCACCCGTGGGACGACGAGCCGCTGGATGGGGCTGATGCCCAGCACCTCCATGGCGTCGATCTCCTCGCGGATCTTGCGCGAGCCGAGGTCGGCGCAGATGGCGGAGCCGCCGGCGCCGGCGATGAGCAGGGCCGTGACGATGGGCGACGCCTCACGGATGACGGCGAGGACCGAGGCCGCGCCGGTGAAGGACTGGGCACCGAGCTGGCGGGTGAGGGTGCCGAGCTGCAGGGCGATGACCGCGCCGAACGGGATGGACACCAGCGCCGTGGGGACGATGGTCACCGAGGCGATGAACCAGCACTGCTGGATGAACTCCTTGGTCTGGAACGGCCGCCGCGGCAGTGCCCGGACGACGTCGAGGACCAGCGCGAAGAGCGACCCGCTCTGGCGCAGCGCTCCGGTCACCGGGTTGCTCATGCGACCGGCTCCTCCGCGACGGGGTGGGCCGCCGCGTGCCGGCCCGTGTTCCCTTCGTCCGTCACGTCGTGGGCCCGGCTGGTCGTCGCACCGGCCGGGGACAGGCCTGCGTGGTGGGACTCGAACGACCCGGGCGGGGGCGTGATGCCGTTGGCGCGGCACCACTCGCCCGCGGGACGCTCACCGCGGCGCGGCGAGCCGTCGCTAGTGCGCAGCTGCAGCGGGATCGGCGGCAGGGGCGGCAGCTCCCGGCCCGACTCGGCGGCCAGCTCGTCGGCATCCTTCTCCTCGGACATGCCGATGGGCCCGATCGTCTGGGCGTTGAGGAACTGGCGCACGACCGGCTCCTCCGAGCTGAGCAGCATCTCCCGCGGCCCGAACATCGCCAGGTGCTTGTGGTAGAGCAGGCCGATGTTGTCCGGCACCGTCCGCGTGGAGTTGATGTCGTGCGTGACGATGAGGAAGGTCGCATCGATCTGGGCGTTGAGGTCGATGAAGAGCTGGTTGATGTAGCTCGTGCGCACCGGGTCCAGGCCCGAGTCGGGCTCGTCGATGAGCAGGATCTCCGGGTCGAGCACCAGGGCCCGCGCCAGACCGGCGCGCTTGCGCATACCGCCGGAGATCTCACCCGGCAGCTTGTCCTCGGCGCCCTGGAGGCCGACCAGCTCCATCTTCTCCAGGACGATGTTCCGGATCTCGGACTCGGACTTCTTCGTGTGCTCGCGCAGCGGGAACGCCACGTTGTCGAAGAGGTTCATCGAGCCGAAGAGGGCGCCGTCCTGGAACAGCACGCCGAACAGCTTGCGCACCTCGTACAGGTCGTGCTCGCGCAGACGGGTCAGGTCCTGGCCCTGGATCCAGATCGAGCCGGCGTCCGGCTTGAGCAGGCCGACGAGGGTCTTGAGGAACACCGACTTGCCGGTGCCGGAGGGCCCGAGCATGACCGAGATCTCGCCGGCGGGGAGGGTGAGGCTGACGTCGTTCCAGATCAGCTGCGACCCGAAACGCTTCGTCAGGCCCTCGACCTTGATCTCTGTGCCCACGTCCCACCTCGTCGTGAAAGTGCATGCCCCGATGAGGGCCCCGGTTCGCAGGGCTCAACGAGACGCGGGCGCGGAGGTTACGGGGCCGGTATGCCGCGGCGGCGCGCGCCGACGGGGGACGGCATCGGGGCGGCGTGGGGACGGGACGTGGACGGCGGCCGGGACGACGAAAGGCGGGCCCGACCGTGTGGTCGGACCCGCCTTCGCGGAGTTCGTGCTCCCCGGAGGGAGCACGAGGTCACTTGAGGGTGACGGTGGCCCCGGCGCCCTCGAGGGCCTCCTTGGCCTTCTCGGCAGCAGCCTTGTCGACCTTCTCCAGGACGGGCTTGGGGGCGCCGTCCACGAGGTCCTTGGCCTCCTTCAGGCCGAGGGAGGTCAGCGCGCGGACCTCCTTGATGACCTGGATCTTCTTGTCGCCAGCAGCCTCGAGGACGACGTCGAACTCGTCCTGCTCCTCGGCGGCAGCGGCCTCGCCGCCACCGGCGGGGGCGCCGGCGGCCGCGACGGCAACCGGGGCCGCAGCGGTGACGTTGAAGGTGTCCTCGAACTGCTTCACGAACTCGGAGAGCTCGATGAGGGTCATCTCCTTGAAGGCCTCAAGGAGCTCGTCGGTGGAGAGCTTCGCCATGGTGGGCGTCCTTTCTTCTCTTACTTCGTATGCCGTGAGTGGCGGTTTGGTTGGTGAGCCGGCCCCGGGGGGTCAGCTCTCGTCGCCACCCTCGGCGACGTCTGCGGTGGCCTCGGCCGCGGGGGCCTCGGCGGGGGTCTCCGGAGCCTCGGCCGCGGGGGCCTCGGCAGCCTCGGTGCCAGCGGCGGCCACGGGGCCCTCCGCCTCGACCTTGGCCCGCAGCGCGTCGACGACCCGAGCGGTCTGCGACAGCGGCGCGGCGAAGAGGTAGACGGCCTGGCTGAGCGACGCCTGCAGGGCACCGGCCAGCTTGGCCAGGAGAACCTCGCGGGACTCGAGGTCCGCGAGCTTCGTGATCTCCTCGGGAGACAGGGCCTTGCCGTCGAGGACGCCGCCCTTGATCACGAGGAGGGGGTTCGCCTTGGCGAAGTCACGCAGGCCCTTGGCGGCCTCGACGGGGTCGCCATCGACGAACGCGATGGCGGACGGGCCGACGAGCTGGCCGTCGAAGGCCGTGACTCCGGCCTCCTTCGCGGCGAGCTCGGTGAGCGTGTTCTTCACGACGGCGAAGGTGGCGTTCCCGCGCAGCGAGTTCCGCAGGTCGGTGATCTGCTTCACCGACAGCCCGCGGTACTCGGTCAGCACGGCCGCGCCGGAGTTGCGGAACCTGTCCGACAGCTCGGCGATGGCGGCAGCCTTGTCAGCCTTTGCCATGGGGCCTCCCTTCCGTGGTGTGCGACCGCCCGGGGGCCTGCTCCCCCATGAAGAAAGCCCCGGCACAGGGCACGGGGCTCACGGCATACCGACGGATCGGCACTTCGGTGGTTCCGGCCTGCGCTGGCGCCCACCTCACGTGGGACCTTCGGTCTCCGTGCCGGGCACGGGGACAACCAAGCGGTCTCTGGTCAGGGCCCAGCGTACGCGGCGGGGGCGGCAGCGACCAAATCGCTGCCGCCCCCGCCGCCCGACAGGGCTGGCGCTCAGCCCGTGGGGAGCTTGAAGGTCCCCACCTGGTCGGCCGGCGGCGCGGTGATGGTGGACTTCTTCCCCCAGTCGGAGAAGGTGATCTTCAGCGTCTGGCCCTGCACCTGGGTGGTCATGAGGGTGGGGCGGTCCTGCTTGTCCAGCGTGTAGTGCGCGGTCACCGGCGCGACCGACGGGGCCGCGGTGGAGCCGCCCGTACCGCCCAGCAGCGTGGTGGGGTCGATGGTGACCTCGTACTCGGTCGTGTCGCCGGACGTGCCGACGACCTTGGCCTTGGTCCCCTGCAGCGCCTTGGCGAACTGTCGCGGGTCGTTGTCCTGCCCCGCGAGGCCGGCGAACATCTTGCTCACCGGGTCGTCCGCCTTGGGGTCGATCTTGACCCACGGCTTCTGCGAGCCGGGCAGCCCCTTCATGTAGATGACGCCGCCGAGCGAGACGACCTCGAGCTTCTCCCCCTGCAGCTCCATGGTCATCTGCTGCTCCATCGAGCTGTCCTTCATGACGAAGCTGCCGCTGGCCTTGCCCTGGCCACCGAAGTCCATCGCCATCGAACCGGATCCGGCCGCGACCATGGCGTCGGTCATCCGCTTGGCGAGCGCGGCGCCGTCGACGGTGTCGCCGGACTTCACCCCGGCCGGCGCCGAGCTCTTCGCCGCGCTCGAGGTGCCGGTCCCGGCGTCCGAGGCGCTGCCGCAGCCCGCGAGCCCCAGGGCGGCCGCCAGCACGGCAGCAGCGATGGTGGTCGTCTTCATGGAGGTCCCCCTCGGTCGGCCGCGTCGCGCGGCGCGGCTGGTTTCCGGGGGTTCGTCCCCCTGCCGGACCCACCCTACGGCGTCCGGCCCTGCCGCTCGGCCCAGGATGCCGCGAGCCCGCCACCTCGGCGGAGGTGGCGGGCTCGTGGTCGGCGTGGCGCGGGGCTCAGGCCTCCGCGGTCTCCTCGCTGAGCAGGTTGCGGGTGCGGGTGTAGTCCAGCGGGATGCCCGGGCCCATCGTGGTGCTCATCGTGGCCTTGAGGATGTAGCGGCCCTTGGAGGCGGACGGCTTGAGCCGCAGGACCTCCTCGAGTGCGGTCGCGTAGTTCTCGACCAGCGACTTCTCGTCGAACGAGGCCTTGCCGATGATGAAGTGGAGGTTCGCGTGCTTGTCGACGCGGAACTCGATCTTGCCGCCCTTGATGTCGGAGACGGCCTTGGCGGTGTCCATGGTGACGGTGCCGGTCTTCGGGTTCGGCATGAGGCCGCGCGGGCCGAGGACCTTTCCGAGGCGACCGACCTTGCCCATCATGTCCGGGGTCGCGACGACGGCGTCGAAGTCGAGCCAGCCGCCCGACACCTTCTCGATCATGTCGTCGGAACCGACGTAGTCGGCGCCGGCCTCACGGGCGGCCTCGGCCTTGTCGCCGTTGGCGAAGACCAGGACGCGGGCGGTCTTGCCCGTGCCGTGCGGCAGGTTGACGGTGCCACGGACCATCTGGTCGGCCTTGCGCGGGTCGACACCGAGGCGCATCGCGACCTCGACGGTCTCGTCGTACTTGGCCTTGGCGGCACCCTTGGCGAGACGGACGGCCTCGAGCGGGGCGTAGGACTTGGCGGCGTCGATGGTCTCTGCGGCCGCGCGGTAGGCCTTGCTGCGCTTCATGTTCTGCTCCTGTTGTCGGTACTGCGGTTGGAGTTGTGGTCAGCGGACCAGCGCTGGTCCTGCCACGGCCCCGGGATGCCCCTCATGCGGCACACCCGAGGGTGCCTCGTCAGAGGCTGGTGTCGATGCCCATGGAGCGGGCGGTGCCGGCGATGATCTTCATGGCCTGCTCGACGTCGTTGGCGTTGAGGTCTTCCATCTTCTGCTCGGCGATGGCGCGGACCTGGTCGGCGGACAGCGACGCGACCTTGGTCTTGTGCGGCTCGCCGGAGCCCTTCTGCACGCCCGCGGCCTTCTTGATCAGCTCAGCGGCCGGCGGCGTCTTGGTGACGAAGGTGAAGGAGCGGTCCTCGTAGACCGTGATCTCCACCGGGATGACGTTGCCGCGCTGGGACTCCGTCGCAGCGTTGTACGCCTTGACGAACTCCATGATGTTGACGCCGTGCTGACCGAGCGCCGGGCCGACCGGGGGAGCCGGGGTGGCCGCGCCGGCCTGGATCTGCAGCTTGATGAAGCCGGAGACCTTCTTCTTGGGAGGCATGTGTTTCCTTCTGGTGTGGTGGGCCGACGCCGTGGGCGATGACCCGGTTGCAGGCCCCGGGGTGCCGTGTGGTCACCCGGGGTGGTTGCCGTCCGGTCAGATCTTGGCGACCTGGTTGAACGACAGCTCGACCGGGGTCTCCCGGCCGAAGATGGAGACGAGCACCTTGAGCTTCTGGGTGTCGGGGTTGATCTCGGAGATCGTGGCCGGGAGGGTCTCGAACGGGCCCTCCATGACGGTGACGGACTCGCCGACCTCGAAGTCGACGACCGCGACCTCGCGGGGCTTGCCGGCGCCGGCACCCGTGCCCGTGCCGCCCGCGGCGGCCTGCTCGGCGCCGAGGTCGGACGGGGCCAGCATGGTGAAGACCTCGTCGAGGCTCAGCGGCACCGGCTGGTGGGCGTTGCCGACGAAGCCGGTGACGCCGGGGGTGTGGCGGACGGCGCCCCACGACTCGTCGGTGAGGTCCATCCGGACCAGGACGTACCCGGGCATCCGGACGCGGCGGACCAGCTTCTTCTGGCCGTTCTTGATCTCGGTGACCTCCTCCATCGGCACCTCGGCCTGGAAGATGTAGTCCTCCATGTTGAGGGAGGTCGTGCGGTTCTCGAGGTTGGCCTTCACGCGGTTCTCGTAGCCGGCGTAGGAGTGCACGACGTACCACTCGCCGTACTGGCTCGCGAGCATGTCCTTGAACTCCTGGACCGGGTCGCCGATCGGGGCGTCGACCGCCTCGGCGGCCTCGGGCTCCTCGGCCGGCTCGGCCGACTGCTCCTCGAGCGCGGCGTCGTCGGCGGGGGCCGCCTCGTCCTGCTCGTCGGTGGTCACGGGGGCGTCGTCAGCGGCCTCGGGCGCGGCAGCCTCGCCGGCGAGGCCCTCCTCGAGCTCGGCGGAGGCGTCGAGCGACGTCGGCTCCGTCTCGGGCTCGGCGTTCTCGGTGGTCCACTGGTCGGACACGCTGATGACCTACTTCCTTCTGGTGAACCCGGGCCGGGCCCGGGCGAGTGCGGCAGGGCGGGGACTAGCCGCCGAAGACCCACAGGACGAGCTTGGTGAAGCCGAAGTCGATCGACGCCACGAGTGCCATGATCACGGTCACGAACACGATCACGACGATCGTGTAGTTGACCAGCTCGGAGCGCGTCGGCCGGACGACCTTGCGCAGCTCGTCGAGGATCTGGCTGACGAACAGCGACACCGCCCGGAAGAACCGCGAGACGGGGTTGCCGCCGCCCTTGCCGCCCTGGCGGCTGGTACGACCAGAGCCGCGGGTGCCCGCGCTCACATCCGTCACGACGACTGCTCTCCCTGGGGTGTGCCGCGCCGCCGGGTGACGTCACGGGTCCTGCTGTGCGCAGGGCAGGAGGGACTCGAACCCCCAACCGCCGGTTTTGGAGACCGGTGCTCTACCAATTGAGCCACTGCCCTACGGGAGCCCCGGTGGGGCGGTGCTCCCGGTGGCCGACCACGACCGCATTCCGGGCACGCCGGAAGCATGGTCGAAGTCAACCGAGGAGCAAGCATACGTGAGGCTCGGGGCCGAACGCGAACTCGCCGGGTCGGGCCCCAGCGACAGGACGCAAGCGCCCAGCCGGCCCGGACCGGGCCCGGCGGTGACCGGCGTCCGGACGCCCCCGCGCGGCGTACGAGGGCTCTGGGACCATGGGGCACGTGACCGAGCAGAGCACCCCCACCGCCACCCCCCTCGCCGAGCTCCCCCAGGCCGAGCTCGAGGCGTTCGCGCAGGAGCAGCAGGCCGCCTACGACGCGCTCGTGGAGCGTGGCCTGAGCCTGGACCTCACGCGCGGCAAGCCGGCCAGCGCCCAGCTCGACCTCGCCGACGGGCTGCTGGCCCTCCCCCACGGGACGACCGACGCCGCAGGCGTCGACACCCGGAACTACGGGGGCCTTGAGGGCATCCGCGAGCTGCGCGAGATCTTCGCCGAGCTGCTGTGGGTCTCCCCCGAGCAGGTCGTGGCGGGCGGCAACTCGTCGCTGACGATGATGCGCGAGGTGCTCGTCGACCTGTGGCTGCACGGCGCAGTCGACGGCGAGCGCCCGTGGGGCCGGGAGGAGAAGGTCCGCTTCATCTGTCCCGTCCCCGGGTACGACCGGCACTTCACGCTGCTCGACTGGTTCGGGATCGAGATGCTGACGGTCGCCATGCACGAGGACGGACCGGACGCCGAGGCGATCGCCGAGCTCGCGGCCAAGGACCCCAGCATCAAGGGCATGTGGGTGGTCCCGACCTACGCCAACCCCACCGGCTCGGTCGTCACGCAGGAGGTCGCGGCCCGGCTGGCGTCGATGGAGACGGCCGCCCCGGACTTCAAGATCTTCTGGGACAACGCCTACGCCCTCCACCACCTCACCCGGGACGAGGCCAAGAGCGCCGACATCCTCAGCCTCGCGGCGGCCGCGGGGCACCCACACCGCCCGGTCATGTTCGCCTCGACCTCCAAGATCACGTATGCCGGCGCCGGCGTCGCCTTCCTCGCCGGGTCGGTGGAGACGGTGAAGTGGTACACGGGCCACCTCGGCAAGGGCGCGATCGGCCCCGACAAGGTGAACCAGCTTCGGCACGCCCAGTTCTTCGGCTCCCCCCAGGGCGTGCGCGACCACATGGTGAAGCACCGCGAGATCATCGCCCCCAAGTTCGCCGAGGTCGACCGGATCCTCACCGAGCGGCTCGGCGGACTCGGGGTGGCCGAGTGGACGCACCCCACGGGGGGCTACTTCGTCAGCCTCGACGTGCTCGACGGCACCGCCGCTCGGGTGGTGGAGCTGGCCAAGGCCGCGGGCATCGCGCTGACGCCGGCCGGGTCCTCCTTCCCCCACGGCGACGACCCGCGCGACCGGAACATCCGGCTCGCCCCGACCTTCCCGCCCCTGGAGCAGGTCACGGCTGCCATGGAGGCCGTCACCACCTGCGTGCTGCTCGCCAGCGCGGAGCGGCTGCGCGCGCAGGCCTGACCCGGGTCGCCACCGCCGAGGGGGTGGCGAACGGCTCCTCACCCGGTGGCGAAGGACCCTTCGCCACCCCTTGGGCGCGTGTCACGCGAGGGGACCTCTGCCGGTTGCGCGGTGGGGCCGGCTGGCGTTGGCTGGTCCCATGAGCGACCAGCCAGGCGTGGAGAGCATCGAGGACGACGCGACGGGCAGCTACAGCGTCGACGACGCGGTGGACTCGGGGTTCGGGCAGGACGAGCTGCTCGACACGAGCGAGGGCGACAACGAGCCCTGGTCGCCCCCGGACATGCAGCCGCGGGGCACGGAGTGGGGCACCACCGCCTCCGAGCAGGAGCAGGGCGAGTCGCTCGACCAGCGGATCATGCAGGAGGAGCCCGACCCGGCGAGCGCGTACGGCGCCCCGGACAACGAGTCCGGGCTCGACGAGGACCCGCGGGACCGCGTCGGTGGCGACGACCCCGACTCGATCGCGGCCGAGGACGACTTCATCGGAGACTCCGAGGTCGGTGACCTGGCCGCCGGCGAACTCGTGGCCCCGGACGAGGGCGTGCGCGAGGACACCGAGAAGGACCTCGACGCCTCCGAGGCGGGCCTGGCCGAGGGCCCGGAGGAGTCGGCGGTCCACGTCGTCGAGGACTGACGGGCACGAGGGCTGACGGGCGCCGGGCCCGGCGCCCCGGCGGGGCCGGGCCGGACGGTACCCCACCGCGCCGATCCTGTGAATCCGCGCGAGGACGATCTGTGCCGGTCCCTGCGTTCCTAGACTTCCTGCCACGCCGGCCGCTCCGGGCGCGGCGGCGACGCGCGGAGGGGGATCGGGTGTACCTCAGCGAGCGCCCGCGCCCCGCGCCGGACGACCCCGAGGCCGACGGGTCCCCGGAGCCCCGGAGCCGGCATGCCGAATCGGCGACGGCCGCCGAGACGGCCCCCGACACGGCCGGCGCGACCGGTCCCGCCCCTCCCGGCCGTCGGCGAGGGGTCGGCGGCACCGTCGTGCTGCTCGGCTTCGTCAGCCTGCTCACGGACATCTCGTCGGAGTCGGTGTCGGCGGTCCTGCCGCTCTACCTCACGGCGGTGCTCGGGCTGTCGCCGCTGGCCTACGGCTTCGTCGACGGGCTGTACCAAGGCGTCAGCGCGCTCGTGCGCATCCTCGGTGGCTGGCTCTCGGACCGGGCCGACCGGCCCAAGTGGGTCGCCTTCGCCGGCTACGGCCTGTCCGCAGCGACGAAGGGCCTCCTGCTCCTCGCCCAGGGCCTGGGGGCGGTGACCACGGTGATCACCCTCGACCGGCTGGGCAAGGGGCTGCGCACCGCACCCCGGGACGCGATCATCGCGGCCTCGACCCCGGAGCACTCCCTGGGCCGCGCCTTCGGGGTGCACCGGGCCCTGGACACGACCGGGGCCGTGATCGGGCCGCTGCTGGCGTTCTCGATCCTGTGGCTCGTGCCCGGCGACTACCGCGGGGTCTTCCTCGCCTCGCTCGCGGCGGCCGTCCTGGGCCTGGCCCTGCTCGGCCTCATGGTGCCCGACCTGCGACCGCGACGGGGTGTCGCCGGCGTCGGCCGGGGCCCGGGGACCGCCGTGCCGTCGTGGCGCACGCTGCGGGACCCCCGGTTCGGCCGCGTCGTCCTCGTCTCGGCGCTGCTGGGGGTGCTCACCATCAGCGACGGCTTCCTCTACCTGTCGCTGCAGCACCGTGACCACTTCGCCGCCACGTGGTTCCCCCTGCTGTTCGTCGGCACGAACGTCGCCTACCTCGCCCTGGCGGTGCCGTTCGGGCGCCTGTCCGACCGGTTCGGCCGGGCCCGGGTCCTCGTGGCGGGCCACCTGCTCCTCGTGGGCGCCTACCTGTGCGCCGCGGCACCGGCCGGCGGGCTCGGGCTGACCCTCGCCTGCCTGCTCCTGCTCGGGTCGTTCTACGCAGCCACGGACGGCGTCCTCGCCGCCCTGACCTCCCAGCTCGTGCCCGCCGGTGCCCGGGCCCGCGGGATCGCCACCGCCCAGACCGTGCAGGCCCTCGCCCGGCTCTCGTCCTCCCTGGTCTTCGGCGCGCTCTGGACCGGGCTGGGCCGCGGCCCCGCCGTCGTGACAGTGGCCGTCGCGCTGGTGGTCGCCGTCGGCGCGTGCGGCTGGCTGCTGCGCGGGCTGCGTCCCGGCACCGCCCCGCCCGGGGCCGCGGCGTGAGCACCCGGGGCCGGCTCGCCACCCTCGTGGCGCTCGCGCTCGTCCTCGTCGGGGGCACGGCGGCATACCTCGTGCGCTCGCACGACGCCCGGCAGGAGGCGGTGCGCACCGCGCCCGCCCAGGCCACCGTCGCGGTGGCGACGGTGCAGTCCGGGCCGCGGATCGTCTTCCGCAACACCGCGATCGGCCCTGACTACGGACGGGTCGCCATGGTGCCGCTCGCCGCACCGGGTGGCGCCCGCGCGTTCACCGGCGCGAGCTGCGACCGGGTGTTCGCCGCCTCGGGACACACCCTGTGCCTGGCGTCCGACCCCGGCGTCGTCACCACGTACACCGCCCGGGCGTGGGCCGACGCCGGCGGCCCGAAGGTCGACCTGCCGCTGACCGGCACGCCCAGCCGGGCGCGGCTGTCGGACGACGCGAAGCTCGCCGCCACCACGAGCTTCGTCTCCGGCGACTCCTACGCAGCCAAGGCGTTCTCCACCCGGACGGTCGTCACGACCCTCGCGACGGGGGCGTCGGTCGACCTGGAGACGTTCCGGCTCGTCCACCGGGGCCGGACGGTCACGCCGTCGGACCGCAACTACTGGGGCGTGACGTTCGCCCCCGACGACGACCACTTCTACGTGACGGTGCAGTTCGGCGGGAAGACCTGGCTCGCGTCCGGGCGGCTCTCGACCCGGACCGTCACGACACTGCGCCAGGACGCCGAGTGCCCCTCCCTCTCGCCCGACGGCACGAAGGTCGCCTACAAGAAGCGGGGGGACCGCGGCCCCGGCGACTGGCGGCTCGCGGTGATGGACCTCGCGACGGGGCGCGAGACCGCCCTCGCGGAGCAGCACTCCGTCGACGACCAGGTGGAGTGGCTCGACGACGCGACCATCCTCTACGGGCTGCCGGGCGAGGGGACGGCCGCTGCCGAGAGCAACGTGTGGGCGGTGCCGGCCGACGGCACCGGCGCGCCCCGGCTGCTCATCGCGAAGGCGTGGTCCCCCGCCGTCGTGCGGTGAGGGAGTGCAAGACTGCACGGCATGTCGCGCCCGGTCCTCGAGCTGCCCAAGGCGCACCTCCACCTGCACTTCACCGGGTCGATGCGGGTGCAGACCGTCCACGCGCTGGCCGCCAAGCACGGCATCCGGCTGCCCGACGCGCTGACGACGGACTACCCGCCGCGGCTGAGCGCCCGCGACGAACGGGGCTGGTTCCGGTTCCAGCGGCTCTACGACGCGGCGCGCGCCTGCGTCCGTGACGAGTCGGACCTGCGCCGGATCGTCCGCGAGGCGGCCGAGGACGACGCCGCCGAGGGGTCGCGCTGGCTGGAGATCCAGGTGGACCCCACGTCGTACGCACCGTTCGTCGGGGGGATCACGCCGGCGCTGGAGATCGTGCTCGACGAGGCCCGGCTGGCGTCCACGGCCGGTCCCACCGGGGTGGCCGTGATCGTGGCGGCCAGCCGCATCCGCCACCCCCTCGACGCCCGCACGCTGGCCCGCCTGGCCGCCCGGTATGCCGGGGAGGGCCCGGGCGAGGTCGTGGGCTTCGGCCTCAGCAACGACGAGCGACGGGGGGTCACGCAGGAGTTCGCGCCGGCCTTCGCCATCGCCCGCCGCGCGGGGCTGGCGCTGGTGCCGCACGCCGGCGAGCTGCTCGGCCCCACGGCGGTCGAGACGACCCTCGAGTCCATCCGGCCGGACCGGATCGGTCACGGCGTGCGGTCGGTGGAGGACCCCCGGGTGCTGGACCTCGTGGCCGACTCCGGCGTCGCGCTCGAGGTGTGCCCCCGCAGCAACGTCGCGCTGGGCGTCTACGGCCGGGACCGGGACGTGCCGCTGCGCACGATCGTCGAGCGCGGCATCCCGGTGGCCCTGGGGGCGGACGACCCGCTGCTGTTCGGCTCGCGGCTGGCCGCGCAGTACGACACCGCCCGCGAGGCGCTGGGGTTCTCCGACGAGGAGCTCGCCGAGCTGGCCCGCGGCTCGCTGCGGGCGTCGAGGGCGCCGGAGGACGTCCGCAAGCAGGCGTTCGAGGCGGTCGACGCCTGGCTGGCGGGCTGACCCGCTGACCGGTCGCCGGTGCGGTGACCGCGGCTTCCGCCCGCCGGCGCCGGCCCCGTGTCAGAGGTCGTGGCCGACGAAGACCGGCTCGTTGACGAGCGTGACGCCGAACGCCGCCTGCACGCCGTCACGCAGCTCCCGGGCCAGCGCCGCCACCTCCCGAGCGGTGGCGCCGCCACGGTTGGTGATCGCGAGCGTGTGCTTGGTGGACAGGGCCGCGGGGCCCGGCAGGCGGTAGCCCTTGCCGAAGCCGGCGTGCTCGATCAGCCAGGCGGCAGACGTCTTGACGTGGCCGTCGGCGTCGGGGAAGCGGGGCGGCGTCGGGCCGTCGGGGCCCAGCCGCTCGGCCGCCCGTCGCTCGAGGTCCGCGAACCGCTGCGCGGACAGGATCGGGTTCGTGAAGAACGAGCCGCACGACCACGTGTCGTGGTCGTCGGCGTCGAGGACCATCCCTCGGCGCCGGCGCTGGGCGAGGACCGCCTCGCGGACGTCGGGGAGCGGCACCCGGTCGCCCACCTCGACGTCGAGCTGGCGCGCGAGGTCGGCGTATGCCACGGGGCGGCTCAGCTCGCCTGGCACCAGCTGGAACAGGACGTCGAGGACGACGTAGCGGTCGGTCGCCTTGAAGAGGGAGTGCCGGTAGGTGAACCCGCAGTCGGCGTTGGCGACGGTGCGGACCGCCTGCTCGCGGCGGTCCCAGACCCGGACCGAGGCGATCGTCTGGGCGACCTCCTGCCCGTAGGCGCCGACGTTCTGCACCGGGGTCGCGCCCGTGCCACCGGGGATGCCGGAGAGCGCCTCGATGCCGGCCCACCCCTCGGCGACGGCTCGGGCGACGAGGTCGTCCCAGGGCACGCCGGCCGCAACCCGCACCATGACCCCGCCGCACAGGTCGGCCGACTCGACGGTGATCCCGTCCGTGGCGACCCGCAGCACGGTGCCGGGGAAGCCCTCGTCGGCGACGACGACGTTGGAGCCGCCGGTGAGGACGAGCAGCGGCTCGTCGGCGTCGTCGACCTCGCGCGCGGTGTCGACGACCTCGTCGATGGTCTCGGCGGTGACCAGCCGCGCGGCCGGACCGCCGACGCGCATCGTGGTCAGGGGCGCGATGGGGGCGTCGTGCTCCTCGCGCATCAGGCGAGCGCCACCACCGCGAGGCACCGGCCCAGCGCCTTGGTGCCCTCGGCGGTGACCGTCAGCTCGACCGTGGCGCGACGGGTCTCCTCGTCGAGGGACTTCACCGTGCCCGCCACGACGAGGTCGGCGCCGTCGCGCGGGACGACCACCATGGAGGTGAACCGGGTGCCGAACTCGACCACCCGGCCGCCGTCGCCCACCCAGTCCTCGAGCACGGCGCCGGCGGCGCCCATGGTCCACATGCCGTGGGCGATGACGTCGGGCAGGCCGACGGAGCGGGCGAAGTCCTCGTCCTGGTGGATCGGGTTCTGGTCGCCGGAGGCGTTGGCGTAGGCCACGAGCGTGTCGCGGCCGACGTGCACCGTGGTGGGGCCGAAGGTCTCACCGGCGCTGACCTCCTCGAAGCTGCGGACGGCCACGGTCACTCCCCTCCCCGGACGACGATGGTCGAGGTCGACGTGCACAGCGCCTCGCCGTCCTGCGTCGAGAGCTCGGTGCGGGTCGTCACCATCGAGTGGCCGCCGGCCTGGCGGATCGAGTCGACCGTCAGCGTCCCCAGGACCTGGTCGCCCGCGGTGATGGGGCGGTGGTGGACGAACTTCTGCTCGCCGTGGACGACGCGGCTGTAGTCGATGCCAGCCTCGGGGTCCGCGACGTACTGCCGGTCGACCTGCTGGGCGATGCTCACCGCGAAGGTGGGCGGCGCGATGACGTCGCGGTAGCCCGCGGCGCGCGCGGCCTCGGCCGAGGAGTGCACCGGGTCGTGCGACCCGACCGCCTCGGCGAAGGCCGTGAGCATCGCCGCGTCGACGGCATACGGGCCACTGGGCGGGTACGTGCGCCCCACGAAGTCTGCGTTCACGGCCATGGCGCCCACTCTAGGGGCGGGGCGTCGCCGGGACCGACCCAGCCCACAGGCGCGGGCGTACTGCTGCGGGACCGGGCGCCGCCGCCCCGGGGACGAGGAAGCCGCCCTGCGGACGGGTAGGTCCGGGGCGGCTTCTCGGGGTGCGCCTGTCGGCGCGCTGCTCAGCGGGTCTCGCGGTGCAGGGTGTGCTTGCCGTCGCGCGGGCAGAACTTCTTCATCTCCAGGCGGTCGGGGTTGTTCCGACGGTTCTTCTTGGTGATGTAGTTGCGCTCCTTGCAGTCCACGCACGCCAGGGTGATCTTGGGGCGGACGTCTGCGCTCTTGCTAGCCACGGGGCAACCTGCTCTCGAAACTGACGGTGGAAAGAACTCGCGGGCCGCGCACACGGTCACGCGGCGACACATCAAGATACGCGACCTCGGGCCGAAACCTGAAATCGCCGTTGTAGCGGGAGCGGGGCTCGATCCCGCGACCTCACGATTATGAGTCGTGCGCTCTAACCAGCTGAGCTACCCCGCCTCGGGGTTCGACGCCCTGCGGCGCCGGACCAGAGCCCCCTGTCGGAATCGAACCGACGACCTTTTCCTTACCATGGAAACGCTCTGCCGACTGAGCTAAGGGGGCCTGCCCGTCCTGCGCAGGAGGTCTGCGCGGAAGTGCGACGGTGAGACTACAGGGTCAGCCCACCGGGAGTGAAATCGACTGCGACCGCCCCCTGCTCGTCCCGCGCGGTCCCTCCGGTGCGGCGGCGCGACCCTGTTGCCACCGGCTCCGGAGACGTCACCGGAAGGCCGAGACCCCGGTCAGCGCCTCACCCACGACGAGCGTGTGCATCTCGACGGTACCCTCGTAGGTCAGCACGGACTCGAGGTTGTTCATGTGCCGGATGACGGGGTACTCGAGGCTGATGCCGTTCGCCCCAAGGATGGTCCGGGCCGTGCGGCAGATCTCGAGGGACTCGCGGATGTTGTTGAGCTTGCCGAGGCTGACCTGGGTCGGGGTGATGGTGCCGGCGTCCTTGCGGCGGCCGAGGTGGAGCGCGAGCAGCTGCCCCTTGACCAGCTCCAGCGCCATGTCGGCGAGCTTCTGCTGGGTCAGCTGGAAGCCGGCGATGGGCCGGCCGAACTGCTCACGCTCGATGGCGTAGCGGCGGGCCGCGTCGAGGGAGGAGCGGGCCGCGCCGAGGGCACCCCAGACGATGCCGTAGCGCGCCTCGTTGAGACAGGACAGCGGCCCCTTGAGCCCGCGCACCTCGGGCAGCACCGCGTCGGCAGGGAGCCGAACGCCGTCGAGCACCAGCTCGGAGGTGACCGAGGCACGCAGCGACATCTTGTGCTTGATCAGCGGGGCGGAGAAGCCGGGGGTGTCGGTCGGCACGACGAAGCCGCGGATGCCCTCGTCGGTCTGGGCCCACACCACCGCGACGTCGGCGATGGAGCCGTTCGTGATCCACATCTTGGAGCCGTCGAGCACCCAGTCGTCGCCGTCGCGCCGCGCGCGGGTGCGCATCGAGCCGGGGTCGGAGCCGTGGTCGGGCTCGGTGAGCCCGAAGCAGCCGATCGCCTCGCCTGCGGCCATGCGCGGCAGCCACTGCTGCTTCTGCTCCTCGTTCCCCCAGCGGTGGATGGCGAACATCGCCAGCGACCCCTGCACCGAGACGAGGGAGCGCACCCCGGAGTCGGAGGCCTCCAGCTCGAGGCAGGCCAGGCCGTAGTCGACCGAGCTCAGGCCGGCGCAGCCGTACCCCTCGAGGTGCATGCCGAGCAGGCCGAGGGAGCCGAACTCCCGCGCCAGGCCGCGGATGTCGTCGATCTCGCCGCGCTCGAACCAGTCGGCGACGTGGGGGTCGACGAGCTTGTCGCACAGCTGGCGGACCGAGGCCCGGACGGCCTTCTCGTCGTCGGTCAGCAGGTCGTCGATGCCTGCGAGGTCCATCGGGTCGAGCGGGGTGCGCTTGCTCTGGGGGGTGCTCACGGTGTCTCTCCTTCGGTGTGCCCGGCACCTGGTTCGGTCCGCTGCGCCGTCCGGACGGCCGCGCCTCGGCGGCCGCCGGCCGGCTGGGCGAGCCAGGCCCGGATCTCGTCATTGTGCTGCCCCAGGGCCGGCGGGGCACCCATGGGGCGGGTGGTGGTGCGGGAGTAGGTGGCGGGGTGGCGGACCTGCCGCGGGTGGTCGGGCCCCACGTCGACGGTCGGCCCGAGGTCGAGCGACTCGGCCAGCCGGAACGCCGACCCGAGGTCGCCGACGACGCCGACGGGCACCCCGCTGTCGCCGATGCGCTTCACCCAGGCGTCGGCGTCGTCCGCACGCAGGGCGTCCTCGAGGGCGGTCACCAGGGCGTCGCGGTGCGCCACGCGGTCGGGGTTGCGGCCGAACCGGGGGTCGTCGGCCAGCTCGGGCACACCGAGCGCCTCGGCGAGGCGGCGGAACTGCCCGTCGTTGCCGCACGCCACGGCGACCGAGCCGTCGCGGCAGCGCAGCGTCTCGTACGGCGCGATCGAGGGGTGGCGGTTCCCCATCCGGGTGGGGCTGTCGCCGGTCGCGAGGTAGGCGCCGGCCTGGTTGGCCAGGGCGCCCAGGAGGCTGGTGAGCAGGTTGACCTCGACGTGCTGCCCCTGCCCGGTGCGGGCCCGCTCGGCCAGCGCGGCAAGAACCCCGACGACGGCGTCCTTGCCCGTGAGCACGTCGACGAGGGCCACGCCGACCTTGGTGGGCTCGCCGTCCCGGTCACCGGTGATGCTCATCAGGCCGCCGACCGCCTGGACCAGGAAGTCGTAGCCCGGCAGGTCGGCCCCCGCACCGCTGCCGAAACCGGTGACCGAGCAGTAGACGAGGCCGGGGTTGTCGCGGCTGACCTCGGCGTAGCCCAGGCCGAGCCGGTCGAGGGCGCCGCTGCGGTGGTTCTCGACCAGGACGTCGGCGCGACGGGCCAGCTCGCGGGCCAGCGCGAGGTCGGCCTGGTCCTTGAGGTCGAGCTCGATGCTGCGCTTGGACCGGTTCACGGACTCGAAGTAGGACGAGGAGGTCGGCGTCCAGGGAGGCCCCCAGTGCCGGGTGTCGTCACCGAGCCCCGGCCGCTCCACCTTGACCACCTCGGCACCGAGGTCGGCAAGCGTCGCCGTGGCGTACGGCCCGGCGAGCACCCGGCTGAAGTCGGCGACGAGCAGGCCGTCGAGCGGGGCGGTCACGAGGGCACCTGGAACGGGGCGGTCATGAGGGCACCTGGAGCCGGCCGTCGACCCGGCGCGGCAGGTGCCACGGGTTGTCGGCCCGCAGGGCCGGCGGCAGCGCGGCGTCCGGCACCGACTGGTAGGCCACCGGCCGGGTGAAGCGGTCGAGCGCCGCCGCCCCGACCGAGGTCGCCCCGGGGACGCTCGTGGCGGGCCACGGCCCACCGTGCTGCTGTGCCCAGGTCCACGCCACGCCGGTCGGCCAGTCGTCGACGGCGACCCGGCCGACCAGCGGAGCCAGCAGCGCCACGGCGGCAGGGAGGTCGGGGTCGCCGTCGCCGTCGTCGTTGCCGGGCCCGGCCGTCATGACGCTCGCGGCGAGGGCGCCCTGCAGCTGGCCGACGACCGCACGCAGCTCGTGCTCGTCGGCGTACTCCGCGACCACGGCCACGGGCCCGAAGCACTCCTCGAGCAGGCGACTCCCCCGCACGAGGGCGGCGGCCGGCACGGACAGGACCGTGGCGGGTGCGGCCCAGCCCCCGTCGGCCATCGGCACCTGCGCCACGACCCGGGCTCCCGCCGCCACCAGCTCCTCCACGCCGGTCGCTGCCGCACGAGCGATGCCGTCGGTGAGCAGCCAGCCCCGGGGTGCCGCGGCCTCCAGGGCCCGACCCACGGCTTCCGCCGCGCGCGAGCCGGCGGGGACGAGCAGCAGGCCGGGCTTGGTGCAGAACTGGCCGCTGCCCAACGTGAAGGAGCCGACGAAGCCGCCGGCCACCTCGTCCACGCGGGCCGCGCCGGCGGCCGTCAGCACCACCGGGTTGACCGTGCCCATCTCGGCGAAGACCGGGATGACCACGTCGCGCTCGTTGGCCAGCCGCCAGAGGGCCAGGCCGCCCTGCTGCGAGCCGGTGAAGGCGACGGCGGCGATGTGCCGGGAGGTCACCAGGCTGGTGCCGGCGGTGAAGCCGGCCACCAGCCCGAAGGCACCCGGTGGGGCGCCCACCTCAGCCAGCGCCTCGGTCGCCAGCCTGCCGAGCTCCTCCGAGAGCAGCGGATGGGCCGGGTGGGCCTTGGCGACGACGGGGCAGCCGGCGGCGAGCGCCGAGGCCGTGTCGTTGCCGAGGACGCCGAAGGCGAACGGGAAGTTGCTGGCACCGAAGACCGCGACCGGGCCGAGCGGCTGTTGCAGTCGCCCCAGCCACGGCGTGGTGGCCGTGGCGTGGTCGATCGTGGCCTCCAGCCACGACCCCTCCTGCGCCACGTCGGCGTAGAAGCGCAGCTGCGCGGCCACGCGGGCCACCTCCCCCGTGAGCCGCGGCTCGCCGAGCGCGGTCTCCCGGTCGGCGAGCGCCACCAGTCGCGCCGCCGTGTCAGGGGCCTCCAGCGCGTCGGCGAGCGTGCGCAGCCAGCCCGCGCGCTCGCCGGGACCGGTCGCGGCCAGGGTGGGTGCGGCATCCGCCGCCCGAGCCAGCGCCGCCTCGACCTCGTCGGCCGCGGTGCCGGACACCTGGCCCAGCGCCTTCCCCGTGCGGGGGTCATGGCTGACGTCGGCACTGACCACCGGTGCGGTGTCCGGACTCATGCCAGGTCCCGCACTCCGCGCTCGAGCACCTCGAGGGCGTCGTCGAGCAGCTCCGCCTCGATGACCAGGGGCGGCAGCAACCGGATGACGTTGCCGAAGGTGCCGCAGACCAGCAGCAGGACTCCCTCGGCGTGGCAGTGGGCCGCCACGGCGCGGGCCGCGGCCGGGTCGGGGTCGGTCGTGCCCGGGCGCACGAGCTCCAGCGCCAGCATGGCGCCGCGCCCGCGGGCCTCTCCGACGGCCGGTGACTCGTCGGCGAGCCGCTGCAGCCGGGGCAGCGCCCGGGCCTCGATGGCCCGGGCCCGCTCGACCAGGCCCTCCTCCTCGATGACCGCGATGGCGGCCAGCGCGGCAGCGCAGGCCACCGGGTTCCCTGCGTACGTGCCGCCGAGGCCTCCGGGGTCGACGGCGTCCATGAGCTCGGCCCGGCCGGTGACCGCCGACAGCGGCATGCCGGCGCCAAGGGCCTTGGCGGAGGTGACGAGGTCGGGCACCAGACCCTCGTGCTCGGAGGCGAACATCGCTCCGGTGCGGCCGAACCCGGTCTGGATCTCGTCGGCCACGAAGACGATCCCGTGCTTGCGGGCGAACCGCGCCACCCCGGGCAGGAAGCCGGGCGCCGGCACGATGAAGCCGCCCTCGCCCTGCACCGGCTCGGCCACGATCGCGGCGACGTTCTCGGCCCCGATCTGGGTGAGCACCAGCTCCTCGAGCCGGGCCAGGGCCTCCTCGGCGCAGCGCTCCGGACCACCGGGCCAGCGGTAGGGGTAGGCCGAGGGCGCCCGGTAGACCTCGGGGGCGAACGGGCCGAACCCCGCCTTGTAGGGCACGTGCTTGGCCGTCATCGACATCGTCATGAGGGTGCGCCCGTGGTACGCGTGGTCGAGCACCACCACGGCCGGGCGGCCGGTCGCTGCCCGCGCGATCTTGACGGCGTTCTCGACGGCCTCGGCACCGGTCGTGTAGAGCGCCGTGCGCTTCTCGTGGTCGCCGGGGGTCAGCCGGTTGAGCGCGCGAGCGACGTCGACGAAGCCCTCGTACTCGGTGACCATGAAGCAGGTGTGCGTGAACCGGGCCGCCTGCTCGGCCACCGCAGCGGCCACCCGGGGGTGCGAGGCGCCGACGCTGGTGACCGCGATGCCGGAGGCGAGGTCGATGAGCTGGTTGCCGTCGACGTCGACCAGGATCGCGCCCTCGGCCCGCTCCACGAACACGGGCAGGGTGGTGCCGAAGCCACGGGCGACCTCGTGCCCCCGAGCGGCGTGCAGCTCGGTGGACCGGGGGCCGGGCACGGGGGTCTGGAGCAGCCGCCGTTGGGCGACCTCGCCGGAGCGGGTCGTCTCGCCGGGGCCGGGCAGGGAGGTGAGGGTGTCGGTCATCGCTCAGGCCTCGATGTTCGCCATGACGTGCTTGACACGGGTGTAGTCCTCCAGGCCGTAGAGCGAGAGGTCCTTGCCGTAGCCGGAGTGCTTGAAACCTCCGTGCGGCATCTCGGCCACGAGCGGGATGTGGGTGTTGATCCAGACGCACCCGAAGTCCAGCGCCCGCGACAGGCGCATCGCCCGGCCGAAGTCCGAGGTCCACACCGACGAGGCCAGGGCGTACTGCACCCCGTTGGCCTTGGCGAGCGCGTCCTGCTCGTCGTCGAACGACTGCACGGTGATCACCGGGCCGAAGACCTCCTGCTGCACCAGCGCGTCGTCCTGGCGCAGGCCGGTGACGACCGTGGGCTCGACGTAGAAGCCGCGGTCGCCCTGCCGGGCACCGCCGGCCGCGACGTCAGCGTGGGACGGCACCTCGGCGAGGAAGCCGAGCACCCGCTCGAGCTGGTGGGCGTTGTTGACCGGTGGCACCAGGGCGTCCTCGTCGTGGCGGCCGTTCGCGTAGGACGTGGTGGTGGTCCTCGCCTGCTCGGCCAGCAGGGCGACGAACTCGTCGTGCACCTTCCGGTGCACGAGGATGCGGGTGGCCGCGGTGCAGTCCTGGCCGGCGTTGAAGTAGCCGGCCACCGCGATGCCCTCGGCGGCCGCCCGGAGGTCGGCGTCGTCGAACACGATCACCGGTGCCTTGCCCCCGAGCTCGAGGTGGACCCGCTTGAGGTCACGGCTCGCGCTCTCGGCGACCTGCATCCCGGCCCGCACGGAACCGGTGATCGAGACCATGGCCGGCGCCCGGTGGCCGACGACGAGGCTCCCCGTCGTCCGGTCACCGGTGACGACGTTGAGCACGCCCGGCGGCAGGTGCTCGGCGGCGATCTCGGCCAGCATCAGCGTCGAGACCGGGGTGGTGTCGCTGGGCTTGAGCACGACGGTGTTGCCTGCGGCGATGGCGGGGGCGAGCTTCCAGACCGCCATCATCATCGGGTAGTTCCACGGCGCGACCTGTCCGACGACACCCACCGGCTCGCGGCGGATCCACGAGGTGTGGCCCTTCAGGTACTCACCGGCCGAGCGGCCCTCGAGCACGCGGGCAGCGCCCGCGAAGAAGCGCAGCTGGTCGACCATCGGCGGGATCTCCTCCGAGTGCGTCAGCGGCACGAGCTTGCCCGTGTTGCGGCTCTCGGCCTCGACCAGCTCGTCGGCCCGGGCCTCGACCGCGTCGGCGATGCGCAGCAGCGCCTGCTGGCGCTCCGAGGGCGTGGTGTCGCGCCAGCCCTCGAAGGCGCGCTCCGCGGCGGCATACGCGCGGTCGACGTCCTCCTCACCGGACAGCGGCGCGCGGGCGTAGACCTCCCCGGTGGAGGGGTCGGTGACGTCGGTCCACCGGTCGTGGGCGGGTGCGACGGGCTCGCCGCCGACGACGTTGTGCAGGGTCGTCACGGTGGCCGTGCTGGCCTGCGACGGGGTCGTGTTCGACACGGGTGGTCTCCTCAGACGTGGTCGGGCTGGCGGGCGGTGTCGGCCTGGCGGACGGCGTCGCCATGCGGGGTGTCCTTGCGCAGGTAGGGCTTGGCGATGGTCATGTAGACCAGCCCGACGCCGACGACCACGAGGGCCGAGAGGACGACGATCCAGTTGTCGTACCAGGGCACGTCGGGGGTGCGTGGCCACGCCATGTTGACCGCGGCGAGCACCTGGTAGGTGAATGCGGCGACGGTGACGGGCAGGCCCCAGCGACCGAGGGTGAACTTGCCCGAGGGCACCCAGCCCTTGACGCGGGCGCGCAGGGCGGCGAGGACGACCATCATGAAGCCGAGGTAGATCCCCAGGGCCGCGAAGGACACGATCTTGGTGAGTGCGTCGGCCGAGGCCTTCGACCCGATGATGATGACGGCCGGCACCGCAGCCGCGAGCAGCAGGGCGTAGGGCGGCACGGCCCGGCGGCCGGAGAAGCGCGACAGCAGGTGGCTGGCCGGCATCATGTGGTCGCGGGCGTAGGCGTAGATGAGGCGGCTGGCGGCAGCCTGCAGGCTCAGCGCGCAGGAGAAGAACGAGATCAGCACGACCGCCAGGACGAGCCGGAACCCGACGGTGCCGAACGCGTCCTGCAGCACGGTGGTCACGGGGTCGGCGTCCTTGCCCGAGATGACCGCGGCGAAGTCGGGCACCGCCAGCACCAGCGCCAGCGTGATGAAGAACGAGGCGAAGCAGCCGACGTAGATCGTCATCCGCATGGACTTGGGGATCTGCACCCGCGGGTTCTTCACCTCCTCGGCGACGTCACCGCAGGCCTCGAAGCCGTAGTAGAGGTAGACGCCGATGAGGGCCGCGGCGAGGAAGGCCGGCAGGTAGGAGCCGCTGCTGGCAACGTCGTGGGTGTCGAAGAGGACGCCGAGGCCGTGGTGCCGCTCGGTGAGCAGCAGCCAGCCCCCGACGACGAGGGCCCCGGCGAGCTCGGCGGCGAAGCCGAAGAAGGCGACCCTGGCGAGCAGCCCGGTGCCACCGAAGTTGAGCACCGTCACGATGGCGATGAGGGCGAGCGCACACAGGATCGTGACGTTCGTCGACGGCTCGATGCCGAGCACCATCGCCACGAACGGGCCCGCACCGTAGGAGACGCTGGCGATGGTGACGACGAGGGCGATCATGTAGACCCACCCCGCCATCCACGCCCAACGCCTGCCCCACAGCCGCCGCGCCCACGGGTAGATCCCGCCGGAGACGGGGAACTGCGAGACCACCTCGCCGAAGACCAGGGCCACCAGCAGCTGCCCCACGGCGGCGAGCACGACGGCCCAGATCATCGGTGGGCCGCCCGTGGCGAGGGCGAAGGCGAACAGGGAGTACACCCCGACCACCGGCGACAGGTAGGTGAAGCCCAGGGAGAAGTTGCCCCACAGGCTCATGTCGCGCTTGTAGTCGGAGGTGTAGCCGAGCGAGGCGAGGTGCGCGTCCTCGTCGTCGTGATGCACGGCGGTGTGCTCCACGGTCATGGGCCGGTCCTTTCGGTGAGCGGTCGCCGACGCGGCGAGCCGACCCGGCAAGGCTAGGAACCGGCACCTCGGCGGTACATCGACACTTCGTCCATCCTGATGGCTCTATGCTGTACTTCTCGTCCATGCCCATGATGACGTCGGCAGACCGGTCGACGCTCACCGAGTCGATGCCCTCGAGAGGACTCGTATGCCGGTCCAGCTCGGTTGGCTGCTCGCGCAGGAGGAGCTCGCTCTCCGGCTCGTCTGCGGCTCCGTCGACGGGGTGGAGGTCGGCTGGGCGCACGCCATCGAGCTGCAGGACCCCAGCCCCTGGCTCGCGGGGGGCGAGCTCGTGCTCACCACCGGCCTGCGACTGCCGCGCACGCAGGCCGAGCAGGCGGCGTACGTCGAACGGCTCCGCGCCGTGGGGATCGCGGCCCTGGCCTTCGGGGTGGGGGTGCGCTTCACCGCCATCCCGGCCGGGGTGCGCCACCGGTGCGAGGAGGTCGGCCTGCCGCTGCTCGAGGTGCCACTGCCGACGCCCTTCATCGCCGTCTCGCAGGCGGTGGCCCACCGCCTGGCCGAGGACCAGCAGCAGGCGCTGCACCGGGTCGTGGGCTTCCAGCAGGCGCTGACCCGCCGCGCGCTCAGGGAGGGGGCGGGTGGGCTGGTGGGGGTCCTCGCGGGTGAGCTGGACCGACCGGTCGCACTGCTCGAGGAGCACGGCCAGGTGCTGGCGGCCTCCCACCACGCGCGTCCACTGGCCGACTCGCTCGCCGACTCGCTGGCGGCGTCGCTGCGGTCGGCCCCGTCCCGTCGGACCGCCACCGGCATGCACCGGGTGGAGGTCCCGGCGGGGACCGTCGACCTCCACGCCCTGGTCGGCCGCACCGCTCAACGCGGCTGGCTCGCCGTCGCCGCGGACCCGCCACCGTCGGCCGACGAACGGCTCATGGTGAACCACGCGGTGGCCGTGGCGACGTTGCAGCTCGACCAGCCCCGGGCCATCGAGGAGGCCCGCGAGTCCGTGGGGGCGACGGTGCTCCGCCTGCTGCTCGAGCACGCCCCGGCGGAGGACCGGCTGGTGCGGCTGCTGCGGCACCTGGGCTTCACGGACCGCGCCGAGGTCCGGGTCGTCGTGGTGCCGACCCGACGGGAGGACGAGGTCGGCGCGCTGCTGCAGGCACGGCTCGCGGCACTCGCAGCGCCGCACGCGCTCGTGCGGAACGACGGCACCGTGGTCGTCCTGGTGGGCGCCGGCGACACCGAGGAGCTCCTCACGGTCCTGCGTCGGGTGCTCGCCGACCTCGGGGAGCACGCCTCGGCCGTCGGCGTCAGCGGGCCGGTGCCGCCGGCCCTGGCGGCCGACGCCCTGGTGCAGGCGCGGGAGGCCGGCCGGTCGGCGCGGCAGGAACGGGCGCCCGTGGGCTGGTACGACCGGATGGCGCTCGGCGCGGTGCTCGCCGACCCCGCGGTGCGCGGCCGCCTGCGCGCGCTCACCCGCGCCGCGCTCGCTCCGCTCACCGCGGACGGCAGGACCGCCGAGGGCGACCTGGTGCGCTCGCTGCGGGTGTTCCTCGAGCACAACGGCTCGTGGGAGACGGCCGCGCGCGCCCTGGGAGTGCACCGGCACACCTTGCGCAACCGGATGACCAGGGTCGAGCAGCTCACCGGGCTCAGCCTCGACGTCGCGCACCACCGGGTCGTGCTCTACCTGGCCCTCGCCACGACCGACGAGCAGGAACAGGCGGGGCCCTGACCGGGCCGGGCGTCAGGGCTTGGGGTGGGCGAGCTCGCTGATCCGGGCGATGGCGTACGCGTAGCCGCTGGGGCCGCACCCGACGATGACGCCGGTGGACACGGCCGAGAGGTAGGAGTGGTGCCGGAACTCCTCGCGGGCGTGCACGTTGCTGAGGTGCACCTCGAAGACGGGGACCGAGACGGCCGCGAGCGCGTCGCGCAGCGCGATCGACGTGTGCGTGTACGCGCCGGCGTTGACCACGAAGCCGACGGCCTGGTGGCGCAGCTCGTGGATCGCGTCGACCAGCACGCCCTCGTGGTTGCTCTGCCGGAAGTCGACCGCCAGCCCGGCGAGGCTGGCCGCCTTGCGGCACAGGGCCTCGACGTCGGCGAGTGTGTCGTGGCCGTAGACCTCCGGCTCGCGCTCGCCGAGCAGGTTGAGGTTGGGGCCGTTGAGGACGACGACGGTCGGCTCGCTCATGGACGTGGCTCCTGTGCTGGCGGGGTGCGCCGTGGGTGCGGGACTCGCTGGTGCGGGTCACTGTGGCACGCCTCGGTCGCCCCTTCAGGGTAGGCCACAAGTTCGGCATGTCCGGTCGACCGGTGGATCAGCCGTTCGGTGACCGGCTCCGGTGTGGGGTGCTCCGCCGCGTCACGTCCCGGCCCCTGCACGCGAAACGGCAGTTGCTGACACGAGACTGGGGTTGCGAACCCTCGTTTCGTGCCAGCAACTGCCGTGTTGCGGGGAGTCAGCGCAGGACGCGCCGGATGAGCAGGACCGCCAGGATCGCGCCGACCACCGCGAGCACCGGCTTGGCGTAGGTCTTCACGAGCACCGGCAGGACCGTCGAGCCGAGGTCGAGAGCCTCCTGAGGCGCCGGCTGCCGGGCCGCCGCCCGTCCGGACCTCGAGGGCGCGGATGCCGGGGTGGCCGCCGACGGGGGCGCCGTCGAGGGCGCCGACGGGGGCGCCGACGTGGGCGCCGGCGTGGCCGGAGCCGCGGCGGCCTGTTCCTCGACCGTGGCGATGGACGGGGCGGGCCCGGGGGCGGCCTCCTCCGCCTCCTCCGCCGGCTCCGGGGCGCCGATGCGTCCCTCGATGCAGGCGACGAACTGCTGGAGCAGCTTGTCGGACACGTCCTGCATGACTCCACGGCCGAACTGCGCCGGCTTGCCCGTCACCGCGAGGTCGGTGACGACGTTCGCGGTCGTCCCTCCCCCGTCGGCGCCGGACAGCTGGATCGTGACGGTCGCCCCCGCGGTGCCGTTGCCGCGCTTGTCCTTGCCCTTGGCCTCGATCACCGCCCGGTGGTTGTCGTCGTCGCGCTCCACGAACGAACCGGCCCCGGCGTACTGCAGGGCGATCGGGCCGAGCTTGACCTTGACCGTCCCGGAGAAGCCGTCGTCGGTCACCTCGGTGATCGTCGCGCCGGGGAAGCAGCCCCCGACGGCCCGCAGGTCCATGAAGGTCGCCCAGGTCTCCTCGACCGAGGCCGGCACGGTGAACGTGTGGGTCAGCTCCACGCGCTCACGCCCCCGCTGCCGCGAGCACGGCCCGGCGGGTGAGCACCGTCGCGAGGTGTCGGCGGTAGTCGCCGTCGCCGTTGAGGTCCGACGGCGGGTTGGTGCCGTCGGCCGCCGCGGCGCACGCCTCGCGCACGGCGTCCTCGGTGGCGGCCCTGCCCACCAGTGCCTGCTCGACGGCGGTGGCGCGCAGCGGGGTGGAGCCCATGTTGGTCAGCCCGATCCGCGCCTCGGCGATGCTGCCGCCGTCGACCCGGACCGTCGCCGCCACGGCGACGATCGACCACTGGTGCGCCACCCGGACGAACTTCTCGTACCGGCTGCCCCAGCCCGTGTGCTTGGGGACGCGGATCGCCGTGAGCAGCTCCCCCTCCCCGACCGCGGTCTCGAACAGGTCGCGGAAGAAGTCGCCCGCCCCGACGGTGCGCTCCCCGCCCCGGCCCGCGACGACCAGCTCGGCGTCGAGCGCGAGGACCGGGGCCCCGACGTCGCCTGCCGGGTCGGCGTGCACGAGGGCACCGCCCACGGTGCCGCGGTGCCGGATCTGCGGGTCGGCCACCTCCTTCACCGCCGCGTGCAGCACTCCCGCGTGCTCGCGCACGAGGTCGGAGGCGAGCAGGTCGGCATACGTCGTCATGGCGCCGATGACGATGGTGTCGCCATCCTCGCGGATGCCGCGCAGCTCCTCGACCCGGCCGAGGTCGATGACCTTGTCCGGCGCGTTGAGCCGCATCCGCAGGATCGGCAGCAGGCTCTGGCCGCCGGCGAGGACCTTGGCGTCGTCGCCGGCCTCGGCGAGCGCCGCGAGGGCGTCGACGACCGAGGTCGGGGCGACGTACTCGAACTGGGCGGGGATCACTGGCCGGCTCCTTCCGTCGAGGCGCTGCTACTGGGGTCAGCCGGCGCCTGGTTCGGCGACCCGTCGTCGAAGTGCGGCTGGGCGTCGGCCGTGGTGCCGCTCGCCTGCTCCCCACCGGCCGACCGGATCGCCCGCCACACCCGCTCGGGCGTGCACGGCATCTGGATGTCGTCCACCCCCATCGGCCGGAGGGCGTCGACGACCGCGTTGACCACCGCCGGCGTCGAGGCGATGGTGCCGGCCTCGCCGACCCCCTTGGTGCCGAGCGTGTTGGTCGTGGACGGCGAGGTGGTGTTGTCGGTGACGAAGCTGATCGTGTCGGCGGCGGTGGGCAGCGTGTAGTCGACGAACGAGCCCGTGACGAGGGTGCCGTTGTCGTCGAACACCGCCTCCTCCCACAGGGCCTGCGCGATGCCCTGGACGAGGCCACCGTGCACCTGGCCCTCCACGATGAGCGGGTTGACGACCTGGCCGACGTCGTCGACGCAGACGTACTTGCGCATCCGGACCTGCCCGGTCTCGGTGTCGACCTCGACCGCGCACAGGTGCGTGCCGTGCGGGAACGAGAAGTTGTCCGGGTCGAAGGTCGCCGAGGCGTCGATGCCCGACTCGAAGTCGTCGGGCAGGTTGTGCGAGGTGAACTGGGCGGTCGCGACCTCGGTGATCCCGATGCCCTTGTCCGTCCCCCGCACGGTGAACCTGCCGCCCGAGAACTCCAGGTCGTCGACGCTGGCCTCGAGCAGGTGCGCCGCCACCACCTTGGCGAGCTCGACCACCTTGTCGGCGGCCCGGACGACGGCCTCCCCGCCGACCACCAGCGAGCGCGAGCCGTAGGTGTCCAGGCCCCGAGGGGCGATCTGGGTGTCGCCGTGCAGCACCTCGACGTCCTCGAAGGGCACCCCGAGCCGGTCGGCCGCGATCTGGCTCCACGCCGTCTCGTGCCCCTGGCCGTGCGGCGAGGTGCCGGTGATGACCTCGACCTTGCCCGTGGGCAGCATCCGCACGGTGGCGCTCTCCCACCCGCCGGCGCCGTAGTTGAGGGAGCCGAGCACCCGGGAGGGCGCCAGCCCGCACATCTCGGTGAAGGTGGACACCCCGATGCCGAGCTGGACCGGGTCCTTGCGGTCGCGCCGCTCCTGCTGCTCGCGCCGCAGGGCGTCGTAGTCGAACAGCTCCCTGGCCCGGGCCGTCGCCGCCTCGTAGTTCCCCGAGTCGTAGGTCATGCCCGCGACCGTGGTGAAGGGGAACTCCTCGTGGGTGATCCAGTTCTTCTCGCGGACCTCCAGGGGGTCCGCGCCGAGCTCGGCCGCGAGCTCGTCCATCATCCGCTCCACCCCGAAGGTCGCCTCCGGCCGGCCGGCGCCGCGGTACGCGTCGACCCACGTCTTGTTCGTGAGCAGCGTCTGCACCTCGAACCGGTAGGCCGGGAACTTGTAGATGGAGTTGAACATCCAGGCGCCGAGGACGGGGACGCCGCCGCCGACGATGGCGACGTACGCGCCCAGGTCGGCGAGCAGCTCCACCTTGAAGCCGGTGACCGTGCCGTCCTTGGTGGCCGAGAGGGTCAGCTTCTGCCACTGGTCGCGCCCGTGGTGGCCCGAGACCAGCGACTCCGAGCGGGTCTCGGTGTACTTCACCGGCTTGCCCAGGCGCCGGGCGGCGGCGAGCGTGACGAACTCCTCGGGAGTGGTCTGCAGCTTGCCGCCGAAGCCACCACCCACGTCCGGGGCGATGACCCGGATCTTGGCCTCCGACAGCCCCGTGGTGGCGGCGATGAGGAAGCGCAGGATGTGCGGGACCTGGGTGGCCGACCACATGGTGACCTGCTCCCCGGTCGGGTCGACCACGGTGGACCGCGGTTCCATGAAGGCCGGGATGAGTCGCTGCTGGCGGAACTCGCGCTCGATCACGATCCCGTCCGTGCGCGCCTTCTCGATGGCCTCGTCGACGTCCGCGCCGGTCCCCGCCTCCGCGGAGTCC
This sequence comes from Phycicoccus ginsengisoli, assembly GCF_054779295.1. Classification (NCBI taxonomy): domain Bacteria; kingdom Bacillati; phylum Actinomycetota; class Actinomycetes; order Micrococcales; family Intrasporangiaceae; genus Phycicoccus; species Phycicoccus ginsengisoli. Next base: position 31,310 of record NZ_BAAGYN010000012.1, read on the forward strand.
AGGCGCCAGAAGGCCGACTTGTTGGTGCCGAGGTCGGGGTGGGCGAGCACCTCGTCCGTGAGGGCCTGCTTCATGTCGAGCACCGCAGGCAGCTCGTCGTAGTCGACGTCGACCAGCTCGGCCGCGTCACGGGCCTGCGCGGCGGTGCGCGCCACGACCGCGGCGACGATCTCCCCGGCGCAGGCCACCCGCTCGATCGCCATCGGCAGGTGCGTCGGCGTCTTCTGGTCGGTGGTGATCGGCCACGCGTTGGCGTTGACGCCCTGGATGTCGGCGATGTCGGCGCCGGTGATGACGGCCACGACCCCGGGCGCGGCCTTGGCCGCCGAGGTGTCGATCGCGCCGATGGTGGCGTGCGCGAAGGGGCTGCGCACCATCGCCAGGTGGAGCATCCCCGGCAGCACGATGTTGTCGGTCCAGCGGGTGCGACCGGTGATGAGGCGCTGGTCCTCCTTGCGCAGGCGGGCCCTGCCCACCTCGCCCGTGGCAGTGTCCGGGCGGTCGTGGACGGCGGTCACGACTGCGCCCCTGCGGTCGCACCCTCGCCGGCCGCCTGCTGCACGGCCTTGACGATGTTGTGGTACCCCGTGCACCGGCACAGGTTGCCCTCGAGGCCCACCCGGATCTCCTCCTCGGAGGGGTTGGGGTTGTCGTTCAGGACGTCGATGGCCTGCATGATCATGCCCGGGGTGCAGTAGCCGCACTGGAGGGCGTGGCACTCGTGGAAGGCCTTCTGCACCGGGTGCAGCTCGCCCCCGCTGGAGATGCCCTCGATCGTGGTGACCTCGTGCCCGTCGGCCTGGACGGCCAGGACGTTGCACGACTTCACGCTGTGGCCGTCGAGGTGGACGGTGCAGGCGCCGCAGTTGCTGGTGTCGCAGCCCACGACCGTGCCGGTCTTGCCGAGCGTCTCTCGGAGGTAGTGGACGAGGAGCATTCGCGGCTCCACCTCGTCGGAGTAGTCGACGCCGTCGACCGTCACGTTGATGCGGGTCATTCGATCACCTCTCTGTGTTCGAAAACGCTGCGCGGGTGCGCCCTGCACGACCCCGGCTCCTCGGATCCTCACCCGAGCGGGCCGCGGTACACAACCATCACTGCGGATGGTTCGTCGGGTGGGGCTCTCCTCCCCCGAGCCCCGAGGGGAGCGCGTGAGCCGGCTCGGGGGCCAGCTCCGCGCCGTGGTGGTGGATGGGCCCGTCACGGTGCGCGAGCCGCTCTCCGTGGCCGCCCCAGCGCAGCGCGACGATCTCGGCGGCGATGCTGACGGCCGTCTCCTCGGGCGTGCGGGCGCCGAGGTCGAGGCCGATGGGGCTCGACAGCCGGGCCAGCTCGGCCTCGCCGAGGCCGGCCTCGCGCAGCCGCGCGAGGCGGTCCTCGTGGGTCCGCCGCGACCCCATCGCCCCGATGTACGCCACGTGCGGCAGCCGCAGCGCGATCTCCAGCACCGGGACGTCGAACTTGGGGTCGTGGGTGAGCACGCAGACGACGGTCCGCCCGTCGAGCCGGCCGGCGTCGCGCTCGGCCTCGAGGTAGCGGTGCGGCCACTGGACGACCACCTCGTCGGCGTCGGGGAACCGCGTCCGCGTCGCGAACACCGGCCGGGCGTCGCACACCGTCACGCGGTAGCCGAGGAAGTGGCCCTGCCGGGCGACGGCTGCGGCGAAGTCGATCGCGCCGAAGACCAGCATCCGCGGGCGCGGCGCGTACGACGCGACGAACACCCGCATGCCCTCGCCGCGGCGCTCGCCGTCCGGCCCGTAGGTCAGGGTCTCGGTGCGGCCGGCCGCGAGCAGCCCCCGGGCGTCGTCGGCCACCGCGTCGTCGGCGCGCGCGCTGCCGAGCGAGCCCTCGACCGACCGCGACCCCTCCGACCCGCGCGAGTCCTCCCCCGACTGCGAGTCCTCCCCCGACGCAGGGCCCTCTCCGGCGTCCCCCGCCTCCTCGGGACGGACCACGAGCCGTCGCCCGACCCGCGCCGGGTCGGGGTGCTCGATGACCGTGGCCACGGCCACGGGTCGCCCGGCCTCGACGTCGGCCGCGACCTCCTCGAGCTGGGGGAAGTTGGCCCGGTCCACCGCCTCGACGAAGACGTCGAGGATCCCCCCGCAGGTGAGGCCGACGGCATACGCGTCGTCGTCGCTCACGCCGTAGCGCTGCAGCTGCGGCACCCCCTCGGCGACCACGGCCTGGGCGAGCTCGTAGACGGCACCCTCGACGCACCCTCCGGAGACCGAGCCCACGGCCTCCCCTCCGGGGCCGACCAGCATCGCCGCACCCGGCTGCCGGGGCGCCGAGCGCCACGTGCCGACGACGGTGCCGACCCCGACGGTCGCGCCGGCCCGCCACCACTGCAACAGCTCGGTCAGGACGTCACGCACGCGCGACCACCTCCAGCAGCTCCTCGAAGGTCGCCATCGAGTGCCCGGCGACGAAGTCGTCGACGTGCGGCAAGGCCGCCAGGACCCCCTGCTGGACCGGCTGGTAGCCGGCCTTGCCCCGGTGCGGGTTGACCCAGACGACGCGGTGGGCGACCGCCCGCAGCCGCCGCATCTGCTCGCCCAGGGCGGCCGGGTCCGAGCGCTCCCAGCCGTCGCTGAAGAGCACGACGACCGCACCGCGCGCCATACCGCGCCGGCCCCACCGGTCCAGGAAGGCCCCGACGCCCTCGGCGAGCCGGGTGCCGCCCGCCCAGTCGGGCACCGCGTCGCCGCAGGCGGCGAGCGCGCGGTCCGGGTCGCGCTGGCGCAGCGCGCGAGTGACGTGGGTCAGGCGGGTCCCGAGGGTGAACACCTCGACGGGCAGGCCGGAGGCGGCGTACGCGTGGGCGAGCCGCAGGAGCGAGTCGGCGTAGCCGCTCATCGAGCCGGACACGTCGACGAGCAGCACGACCCGGCGTGGGCGGGTGCCGCGGTGGCGCCAGGCGATCGGGCCGGGCTCGCCCATCCGGCGCAGCTGCTCGCGCAGGGTGCGGTGCGCGTCGACCGAGCCCCGGCGCGCGCTCGTGTACCGGTGCGCGCGCCGCCGCGGCGCGCGGGGGCGCAGGTGCGCGAAGAGGTCGGCGAGCCGGGCCCGTTCGCCGGGGCTCAGGGCCGCCACGTCCCGCTGGCGCAGCACCTCGGTGTCGCTGGCGGTCGCCCGCAGGACGTCGTCCTCCTCCGCGGGGGCACCGCTGCCGTCGTCCGAGGACTCCAACGAGGCCTGGGGCACCGTCACCGGCTGGGACTGCCGCGGCCGCGTCCCGGCGCGCTCCAGGCCGAACCACGCGGCATACACCTGGTCGTAGCGCTCGAGGTCGGTCGGCGAGCCGCACAGGGTCGCCCGCCCGGCCCAGTACGCACCGCGGTCCGACCCGGCGCCGACCTCGGCGACCGCCTCGAGGTAGGTGCGCTCGCGGTCGGCGGTCACGGCGACCCCGGCGGCGCGCAGGGCCCGGGCGAACCCCAGCAGGATCGCGTCGGGCCGGTGGCCGCCGGCCGGGGGCTCGACCGGGAGCGGGGCCACGGGCTGGGGCGTCACCGTCGGCACCTCGTCACCGCGACAGGATCCGGTCGAGCGCGGCCCGGACGCGCTCGGCGTCCTCGCGGTACTTCACGGCGGCGCCGAGGCTGACCGCGGCGGTCTCGAGGTCGAGCTCAGCGGCGCCCAGCTCCTGCAGGGCGCGGGCCCAGTCGAGGGTCTCGGCGACGCCCGGCGGCTTGACCAGGCCGCCGTCGTCGCGCAGCCGGTGCACGGCCACGACCACCTGGGCCGCCAGGGCCTGCGACACCTCGGGGGCCCGGCTGCGGACGATCTCGAGCTCGCGCTCCAGGCCGGGGTGGTCGATCCAGTGGTAGAGGCAGCGGCGCTTGAGCGCGTCGTGCAGCTCGCGGGTGCGGTTGGAGGTGAGGACGACCACGGGCGGGGTCGCCGCCGTGATGGTGCCGAGCTCGGGGATGGTGACCTGCCAGGTGGACAGCACCTCGAGCAGGAACGCCTCGAACTCGTCGTCGGCCCGGTCGACCTCGTCGACGAGCAGCACCGCCGGGGCGTCGCGCAGGGCTCGCAGGACCGGCCGGTCGAGCAGGAACCGCTGGTCGAACAGCTGCTCCTCGACCGCGGCGACGTCACGCGCCGAGTCCGCCGCCACCGCCTCGACCGCACGCAGGTGCAGGATCTGGCGGGGGAAGTCCCAGTCGTAGAGCGCCTGGCTGGCGTCGATCCCCTCGTAGCACTGGAGCCGGATCAGCGGCAGGTCGAGGGCGGTCGCGAGCGCCTCGGCGAGCGCGGTCTTGCCGGTGCCCGGCTCACCCTCGAGCAGCAGGGGCCGCTGCAGCCGCAGCCCGAGCCAGGCGACCGTGGCCAGCGCGTCGTCCGCGAGGTAGCCGGTGGTGGCGAGCCCGGCGCGGAGGTCCCCCGTGGTCGCGAAGGCCTCCCGTGGCTCCATGGGCACAGCATCACAAACTGCGGGCCGCGAAGGAAGGGCTGCGGTCGGGCGGCTGCGACGGACGGCGGCTCAGGCGGGGTGGGCGGGCGGATCCGCGTCCTGCCGCGCCGCCAGGTCGGCGGGGGTGTCGGTGTCGCGGCCGGTCGCGAGGTCACCGCACTCGACGACGACGTGGTCGTGGGTGGCGAGGTACTCACGGGCGCCACGGTCGCCGCTCGCCGTGGCCACGACGCCGGTCCAGTGGTCGCGCCCGATCACCACGGGGTGCCCGGGCACCCCGCGGTATGCCGCGCGGCCCAGCACGCGCGGCCCGTCGCCGACCGCTGTGAGCACCCGGCGCACGACCGCCGCCTCCACGTCGGGCAGGTCGACGAGGAGCAGGCACACGGCCTCCGCCTCCGTCGGCTCGAGCGCGGCGAGGCCGGCCCGCAGCGAGGCGGACTGCCCCGCGGCCCAGTCGGCCGCCTCCACGACCAGGTCGGCCGCGGCAGCCCTCGGCCGGACCAGCTCCGCCTGGGCGCCGACCACCACGACGACCGGTGCACAGCCCCCTGCCCGGAGCACCTCCACCCCGCGCTCGACGAAGGAGCGCCCCCCGGGCTCGCGCAGCAGGGCCTTGGCGACACCCATCCGCCGCCCACCCCCCGCTGCGAGCAACAGCCCGGCAGGGCTCACCACGTCCGGCTCCGGCGCACGGGCCCACCCTGCCAGACCGGCGACCCGGTGACCCCGGAGCTGCGTCGCGGGGGCGGCGCCGGCCTCCCCGCCGCGGCTCAGCCCCCGAGGGCCGCCTCGAGCGCGGCGACGATGCGCGGGCGGAGCTCCTGGGCGGAGATGACGGCGTCGACCGACCCGACCTGCACGGCCCGGTGGATGCTGTGCACCGAGTCGAACTCCGCCGCCACCTGGCCGAGCTTCTCGGAGCGCACCGACGCGCGGACCTCGGCCAGCTCGGTGGCCAGCTCCGCACGACGCGCACCCGTGGCCGCGCCGACGGCCGCCTCGAGCTCGGTCACGCGGGGGTCGGCCGCCGTGCGGGCGTCGACGTCGCGCGAGAACACCACCGCGGCCGCGGGGGCGCCGCCGATGACGGAGGCGAACGAGCCCTCCACGGCGAGCACGGTCATCCGGGGGTTGAGCGCCTTGGAGAACACGACGAACGCGCCACCGTGGTAGCGGCTCACGACGCAGAACACGATCGGCCCGTCGAAGTTGACGATCGCCCGGCCGATTTCGGCGCCGTACTCGAGCTGGAGCTGGCGCATGGACTCGGGCGACCCGTCGAAGCCGGACAGGTTGGCGAGCACGACGACGGGGCGGTTGCCCGACGCCGCGTTGATCGCGCGGGCCGTCTTCTTCGACGACCGCGGGAACAGCGTGCCCGCGGTGTAGGTGTCGGGGCCGTCGGTGGGCGGGAAGCCGCGACGGGCGACGTTCTTGGACTCGATCCCGATGAGGCACACCGGGATCCCGCCGAGGTGGGCGTCCTGGACGACCGAGGTCTCGGCGTCGGCCATGCCGGCCCAGCGCTCGAGGGTCGGGTGGTCCTGGTCGGCGACGGCTGCCATGAGCGCGCGGATGTCGAACGCCTTCTTGCGGTCGGGGTTGGTCGCCGTCGAGAAGATGTCCCCGATGGTCGTGAACCCCGAGTCCGGGAGGTCGTGCGGGTAGGTCGTGACGTCGCGGTCCACCGGGTCGGAGGTCCTCGCCCGGCGGGGGCCGTCCTCGCCCGGGTGGACGTAGGTGTGGTCGTAGTGCGCCAGCAGGACGTCGCGGGCGCCGGCGAGGTCGGGGGCCCAGTACTGCGCCTGCCCGTTCGGGCCCATGACCCGGTCGTAGCCGCCGATGCCGTGGTTGTCCTCGGCGCTCACCCCGCCGGAGAAGTCGAGCGACTGCTTCCCGGTGAGCACCATGGCGCTGTCGGGAGTCATGACCAGGATGCCCTTGGTGTGCATGAGCATCGTCGCCTCGGCGTTCCAGTACGGCTGGGCGCCGACGTTGATGCCGGCGACGACGATGTTGATCTCGCCGCCGTCCTGGGTGAACTCCACGATCCGCTTGAGCGCACGGGCCACCCAGTCCATGTTCTCGGTGCCGGAGTCCATCGAGATGCGCGCACCGGCCGACAGGGCGAACCACTCCACCGGCACCCCCATCTCCTGGGCGAGGTTGAGCGCCGCGATGATGCGGGTGCACTCGGCCTCGGACACCGCCCCGAGCGCCTTGAGCGGGTCGCCGCAGAGCAGCACCCGGTTGACTCCCTCGGGGTAGCGCTCGGTCGGGGTGCTGATGACGCCCGCGATGATGCCCGCCTTGTTGAGGCCGTACGGCCGGTCGACCGGGACCAGCGAGCCCCGGTCGTCGAGGTCGTACTCGGTGGCGGTGCCGCCCGGTCCGGCGATCATGGCCTGGAGCTCGTAGGGGTAGACCACCCCGCGGCGCCGGGCCCGCACGACCTTCTGGGCGTAGTCGTCCAGCGGCTTGAGCCGCTCGGTCGGCGGCGCCTCCACGGACGTCACGACACCGGACCCGGGCTGGTAGTGGAACCGGGCGGCCAGCGGGGCGCTGGCGCCGTCGGGGGTGGCGATGCGGCCCTGGACGAGGACCTCCTCGATGCCGGCCCCGGCGGTGAGGGGGGAGATCTTCGCCTGCAGCGCGGTCAGCTGGTCGAGGTCGGCCTCGACCGGCGGCCAGATCTGCACCCACACGTGGTTCATGTCGAGCCGGGCACCGGCCGCCCCACGGGCCGACCGGGCGCGGCGGATCGCCTCGAGGCAGTTGGCGATCGCGCGCTCGGCGTGCGGGAGGGCGGTGACCCGGCCCTGCTCGTCGCGCACCACGACGAGCTGGCGCACCTGGGCGAGGGCCACGAGCCGCCGGTCGTCGGGGTTGCCGGGGGCCACGCACTCGTACAGCAGGACGTCCGCGGGCGCCTCGAGCCTGGTGACGTCGAAGTCGCGCAGCCGCCAGAGGTTGAGCCGCCGGCCCACCATGGGGTGCACGCCACGGACCAGCCGGTCCTCGACCATCGACCCGTCCTCGGGCCGGAAGGTGAAATACGCCACCGGCCTCCCGCCCCCGGGGCACACCGCCAGCGCGACCCGGCGCACCTCGGCCGAGAACGGGACGGCGGCCAGGACCGCGGCGAGCTGCGCCGACGCCTCCTCGGGCGACTCCGGCTCGTCCGGCCACGCCAGGTAGAGGTCGACGACGGCCTCGTGCCCGGGGGGCCGGTCCGCCAGCTGCGCGGCCACACCCTCGACGAGGGCGCCACCGGGCACCAGCTCGTCCACGCGGCCCACGGTCGTCACCAACCGGGTCGGCCGGTCGTCGAGCGTGTAGTCGGCCACGGCGTACGGCCGCTCCTGCACCTGCACCTCACGCAGGCCGGTGAGGTCGTGCTCGCGGTAGTGCCGCTTGACCAGCACCGCGAGCATCGGCTCGCGGCGGGGGACGCCGTGCTCGAGGCGGTCGGAGAGGAACTGCACGATCTGCTCGGGGATGGCGGCGAGCTCGTCCATGCGCTTCGCGCGTTCGGGGCCCTCGGGCATGGCCTCGAGGGCGGCGACCTCGTCGGCCACCCCGCCGAGCACGCTGGCGCGGTCGGCGTCCACGAGCGGCTGGTCGAACCAGCGGAACCGGACGCTGCGCGCCAGGTCGCCGATCACCGGGAAGCGCAGCTGGGTCGCCACGACGAGCCGGTCGAGGACCTCGCGGGCGGCGGCGTCGAGCGGCGGCTCGGGGCACGGCTCGGCGATCCAGCGCTGGAGCAGCGCGGTGCCGAGCGCCACTTCGGGCGCGGAGCGCTGCTGCGCGAGGAAGACGCGGAAGACGGCCTGCTCGAGCTCCGGCGTGCGGTCGAGGCCGTCGACGGCATAGTGCCGCAGCACCTGCGACAGCTTGTGCCGGAAGTGCTCGGGCAGCGCGCCGCGCTCGACGTCGAGGCTCTGCAGGTAGGTGTGGAAGTGCTCGCGCGGGCTGTGCACGAGGTGCTCGACGTGGTCGTCCTGGCCGGCGGGCCGGTTGCGGCTCAGCTCGGCGAGGTCGGCGAGGACCTCGAGCACCGCGACCTCCCGGCCCACCTGGGACTCACCGCGGGCGGTGAGCTGGTCGCGGGCGGCGAGGTATGCCGCGACCGCGTCGCCGCGGGGGTCCACGTCGTAGCCGAGCAGCATGGCGCACAGGTCGGCGCGGCTGCGGCGCACCGCCACGTGCGGGTCGCCCTCCGAGCCGTCGCCGTCGGGCAGGTCGAGGTCGACGGCCTGGCCCACCGACCCGGCGGCCTCGGCCTCGGCGCCGTCGTCGACCGGCTCGAGCCGCACGAGCGGCGCCCCGGTCTCGACCTGGCTGCCGGACGAGACCAGCAGCTCCTTGACCCGCGCGGCGAACGGCGCGGACAGGACGGTCTCCATCTTCATCGACTCGAGCACGAGGACGGGCGCACCCTGCGCCACCTCGCCACCGACCGGCACCGGCGTCGCGACCACGAGGGCGGGCGCGGGCGAGCGCAGGACGCCGCCCTCGTCCCGGCTGACCCGGTGGGTGACGCCGTCGACCTCGACGAGCTGGACGGGGCCGTGGGTGGCGGTGGTGAGCCGGTGCAGGCGGCCGCCCACGGTGATCCGGCTGGTGTACTCGTCGAGCCGGTCGAGGTCGGCGGTGACCGTCTGCTCGCTGCCGGGGCCGGCGACCGTGACGCGGAACCGGTGCGGCCCGGTGCGCCAGACGGTGACCTTGTAGGCGTTGCCGCGCAGCTTGAGGTCGATGGCGCGGCCGGTGCGGTGCTGCACCTGCGGTCGCCCACCCCGGGCGGTCTCGAGCAGGCGGGTGCGCTCGACCCCCTCCTCGTCCTCGTACGCCTCGATGCCCGCCGTGACCAGGGCGACCCCGGAGTGGCGGTGGGAGACGAGCCTGCCCTCGCCGCGGACGCGGTCGATCCAGCCGGTGTCGGCGGTGCCGTCGACCACCTCGGGCTGGTCGAGCAGGTCGAGGATGAAGGACTTGTTCGTCGCGCCGCCCTCGATGACGACCGTGGTCTCGGCCATCGCGCGCCGGAGCCGGGCCAGCGCCTCGTCGCGGTCTGCGCCGACGGCGATGATCTTCGCGATCATCGAGTCGAAGTCGGCCGGGATCGAGTCCCCCTCCCCCACACCGGTGTCCACCCGGATCCCCGGGCCCGCCGGGAGGGTCAGCAGGGCGATGCGGCCCGGCGACGGGGCGAAGTCGCGGTCGGGGTCCTCGGCGTTGAGCCGGGCCTCCACAGCGTGCCCGACCTCGACCGGGCGCTCGCCCGAGAGCCGGCCACCGGACGCGACGTGGATCTGCAGCTTGACCAGGTCGGTGTCGGTCGTCGCCTCGGTGATGGGGTGCTCCACCTGCAGGCGGGTGTTGACCTCGAGGAAAGCGAAGAACCTCTCCCCCGGGTGGTACAGGAACTCGACGGTGCCGGCCCCGGCATACCCGACCGCGACGGCGAGCCGCTCGGCGGCGGTCTTGACCTCCGCCACCTGCTCGGGGCCGAGGACCGGCGAGGACGACTCCTCGATCACCTTCTGGTTGCGGCGCTGCACCGAGCAGTCGCGCACGCCGAGCGCCCAGGCCGTCCCCTGGCCGTCGGCGATGACCTGCACCTCGACGTGCCGGGCCCCGGTGACGAGCTTCTCGAGGAAGACGACCCCGGAGCCGAAGGCCCGCTGCGCCTCGTCGCGGGTGCGCTCGTAGGCGTCGGTGAGGTCGGCGTCGGAGTCGACGCGGCGGATGCCGCGCCCCCCGCCACCTGCCGTCGCCTTGAGCATGAGGGGGTAGCCGATGCGCGCGGCCGCGGCCTTGGCGTCCTCGAGGGTGTCGACGCCGCCGCGGCTCCAGGGAGCCACCGGGACCCCGACCTCCTCGGCGATCAGCTTGGACCCGATCTTGTCGCCGAGCTTGCGCATGGCCTCCGGGCTCGGGCCGATGAAGGTCACGCCGATCCGCTCGCACAGCGCCGCGAAGTCGGGGTGCTCGGCGACGAAGCCCCAGCCGACCCACGCCGCGTCGGCGCCGGTCTCGCGCAGCGCCCGCTCGAGCACGGCGTAGTCGAGGTAGGGCCGGTTCGCGGCCAGGCCGAGGTCGTACGCGGCGTCCGCCTCGCGCACGAACATCGCCCTGCGCTCGCCCTCGGTGTGCAGGGCCACGGTCTCGATGCGGTGGCCGCCGTCGCCCGCCTGCGCGTTGAGGTCGCGCACCGCGTGGATGAGCCGCATGGCGGCCTCGCCGCGGTTGACGATGGCGATGCGCGAGAACATCGGGCGGGGCCTCCCAGGAGCAGGTGACGGACGGCGCGACCGGGCGCCCGCAGGCGTGGGTCACCGCCCGAGCCTGCCACCCCGGGACGGTGACTCGCGAGTAATGCGCGGTGCGGGTGTGGGCGTGCCCGTGGGGTCAGCCGGCGGGCAGGCTCGTCCGATCGGACGGATCTGCCCCCAGCGGGTCCGCCGAGTGGCCACCAGCCCTTAGGGTGTGGCGACCGCGGCGCAGGGGCGTCGCCGACGGAGGAGCAGCAGGGCGTGGCACGAAGCAGTCGTCGGTGGGTCGCGCTCTGCACGGCCTCGCTCGTCATGGCCGGCGCGAGCCTGGCGGCAGCGCTCCCCTCGTGGTCCGCACCCGTGGTCACAGCCACGACGGGCGACGCGTTCACTGTCGAGTCCGACGACGGCAGCCTCACGATGACGCCCGGGGGCGACCGGGTGCTCTGGTTCTCCCAGCAGGGCGGGTCCCTCGTGTTCTCCGGTCAGCAGCGATACACCGGCGGGGTCACGAAGCAGTGGTGGGACCTCACCCTGACGCCCCCGGCGGGGAGCCGTTTCGAAGCCGGCCGCACCTACACGATCGACCCCCAGTCGCCCGACGGCTCCGCCGGCCTCTTCCTCGGCGGCAACGGGTCGAGCTGTTCGGGCCCGGCCGCCGTCACGGTGGGCGCGGTGACCTACGACGACGCGGGGTCGCTGTCGAGCCTCGCCGCGGACTACGAGCTCACCTGCCCAGCACCGGTCGACCGGCACTACACCGGGGTCGTCCGCTGGCGCAGCGCTCAGCCGTGGACCTCGGTCGAGGTGGACCCGGTGCCCGCCTCGACCCTCGTCGTGGACGAGGCCCAGACCCGGACCGTCACCCTGCGCAACCTCGGCACCGCGGACCTGCACCCCTCCGCCGTCGCTCTCTCCGGAACCGCCGCGGACGACTGGAGCGTGACCCGCGACGGCTGTGAGGGGCTGCTCGCGGCCGCGTCGCAGTGCGATCTCGTCCTCGGTCTGCGGCCCACCACGGCTGCACCGTCCAGGTCGGCCGACCTGGTGGTCACCGACGACTCGGTCCGCGGGCAGCACCACGTGCAGCTCACGACCCAGGTCCTTCCCGTCAGCCCACCGCTGGACCTGCGGGCCGCCGGCACCCTCGACGGGGTCGTCCTGACGTGGACCCCGGGTCCCGGTCGCCCCGCCGCCGGGTACGTCGTCGAACGCGACGCCCGACTGGGCAGCGGGGTCCAGGTGGCGGAGCTCCCCGCGGGGACGACGACGTACACCTACCCGTACGCCGACAGCTCAGACGTCTGGTACCGCGTGCTTGCCGTGCCAGCGGGCGCCGGCGAGTACCAAGGGTCGGCTCCCGTGGTCGCCCGTCGCGGCCGGAGCGACCTGGTCGTGGCCGGCTCCGCCGGAGGGTCCGCCCTGGTGGCCGTCGCGGCACCGGGCAGCGCGGTGCGCGCCCCGGTCGACCGACCCGCGTCCGCCGTCCAGGGACTCGCCGTCAGCCCGCGTGGTGACGTGGCCTACTCGACCGCTGACGGCCGCGTGGTCGGGCAGGGCGAGTGCCGGTCGTGCGGGGACCCCCTCGGTGCCCGCGACCCGGCGTGGTCGCCGGACAGCCGACAGGTCTCGTGGGCGCGGCCGGACGGGACCGTCGTGGTGCACACCCTCTGGGGCGTCGTGGAGCCGGACCGCGTGCTGCCCGTGGCGTCCGCGAGGGAGCCGGCCTGGCTGCCGGACGGCTCGGCGCTCGTCGTGGCCGACACCCGTCCCGGGCTGCCGCTGCGGCGGGTCGGGTTCAGCGGCACCCCGGTCGCGCTGACCGGGACCGAGGGAGGGCGTCACCCAGCCGTGAGCCCGCGGGGTGACCGCCTCGCGTGGCTCGCCGGGACCGGCGCGGACACCCGCCTGCAGCTGCGCGGCCTCGCCGGTGGTGCCACGACCACCCTGCTCAGCGGCGACCTCCGACACGTGTCGTGGACCCCGGACGGCTCGGCAGTGGTCGCGGTCCGCCGCGCTGCACCGGGCTCGGAGGTGGTGCAGGTCGCGACCGCGACGTCGGCCGTCACGGTGCTCTGGTCCACACCGGACTCCGTGGACTCCGCCTTCCTCCGGGTACAGGACGACGCGTCGCCGACGATCGGGGCGTCGGTCGCGCCGTGGACGTCGGGCACCGTCTCCGTGCCCATCCGCGTCGTGGACGACACGATCCCGCTCGGCGGGATGGTCGTCACCTGTGCGCTCGACGGGGCCCCGGCCACGCCGTGCCCGTCCGGCTGGGCGGGGCGGGTCGCCGCCGGGAGGCACACGCTCACCATCCGCGCCAACGACCTGCTGCTCCCGGAGGCCACTCGACAGCTGGTGTTCACCGCGGACACGTCGGCGCCCACCGTGACGATGGCGGCCACCGCCACGGCGACGACGACGTCGACCGCCACGTTCCGCTGGACGGCCAAGGAGGCCGGCGCGGGTGTCGCCACCTACGACGTGCGCTACCGCTCCGCGAGCAGCAAGGCCTCCGGCTTCTCCTCGTACCAGTACCCGTCGGGCTGGCAGCGGCGCACGACCGCGTCCCTGACGTTCGGGCTCGCCGCCGGCACCGAGTACTGCGTGTCGGCGCGAGCCCGCGACAAGGTCGGGAACCTTGGGGCCTGGAGCCGCGAGACGTGCACCGCCCGGGTGCTGGACGACCGGTCCCTGGCCGCGAGCGCCGGGTGGGCGCGGGCCCGTACGAGCGCCGCCCTGGGCAGCACCCAGACCACGACCTCCCGGTACCGGGCGTCCCTCTCCGTCACCGGGGTGCACGTCCGGCGCGTGGCCGTCGTGGTCCGGACCTGCCCCTCGTGCGGCTCCGTGGACGTGTTCGTCGGCTCCCTGAGGATCGGCACGGTGTCGACCTACTCCTCGACGACCCGGTACCGCGTGGTCAAGTACCTGCCGCTGCAGTCGGCGACCAGGACGGGGACGTTCGTGCTGCGCACCACGTCGAGCCGGCCGGTCGCGGTCGACGCCGTCCTCCTGCGCCGCAGCTGATGCGCTGCTCCTGAGACGACGCTCGGCTGCGGGGCGCGGTGTGCCCACCTAGGGTGGACGCCATGGCACGGGCCGGCTCGATCCTCTGGTTGCGCAGGGACCTGCGCCGCGGCGACCTGCCCGCCCTGTCGGCGGCGGCGACGGCAGCCGGGGGCTCCTCGGTGCTGGTCCTCTACGTCCTCGACCCCGCCCTGTGGCGGGGCGCGGGCGACGCCCGGCGCGCGTGGCTGGCCGCGACCCTGGAGGCGACCGACGAGGCGTACGAAGGGCGGCTGTGCCTGCTGCACGGCGACCCGCGGACCGTGCTGCCCAAGGTCGTGCACGACACCGGAGCCGGCTCGGTGCACGTGTCGCGGGAGACGACTCCGGCCGGCCGCCGCCGCGACCGGGCGGTGCGCGAGAGGCTCGAGCACGCCGGCGTCGAGTGGGTCGAGACCGGCACCCCGTACGCCGTGGGACCCGGCTCGGTCGTCAACGGCAGCGGGTCGGAGTACAAGGTCTTCACCCCCTTCTCCAGGGCGTGGCGCGAGCACGGGTGGCCCGACCCCGCCACCGAGCCGCGCGAGCTGACCCTCGCCCGTGTCGCGTCCGACGACGAGGCGTGGAAGCAGGTCCGGGCGGCCCTGCGCAGCAAGGACCTGCCCGAGATGCCGGACGCCGGGGAGCAGGCCGCCCTGCACCGGTGGCACGACTTCCTCGACGACGGTCTCGCCGACTACGGCGATCGCCGCGACCGGGCCGACCTGCCCGGCGTCTCCCGGATGTCGGCCTACCTCAAGATCGGCGCGATCCACCCGCGGACGATGCTGCACGACCTGTCCGGCCGGCGCGGGAAGGGCGCGGAGACGTACCGCACCGAGCTGTGCTGGCGCGAGTTCTACGCCGACGTGCTGTGGCGCCACCCCGAGTCCGCCTGGGCCGACCTGCGCCCGGCCCTGCAGGGCATGGCGTACGAGTCGCACGAGGACCTCGTCGAGGCGTGGCGGCAGGGCCGGACCGGCTACCCCGTGGTCGACGCGGCGATGCGCCAGCTGCTCACCGAGGGCTGGATGCACAACCGGATGCGGATGGTGACGGCCAGCTTCCTCACCAAGGACCTGCACGTGTGGTGGCCGGTGGGTGCCCGGCACTTCCTCGACCACCTCATCGACGGCGACATCGCCTCGAACAACCACGGCTGGCAGTGGGTCGCCGGCACGGGCACCGACGCCTCCCCGTACTTCCGCGTGTTCAACCCGGTCACCCAGGGCCAGCGGTACGACCCCGACGGCGACTACGTCCGCCGCTACGTGCCCGAGCTCGCGCACCTCCCCGGCAAGGCGGTGCACGAGCCGTGGAAGGCCGACGACGGCTACGGGCACGGCTACCCCGAGCGGGTCGTCGACCACGCGGAGGAGCGGCTCGAGGCGCTGCGCCGCTACGAGGCCACCCGGGCGTGACGTCGTGATCAACCCGGTGGCGGAGATCCGCGAGTTCGTCCGGGCCGCGCTCGTCCAGCCCGTGCCCCGCGACCACACCGAGACCGACGCCGCGTTCCACCGGCGCCGGGTCGTCGCGGTGGTCACGCTCGTCGTGGGGACGGTGGTGCTCGCCCTCGCGCTGCGTATCGAGCCGGGCAACGTGCTCTTCTACCCCGCGTCGTTCGGGCTCGCCGTCGTCTGGGCGGTCGGCGCCCTGCTGTCCGGCCCCCTCCACCTCGGGCACGCCCGCACCCGCGCCGGCGGGTCCGACGCCCGGCCGGTCGTGCAGTCCCTCGCCCTCGGTGCCCTGCTGCTGGGCGTCTTCCTGGCGGGCGGCCTCCTGGTGGCCCGCGTCCCGTTCCTGCGCGACCCGGTGAACCAGCTGCTCGACCACGCCCGGCTCGGCTCGCTCGCCCTCGTCGCGGTCATCACCGCGGTCAACGGCATCGCCGAGGAGCTCTACTTCCGAGGGGCCCTCTACGCCGCGGTCGGCCGCAAGCACGCCGTCCTCGTCACCACGGTCGTCTACGCCCTGACCACGGTCGGCGCCGGCATCCCCCTGCTCGTCCTCGCCGCGGCCGCGCTCGGCCTGATCGTGGCCCTCCAGCGCCGGGTCACCGGCGGGGTGCTGGGCCCGATGATCACCCACCTCACCTGGTCGCTGGGGATGCTCTTCCTGCTCCCCCACGTCCTGTCGACAGGAGCCCCATGACCACCGTCCTCGTCACCGGAGCCACCGGCTACATCGGCGGGCAGCTCGTGCCCGTGCTGCTCGACCGGGGCCACCACGTGCGCGTGCTGACCCGCTCTCGCAAGGGTTTCGCCGGCCGCCCGTGGGCCGACCGGGTGGAGGTCGCCGAGGGCGACGCCTCCCGCGGCGAGGACGTGCGGCGCGCGCTCGAAGGGGTCGACGTCGCGTACTACCTGCTGCACTCGATGGACGGCGGCGGTTCGTTCATCGAGCGTGACCGGTCGATGGCGCAGACCTTCGCCGATGCTGCCGGGGAGGCGGGTGTGGGCCGCGTCGTCTACCTCGGCGGCCTGCACCCCGAGGGCGAGCTGTCCGACCACCTCGCCTCGCGGGTCGAGGTCGGCGAGACGTTCCTGCGCGGACCGGTCCCGGCGGTAGTGCTGCAGGCAGGCATCGTGCTCGGCAACGGGTCGGCGTCGTTCGACATGCTGCGCCACCTCACCGAGCGCCTGCCGGCCATGGTCGCCCCGCGCTGGGTCGGCAACCGGATCCAGCCGATCGCCGTGGCCGACGTCGTGCACTACCTCGCGGGGGCGGTCGACCTCCCCGAGGGCACCAACCGTGCCTTCGACCTCGGCGGCCCCGAGGTCATGACGTATGCCGAGATGATGCGGCGCTACGCCTCGGTGGTGGGGCTGCGACCCCGGCACGTTGTGAGCGTGCCGGTGCTCACGCCCCGGCTGGCCGGGCTGTGGGTCGACGTGGTCACCCCCATCCCGGGGGGCATCGCCCGGCCCCTCGTCGGGAGCCTCGTGCACGACGCCGTGTGCCGCGAGGACGACATCCTCGAGGTCCTCGGACCGCCCCCAGGTGGTCGGACCGGGTTCGACGAGGCCGTCCTCGCCGCTGTCGCCGACGTCGACCCGCACCGCTGGAGGCGGACCCTGGCCCGGACGTCCGCCGTCGTCGGGGCGGCTGCCGTGGTCGGCTCGCTGCTGACGGACCCGACGTCGCGCTGGTACAGCAGGCTGGACAAGCCGGCCTGGCAGCCGCCGCCCGCGGCGTTCCCCGTGGTCTGGACGACGCTCTACGCGACGACCGCCGTGGTCACCGCCAGGGCCAGCTCCGAGCTCGCCGAGCGCGGCGACGCCGAGGCGGCGCGGGACCTCGAGCGCGCCCTGGCCGTCAACATGGTCCTCAACGCGGGCTGGTCGGGCCTGTTCTTCCGGGCCCACCGCCTCGGCCTGGCCACCGCCGGCGCGGCGGCCCTCGCCGCCAGCGGCGCCGACCTCGCCCGCCGCGTCGGCGCCACCGGACGGGGCAAGGCGGCAGGCATCGGCGCGTATGCCGCGTGGTGCGGCTTCGCCACCGTGCTCACCGCCGCCATCGCGCGCCGCAACCCCCGGGCCGGGCGATGACCTCCTTCGACGCGCGCAAGGTCTCCAAGGCCGTGGTGCCCTACACCCGCCAGCAGGTCTGGGAGGTGCTGTCCGACCCCTCGGCCGTGGCGCGGCTCACGCCGATGGTCCGCGGCATCGAGGGTGACGGCGAGATCTGGCGCTGGCGACTGGCCCCGATCGAGGTGCTGGGCAAGGACATCGGGCTGGCCTTCACCGAGCGGATGGAGTTCCGCGAGCCCGAGCGGATCGGCTTCACCCACGAGCCCGCCGGGCACGAACGGGCCGGCGTCAACGGCACCTACACGCTCACGACTGCCGGCACCGGCACCCGGCTGGCCATCGACCTCGCGGTCGAGGTGGACCTGCCGTTCCCGCGGCTCGCCCGGCCCGCGGTGACGACGTCGATGCAGGCCGTGCTGACCGCGATGGGCGCCGGGTTCGCCCGCCAGCTCGACCGGCACCTGTCGGGGTCCTAGGCCGGCGGCCGGGCCCAGGCAGGGTCGGTCGGCAGCGGCCCAAGGGGGTCGAGGCCCTGAGACGCGGGCTCCTGCGAAACGGGCCCCTGCGACGCGTTGGCGGCGGCCGTCCCCGCCGGTGGCGCCGCGAGCGCCCGGGCCATGGCCTGCGCCACCGGCACCGGGCGGGACCCCGCGGGAAGGAGGTCGCGCACGTAGTCGTCGTCGCGGCACACCATGTCGTGCCGCAGGCTGGCGACGAGGGACCGGACCGTCGAGGCGGGGACGTCGGTGAACAGGGGGGCGACGCGCGCCACCAGCGCGGTCGGCAGCAGCGCCGGGACCTGGAGCGCGCGCCCGCCCGCCACCCGCGCGTACAGCCGCAGCAGCGCGGCATACGACATCCGCTCACCGCTGCCGACGTCGTAGGTGCGCCCCTTGCCGGGCGCGGTGAGGGCGCCCACGAGGGCCGCGACGACGTCACTCACGGCGACCGGCTCCACCGTGCTGCGCATCCACGACGGCACGACCTGCACGGGCAGGCGCCGGCTCAGCTGCCGCATGATCTCGAACGACGTGGACCCGGCACCCACGACCATCGCGGCCCGCAGCCCCCAGGTCGGCACCCCGCTGTCGCCGAACACCTGCTCCACCTCGAGCCGGGAGCGCAGGTGCGGCGACAGCTCCGCCTCAGGGACGTCGGGGACGAGGCCGCCGAGGTAGACGATGCGCCCGGTCCGGGCCCGGACCGACGCGTGCGCTGCGTTGTAGGCGCCCTCGCGGTCGGCGGTGGAGAAGTCCGGGCCGGCCAGGCCGTGCACGAGGTACACGAGGGCGTCGGAGCCCTTCACGGCCGCACGCGCGGACGCGCGGTCGGCGACGTCGAGGCCCGCCACCTGCACCCGGGGCGCCCACGGGAACCGCTGCGCCCGGGCGGCGTCGGTGAAGGTGGCGGTCACGTCGTGCCCGGCGGCGAGCAGCGCCGGGACGAGCCGGCTGCCGATGTACCCGCCCGCGCCCATGACGGTCACGCGCACGTGGGCTCCTCGACGGTCGGCATGGGCACGCGCTCAACCTAACCCGGACGGCCCGGCTGCACCGGCCCAGAGGTGCTGGAGGTGCTGGGCATTCGTTCGCGGCACGGACCAAAATGCTACGGTCGCGCCATGACCGCCGGCACCGACCCCACGGCGTCGCGGGCACCCGCCGCGACCGCGGGTGGACGGTTCGACCAGGGCCAGATGCGCCGCGCCAACACCGCCCTGATCCTGCGGCACCTGCGCGCGCACGGCGGCCGGTCGCGGGCCCGGCTGGCCACCGAGACCGGCCTGTCCAAGGCCACCATGTCGAGCCTGATCGGCGACCTGGTGGACCGGGGCCTGGTGCGTGAAGGGGAACTGGAGCGCGCCGGCTCCGTGGGCCGTCCCGGGCTCACCGTGTCGCTCGACGGGCGCGACGTGGTCGGGGTGGGGCTCGAGGTCAACGTCGACTACGTCGCGGCCACGGCCGTCGACCTGCGGGGGACGGTCGTGCACGAGCAGCTCCTGCCGCTCGACGTGCCGCGCCTGGAGCCCGGAGCCGCCCTCGCCGCGGTCGTCGACGTCCTGGCGCCCCTGCTCACCCGGCTGGGCGGGTCCGGCCAGGTCGTCGTCGCCGTCACCATCGCGGCACCGGGCATCATCGACTACGAGCGTGGGTCGGTGCGGTTCGCGCCCAACCTCGGCTGGCGCGACGTCGTCGTCGTGGACGCCCTCGCCGGCGCGCTCGGCCCGGCGGCTCCCCCGGTGCGGATCGAGAACGACGCGAAGCTGGCTGCCGTCGCGGAGTACCACGACCTGCGCGACCAGCAGGTCGAGGACCTGCTCTTCCTCACCGGCGACGTCGGGGTGGGTGCGGGGATCGTCGCCGGCGGGCACCTGGTCCGGGGGTGGTCGGGCTTCGCCGGTGAGGTGGGCCACCTCCCCCTCGACCCGGAAGGGCGACCGTGCACCTGCGGGCGCACCGGCTGCTGGGAGACCGCGGTGGGGCTGGCCGCCTTCCTGGGGCTCGCCGCGCCGGACGGCGACCCGGTGCACGACCCCACCCTCCCGCTCGAGCACCGCCTCGCGGACCTGCAGGCGCGAGCGGCCGGCGGTGACCGGCGCGTGCTCGCCGCCCTCGACACCGTGACCGAGCGCCTCGCGACCGGGCTCGGCATCCTCGTCGACGTCCTCAACCCCAGGGTGATCGTGCTGGGCGGCTACTTCGCCGCCTTCGGCGACCACATCCTGGGCCCCCTCGGCGACGCCCTGCGGGCCCGCCAGATGGACCGCGGCAGCGTCGTGGAGCTGCGGGTCTCGAGCCTGGGGTTCACCTCGGCGGCCCGCGGTGGCGCCCTCGACGCCGTCGAGCAGGTCTTCGCCGACTACCTCGTCATCCCGCCCCGCGCCCCGGCCGGCTGAGGCCGCACCGGCTGCCCGAGCGCCTGCCCGAGCGGCTGCCCCGGCCGCGTGGACCCGCGGTCGCCGAGCACCCGCCCCGGGGCCCGGCGACCGCGGGAGTCAGGGGGTGCAGGCCGTGTCGTCCGGGCGCGGTGCGGGGGCCCAGCCGGTGACCGGGGTGGGCGACGTGCCGTACACCCGCATCTCGGCGGCAGCCGCGAACGGCTGGCCGTTGAGGGCGTTGAGCGCGTCGAACCGCACGTACCTCGCCTGCACCGCCGGGAACGAGACCACCTGCACCTCGGGCACGTCCTTGAGAGTGCCGCTCGCCACCCGGGTCCACGACGCGCCGTCCTGCGAGACGGAGACGGTGTAGTCCTTGACCCGGCCGTTGGGACCACCGCCCTGCCGGTCCTGGTAGCCGAAGCCGTCGACCGTGGAGGTTGCGTCGAGGGCGAGCCGGACCCAGTGCGGGTAGTCGGTCACCGTCGGGTCGTACTGCGTGTGCCAGATCGTCCCGAGGTCGCCGTCGAGGACGTTGGCCACCGGACCCTCCGACGGTCCGGCGTTCTTCTCCTCCGAGTCGGCCGTCGCGGTCATCGACTCCGTCGGCACCATCGCCCGCGTCGCCACCGTGAGGGTCGAGGAGGTCGACACCGACTTGGTCGTGCAGCGGTGGAAGTAGGTGGCGGTCGGCCTGAGGTCCGCGCTGGTGCCGGCCGCCGCGGCGGGCGGGGTGAGGAGCCAGGTCGTGCGGACGGTCTGGCCCGGGTCGACGCCGGCGAACAGGTTGCCGCCCTGCTCCGCCACCTGGACGGTCCAGCCGTCCGGCAGGGCGCCCAGGCTCATCGCCACGTTGGTGACCCGCTCGGAGTCGTTGTTGGTGAACGACGTCGTGTACCGGTTCGCCGTCCCCGGGCTGAGGCTGGCCGAGGCGGGGGCCGAGACGGTCCCGCAGGCGGCGCCCCCGGCAGCCGGGCCGTGGTCGGTGACGGTGAAGTCGTCGAGGACGAAGTCCGCGCCGCCGCTCGACCCGGTGCGGCGCAGGCCGACCCAGGCGTCGCCGCAGCCGGCCGTGAAGGTGCGGTCGTACGAGGCCGTGTCCAGCGCCTGCGGCATCGGCTCGACGGTGAGGTCCTTCGACCTCACCGCACCACCGGCGACGGTGTCGGCACCGGTCACCCAGGCGAACTGCGAGGCCAGGCTGTTCTGGTAGCGGAACCGCACGGTGTACGAGTGGCCGGCCACGAACGGGACCGTTGCCGGGACGGTGCGGTAGACCAGCCCGGAGTTCTCCTCGTGCGACTTCAGCGAGTGGTTGCCCGAGACGACGTCGTCGGTGCCCTTGCCGGCCAGCGACCCCGCGTTGAACGGGGCGTGCGTGTTCTTCCACCCCTTCTGGCTGTACGGGTCGTGCAGCTGGCTGATGCTCGTGCGCGGGTCAGTGGCGCCGCCGGCGTCACCCTTGACGAAGGGGCCCCACGCGGGCTGGCTGCCCTCGAAGTTCTCCGCGGCGACGATGTCACCGCCCGCGCGGGAGGGCTGGGTGGAGTCGCCCGACACGGGCGTGGGGACGGCGACCGTCGTGACCCGCACGAGGCGGACGTCGTCCAGCGCCACCCGGGCGCTCCCGGCGACGGCGCGCAGCTGGACCGCGACGTTCCCGGTGGCGGGTGCGGTGAAGTCGACCGCGGCCCGCTGCGACCACGTGCCCTTCTTGGCGTCGGCGGCCATGGTGTTTCGCACCGGCGTGGTGTCGAAGGCGTTGACCGCCTTGGTGTCCTTGCCGCTCAGCCGCAGCGTCACGGGGCGACGCTCGCCGGGGCCGATCTCGACGTCGGCGCTGAGCTGGTAGCGAGCGCCCGGCGTCAGCCCCTGGACGCCCTGGGAGACCCCCGAGTCCTTGCTCCCGAGGACCGCGACGTTGTCGCCGGTGGCGGTGCGCTCGACGTGGGCTCCGCCCGAGGGGTCCCACGCGGTCAGGTTGCCGGCGTTGAAGCCCGGGTCGTGCAGGAGGGTGCCGGTGCCGTACACCGGTGCGGGACGGGTCGTGCCGGTCAGCGGGGCGAGGACGTAGGGCGTTGCCTTGTCACCGGTGAGGGTCACCCGGCCGTCCTTCGGCGTCACGTCGGTGGCCTTGACCCGGCCCTGGTCGGTGAGGGCGTAGAGCCCGAACTTGGTGACGTCGGCGAACTGCGGTGTCAGGGTGAAGGTCCGCGACCCGCCGTCGGCGTTGTAGTAGTACATCTTCGTCGCTCGGCTCGGCGAGCTCGTCGTGCTGTTGTCGGCGGTCTCGCCCCAGGGCAGCAGGTAGGTCCCGCCGTCCAGCACGGTCGTGTCGCCCATCCGGACCTGGCGGCGGCCGTCGACCATGGCGACCGAGACCCCGCCGGTCAGGGCGGCGGAGCGGCCCTTGTCCCAGCGCAGCAGGTCGTAGTGCTGGAGGAACTTGGTCGGGAGGTTCGAGGTCCAGATCGTGGAGTAGAAGGTGTCCCAGCTGTTCTGGCCGGTCCAGCCCTCGAACTCCTTGATCTGCGAGCCGCCCAGCAGCGGGTCGGTGTTCCAGACGTCGCGGTCGGAGTTGGCGATGAACCGGACGATGTCGGAGTTGATCCCCTTGTTGGTGGCCCCGCCGTAGTTCTTGTCGTTGCTCCAGTGCGACCAGATCGAGTCCCCCTCGAACTTGTAGGCCCACTCGGTCGCCACCTCGAAGCCCATGGCGTGCAGCTCGTCCGCGAGCTCGTCGGCCAGCCAGCCGCTGGAGTAGTACACGTCGATGTACAGGCCCTTCAGCCCCGGGACGTCCTTGCGCAGCTCGGCGAACCGGTCGAGGACCGCACCGGTGCCGAGGTCCCGGCGCTGGTCGATGCCGTAGCTCTGGTTGAGCCAGTTCCAGCCCAGGCCCCGACCGGCGACGAGCGCGTCGCTGAACGCCTCGCCTGCGGGTACGCCTCGGTCGCGTTCACGTGGACGGCGAGGTCGGCGTTGTACTTCGCACCCTCACGCACGAGGGTGTTGAGGTCGCCCACGCCACCGGCCCGCGTGTTGACGTCGCCGCCGTAGTCCGTGTTGGCGGAGTCGTGGCCCTCGTTGCCGTACCCCTTCTCCAGCACCCACTGGCCCAGGTCGTCCGTGGTGGCCGAGATCCGCTTGACGTTGTCGAGCGTCTTGAGGAACGGGTTGGTGGCCTGGCTGGCGAAGTTGAACGGGATGTGGGCGACCACCCGGTCCGGCACCCGCTCGGAGCCCTCGGGGTGGGTCATGACGTCCCGGTAGGCGATCGCGGCGTCCTGCCACGTCACGGCACCGTCGTCGTTGCGGTCGGCTGCGAGGACCACCGTCGCCTGCGGCAGCGCGTGGAACCGGACGCGCGGGTCGGTGGCGCCGGCCGCGGCATACGTCCACGTGCCGACCGAGAGGCTGGCGCGCCGGGTGCCGTTGCCGGCGTCGGTGACCCGGCTCAGCAGGCGGGTGTTGCCGTTGTCGTTGTTGCCCTGCGCCGAGTCCTCGGTGGCGTTGGTCAGCAGGCCCGCCGACAGCTCGGTGCCGCTGACGAAGCCGTAGGGCGTGCCCACCGCAGCCTTGTCCACCGGGGCGTCCCCCGTCACCCGCACGAACCGGTCGGCCGTGGTGGTCGAGTCGGCCGAGATCCGCGTGCGGGCCAGGGTCGCCGCCGGGTCGGTGGAGTCGACGGAGACCAGCGACTGGTCGGGGATCGACAGCTCGTCGACGGTGGGAGCGGCGCTGCCGCCGATGCGCGTGACCGCGAAGACGACCGTGCCCCGGTCGGTGGCGGTGATCGTGGAGTCGATGCTCAGGTCCGGCAGGTCCTCGAAGGTCGAGTGGTATGCGGCGTGGTCGCCCTCGACGGTCACCGTGGTCGTCGCCGTGTGCGCGGTGCCGTTGATGGTGAAGCGGCTCAGTCGCTCGGCCTGGCCGGTGAGCCTCCGTCCCCCGACGTCGTACGACACGACCTGGGGGAACTCACGGCCGACCTGGACGGTCAGCCCCTTGCCGTTGGTGATGCTCGCGGTCGTGGCCGGGTCCGAGGGCGGCTCCGGTGCCGCGACCGTGGTGGCGCCGGACGCCGCGGCGGGGGTGGCCGCCGCGGCCGGGGCCGTGGTGCCCGGGACGACCACGGCGAGCGCGCCGACCGTGGCGAGCAGGGCGAGGCGGTGCGGCATGGAGCAGGACGGACGCATGGAGGTCTCCCGGTCAATGATTCGTTTACCGGCCTAAATATTGTGGTCCGGACAAACCACGTCAAGGGGGGCATCCGCGATGCGGTCGCTCGACCGGACCCCACCGCCGTGGCACGGCGCGGCCCGGCTCGGCTCGGCACGGGCTCCGTCGGTGGGGCGGCCTACGCTCCTGCCGTGGCCGAGCCGGAGTCCAAGGGGGTGCTCT
This sequence comes from Phycicoccus ginsengisoli, assembly GCF_054779295.1. Taxonomy (NCBI): domain Bacteria; kingdom Bacillati; phylum Actinomycetota; class Actinomycetes; order Micrococcales; family Intrasporangiaceae; genus Phycicoccus; species Phycicoccus ginsengisoli. Next base: position 55,886 of record NZ_BAAGYN010000012.1, read on the forward strand.
TCCCGCAGGAGCTGCCCACGATGGCGCGCTACCACCCGCGTCCAGGGGCCGAGCACCTCGTGCGGCACTTCTGGGTCCCCGAGTGGGCCCTGCCCGAGGGGGTGGTGTCGCGCCAGGTGGTCCTGGGCTACCCGGCCTCGAGCCTGGTGGTGCAGCCCGGGGGCGTGACGCTCTCCGGCCCGCGTCGCCGCGTGAGCCACCAGGACCTGCACGGGGTCGGCTGGGCCGTGGGCGCGCAGCTGCGCCCGGCGGGCGTCGCCGCCCTGGGGGTCGACCCCGCCTCGGTCGTCGACCGCGAGGTGCCGTGGACGGCAGCTGGGCTGCACGCTCGTGTGGCCGGTGCCATGGCCGACGCCGCGGCCGAGTCCCCGGACCGCCACCAGCGGGCGGTCGAGGCGGTGACGGCCTGGCTCCTCGGCCTGCCCGCGCCCGGACCGGAGGCCTTGGAGGCCAACGCGATCGCCGAGGCGGTCGAGCGCGACCCCGGCATCACCACGCTCGCCGCGCTCGCCGACGCCGTCCACCTGAGCCGGCGGACGGTCCAGCGCCGCACCGCGGCCTACGTCGGGATGAGCCCGATCGCCATGATCCGGCGGCACCGGCTCCAGGAGGCCGCGACCCGCATCCGCCGGCGTCCCGAGACGCCGCTGGTCACGGTGGCGCACGACATCGGGTATGCCGACCAGGCCCACTTCACCCGCGACTTCCGGGCCGTCGTGGGCACGCCACCCGGGGACTACCGGGCCAGGCACCTGCGGCAGCCGCAGCCCGGGCCCTGACCGACGCCGGGCCCAGCACCACCGTGCCGGACCCTCAGGTGGTGCGGGTGACCTTCGACAGGCCGCGCGGGGCGTCGGGGTCGTGGTGGCGGGCGACCGCCATCGCGTGCGCGACCCGCTGCAGGGGGATGATCTCCAGCAGCGGGCTGAGGTCCTCCCGGACGCGGGGCACCGGCACCACGGCACTCGCGGGCCCGAGCGAGCCGTCCCCCACCAGGGTCACGTCGGCCCCGCGGTCCGCGAGGCGGGCCAGGACCGGCTGCATCGCCGCGCCCGCGGTCCCGTGGGGCGTCACGGCGACGACGGGCCGGTCCTCGTCGACCATGGCCAGCGGGCCGTGCAGCAGGTCGGCCCCGGAGAACGCGTGGGCTGCGAGGTAGGAGGTCTCCATCAGCTTGAGGGCCGCCTCGCGCGCCGTCGGGTAGGCGTACCCGCGACCGGTCACGACGATCTTGTCGACGAACCGGAAGCGGGCCGCCACGTCCGCGGCGGCGGCCTCGGCCACGACCTCGGCGGCGAGGGCAGGCAGGCCTGCGGCAGCCCTTGCGTCGCCGCCGCAGAGCGACTCGACCAGGAGCCAGAGCGACAGCAGCGTGGCGGTGTAGGTCTTGGTCGCGGCGACGGCCCGCTCCACCCCGGCGCGGATGTCCAGCTGGAGGGTGGCAGCCCCTGCGAGCGGCGAGTCGGGGGCGTTGGTGACGGCCAGGGTGAGCGCGCCCGCGCGCCCGGCGGCCGTGGTCGACTCGACGAGGTCCGGGGACCCGCCGGACTGGCTCACGGCGACCCACAGGACGTCACGGAGGTCGGGCTGCGCCCCGTAGGCGGTGAAGGTCGAGGGCGAGGCGAGGCCGCAGGGCAGCCCGAGCCGGATCTCGACGAGGTACTTGAGGTAGAGCGCGGCGTGGTCGCTCGTGCCGCGAGCCGCGATGAGGACGAAGCGGGGGTCCGCCGCCCGGATCCGGGCCGCCACGGCGGCGACGTCCCTGCCGCCGGCCGCGCCCGTGAGCAACCGCTCGAACACGGCCGGCTGCTCGGCGATCTCGGCGGCCATGAGCGCACCGGGGTGCGCCGGGTCGGGGGCCTCGGTGGCTGCGGTCACGGGGACGTCCTCTCTGCGGCTGACTGCTCGACCGCGGCGACGAACCAGCGGGCGATGGTGGTGGGGTGCGTGATGGCGACGGCTCGGCCCTCAGCCCGCGCCGGGGACGATGAGCGGGCCGAGCTCGGCGTGCGCGATGGTGTGCGCCATGAAACCGGGCACGTCGTCGACGCTGAACCGGTCGACCCCCGCGGCGACGCAGCTGAGCAGGGTGTCGACGCGCGTCATCGGGGCGGTCCACTTGAGCAGGACGTGCTCGGGGATCGCCCGGCGCATCGCCTTGACGTCGGCGAAGCTCGGCAGCGCCGAGCGCCACAGGCCGCCCTGCAGCAACCAGGCGCCGGTGTGCGCCAGCTGCTCACACGCGTCGAGCAGGGCGCGACGGGCCAGGCCCTCCGTGTCGACGACGACGCGGACCCGGGCGCCGACGGCGGTCGCGAAACCGGCGACCTCGGTGGTCTCCTGCACGAGGCCGGTCAGGTCTGCCTCGATCCGGCTGCTGGTGGCCGTGACGGCCAGGTCGTGCGCACCGTCCCTGATCAGGTCCCGCGCCTCGGCCAGCAGGGGTCGGGGGGGTGAGGTGCCGACTCCCAGCCCGGTGACCAGGACGGGCCCCCGGTGCGCCAACGTCGTGCTCGCGGTGCGCACGTGCTCGGGCGGGGTGATCACCGCGCCGACGTTCCACTCCGCCGCGAGGGCGCACCCCAGGACCACGGCCGCGCTGGTCGGCGGGCGCTCCCCCCGTCCTCGGTAGAGCCGCAGCTCGAGCAGCGCCAGCACCTCCGCCGGCGTGACCCGCCCACGGTGGACGAGGTCGCAGGCACGCAGGACCCGACGGGCGGAGACGCGCTGCGGGGCACCTCCTCGGCCTCCCGGGACCTCTGCCATCCTCGTCTCCCCTCGGATGTCCGGCTCAACCCGGGCCGGCGTGGACGACCGGCCCTGCGACGGATGCTGCTCCTGCATCCTGCCAGCGCGCGCCGCGGATGGTGGGCCGGGCGCCCCGCCGGTCACGCCAGGGGGAGCGAGACGGTGAACGTCGTACCCCGGCCCGGCGCAGACCTCACGTCGATGCTGCCGCCGTGCCTGGACACGATGCGCTTGACGATGCTCAGGCCCAGACCCGTCCCGGGGACGGAGAGCGCCTCGGGGTTGGTGGAGCGGAAGAACTCGGTGAACAGGCGGTCCTGGTCGTCCGCTGAGATGCCCATCCCCTCGTCCACGACCTCGAGCACCGCGTGGCCGTCGCGTTCGCACGCCCGCACCGAGACCCGGCCCCCGGGCCGGCTGAACTTCACGGCGTTGGCGACCAGGTTGTCCAGCACCCGGGAGAGCTCCTCCGCGCTGCCGAGCACGGTGAGGTCCTCGGCCTGCTCGTGGTGCAGGGTCACGGCCTGCCGGCTCGCTGCGGGGGCGACCGTCTCCAGGGCGTCGGCCACGAGGGGGCGCACCTGGACGGCCGCCCGCACGAGGTGGCGGTCGGGGTCGCTGAACCGGCCGAGGACGAGCAGGTCGTCGACCAGGCCCTGCAACCTGCGGGCGTTGCGGTCGATCACGCCCAGCGACCAGGACGGGTCGGCGCCGGGGTCGTCCCGGAGCATCTCCACGTGGCCGACCACGGACGCCAGCGGGTTCTTCAGCTCGTGCGACACGGTCGAGAAGAGCGTGGCCCTCGCCCGCTCGGTCGCCCGCAGGTTCTGCACCAGGTGCCGCTCGAGGGCGAACAGCCGCGAGTTGAGCACCGAGCGCCCGAGGTCGCGGCCGATCTCGAGCGCCGCCGCCGTCTCCGCCTCGCTCCAGGTGGGGTGCGAGCCGGACCGGGCGCACACGAGGTACCCCAGGCACTGGGAGGCGGCGCCGACCGGCGTCAGCAGGAGGCTGTGCGACCCGCTCGCGCCGATGTAGGCGACCAGCTGGGCCTCCTCCTCCGGGGTCACCAGGTCCGGGGCGTCGGTCCCGCCCTGCGCCACGGTGACGCTGCGCCCGAGGGCCCAGGCGTCGTGCGCGACCCGGCGGACCACGTCGACCAGGGGCGCGGGGGTGGCTGCCCGGCCGACGGGGTGGGTGGCGGTGCGGTCCTCCCCCGGCTCCTCGCCGAACGTCCGCACCCACAGCTGCGAGCAGCCCAGCCCGGCCCCAACCGCCTCGGCGACCGTCCCCAGGACCTCACCGGGCTCGAGCACCGCGTTGGACACGCGGGCCACCGTCTGCACCGCCTGGGACAGTCGCACGCGCTCGGCCAGCCGGGCGCGCTCCTGGGCGGCCGCCAGGACGACACCGGCCTGGCCGGCGAACACCTCGAGGACCACCCGCTGGAGCGGTCCGGGTCGCTGGCCGGTGACGGGGAGGTCCACGTTGAGCACGCCCGCCAGCTCACCGGCGGCCGTGAAGAAGGGGGCGAACAGGGTGTCGTTGGGGTGCCAGGCGTCGGCGTCGTCACCCGGCGCCCAGGTCTCGTCCACCCACCCCGCCGGCGACGACCCCGGCAGGCGGTCGTGGGAGACGAACCGCAGGGCACCCCACTCCTCGGCCACCGCGAACTCGGCGTCCACGACGAGCCGCGGCGTCACCCGCCCGAGGACCGCCTCGCGGGCCCCGGCGTCACCGCCGACGGCGACGGCCTCGAGGTCGCCGTCGGGCCGCACGAGGCTCAGCGCCGCGACCCGGAAAGCCGCGACCTCCGCCGCGCTGTCGACGATGCGCTCGTAGAGCATCCGGTCGTCCTCGGCCGTGGCGGCCTGCGTCATGATCGAGCCGATGCTCCGCAGGGCACCGATCTCCCATGTGTCGACGTCCACGTGCCACAACTCCCCTGCGATTCCTGGTCCCGCGACGGTACCGGGACAACGAGCGCAAACGGCTCAGAGCAGGAGGAACTCGCCCATCTGGTGTCCGAACGGGTGACCCGCCACCCGTCACCTGGCCCCATCGGCCGGCAGGCGGCCCCCCGTAGGCTTCCGGCATGCCAGGTCGCAGGGAGGACGACGCCCGGCTCGTGGCGATCGGGTCGGCGCCCGTCGCGGGTCGCGGTCAGGTGTCCCTCCACCGCTGGGACGGGTCGACGGTCGGCGCGAGCCTCGCCGAGGTGCCGGTCGACTCCCCCACCTGGGTCCAGTGGACCCCCGACGGGCGGCGGCTCGTCGTGGCGAGCGAGGCGTCGCCCGGGCGGGTGCTGTCGTTCGAGCTCGTCGAGGACGACACCGGCCGTCCGCTGCTGCCCCCGGTGGCTGATGTCCCCACCGGGGCTCGCACCCCTGCCACCTCGCCTTCACCGGGGACGGGTCGCACGTGGTCGTCGCCAACTACGCCGACGGCGTGGTGTCGCTGCTCGAGGTCGAGGACGGGGTGCCCGCGCGGCTCGTGGACACCGTGCGGCTCGAGGGATCCGGCCCCGACCCCGCGCGGCAGGAGGGCAGCCACCCCCACCACGTCGCCCCGCTCGGGGCCCGTACGATCAGCGTCGTCGACCTGGGCTCGGACCGGATCCAGACCTTCGCGGTGGACGACGGGCGCCTGCGCGAGCTGGCGAGGACCGACCTGCCGGCAGGCACGGGTCCGCGCCATCTCGTCCGCTGTTCCGTCCCCGGCCCCCGGGCCGGCTCCGCACCGGCGATGCCGGCGACGGCATACCTCACCGCGGAGCTGAGCGGGCAGGTGCTGCGCCTCGCCGAGGAGGCCCCGGGCCGGTTCGCGGTCGTCGCGTCGGCAGCCGCGTCCGGGCGGCCCGGCGCCGACGACGTCGCGCACCTGGCCCTCGACGAGGAGAGCGACCGGTTGTGGGTCTCGAACCGCGGCCCGGACACCGTCAGCACGTTCGACGTCGCGGGCGGCGGCCTGCGGCTGCTCGACGAGGTGGACGTGCCGGCACACCCGCGCCAGTTCACGGTGCACGGTGTCCGCGTCCTCGTCGGCGGCCTGCACGGCGACGCAGTCAGCGTCCACGAGATCCGCGGCGACGGGACGCTCGGCGCGGCCCGGTCCTCACCCGTCCCGGCTCCTGCCTGCATCGCAGTCGGTCCCCGCCGGGCATAGGCTGGTCACTGGCCGACGACCGCACGCTGAGGGAGGTGACGGGTGGCGGACCTGGACGACCTCCTGGCACAGCTCGCGGCCGGCCTCGCGGAAGGCGCGGAGCGGGGTCTCCCGCTGCCGACGCGCCTCTGTGCCTCGGCAGCACGGCTGCTCCGGTGCGACGGCGCGGCGATCACCGTGGCGTACACCCGCCCCGAGCGCGTGACCGTCGCCACGACCGACGAGACGGCCCTGATCCTCGAGGAGGCCCAGGACGTGACCGGCCAGGGTCCGGGCGTCGACGCCTTCACCTCGGGCACCTACGCGCGGCTTGAGCTGCCCGAGGACGGGCGACCCGATGCCCGCTGGCCGCTGCTCCACCTCGACTCCGTGCCGGACCTCGCGCCCGTGGTGGTCCACGCCTGCCCCTGGCCAAGGAGGACCGCGTGATCGGCGTCCTCACCCTGTACCGCCGCGGCACCGACACCGACCTCGACGACGACGCGGCAACGGTCGTCTCGAAGGCGGTCGTGGCGGCGCTCGTCGCCGACAGCCCCGACGAGGGCAGCGCCATCGAGGGACCGTGGGCTGAGCGCGCCGAGGTGCACCAGGCAACAGGAATGGTGGTGGCGCAGCTGGGCATCCCCGAGCAGGATGCCCTCGCCCTCATCCGGGCGCACGCGTACTCGCACGAGCAGAGCGTCGGCCGCACGGCACGAGACGTGATCACGAAACGGCTGAGGTTCTCCGCCTCGTCGGACCAGGAGATCGAGTCCACATGAAGCACACCAGCGTGTCCCAGGTGCTCGCCCGCGCGAGCGCGACGATGGTCGAGGGCGACCTCGACGTGACGGGGGCGCTCGCGTCGCTGCTCGGCGGCGCGGCGATGGCGCTGCCGGTCGACGCCGCCGCCATCCTGGTCGACACCGACAGCGGCCTGCAGGTGCTGGCGGCCACGTCCCATCGCGCCCTGGACCTCGAGATCTACCAGGCCCAGGTGCAGGAGGGGCCCTGCGTGGACGCCATCCGCGGCGGGAATCCCGTGGAGGCGGCCGGATCGACGCTCACCGCGGGTTGGCCGACTGCCGGGACTGCGATCACGCGGGCCGGCTACCTGTCCGTCCGCGCCAACCCCCTGCGGTGGCACGGCCAGGTCTTCGGCGCGCTCAACCTGTTCCGCGCCGAGCCGACGCCGTTCGCCGGGCAGGAGGGCGAGTGCCAGGCCCTCGCCGACGCCTGCACGCTCGTCCTCGTGGCGGGCCGGCTCGACGGCCAGCACGTGGCGGACGGTCTCTCGGCGGCCCTCGAGGAGCGGGCCGTGGTCGAGCGGGCCAAGGGCGCCCTGGCCTTCACCTACCAGCTCGACATGGAGGCCGCCTACGACAGGCTCCTGGCATTTGCCGAGGAGCAACGCATCTCCTTGGGCCATGCCGCCCGCCACGTCATGCAGCTGGCACGCGAGCGACGCCTGCGCTGACGGACCCCGCCGGATCGTCCTGCCCCACGGGCGGCTGGGAACCGGCGGCAGGGCCGCTCGCTGCTAGCCCGCGTGCTTGGCCAGGGCCAGCCAGGTCTCCACGACGGTGTCGGGGTTGAGCGACATCGACTCGATGCCCTGGTCCATCAGCCACTCGGCGAGGTCCGGGTGGTCCGAGGGCCCCTGCCCGCAGATGCCGATGTACTTGCCCTGCGCGCGGCAGGCCTCGATGGCCATGGCGAGCATCTTCTTCACCGCCGGGTCGCGCTCGTCGAAGCTGTCGGCCACGAGCGCCGAGTCACGGTCGAGGCCGAGGGTCAGCTGGGTGAGGTCGTTCGAGCCGATGGAGAACCCGTCGAAGTGCTGGAGGAACTGCTCGGCGTTGACGGCGTTCGACGGGACCTCGCACATCATGACGACCTGCAGGTCGTTCTCACCGCGGCGCAGCCCGTTGCGGCCCAACAGGTCGATGACGCCCTTCGCCTCGGTGACGGTGCGCACGAACGGGATCATCACCTTGACGTTGGTCAGCCCCATCTCGTCGCGCACGAGCCGCAGCGCCTCGCACTCCATCGCGAAGCACTCGGCGAACTCCGGTGACAGGTACCGCGCCGCGCCGCGGTACCCGATCATCGGGTTCTCCTCGTGCGGCTCGTAGCGGGACCCACCCAGCAGCCCGGCGTACTCGTTGGACTTGAAGTCGGACATGCGGACGATGACCGGCTCCGGCGCGAACGCCGCCGCCAGCATCGAGACGCCCTCGGCGACGCGCTTGACGAAGAAGTCGCGCGGGCTGTCGTAGGCGGCGATGAGCGCCTCGACCTCGGCCTTGACCGCGGGCTCCTGGTCCTCGAGCTCGAGCAGCGCCTTGGGGTGGATGCCGATCTGGCGGTTGATGATGAACTCGAGACGGGCGAGGCCCACACCGCGGTTGGGCAGGCGGGAGAACTCGAACGCCTGGTCCGGGGTGCCGACGTTCATCATGACCTTGACCGGCAGGTCGGGCATGTCGTCCAGGGCGGTCTCGGAGACGGTGAACGCCATCGTGCCGTCGTAGACGAAGCCGGTGTCGCCCTCGGCGGCGGAGACGGTGACCTCCTGGCCCTCCTGCAGGCTGGTGGTCGCGGTGCCGGTGCCGACGACGGCAGGGATGCCGAGCTCGCGGGCGATGATCGCGGCGTGGCAGGTCCGACCGCCCCGGTTCGTGACGATCGCGCTGGCACGCTTCATGATCGGCTCCCAGTCGGGGTCGGTCATGTCGGCGACGAGCACCTCGCCGGCGACGAAGTCGTGCATCTGGTCGGCGGAGGTCAGCACCCGGACCGCGCCGGCGCCGATCTTCTGGCCGATGGCACGGCCCTCGACGAGCACCGGGCCGCGCTCGTCCAGCCGGTACCGCTGCAGCGACGACCCGGTCTGGCGCGACTTCACCGTCTCCGGGCGCGCCTGCAGGACGTAGAGCAGGCCGTCGACGCCGTCCTTGCCCCACTCGATGTCCATCGGGCGGCCGTAGTGCTCCTCGATCGCGAGCGCGTGCCGGGCGAGCTCGGTGACCTCGTCGTCGGTGAGGCTCAGCCGGTGGCGGTCGGCCTCGTCGACGTCGACGAACTCGATGGTGCGGCCGACCTCGGTGTCGGAGGTGTAGACCATCTTGGTCGCCTTGGCGCCCAGGCCCCGCCTGAGGATCGCCGGACGACCCGCGCGCAGCGCCGGCTTGTAGACGTAGAACTCGTCCGGGTTCACGGCGCCCTGCACGACCGCCTCGCCCAGCCCGTAGCTGCTCGTGACGAAGACGGCGTCGGGGAAGCCGGACTCGGTGTCGATCGTGAACATGACGCCCGAGGAGCCGATGTCGGAGCGCACCATGCGCTGCACGCCGGCCGACAGTGCGACCGCCGCGTGGTCGAAGTCGCTGTGCACGCGGTAGGCGATCGCGCGGTCGTTGTACAGCGAGGCGAACACCCGCTTGATCGCGAGCAGGATGGAGTCGATCCCGCGCACGTTGAGGAACGTCTCCTGCTGCCCCGCGAACGACGCGTCGGGCAGGTCCTCCGCGGTCGCGCTGGAGCGCACCGCGAAGCTCACCTCGTCGCCGTGGTCGCCCACCAGCCGCTCGTACGCCGTGCGGATCTCGTCCTCGAGGTCGGCCGGGAACGGCTGCTGCTCGACCGCCTCGCGGATCCGCCCGCCCACCTCTGCCAGCGCCCGGGTGTCCTCGACGTCGAGGCTGTCGAGCAGGTCGTTGACCGTGTCGACCAGGCCCTCGTGGGCGAGGAACCGCCGGTACGCCTCGGCGGTCGTGGCGAACCCGTCGGGCACCCGCACCCCGGCAGCCGAGAGGTGCTGCACCATCTCGCCGAGGGAGGCGTTCTTGCCGCCGACGGTCTCCACGTCGTCGAGACCGAGGTCTGCGAACCACACGATGTTGGCGGAGTCGTTGCGGGTCAAGGCATTCCTTTCGGTGTGCGGCAGGTGCCGCGTCAGCTGGTGGCGGGGAGCTTGCTGCTCTGCATGATGACGGCGGCCATCTCCTCCACCGACATCGAGGCGGAGTTGATGGACGGTATGCGGTGGGCCCGGTAGAGCGCCTCGGCGCGGCGCAGCTCGTAGCTGCACTGGGCGAGGGTGGCGTAGGTGGAGCCCGGCCGGCGCTCGCCCCGCACCTGGCTGAGCCGGGCGGGCGTGGAGAGCAGGCCGAAGCAGCGGTCGGCGAGACCGCGGACGGGTCGGGGCAGGCCGCCGGTCTCGAAGTCCTCGTCGACGAGCGGGTAGTTGGCGACCTTGATCCCGTGCTGCAGCGCGAGGTACATCGAGGTCGGCGTCTTGCCGCAGCGGGAGGGGGCGATGAGGATGAGGTCGGCCGCCTCGAGGTGGCGCAGGCTGGCCCCGTCGTCGTGCTCCATGGCGTACTCGATCGCCTTCATCCGGGCGTCGTACCGGCGCTGGTCGCCGAGCCCGTGGAGGGCGGCGACCCCGTGGGCGGCGTTGACGTGCAGCACCCGCTCGATCGTGTCGAGGTGCGAGCCGAACAGGTCGATGAAGGCGGCCTTGGTCTGCTGCAGGGCCATCCGGACGTCCTCGTCGGAGACGGTGGAGAACACCAGCGGCGAGACGGACTCGGTCACCGCGGCGTCGAGCTCGGCCACGACCGCGCGGGCCTGCTGGACCGTCGTGATGAACGGGAACTTGCGCCGGACGAACCGGACCGACGGGAACTGCTGGAGCATGAGGTTGCCGAGGGTCTCGGCCGAGATGCCGGTCCCGCCCGCGACGAAGAAGACGGGGGTCGCCGGGGCCTCGTCCGGGGCGGTCTCCATCGTCCTCCTCTCCACGGGCCGGCACCGACGGTGGTGCGCCCGTGGGCCGATCGTGGCAGCCCTCACCCGGTGCACGCCAGTTCGTCCAGCGCTGTCCCGCGACACCACGGGGAGCCGGACCGCCCCGGCCGGTGCAGTCAGCGCGTGGGAGCGACACAGATGTGACGGACCCCACACGGGCCGGGCCGGCGAACGCGGCCGCTACTTGCCAATCAGCACGCTCACGGAGGTGTTGTCGGGGCACTCGGGGATCTGGCGGATGGCCCAGCGGCCGCGCAGGTCGTGCCCGTGGAAGTTGGACTCGGCGTCCCTCGCCTCGACCTCACCCTCGGACGGGGTCCAGCCGCGGGAGGAGTAGGCCGCCTGCATGTCCGCGAGGGTCTCCCTGAACGGCTTGGGGGACACCGCCGTCAGGACCGTCCGCCCCGCGCTGCGGGCCTGCGTCCCGGTGACCACGTACCCGGAGGGCACCGTCGCGTCAGCCGGGAACGAGGCGGGCAGCTCCACCGCCTTGGCGTCCTTGGCGCAGACGACCGGGGCCTGGGTGCCGGCGCTGGCGGCAGGCTCCTTCATGGCGACCTCCATCTCGTCGCTCCCGCAGCCGGCGAGCGCCACCAGCACGGCCGCCGACACGACGCCGGCCCCCAGCCTGCGGCCACCCCACCGGGTGCGCCGCAGGCTCGAGGTCCTCACCGGGTGACCTGGATCTGCCGCCGGTTGTCCGTCTCCTCGGACTCGCGGACGCGGTTGGCGGGGTCGACGACCACGACGACCGAGTGGGTGCCCTTGCCGAGCCGCACCCCAGGGAACGAGACCGTCGTCGAGCGGCCCGCCGCGAGGTCGACGGCTGTCGACGTCGCGACGTCGACACCGTCGACGAGCAGGCGGGTCGTGACGCCCTGCGCAGCCGCCTTGCCCGTGTTCGCGACCGTGGCCGACGCGGCATACAGCCCACTGGTCTTGGCCATCGACAGGGTGGTCGGGGTGAGGTTGGGCAGCGCGTCGTTCGCGGCATACAGGGTGTTGCCGGACTGCTGTCGCGCAATGGTGGCGTACGCGTCGAAGTTCTGCGCGCCGCCCGGCTGGGCGCAGGCGCCGGTGCAGCCGTCGGCGTAGCCGACCTCGACCCGGCCGGTGCGGTCGACCGTGGCGTCCATGAAGTCGAGCAGGTTGCGGTCGTTGCCACAGGTCGTGCCGCCGGTGCAGATGGAGCCGCGCTGCACCGGGTCGTTCGGCGTCGTGTCGACCGTGACCCAGCTCTTGCCGCCGTCGTAGCTGGTGGAGACGTACAGGTGCCAGTCGCCCTTGAAGTTGGTGGCGTCCTGGTAGTTGCCGGGCGTCGTGGTGCCGATGAAGGCGAACGAGGCGCGGTCGTCGTCACCGGCCACGACGGCCGGGAAGACGGTGTTGTGGATGCCCAGGCTCGCGCCCACGTTCTGGTCGTCGGTCCACGTCCTGCCCTTGTCCCGGCTCACCGCGACCCGCGGGGTGCCGTCGGCCGCCTGGTACCCCAGGTAGACCGTGCCCTTGGCGCCGATGCCGACGCTGGGGTCGGAGTCGCCGGCCGTGCTGGCGGGGTCCTTGCGCACGGACCACGTGGTGCCGCCGTCCTCGGACACCGCGACGGCCTGGTTGCCGCCGCACGACTTGTTGGGGACGTAGACCGTGCCGTCGTTCGGGGCGACCTTGACGTGCCCGTGCAGGCCGCCGCAGTCGAGCAGGGAGTACATCGGGACGGCCGGCCCGAACGTCATGCCGCCGTCGTGGCTCGAGGCGCAGTTCGCGTCGGCGATGTCCTGGCTGCAGTAGTAGACCGCGTTCGGGTACGTCGAGGTCGGCAGGGCGCCGACCCCGTTGGGCGAGTACGGGCCGCCGCCGACGGTCTGGTGGTCGACTCCGGAGTTGAGGCCGCCGCCCTGGCTCGCCGACCAGGTCTTGCCGTCATCGTCGGAGTAGCACATGAGCGAGGTCTTGCCGGCCAGCTGGCTCTCGAAGACGCGACCGGTCTTGGGGTCGGTGAACCCGATCGGGTCGAGGGACGTCGAGCCGCCGGTGAGGCAGCCGTTGGTCGGCGTCGCGGAGACGTCGGTCCAGGTCACCTTCGAGGGGGTGACGCTGTCGTCCCAGGTCGCCTTGTAGGTGTCGTAGAGCGCCTGGTAGAAGGTCGAGCCGGTCTTGTGGCTGCTGCCGATCGAGGGCTCCCCGGCGTTGTGCGCCTGCGCGAAGGCCTCCGGCGCGCCGTACTGGCTGAAGGTCGGCGGCGTCGCCGTGCTGGGTGCCGGGTTCGCCGGCAGGCTCGTGAGGGTCGCGGTGCCGGTGACCGTCTCACCGAGCGGGGCGTAGGGCACGACCCGCACGGTGTAGTCCCCGCTCGTCGGCGGCACCACGATGACCTCGGGGTCCGAGCTCGAGGCAGCCGACGCCACGACCGCGCCGCTGGAGTCGAGCAGGTACACGTCGAAGTCGGCGGCGGCGTTGGCCCACCCAACCTTCACCGTGAGCTGGTGGCTGTCGCCGTAGCCGCTCGGGGTGGAGACGTGCAGTGCGAAGTCGTCGCACAGGCCCGGTCCGCAGGTGACGTCACCCGTCGTCCCCGTCACGTTGGGGGCGGCGAACGGCCCAGCCGTCCACTGCACGCTGGTGCTGGTGTCGGAGACCGACCCCGAGTCCGGGGTGGCGGCCAGTGCGGGGGCTGCTGCGCCCAGGCCCGCGAGGGCGCAGGCGGCCAGCAGCGCCAGGGCGCCGGTGCGAGGACGGTGTCGGTCGAACGCGGACGAGAACATCTGCGGCTCCTGGATCCGGACGGGATGACGCGAGGCGGGGGTCCCTGGCTCCGGGCGAGCACCTGCGCAGGCAGCTCCTCACCCGCTCGTACAACGAGCGCAGCTCCTGGGGGCTACGGGGCGACCGTCAAGAAAGGGTCAAGAAAGCCCGTCCACGCAGCGACGCGGTCCCGGCCACCGCTGGGGTGGTCGGGACCGCGCCGCCTTCGGCTCGGTCAGTGCCGGTCGCCGTGACGGGCCGTGCTGCTGACCTCCCACGTCACGTTGTCACCGTGCTGCTGGGTCCAGAAGACGCGCCAGGTGCCGTCGAAGGGCCGCGGGGTCCTGGCCCCGAGCAGGCCGGCGACGGTGGGGTCCCCGTCGGAGACGTGGATGCCGGTGATCTCGTTGTCGCCGTCGTTGTAGCCCGGCGAGGTGGTGGCGTCGTAGAGCGCGGAGGCGTCCCGACCCTCGGCGAGCCACCGCGTGAAGCGGGCACCGCGCCGGTCCTCGCCCGCACGGACGCCGCGCAGGTCGACCCGGTAGCCGGAGTCGAGCGCGTTCCGCTGCTGGTGCAGGCCGTCGCCGGCGTCCTCGACGACGAGCAGGTCGTCGGCCCCGGCGAAGGCGAGGTTGTCCAGGCCGGTGTGGTCCTTGTCGCCGACGGCCACGATGGCCAGCCGACCGGTGTCGGCGGACGGCGACGACTGGCTGATGCGGAAGACCCCGCCGTACGCACCCGGGAGGGTGCTCGCGGTGCTCGTGTCCCCGGTCTCGGTGAAGTAGAACTCCCCGAAGTGGGTGCCGGGTCGGAAGACGCCGTTCTCCGGCCGCTTGAAGGGGGTGGCAGCGGCTGCGGCGGCAGCCGCCGTGGCGTCGAAGGCGGCCGTCCCCGTGTGGACGTCGACCCAGCTCGTGGCGAAGGAGCGGCGGGGGTCGTGCAGGTCCGCGATGTCGCCCGAGGCCGGGTCGGCGGCGAGCTGCGCCGCGGTGATCGGCGAGCCGTCACGGCGCTGCACCTGCAGCGCCTGCAGGGTTCCGCCCGCGGTCAGGTCCGCCTTGTCGGCGGGCACGAACCGGTAGACGTAGCTGTTGGGCTTCTTGCCACCGGCCACGGACGCCCCGCCGATGTCCTCCACGAGCCAGACGTTGCCGGTCGAGTCGTTCTGGATCCCCTCGTAGCCGCCGGAGCCCAGCGCGGGGAGCCGCACCGCGGTTCCCGTGGTGGGCTTCCCGGTGGCGTCCAGGGTGAGCGCCCAGACACCACCCTTGGGGGCCTTGGCCTCCGCGGTCATCATGAGCTGGCGGGTGAAGGGGTTCCACGTGATGCCGTCGAAGGTGGGCAGGGGGGCGCCCGTGGTGTCCGTGTCCGCCATCAGGAGGACGCGCTTGGCGGGGTCGGGCTCGTCCAGGTCGATCCGGGTGACGTAGCCCTGCGGACCGCCCTCATGGCCCTGGTAGAGGTAGTGGTGCCCGGCGAGGGTCAGGTACACGTTCTTGTCCGGCTCGGTCTTGAACGCCTCCTTCGCGTCCTGGGTGAGCGGTCCGCCGTTGGCGGTGTCGTAGCCGTAGTGCGTGACACCGGCCGCGGTGTCGGGGTTGGCCAGCCCGAGCGCTCCCCACGCGACCGGCTGGGCCGTGAGGCCCGACGCGAGCACGTTGCCCTGCACCCCGACGCGCGGGTTCGCCGAGCGCACGTCGCCGCTCTCCCAGGTCGACGAGGATGCCGTGGCCGACCCCGACCCAAGGGCCAGGACGGTACCGACGACGGCAGTGCCCGCGACGCCGACCGCGGCTGCCTTGCTGATGCTTCTCATGAGTCCTCCAGTTCTCGCGCCCCACTGAGGAGCTGACGGGAGCACTCAATCCGGCCGGGGCGACGCGTGGATGACGTCGGGGCGAACACTGCGAGAAGGGCCTGTGCGCGTCACGGCGACCGTGGGGCACCCCCGGGAGAACCGACCACCAGGGTGGCCCGCCCCCGGGTCCGGCGCACCAGCTCGGCGTTCAGCTCGTCGTGCGTGCGAGCCCGGTCCCACGCCTGGGCCGCGGCACGCCCGAAGGACCGGTGGCGCTCGGCGAGGCGCTGCAGCCGCTCGTCGCGGTCGAGGTCGAGGTACCAGACCGCGTCGAGCTGGTGCCGCACCTGCCGCCACGGCTCCGCCTCCAGCAGCAGGTAGTTGCCCTCGACGAGCACGACCGGCGTGTCACGGCTGATGGGGATCCGGCCGGCGATCGGCTCGTCGTGCTCGCGGAGGAACTCCGGCGCGTAGACGACGTCCTCGGTCTGGTCACGCAGGCGCGCCAGCAGGTGGACGAAGCCATGGGCGTCGAAGGTCTCCGGGGCGCCCTTGCGCTCTCGGAGCCCCATCGCGTCGAGGACCCGGTTGGACAGGTGGTAGCCGTCCATGGGGGCCGGCGCGGCGTCGCCGCCGAGGGCCCGCACGAGGTCGTCCACCAGGGTCGACTTCCCGGCGCCGGGCTCCCCCACGACCCCGATCATGACGCGCCCGGGAGCCGCCGCCCGGTGCTGGTCGACCAACCGGCAGAGCTGCTCCACGTCGCGCGGCACCGTCGGTGCGGCGAGCGAGCTCACGACGCCTTGACCGCGAGCACCGCGCACTCGGCGTCGAGCAGCACCCGCTGGGCCGTGCTGCCGGTGACGAGCTTGCCGACGGGCGAACGGCGGCGGATCCCGATCACGATGAGGTCGGCCGCGACCTCCTCGGCCGCCGCGAGGATCTCGTGGGCGGCCGAGGTGGGCGCCGTGGGCTGTCGGATCTCGTGCTCGAGGCCGAGCCCGGAGAGCCGGGCGTCCAGGGCGTCGAGGTCCGCGGCGGAGGCGAACAGCGGATGGGCGTTGTCGCCGTGGTGGCCGGTGTTCACGACGACCAGACCTGCGTGCTCCCGCTGGGCGAACGCCACCGCGTGGTCCACGGCCGCCAGCCCCTCGGGGGTGGGGACGTAGCCCACGACCACCGTCACGACCCCCCACCCCCACGGTTGCCGGTCGGGACGTCCCCGGCGATGTCGACGTCGGCGGGGATCTCCTCGGCCCCGGTGATGAACGAGACGACGTCGCTCATCGACACGCGGCTGGGGGCCACCACTCCCGCGCGTCGCCCGAGGCGGTGGACGTGGATGCGGTCGGACACCTCGAACACGGCCGGCATGTCGTGGCTGATGAGCACCACGGGCAGCCCGCGCTCCTTGATCCGCCGGATCAGCTCGAGCACCTGGGCCGTCTCGCGGACCCCCAGGGCGGCGGTGGGCTCGTCCATGATGACGACCTTGCTGCCGAACATGGCGGCCCGGGCGACGGCCACGGCCTGGCGCTGGCCACCCGAGAGGGTCTCCACCGTCTGGGAGATGTCCTGGATGGTGGCGATGCCGAGCGAGTTGAGCTCGTCGCGGGCGGCGGCGCGCATGCCCTTCTTGTCGAGCAGCCGCAGCCTGCCCAGGACGCCCTCGCGCCGTCGCTCACGACCCAGGAACAGGTTGCTCGCGATGTCGAGGGCCGGCGCGACGGCGAGGGTCTGGTACACCGTCTCGATTCCCTTGCGCCGAGCGTCGATCGGCGAGTGGAACCTCACCTCCGCCCCGTCGAGGGTGATCGTCCCCGCGTCGGGGGTCACCGCCCCCGTCAACGCCTTGACGAGGCTCGACTTCCCCGCGCCGTTGTCGCCGACGATGGCCAGCACCTCGCCGGGGTACAGGTCGAAGTCGGCACCGTTGATCGCGGTCACGTGGCCGTACCGCTTGACGAGTCCACGGCCGGTCATCACAGGTTGCTGCGTGGCCATGTCGGCCGCCGAACCGTCGCTGCGGGTCACGATGTCCATCACGCCCTCCTGCGGGTGGCCTGGTCGAACGCGACGGCGGCGATGACGAGCACGCCGGTCGCGAGGTTCTGGTAGTTGGAGTCGATGCCCATTTGCGTCAGGCCACTGCGCAGGATCGCCACGATCAGGGCGCCGACCACCGTCCCGACGACACCGCCGCGCCCACCGAACAGGCTGGTGCCGCCGATGACGACCGCGGTGATGCTGTCGAGGTTGCCCGTCTGGTACGCGTTGGGGTCAGCCGTCGGCGTGCGCCCCAGTGCCATCCACGCGGCGAACCCGTAGATCAGGCCGGCCACGCAGTAGACGCTCACGAGCGTCCGGTCGATGTGGATGCCGGTGAGGCGAGCCGCCTCGGGCTCGTTGCCCACGGCATACACGTGCCTGCCCCAGGCCGTCTTGCCCAGGACGAACCACATGACCGCGAACAGGACCGCCGCCACGATCATGCCGACCGTGAACTGGACGCGCCCGAAGAGGTACAGCGACGTGCCGAGCCACGTGAGCGCACCGCTCGGGACCGCGAAGGTGGTGCCGGTGCTGTAGAGGTTCGTCACGGCGGTCATGACGGCGAGCATCCCCAGGGTGACGATGAACGGGGGCAGCTTGACGCGGGTGACGAGCAGGCCGGAGATGGTGGCCGCGATGGTGCAGGCCACCAGGCCGGCGACGATGGCCAGGCCGCTCGGGAGGCCCCCGAGGGTCAGCCGGGTCAGCAGCAGCGTGCCGAACACGGCGATGGCCGCGTTGGCGAGGTCGATGCCGGCCGTGAGGATGACCAGGGTCTGCCCGAGGGCCAGGGTCCCGATGACGACGGACTGCTGGACGATCAGCGAGAAGTTGTCGATGTTGAAGAACGTGCTCGTGCTGACCGAGAAGAACACGATGGCGACGACGAGCGCCGCGGTCGGGCCGAGGACGGGGTTGCGCGCGAACGCCCTGCGTATGCCGTCGCCGCGGCTCCGGTGGCCGGTGGCGGTGCCTGAGGTGGTCGACATGGTCAGCCCCAGCAGTTCGCCGCGCCCCAGGTCGTGTCCTTGGACGCGAGACCGGGAACGGGCTTGTCGGTGATGAGGGTGGCGCCGGTGTCGGTGAAGCCCTGGGGCTTGGTCCCGGACTTGGCGTACTCGACGACGGCGTTGACGCCGTCCTCGGCCATCTTCTTCGGGAACTGCATCACGGTGGCGACGAACTGGCCGTCCTTGACGTTCTGCACGCCGGCGCAGCCGCCGTCGATGGCGCCGACGAGGACCTTGTCGGCGATCCCCTTCTCCTTGAGGGCCTGGTAGGCACCGCGGGCGGCCGGCTCGTTGATGTTGTAGACGACGTTGACCTTGTCGCCGACGCGCTGGAGGAGGTTCTCCATCGCCGCCTGCGCCTTGGTCTGGTCGCCCTGCGTCAGCGCACTGCCGATGATGGCCGGGGTGTTCAGCGGCAGCCCCATGCCCTCGAGGAAGCCGTTGTGCCGCTGGATGCCGACGGAGGCGCTGGGGTCGAGGTCCATGGCGACGATCTGCGGCTTGGTGCTCCCGAGCCGGGCCTTGACGTACTGGCCGAGGAGCTTGCCCGCCTGCTCGTTGTCGGTGGCGTAGGTGGCGGCGACGGCATCCGGCGGGGTGGTCGCCGTGTCGAGGGCGATCACGATGACACCGGCGTCCTGCGCCTTCTTGATGGCGCCGAGCACCCCGGCGGAGTTGCTGGGGGTGATGAGGATGCCCTTGACGCCCTGCTGGACGAGGTTCTCGATCGCGGTGACCTGGCCCGCGTTGTCGCCGTCGAACTTGCCGGCGAGGGCGACCAGCGTGTCGCCGTGCTTCTGCGCCTCAGCCTTGGCCGACTCGCGCAGCTTGACGAAGTACGGGTTGCTGTCCGTCTTGGTCACCAGACCGATCTTGATCGGGCCCTTCGAACCGCCGGTGTCGGCGGCGGAGCCCGGACCCGACGTCTTGGTGGTGCTGCACGCGCCGAGGGCGAGGGCCGTCGTCGATGCCAGCGCAACGGCCATGGCGGCCGTCCGCGTCCTGGTGTGCCGGTTCATGTGCGTTCTCCTGGTTCGAGGCCTAAGCGGCGTTGGTCGGGACTCGTGACCTTTGGCGTGGTGCCTCAGGACTTCCGCCAATGTAGGAGCGCAAAAGGGCGAGGAGAATGGTTTGCGCAAATGCTTGCGCGAAATCTCGTCGGCCCGGCACGATGCCACGGTGAAGCCGCCGCGGCGTACCCCACGACTCGCTGACGTCGCGAGGCTGGCGGGCGTGTCGATCACCACGGTGTCCCACGTCCTCAACGGGACGAGGTTCGTCGCCCCCGACACGAGGGACCGCGTGCGGCAGGCGATGACGAGCCTGGACTACGAACCGCCACCCCTGGCCGTGCGGACCCGGTCGGGGCGGGCCATCGGCCTGGCCATCACCGGCGCCTCCAGCCCCTACTTCGCCGAGCTGATCCAGGGCGTGGAGTCCGAGGCCAGCCGCGCCGGCTTCGCGCTGCTGCTGTGCGACACCCACGACGACGTGCAGCGTGAGGCCGATGCGGTGTCGATGCTGCTGGCCCACAACGTGGAGGCGATCGTCATCGCGCCCACCAGGGGCTTCGCGTCGGAGACCCTCCCGCTCTTGCGCAAGCACGAGACGCCCTTCGTCTTCGTGGACCGCCTGAGCGACGTCCGCTGCGACCAGGTGGGGACCGAGAACGAGGCCGTCTCCGTCGCGCTCGTGGAGCACCTGCTCGAGCTCGGGCACCGCAGGGTCGGCATGCTCACCGGGCTCGAGGGCCTGTCGACGACCGAGGAGCGGTGGCGCGGCTACGTCAGGGCGCACGAGCTCGCCGACGTGCCCATCGACCTCCAGCTCGTCGTCCCGGCCCACTCCACCGTCGGCGGCGGCCGCGCCGGCACGACGGCGATGCTCCGGCTGGACGAACCGCCGACGGCGATCTTCAGCGGCAACAACGCCATGACCATCGGCGCCCTGCTGGCCCTCAAGCAGGGCTCGAGGAGGGTGCCCCAGGACGTGGCCCTCGTGACCTTCGACGACTTCGAGTGGGCCAGCGCCATGTCGCCGGCGCTCACCGCGGCCGCCCAGCCGTTCCACGCCATGGGCGCACAGGCGGTCCAGCTGCTCATGCGCAGGCTCGAGGACCCGTTCGCACCGCGGCGGGTCGTCCGGCTCCCCGTGGAGATCGAGCACCGTGAGAGCTGCGGCTGCCGCGCCGAGGCTTCCGTGACATGACCGCTCGCCGCCCCCGCCCCCTCTCCCAGAACCAATCCTGAGTTGCGCACTCCGACGCAGTGGCGATGGTCCCGAGTCCTCGACCTGCACCACGAGCGGACGGCGTCCCTCGGGCCGTCCGTCACGCTCCAGGTCGGCACCTCGAACTACCGACCCGACCAGCTGCTGGCGAGCCCGTCCCACCCGGCACGGGTCAAGCCGAGTCCGATGGCGACCGAGCCGACGCAGTCCGCCGGCCGGCAGGCCTTCTTGGCGGGCCACAGCGCCATAGGGTGCCCTCTGACGGGCGAGGCCCGGACCCGCATTGGTGGGGTTACGCGCCGGGGTTGAGCCCAGCGTCCAGCCAGAGAGGACTGTCATGAGGATCAGCGCCGGGACCCCGTTCCCAGCCGGAGGCAGCCAGCTCGTGGAGCGGATGCTGGACGCGCGCCGAGGGCTGAGCTCCGTGGCGGTCGTCGCGGACGAGGCCGGCAATCTCATGGGGCCGTTCTCCTGCCTGCCGCACTCGCCCGACATCGGGGACGCACTGCAGCGGGTCGGCACCGCGATCCGCACCCAGTCGACGCTCGACCGCACCGTGACCGAGGCCGTCATCCTCACGGTGGCGCAGCACTGGCAGGCCGACTACGAGTGGTACGCCCACACGGCCGTGGCCCGCGCGGAGGGACTGCTGACGGAGGCAGAGCTGGAGCTCATCCGAACGGGGCAACCGGGGCTCACCGACGCCGCCGCGGACCTGGCCGCCGCCTTCACCCGCGAGCTGCTCGCGGGGCGCTCGGCCTCCCGCGAGCTCGAGACGCAGCTGATGGACGTCCTCTCCACTCGCGAGGCGGTCGAGGTGGTCATGGTGGCCGGCTACTACAGCGCTCTGGCCCTGCTGATCCGTGCCTTCGAGACGCCGATGCCCGAGTCCGCGGACGCCGGCTAGGGAGGAACGCGCCTGCGGCGACGGCGCCTCTCGCCCTCGGGCAGCACGACCCGGGACGCATCATCCGCAGCCCCCGCACAGTCGGGCGCCGCGGCTCGTATCCTGCTCGATCAGGCCGTACACACGACGTGGCGTGCGCTCGACGCAGCGGCGCCTCGGGAAGGGCTGGGAGGCCAGTGCAGGCATCAGGCAGGACGGAGCCGGCGTTCCGGCGAGTCAGGAACGAGCTGCGCGAGGCCGTGCTCGCCGGGACGTACCCCGCCGACGTGGCGCTCCCCACGGAGGCCGAGCTCGCCCTCCAGTACGGCGTGAGCCGGCAGACGGTGCGGCGTGCGTTCCAGGACCTCGTCGCCGAGGGACTCGTGTCCCGCACCCCCGGCAGGGGGACCTTCGCGGTCCAGAACGGCCGCTACCTGCGCCAGTTCGGCTCGGTCGAGGACCTCATGGCGCTGTCGGCCGACAGCCAGATGCAGCTGCTGGACCCCCTTCGGGACGTCATCGACCCGACTGCTGCCGGCCGGCTCCGCCTCGGCGACGACCACGTGGCTCGCGCGGTGTTCGTGCGGTTGCACCGGGGAGAGGCCTTCTCGCACACCACGGTCTTCCTGCCACCGGCGGTCGGGGCGCGCCTCGGCGAGGTCCGGGAGCTCACGGCCCCGGGCTCACGAAGCCAGGTCACGGTGATCGCCCTGCTGGACGAGACGCTCGCCCGGCCCATCCAGGACGCGGAGCAGAGCATCACCGTCGCCCGCGCACCGGAGGCGGTCGCCGAGGGCCTGGACCTCGCACCGGCGACCCCCGTGCTCCGCATCGACCGCACCTACTTCGACACCTCCGGCACCCCGGTCGAGCTGGCGATCAGCCACTTCCACCCAGACCGCTACTCCTACCGCGTCCGCCTGCGGCGCAACCCGGGCTGAGGCGGAACCCGGGCGAGGCGGAAACCCGGGCGAGGCGTCGAGACCCGCTTGACTAGAGCCGTACTTATTCGGCAATATGGCCGTACATTTCGCGATATCCTGCACGTGAGCACGGCGACCGGACGACGTCCCTGACCTCGGGTGCGGGTGGTCCCCTCGCGGACGCCCCAGACGCCCCCTCCTGCAGGAGCAGCAGCCGTGACATCCCTGGCCCATGAGCTCGCGGGCTGGGCCAGGTCCCTGACGCCCACGGCGGACGACCTCGCCCTGGCCGACCGCGCGCTGCTCGACACCGTCGCCGTGGCCGTCGCTGCGCGCGACCACCCCGTCACGAGGCTCGCCGCGGACCTGCCCGACGCCGCGCGGTGGGCGGTCGCCGGTCACGTCCTCGACTTCGACGACCTGCACATGGCCTCGACCACCCACGTCAGCGTCGTCTGCGTGCCGTCGACGCTCGCCGCCGGCGGTGACGCGCGTGCCTATCTCGCCGGCGCCGGGGTCATGGCCCGGCTCGGCACCGCCCTCGGCTGGTCCCACTACTCAGCCGGTTGGCACGCCACCTGCACCGCCGGCGCCCCGGCCGCCGCCGTCGCGGCCGGGATCGCGCTCGGCCTCGACGCCGGTCGGCTCGCCGACGCGATCGCCCTCGCCGTCCCGGCCGCAGGGGGCGTCCAACGGGCTTTCGGCAGTGACGCCAAGTCGCTGCAGGTGGGGTTCGCCGCCGAGGCCGGGGTGCGGGCCGCCCGCTTGGCAGCCGCGGGGGCCACCGCCGACCCGGGGGCCCTCGACGAGTGGCTGGGCCTCGTCGGCGGGGACCCGGCGGCCCTCGACCTCGGCGGTCCCGCCGTCCCGGGAGGGCTGGCGATCAAGGTCTACCCCTGCTGCTATGCCCTGCAGCGCCCGATCAGCGCCCTGACAGGCCTCGCGCGGGACGGCCTCGACCCGGCGGAGGTGACCCGGATCGTGCTCCGCACGCCCCGGGGCACCGTGGCACCACTGATCCACCACCGGCCGCGGACCGGGCTGCAGGCGAAGTTCAGCCTCGAGTACGCCGCAGCGGCCGCCCTGCTCGACGCGCACCAGGGTTTCGCGAGCTTCTCCGACGAGGCGGTATGCCGTCCCGAGGCCCAGCGCCTCGTCGAGCTGGTCGAGGTCGAGCTCTCCGAGGGCGGCGACTGGCTGCTGGCCGGCGAGCTCGAGGCGCAGGTGCACACCGGCGACACCCTCCGGCAGGCACGGCTGCGGCTGCCGCCCGGCTCCCCGGAGCGCCCGCCGACCCGGGCGGAGCTGGCCGCCAAGGTGGCGGACTGCCTGGCCGGCACCGACGTCGACCCCGCCGCGATCACCTGGCGCGGCGCCGCGGGCATCCTGCGCCGCTGGTTCTGACCCCACGCCCGACTTCGACCCCGCGCACGACCGAGAGAGGACATCCATGGAGGGACTGGACGAGGAGGAGCGGGCCGTCGTCGAGACGGTGCGGGACTTCGTGAACCGGGACGTCAAGCCGGTCGCACAGGAGCTGGACCACACCAACACCTACCCCGAGAAGCTCATCGAGCAGATGAAGCGCCTCGGCATCTTCGGCCTCGCGATCCCCGAGCCCTGGGGTGACGTCCGGGTGAGCACGCCCTGCTACGCGCTGGTCACCGAGGAGCTCTCCCGCGGGTGGATGAGCCTGGCCGGCGCGATGGGCGGCCACACCGTGGTCGCCAAGCTCATCCTCGACCACGGCACGCAGGAGCAGAAGGACACCTACCTGCCGCGGATGGCTACCGGTGAGCTGCGCGCGACGATGGCCCTCACCGAGCCCGGTGGCGGCTCCGACCTCCAGGCGATGCGCACGACAGCGCGACGCGACGGCGACCACTACGTCGTCAACGGCTCCAAGACGTGGATCACCAACGCGCGCCGGTCCGGGCTCGTCGCCCTGCTGTGCAAGACCGACCCTGCGGCGCAGCCCGCCCACAAGGGCGTGAGCATCCTGCTCGCCGAGAAGGGCCCCGGCTTCACGCTCTCGCGCGACCTGCCCAAGCTCGGCTACAAGGGCGTCGAGAGCTGCGAGCTGTCCTTCGACGACTTCCGCGTGCCGACATCCGCACTCCTCGGCGAGCACGAGGGACGCGGCTTCGCGCAGATGATGCGCGGGCTGGAGATCGGACGGATCCAGGTGGCCGCACGGGCGCTCGGCGTCGGCCGGGCTGCACTGGAGGACGCCCTGCGCTACGCCCAGGAGCGGGAGAGCTTCGGGGTGCCGATCTGGAAGCACCAGTCGATCGGCAACTACCTCGCCGAGATGGTCACCAAGCTGACCGCGGCCCGCCAGCTCGTGCTCCACGCCGCCCGGCGGTTCGACTCCGGCGAGCGGGCCGACATGGAGGCCGGCATGGCGAAGCTCTTCGCCTCGGAGACGGCGATGCAGATCGCCCTGGACGCGGTCCGGATCCACGGCGGCTACGGCTACTCGACCGAGTTCGACGTCGAGCGCTACTTCCGGGACGCCCCGCTGATGATCGTCGGCGAGGGCACGAACGAGATCCAGCGCGGCGTCATCGCGCGCCAGCTGGTGAGCCGCGGATCGGTGGCGCCCTGACATGGAGGCGACGGATGCCATGAGCGGGGCGGCCGCCCTCGCGCGGTCCCTGCTCTTCGTGCCCGGTGACCGCCCCGACCGGTTCGACCGGGCAGCGGCAAGCGGGGCGGACCTCGTGGTCTGCGACCTCGAGGACGCCGTCACGGCGCGCGCGAAGGACACCGCCCGCGAGGAGGTCACCCGTTGGCTGCGCGCCGCCGGACCGGCGGCGGTGCGGCTCAACGCCGTCGGCACGCCCTGGCATGCCGCCGACTGCGCAGCCCTGCGGGACGTGGCCGGTCTCTCGGCGGTGATGGTGCCCAAGGCCGAGGATCCCGACGCGCTGGGCACGCTGGCAGCCAGCCTGGGTGACATCCCCGTCGTCGCCCTCGTCGAGACCGCCCTGGGGCTGCACCGTGCCGTCGACCTCGCGGCCGTGCCCGGCGTGGTCCGGCTCGCGTTCGGCTCGGTCGACTACGCCCTCGACACGGGTTGCGCCCAGGACGACACGGCACTGCTCCACGCGCGCTCGAGCCTCGTCGTCGCCTCCCGGGTGGCGGGTGTGGCCCAGCCGGTCGACGGCGTGACCGTGGCGCTCGACGACGCGGACGCCGCCGGCCATGACGCCGCGCAGGCGCGGCGGCTCGGGTTCGCCGGCAAGCTCTGCGTGCACCCGCGCCAGGTCCCGGCCGTCAACGCCGCCTTCACCCCGAGCGCCGAGGAGGTGGACCGTGCCCGACGCGTCGTCGCGGTGGCCGGGGAGGGCGCGGCGAGCCGGGTGGGCGGGGAGATGGTCGACGTCCCGGTCCTCGAGCGGTCCCGCCGCATCCTGCGCCAGGCCGAGCTGTGGGCCTCGTCCGGCCCCGGGAGGTCCTGATGCTGCCCCTGGAGGGAGTCACCGTCGTCGCGCTCGAACAGGCCGTCGCCGCGCCGTTCGCCACCCGCCAGCTCGCCGACCTCGGGGCCCGGGTCATCAAGATCGAGCGTGCGGGAGGCGACTTCGCCCGCGGGTACGACGAGACCGTCAACGGCATGTCGAGCTACTTCGCCTGGCTCAACCGCGGCAAGGAGAGCATCACGCTGGACGTCAAGGACCCGGCCGACCGGGACCTGCTCGGGGCGATGCTCGGCCGCGCCGACGTCTTCGTGCAGAACCTCGCGCCGGGCGCGGCCGACCGGCTCGGGCTCGACGAGCGGAGCCTGCGCGAACGCCACCCACGGCTCATCAGCTGCTCGATCTCCGGCTACGGCGACGAGGGCCCCTACCGCACGAAGAAGGCGTACGACCTGCTGGTGCAGTGCGAGACGGGGCTGCTGTCGGTCACCGGCACGCCGGAGGCGCCGGCCAAGGCGGGGATCTCGGTCGCCGACATCGCGGCGGGGATGTACGCCTACACCGGCGTGCTCACCGCGCTGTACGAACGCGAACGCACCGGGCGCGGCACGAGCTTCTCGGTCGCGATGCTGGACGCCCTCGGCGAGTGGGCCAGCCAGCCGTACCTGTTCGCCCGGTACGCCGGCACCCCGCCGCCGCGCAGCGGTGCAGAACACGCCAGCATCGCGCCGTACGGCCCGCACCGGGCCGGCGACGGTTCGCAGGTGTTCATCGGTGTGCAGAACGAGCGGGAGTGGGCCGCGTTGTGCGAGCAGGTGCTGGGCCGGCCGGAGCTGGCCGGTGACCCCCGCTTCTGCACCAACCCGCGCCGGGTCGAGCACCGCACCGAGCTGACCACCCTCCTCGAGGCGGCGCTGGCCCACCTCACCGCCGCGGAGGTGACCGACCTGCTCGAGCAGGTCGGCATCGCCAACGCCCGGATGCGCACCATGGCCGAGTTCGGGGAGCACCCGCAGCTCGCCGCCCGGGACCGATGGCGCGACGTCGACTCCCCCGCCGGGCCGGTGCGCTCGATGCT
The DNA here is from genome assembly GCF_054779295.1 of Phycicoccus ginsengisoli. NCBI lineage: Bacteria > Bacillati > Actinomycetota > Actinomycetes > Micrococcales > Intrasporangiaceae > Phycicoccus > Phycicoccus ginsengisoli. The sequence continues at coordinate 82,730 of NZ_BAAGYN010000012.1, forward strand.
CCCGCCGGTGACCGTCACCGGTCGCGAGGCAGCGATGGGCCCGATCCCGGCGATCGGCCAGCACGGCGAGGCGTTGCGCGCGGAGTTCACCACGCGCCAGGACGGCGACGGACGGGGGGCCACCGCATGAGCGACAGCGCCCCACCCGGGCCCGTGGCGCGGCGGACCGAGCTGGTCACGCCCGAGCCCGCCGAGGCGCTCGCCGGGGTCCTCGACCTCGACCCACCGGCGCCCACCGCCGGGGTGCCCCCGCTCTGGCACTGGGTCTACCTGCTGGAGCGGCGGCGCGAGAGCGAGCTGGGTCCGGACGGCCACCCGACCCGGGGCATCCCCGCGCCGCCCGAGCCTGGGCGGCTCCGGATGTTCGCGGGCGGGCGGGTGACGACACACGGCGCGCTGCGCTTCGGCGTGGAGGCGACCCGGACCACGCGCGTCGTGCGCTCGGTCGAGAAGCAGGGCCGCTCCGGCCCGCTGACCTTCGTCACGGTCCGCAGCGAGGTCGAGCAGGAGGGCCGGCTCGTCGTGGCGGAGGAGCAGGACATCGTCTACCGCGAGGCCGGCAGCACGCTCGCCGGCACGCCGCCCGCCACGCCGGCCACGCCTGACGCGTCGACGTCGGCCACGGGCACCTCCCCGGCCGAGGGCAGCCGGCTGCAGCTCGAGGTCGACCCGGTGCTGCTGTTCCGGTTCTCCGCACTGACGTACAACGCGCACCGCATCCACTACGACCAGGCGTACGCCGCCGACGAGGGCTACCCGGGCCTGGTCGTGCACGGCCCGCTGCAGGCCCTGCTCATGGGTGAGGCCATGCGCCGGTGCGGTGTGCCGCTGCTCGGCCGCCAGTTCGCCTACCGGCTGATCGCCCCCACGTACGGCGCGCAGCAGCTCACGGCGACCACCCGGGACGGTGCGGCCGGCCTCGTGGAGGCCTCGGTGCATGACGGCGCGGGTGTCCGCACCGCCACGAGCACCCTGTCCTGAGAGGCGCGCCGACCCGCCCACCTGCGAGGGCGGCGGGTCGGCGCTCCGACCCACGAGCGCCGGGGGACGCGCCCGCGGGGGCACTCAGGCGATGCCCAGGTAGCTCTCCCGGACCCGCTCGTCGGCGAGCAGCTCACCCGCCTTGCCCGCCAGGGCGACCCGGCCCGTCTCCAGGACGTACGCACGCTCCGCCACCGACAGGGCCGCGTCCACGTCCTGCTCGACGAGCAGGACCGACGTGCCCGACGCGGCGATGTCGGGGAGCCGCTCGATGATCTCGTCGACGACGACGGGTGCGAGTCCGAGCGACAGCTCGTCGATCATCATCAGCTCCGGCTGGCTCATCAGTCCGCGGGCGATCGCGCACATCTGCTGCTCGCCACCGGACATGCTGCCCGTCACCTGCTCCAACCGCTCCCCGAGCCGGGGGAAGAGCTCGACCACACGCTCCAGGTCGGTGTTCTTCGTGCGCCAGCCACCGAGCTTGAGGTTGGCGCGCACCGTCAGGCCGGGGAACAGGCGCCGCCCCTCCGGGACGTGCGCGATGCCGAGGTCGACGATCTGCTCCATGGACAGGCCACGCAGCGACCGCCCACGGAACTCGGCCGACCCGTCCCGGATGTCTACCATGCCCGACAGCGCCCGGAGCAGCGTGGTCTTGCCGGCCCCGTTGGGGCCCACGAGGGCGACGATCTCGCGGTCGCGGACCTCGAGGTCGACGTCCCACAGCACCTGCACGCGGCCGTAGCCGGCACTCAGGTTCCTGACCTCGAGCATCAGACCTTCCCTCCGCGTCGTTGGGCGTAGCGGTGACCCAGGTAGGCCTCGACCACCCGGGGGTCGGACAGCACCTCGCGGGGGTCGCCCGAGGTGAGGACCTTGCCCTGGTGCAGGACGAGCACCTGGTCGCTGATCGCGAGGATGGCCCGCATGACGTGCTCGACCACGACGATCGTGATGCCACGCGCCTTGAGCGAGGCGATCAGCTCCAGGCTGGGCTCGATCTCGCTGTGCCGCAGGCCGGCCATCACCTCGTCGAGCAGGAGCAGCCGCGGGCGCAGCGCGAGCGCCTTGGCGAACTCCAGCCGCCGGGCGTCGGCGACCGACAGCTCGCCGGGAGCCCGGCCGCCGAGATGGGCCAGGCCCACCTCCTCGAGCACCTCGTCGGCCGCCTCCCGCGCCCTGGACATCAGGCCCGTGCCGTGGGGGCCGTAGAGGATCCCCACCGCGACGTTCTCCCGGACCGTCATGCCGCGGAACGGCTTGACGATCTGGAAGGTGCGGGCCACCCCGGCATGGGCGATCACCCAGGGCCGGGCACCGGTGAGGTCCTTGCCGTCGATGAGCACCGTGCCGGAGGTCGGCTTGATGTGACCGGTGACGAGGTTGATGAACGTGCTCTTGCCCGCGCCGTTGGGTCCGATGACGCCGAGGGTCTGCCCCTCCGGGACGCTGAAGGAGACGTCCGACACGGCGTGCAGGCCACCGAAGCGTCGACCGAGTCCCTGGGTCTGCAGGACGGGGGTCGCTGGTGTCGCGCTCACAGGCGGTACCTCCGGACGTTCGCGAGCAGGGAGTACTCCCCGGTGCGCCGGGCCTCGCGCACGTAGTTGACCGCACCCTGGGGAAGCAGGACCACCGCGATGATGATGATCGCCCCGAGCAGGAACGTGTGGATGCTCGTGTAGTTCTGTCGCAGGTACTCCGACAGGAACTGCAGGGCGACTGCGCCGAGCAGCGGTCCGAGGACCGTGCCGCTGCCGCCGATGACGACCATCACGACCATGAGGACGGTGATGTCGACATCGAAGAGGCGCTCGGGGAAGATCGTCACCTGCTGGAACGCGTAGGTCGCGCCGACCAGCCCCGTCAGGAAGCCGGACAGGGCGAACGTGACCACCTTGGTGCGCGTGGTGTTGATCCCCATGGAGGCGGCCGCGTCCTCGTCCTGGTGGATCGCCTTGAGCGCGAACCCGAACTTGTTGCGCGCCACGAGGGCCGCCACGAGCACCGACACCGCCGCCAGGGCGAGGAACAGCAGGTAGAACCCGTCGTTCCCCAGGTAGGCGGTCGTCGCCTCCTTGCCCACGGTGGGCAGCGTGATGCCCGCCCCGCCGCCGGTGAGGTCCGGCAGGTTGGTGACGACCTCGCGCATGCCCTCGGCCACGCCGAGGGTGGCGATGGCGAAGTAGTGCCCCTTGAGGCGCAGCAGCGGGATGCCGATCAGGGCACCGAACACCGCCGCCACGAGGCCGCTGAGCACGAGCGAGACCCAGAAGCTCACGTGCCAGTGGCTCATCGCCACCGCGGTGAAGTAGCCGCCGATGCCGAAGAACACCACCTGGCCGAACGAGGCGTACCCCGCGAAGCCTCCGATGAGGTTCCACGCCTGGGCGAGCGCGACGAACATGAAGATCGCCGAGACGGTGCGCTCCTGGCCGGAGTAGAGCTGGCTCTGCAACCCGAGGGCCGCGAGCAGGAGCAGCAGCCCCAGCGCCCAGGGCAGGTAACCGCGCCAGCGCGGCTCTGCGGCGGTCCGCGCCGGGGCAGCGGTCGTCTCGCCCGTCTCGGTCCGGGTCGTCATCAGACCTCCAGCCGGGCGGCGTAGTACGCGCGGCCGACCAGGCCTGAGGGCCGCACGATCAGCACGATCACGAGGACGAGGAACGCCAGCGCGTTGACCCAGGTGCCGGGCAGGTACTGCCCACCCCACGCCTCGACCAGCCCGATGACCAGGCCGCCGACCAGCGCGCCGTACATGTTGCCCAGACCACCGAGCACGGCGATGACGAAGGACAGCAGCGTGTACCCGGCCGCCGTGGAGGGGTTGAACGTCCCCACCGTGCCGACCATCGCACCGGCCATGCCGGCGAGCGCGGCCGCGATGGCGAAGGTCAGCGCGTAGACGTGCCGGGCGCGGATGCCCATGAGGCGCGCCGCGCCCCGGTCCATGCCGGTCGCCATGATCGACAGACCCGTGCGCGTCCGGTTGACCAGAGCCACGAGGGCGATGGTCACCGCGATGGCGACGAGGAACGCCAGCAGCCGACCCAGCGGCACCCGGACGCTGCCCAGCGCGAGGCTGTGGCCGGCATACGAGGTCTGGATGCTGCGGTAGTCCGCCGAGAACGCGATGTTCATGCCCTGGGTGATCAACAGGTCGAGCCCGAACGTCAGCAGCAGCGTGATGAAGATCGGGCCGTTGACGACCAGGTTGATCAACCACCGTTGGAGCACGTAGCCGAGGACGAACAGCACGGCGGCCGAGACGAACATCCCGAGGAACGGGTCGAGCCCGAGCCACGCGTTGACCTGCCAGCCGATGTACGCCCCGAGGATCACGAACGAGCCGTGGGCCAGGTTGACGATGTTCATCACCCCCCACACCAGGGAGAAGCCGACCGCGATGAGGGCGAGGAGGCCGCCCTGCAGGAGCCCGTAGATGGTGGCCTGGAGGAACGCGCTCACGACTTCGTACCGGGCCAGATGAGCTTGGCCTCGGCGGAGTCGGTGGGCCACACGGTCACGGCCTTGCCGTTCTGGACCTGGATGACCGCCATCGGCTTGTAGACGTTCTGGCCGGTGGAGTCGAACTTGATCCTGCCGAAGAAGGACGTGGTGTCCAGTCCGGCGAGGGCGTCACGGACCTTGTCGGGGTTGGTGCTGCCGGCCTTCTCCGCCGCCAGGACGAGCGCGAGGCAGGCGGCGCTGGCCTCGGCGTCGTGGTAGTCGGGGGCGTGCCCGAACTTCTTCTGGATGTCGGCGGCGTACTGCTTGGCCGAGCCGAAGTACTTGTCCTCACCCTTGGTGGAGTCGGTCCACTGGCTGGACCCGAGGACGCCCTCGGCCTGGCTGCCGAGGGTCTTGGCGAAGTCCGGGGTCGGCGGCGCGACGGTCTCACCGAAGCCGGCCGGCGTGACACCGAGCTCCTTGGCCTGCTTGACGATGGCGACTCCCTCGACGAGGTGGACCGAGCCGATGATGACGTCCGGCCGCTCGCCCTTGACCTTGGTGAGCGAGGAGCTCACGTCGGAGGCGCCGTTGGGGAAGTACTGGGGCGGCAGGACGGTGAAGCCCTTGTCCTGCGCGGTCTTCATGCCGCCCTCGGTGACCGTCTTGGAGAAGCCGTCGTCGGCGGAGAGGAAGACCACGGTCTTCGGCTTCGGCTGGGCCAGCTCGGCGATCGCCTTGACGATCGACGACGCGTACTCCGTCGCCGGGGACAGGACCGCGAAGGTGCGCTTGTAGCCCTTGGTGAAGATCTTGTTGTCCGCGCCGGCCGAGTCGACCATGACCTGGCCGTTGCGCTCGATGACGGCGGCCTGGGCCTCGGTGTTGGCCGAGCCGTAGGAGCTGAGGATGAGCTTGGTGCCCTTGTCGTTGAACTGGTCGACGAGCTGGGCCGCGGTGTCGGGCTTCGACGTGTCGTCCTGGTACTGGATGTCGAGCTTGACCTTCTTGCCGCCGATCTCGACGCCGCCCTGGGCGTTGACCTTGTCCTGGCAGAGCTGGTAGCCCTCCTGGGTGAGCTGACCCTCCCGGGCGAGCTTGCCGGTCAGCGACAGCGAGGCGCCGATGGTGAGCGTGCTGCTCCCGGCGCTGTTGCTGGCGCCCGCCTCGCCCTTGGACCCGCAGGCCGCGAGGGCGAGGGAACAGGCGACCACGGACGTGGCCACAACGATTTTCTTCGACCTCACGGCACACACCTCTCGGATACGGGCAATCGGGGTGATGCACTGTATACAGTGACCTGCGCCACATGGCAAGGCTTTGAATATTGGATCCGACGAGGGCTGCAGGCCGCTGACCTGCAGCCCTCAGAGGTCCGCGACGTCGGGCAGCGGAGCGCTCTCGCCCATCGACATCTCCAGCTCGGCGCGCGCCGTCCGGATGCTCTGCTCGATGATCTGGCGCACCCGCGCGTCGTCCGCGGCGCGCAGCGCCTGCACCATCTCGACCCGCTCCTGCTGCATCTGCGGCCGGGAGCCGATGACGTGGGCGTGCACCCGGGCGTACGGCTCGACGAGGTTGAGGACCTGCACGACGAGGCGCACGCTGTGCCGCTGGTCGGACAGCTCGTACAGCCGGCGGTGGAAGCGGTAGTTGAGGCTGGACCACTCCTCGGACTGCTCCGGCTGGAGCACCTGCATCGCCTCGACCAGCCGCGCGAGGTCGTCGACGTCCCGCCGGCCGGCGTGCGCGACGATGTCGTCGGCCAGGGGCGGCTCGAGCTGCATCCGCAGGCTGTACAGCTCCTGGACCTCACCGACGTTGAGCTCGGTGACGACCGCGCCGAGTCCCGGCTTCATGATGATCAGGCCCTCACCGACGAGGGTGCGCAGCGCCTCGCGCAGGGGGATCCGGCTCACGCCGTAGCGGCGGGCAAGCTCGTCTTGGTTGAGCGCCTGGCCCGGCGGGATGGCCCGCTCGCGGAAGGCGCGGCGCAGCGCGGTGGCGATCTCGTCAGGACGCATGTGACCTCTCCTGTGACCCGAGCCCGGTCGGCAGACGCAGGGCGGCCAGGACGCCACCTGCCAGCAGGATGATGACGGTACCGACCTCACCGGCCCAACCGAAGGCGCCGAAGAACAACCCGCCGACGAAACCGGCGACGCTCGAGCCGAGGTGGTAGCCGAACAGGTAGAGGGAGGACGCCTGGGCTCGCTGCCGGGTGGCCCACGCGTTGACCCAGCCGCTCGTGACGGAGTGGGCGCCGAAGAAGCCGAAGACCATGGCGGCAGTCCCGGCGAGCACCAGCGGCAGCCAGCCGGAGAGGGAGGCGAGCACGCCGGCGGCCATGATCGCGAACCCGAGGTAGAGCACGCTGCGACGGCTGCGCCGGTCCGCCAGTCGGCCCATCCAGTTCGCGCTCACCGTGCCGAAGACGTAGAGGCCGAAGACGAGCGCTGCGGCCGAGGCAGGCAGGTGGAAGGGTGCGCCGGCAAGGCGGTACTGCAGGTAGTTGAAGTACGACACCAGGCTGCCCATGAGGACGAAGCCGCAGACGGCGAGCCGCCGGACCACCGGGTCCGTGAGTGGGCCTCGCATCGCGGCCAGCCGCTCGCGCAGGCCACCAGGCACCGCGACGAAGTTGCGCGACGACGGCAGGCGCAGGGCCACCCACACCCCGCCGAGAAGGCACAGGCCACCGACGACGGCGAGGGCGACGCGCCAGGACAGGACGCTGGAGAGCAGTCCACCGGCGAGCCGACCGGTCATGCCGCCCAGCCCCGTGCCGCTGATGTAGAGCCCCATCGCGGTGCCCAGGCCGGCGGGGTGGAACTCCTCCGCGACGTAGGCCATCGCCACCGCCGGCAGGCCGGCGAGCACCAGCCCGGTGAGCACGCGCAGACCGAGCAGGACCGCGAAGCTGGGGCTCGCGGCAGCACCGAGCGTGAGCACTGCCGCCCCGAGCAGCGACCCCACCAGCAGCGACCGGCGACCCAGCCCCTCCGACCACGAGGCCGCGACGATGACGGCCACGGCGAGGGGCAGCGTGGTGAAGGACAGCGTCAGGCTGGCAGCGGCGGGCGAGACACCGAAGCCGGCGCTCACCGCGGGCAGCGTGCCCTGCACGACGTAGAGCAGGGAGAACGCCATGAATCCGGCGGCGAAGAGCACGGCGCTGGCCTGGCGGTACTCCCGCGTGCCGCGGTGCAGATGGGTTGCCGGGACGCTCACGGGTGCTGACCTCCTGCCGCGGAGTGTATACAGCGGATAACTCCACCGACAGGCTTTCCTGACGAGGCCGGGGCGGCGCTCCCACTGCCTGCTGTGGTGGCGGCATGAGGGCCGGGTTTGGATCCAGTATCCGATAGGGTGCGGCGGTGACTGCACCCGCACCGCTCGACGGTCTCGTCGTGGCCGACTTCAGCCGAGTCCTGGCCGGCCCCTACGCCACGATGCTGCTCGGCGACCTCGGCGCAACGGTCATCAAGGTGGAGTCCCCGGTCGGTGACGACACCCGGCACTGGGGGCCCCCGTGGACCCCCGACGGGCAGAGCACCTACTTCCAGTCGATCAACCGCAACAAGCGCAGCGTGGTGCTGGACCTGTCCAGCGAGGAGGGCCGCCGCCGCGGGCTGAGGCTGGTGCGACGCGCCGACGTCCTCATCGAGAACTTCCGCACGGGGAGCCTCGAGCGGCTCGGCTTCGACTACCCCACGCTGTCCGAACTCAACCCGCGCCTCGTCTACTGCTCCATCACCGGGTTCGGCGCCGGGGCCGGGGCCGGGGTCCCCGGCTACGACCTCGTCCTCCAGGCCGTGTCGGGGCTGATGAGCCTGACCGGCCCCGACGAGGCCACCCCGACCAAGACCGGAATCGCGACCGCAGACGTGCTGACCGGCCTCCACGCCGCGATCGGGATCCTCGCTGCGCTGCACCACCGCGACGCGAACGGGGTCGGCCAGCGCGTCGAGCTCAACCTGCTCTCCTCGATGCTCTCCGGCCTGGTGAACTTCGGCGGCGCCTACGCCCTGACCGGCGACCTCTCGCACGGCATGGGCATCCGGCACCCCAGCATCTGTCCGTACGAGGAGTTCGAGACCGCCGACCGGTTGCTCATCATCGCCGCAGGCAACGACCGGCAGTTTCGTGCCCTGTGCACCTGCCTGGGCCTCACCGGGCTCGCCGACGACCCGCTGTACTCCACCAACGCCCAGCGGGTGGCCCACCGCGGTGAGCTGAAGGCCCGGCTCAGCGAGGTGCTCCGCACGCGCCCGGCGGACGAGTGGTTCGCCGCGCTGTCCGGCGCCGGGGTGCCCTGCGGGCCGCTCAACGACGTCGGCCAGGGCATGGCCCTGGCCGACCAGCTCGGGCTGGAACCGATCGTCGACGTCGACGGCTCGGCACAGGTCGCCAACCCGTTGAGGTTCTCGACGACACCGGTGGGCTACCGTCGTCGTCCCCCCGGTCTCGGCGCGGACGAGGAGGAAGTCCTCGCCTGGCTCGACCACGACGAGGAGCCCACGTGAGCGCGACGTTCCAGAAGCCGCCGACCGCCCAGGAGGCGGTCCTCGCCGAGCTGCGCCGGTTCATCGCCACGGGCCGGCTGCGCCCCGGCGAGCAGATCGTCCAGGACGCCCTCGCCCTCGAGCTCGGCGTCAGCCGGGTGCCCCTGCGCGAGGCGCTGAAGATCCTCGAGGGCGAGGGGCAGGTCACGTATCTGGCGCACCGGGGCTACTTCGTCACCCAGCTCTCGCTGTCGGACCTGCTCGAGGTCTACCGCATCCGCGAGATCCTCGAGGCCGAGGCGGTGCGGGTGGCGGTGCCGCAGATGACCACCGAGGACGTCGACCGGCTCGAGGAGGCCGAGCGCGAGGTGCAGGCGGCGGCCGCGGCGGCCGACGTCGTGACGATGACGCAGGCCAACCGCCGGTTCCACTTCGCCCTCATCGAGGCCTGTGGGCTGCCCCGCCTGGTGCGGATCATCCGGCTGCTGTGGGACGCCACGGAGGTCTACCGCTCGGTGTACTACACCGAGCCGCACAACCGGGAGCTCGTGGAGGCTGAGCACCGCGGCCTCGTCGAGGCCGTGAAGGCCGGCGATGTCGAGCAGGCGCTGCACGTGCTCGAGGAGCACCGCCAGCACGCCATCGCGGCACTGCGGCCGGTGCTCGAGCAGACCGCCTCGGGTCAGGACGACGTGGCGCCGGCCGATCAGGGCCCCTCCTCCGGCGTCGGGTTGGGCCCGACGCCGGAGGAGCTCCACCTCAGCTGAACGCGCCGACCCCGGTCAGCGCCTGGCCGATGACGAGGGTGTGCACCTCGGAGGTGCCCTCGTAGGTCAGCACCGACTCGAGGTTGTTGGCGTGCCGCATGACGGGGTACTCCAGCGTGACGCCATTGGCCCCGAGGATCGTGCGGCAGTCGCGGGCGATGGCGATGGCCTCGCGGACGTTGTTGAGCTTGCCCAGGCTCACCTGGCGGGCCTCGAGCCGGCCGTCGTCCTTGAGCCGGCCGAGGTGGAGCGCGAGCAGGAAGCCCTTCTGCAGCTCCAGGGCCATGTCGGCGAGCTTCTTCTGGGTGAGCTGGAAGCCCGCGATCGGCCGGTCGAAGACCTCGCGGTCACGCGAGTACGCGATCGCCGTCTCCAGGCAGTCGCGGGCCGCCCCGAGCGACCCGAAGACGATGCCGAATCGGGCCTCGTCGAGGCACGAGAGCGGCCCGCGCAGCGAGTGCACCTCGGGCAGCCGCGCATCCTCGGGCAGCCGCACGCCCTCGAGCACGAGCTCGGAGGTGACCGATGCGCGCAGGGAGAGCTTGCTCGTGATCTTCGGGGCGGAGAAGCCGGGGGTGTCGGTCGGCACGATGAAGCCGCCGAAGCCGTCCTCGGTCCGCGCCCACACGATGGCGACATCGGCGATGGAGCCGTTGGTGATCCACATCTTCGTCCCGTCGAGGACCCACTCGTCGCCGTCGCGGCGTGCCTGGGTGCGCATACCACCGGGGTTGGAGCCGAAGTCCGGCTCGGTCAGCCCGAAGCAGCCGAGGAGCTCACCGGTGGCCATCCGGGGCAGCCACTCCTGCTTCTGCTCCTCCGAGCCCCAGCGGTAGATGGAGTACATCGCCAACGATCCCTGGACGGAGACCATGCTGCGGACGCCGGAGTCGCCGGCCTCGAGCTCCATGCAGGCCAGTCCGTAGGAGACGGCATTGGTGCCTGCGCAGCCGTAGCCGTCGAAGTGCATCCCGAGCAGGCCGAGGGCCCCGAACTCCACGGCCAGCTCCCGCGGGATCGTGGCCTCCTCGAACCATCGCGCGATGTGCGGCCGCACCCGTTCGTCGACGACCTTGCGCACCGTGGCCTGGATGGCCCTCTCCTCGTCATCGAGGAGGTGGTCGACGGCGAGGAGCTCTAGCGGTCCTACGGGCGCAGCGGGCATGGAGGTGCCTTCCGATCGTGGTGGGAAGCTCGAACAGGAGCGGACCGATCGTATCCAATATCCAGATCAGGTCCAGCGGGCCGATCCCACGATGGGGGCTCGAGGGCTGCCTGCGCCGGTCGCCCTGGTCCCTCGCAGCCCCGAGCTCCCCTGTACCACGCCGCTCGCGCGCTACCGAGGGGCCGGAGCCCTCCCGACGACGGGCAGGATCGAAGCCTCCAGCTCGGCCAGCGTCTCGGCCGGTCGTGGAGAGCCCCACACCTGCTGGGCGAAGACCTGCAGCCACTCGTGGAGGTCTCGAGCCACCTCGGCCTCGGTCATCGAGTCCGGGGAGTCGCACCACACCGACAGGTGGGCGCCGAGCAGCGGCTGGTCCTCGGGGAGGACGAAGTCACCCGCGCTGCCGGCCCGCCCCATGAACGTCCGGGGTGTCCACCGCTCGTAGATGCCCTTCGGGTTCTTGTACGGGCCCTGGCCCACTCCGCTCGAGGTGAGGATGAAGTAGAGGTAGTCCCCGTTGCCGTTGACAACCCGATGACCGGCGTCCACATAGTCCTGCGCGGTCGGTTTCGTGGCGTTCCACCGGATCCACACGTCGACCTCGGTGTCCGGGTCCATGCGGGTCGCGCCCTCCCCCGGGTACACGTCGTCGTTGAAGATCCTTGCTCGCTTGCCCTTGCTCCGCACCAGGGCCGCCAGCTCGTCGAGGTAGTGCTCGTAGCCGTCGTGTGCCGTGGCCGTGGGGTTGCCGGTGACCTGACGGGCGTACGCGACCAGCTGCGGGGCCGTGCGGTCCGAGACGACGTCGGCACCGCTCCCCTGCCAGGGCGCGGGGAGGAACTCGTCCCCGCCGAGGTGGAAGACCGGCCCGTCGAAGAGGTCGCACATCTCCCCCACGATGTCGTGGACGAGGGCGCGACCCTCCGGCTTGCTGAAGTCGAGGAACCCGGTGTGCCGCGTGCCGTCCGCCAGGACCAGCTGCAGGTCGGGGTGCGACCGGAGGATGTGGTCCAGGTGACCGGGGCTGTCGACGTCACCGTTGACCGACACGTGGCGGCGACGCGCGAAGTCGAGTAGGTCTCGCACCTCCGCCTTGGTGAGGTGCTGCTCGGAGACGATCTCCGGGTGCGTCTCGCACTCCACCCGGAACCCCAGTCCCTCGGAGATGTGCAGCTGGAGCGTGTTCAGCTTCAGGTAGGACATCTCGCGGATCAGCGACTTGATCCACTCGGGCGAGAAGTACTTGCGTCCCAGGTCGAGCATCAGGGCGCGCTCGTCGAGCCGTGGCCAGTCGACGACGGCTCCGCGGACCGCACCGGACCGCAGCGCCTGGACGAGGGTGCGCGTTCCCCAGAAGACCGCGGTCGGCGTGGGCCCGCTGACGGTGATCGTCCGGTCCGCCACCAGGGAGTACGCCTCGGGGTGCGCGGCGCCCGGGACCTGGCCGAGGTCGAGCACGATGTCGTGCGGCAGTGGACGAGACGTCACGACCGTGCGAGGAGGGGTGGTGAGGTGGCCGTCGGCCACGAGGTCCTCGGCCAGCACCTCAGCGACCGATCTCAGGTCGGGGTGCTCCTGGGTCAGCACGATGCGAGCGGCCGGCGTCAGTCTGAGTGCATCGGCACCCGGCGTCCACTGCTGTGTCGCGGGGAGCAGCGCAGGCGGCCCGGTCGTGCCGGAACCGGCGGGACCGGTCGCTGAAGCACGCGACGAGGCTGCGCCCGGTAGTCCGAGGGCGGCGCCGGCGAGCCCGGCCGCCAGCACGGTGCGACGGGTGAGGTCAGGCAGTTCCATGTCGAGATGTCTCCTTCGTCGGGTGCGGGTGGGCGGTGGTCACGACCCGGTGCGGTCGGCCCAGTCCGGGGCCTCGTTCGGCAGTCCCCCGACGCCGCCGGCGACGGTCCACCGGTTGACCACGGTCACCGAGTCGGGCCCGACGCCCGCCTGCTCGGCCGTGACCGCGAGGGCGACGGTGTTCTCGCCGGGCCGCAGGAAGCCCGACGGGATGACGAACTCGCGCTGCGGTCCGACGTTGTGGACGTACTGACCGGTGTTCCAGCCGTTGACGAACACCAGGACCCGGTACCGCGCGGACCTGTCGCTGTCGTCGTCGAACCGCACCGCCCACGCAGTGTCGTTGCCGTTGCCGTGGGGCACGGACACGGTCGCGCGGTAGAAGCTCACGCCCGGGCGTTCGCTCTTCAGCGACGAGGTCGCGGGCCACGTCGAGTCCGGCGCGCCGGGCAGGTGCCATCCCTGTCGTTCACCGAAGAGCCCGCCGTTGTTGTACAGACCGCGTGCGGCATCGACGGGGTGGTCCCCGCCCGCTGCGCCCTGCAGCCGCCACTGCCAGGCGCCGGCACCGTCGATGGCGACGTCGACGAGGCCGCGGCCCCCCTTGGACCGGCCGTCCGCGGACCAGTCCTCGTACTGGCCCATGTTCCGCACGAGCACGGACAGCTGGGCCGGCTTCCCCGGCTGGAGGGCACCCGCAGGGATGGGCAGCCGATAGGTGCCGTCGCCCACCGAGCCGAGGTAGGTGCCGTCGAGCCAGGCGAGTGCCACACCGGCGGTTCCGGTCCCGACGGCGACGGAGGCACTGTCCGCTGCGGTACCGGGCGTGAAGCGACCGCGGTACCACACGTCGCCTTCGTGGAACCCGTACTCCTCGGCGTCGAGGACCACGCCGGCCTGGGCGCCCGCGACGTGTCTGGGGTTCTCCGAGGCCTTGAGGTCGGCCACGCGCCAGTCGGAGTCGTCGTAGGACGGCTCGCGCTCCGGGTCGGAGGCCATGCTCCGCCACGCCGACATCGTGGCCGCACCGGTGGGAGCCGGGCCCGGCAGGGCCAGCACCAGCGCACCCGCGGAGTCGCGGCGGACCGACACCGGCTGTCCGTTCCAGGTGACCCGCTGGACGCCCGGCGGGGCGAGCACCGTCGCGGTGGTCGCTGCCGCGGTGTCCCCGGTGAGGGCCAGGGTGTCACCCCTCGGCAGTCGCGCGGTGCGGACCAGGTCCGGCCCCAACGCCAGCACGCCGGCGTTGCCGGCGTCCAGTCGCCACGTGCTGCGCACCGTCTTGCGGCCGGTCAGCACGACCAGCAGGTCCGGGGCGTCACCGCCGGACAGCCGGACCACGCTCGTCCCGCCATGGGTGTAGTTGAGCCGCAGGTCCCCCCTCGCCGAGTCCCAGGTCGCCGCGACCTTCGGTCCCGAGAGCTGCTGCACCTCGGGCCGGCCGGCGTAGCGGAGGACCGTCTCCCCGGCGGTGCCCTCGGCCCCGTCGAGGACCACGGCGTCCCGGGGCGCCTTGGCGAGGGTGGTGAGCAGCTGGGACGTCGAGTAGACGAGCCGGTGCGGCCCGAACCGGTAGTCCGCCAGCAGGGTGGTGGCGTCGCGGCCCTGCACCGCGATGCCGGGACCCTCCTGTGGGACGCGTGGGTATGCCGTCGGGCTCGGCGGCGGGGGCGGCGTCACCGTGGGGTGGGTGTCGAAGGCGTCGACGCTGATGAAGGTGCCCTGCGACGCTGCCGTGCCCTTCTGGCCCGTGACGACGACAGCCAGGGTGTGCTCGCCGGGCCCGAGGTCGTTGGCCTCGTACTTGACCTGCTGGAAGGTGGCGGACGGGGCGTAGCTGTCGACGGTCGCCTTCTTGACCCCGTCGACGTAGACGTCGGCGGTCCCGTGGTTGGTCGAGTCCGGCGCGATCCAGCGGATCGTCGGCCCGGTGAAGGTGACCTCCACGCGGTCACCGGCGCGGTTCGAGAACGTCTCGTCGGACTTGTAGTCACCGCTGGTCCAGCTCTCGCCGGACGCAGGGGTCCACGCCCCGGTGTAGCGGATCGCAGCGGTGTCGGTGTCGTTCCACCGGTAGCTCGCGGGTTTCGGACCAGCTCATCCGCACGCACCACACCGCCGTTTCTCGGCAGCTTCGTCGACGGACGCGGCCAGTTCCTCGCCGTCCTCTCAGCGGCAGCCACGATCGCCGCGCTCCCCGTGATCGTCGCCGGATGGGTTGCGCAGAAGCAGCTCGTCCGCGGCCTGTCCATGGGGGCCATCAAGTGACCCTCACCCACGACCTCAGCGAAGGACACAACCTCAACATGAACGGACACGGACGGACCCTGCAGGACAACGTCGTCGTGGTGACCGGGGCAGGCGGCGGCATCGGTGGCGCCATTGCGCGACTCGTCCTGGCCCACGGCGGCCGCGTGGTCGCCGGCGACGTCCGCCCCGAATCTCTTGCCTCGCTTCGTGAGGACTGGGACCAGAGCCGCGTCGCGAGCAGCGTCGGCGACGTCCGTGACGAGGCCACCTCCGATGCCCTCATCGAGGCTGGAGTCAAGGCGTTCGGCCGGGTCGACTCCGTGGTCGCCAATGCCGCCATCGGCTTTTACGGCGGCCTGCTGGACTACTCCGCCGAACAAGTCCAGCTGATGATCGATGTGAACATCAAGGGCACCGTGTGGCTGTCCCGAGCAGCTGTGCGTCAGTTCCGGAAGCAGGGAGACGGTGGCGACATCGTCATCATCGGATCAGTAGCCGGGCTGCAGATCGGCGGCGGCAAGGAAGCGGTGTACGCCGCCACCAAAGGCGCTCAGATCAACCTCGGCTACGCCATGGACCGCGAGCTGCGCAACGAAGGCATCCGGACCACCACGCTGGCGCCAGCAGGTGTGAACACTGCCTTCGCCGCAGCCGATGGTCGGTTCGGCGACACCGACCCCACCCAGGGGCACTTCATGGAGCCCACCGACATCGCCGAGGCCGTCGTGTACACACTGCGACAGCCGCGGCGAATGCGAACAGAGCTGTGGACCATGTGGAGCATGGCCGAGCAGCACTAGAACACCCCCTGGCGGCAGCGCCCGACGCTGCCGCCAGGCCGGGACCCAGCGGACTTGTGCGTGGGCCAGCTGGTCGGTACAGACCCACAGGCCGAGCGGTCCTCGCCAGCGATGAGTCGCAGAAGGAAGCACGAGATGCCAACTCAGAGTGAGCAGTCGGGCCTCGGCAATCCCAAGGCGACGAAGCCGACGCTGAAGGAGGTAGCCAGGCTGGCCGGGGTGAGTTTCAAGACGGTCTCGAGGGTCCTCAACGACGAACCGCACGTGAGCGCGGAATTGCAGGAGCGCGTGAAACAAGCGGCTTGGGAGCTGAACTACGAACGCAACGAGACAGCCGCGCAACTACGTCGAGCCGCTAAGGGTTCGGGCGCCAGCTACAAACGCAGCGCGCCATGACCGGGGCCCGCCAAGACCACGCGATTGAGCCGGCCGGCCCCGAGATGGCTGAGGGCGGGGACGCCTGGACCCAAGCAGTGCCGTTGGCCTAGAACAAGCGTTCGCTCATCCCGGCGATCCGCCCGTGCGACTTCCCCCCGCCCGTAGACAACGTGATGGCGCGCTCCTGGCGCTTGGCCGGGCTCGAGAAGGCGGATCCCCCGGTGCAACACCTATTGCGCCTGCTTCGTTTATTGCGGATACTGGATGGCGAAGGAGGATGGACCCATGAGTACGTTGGCCTTGGCTCCGGTGCAGCCGGATGACGCCGACATGACCACCGCCGTTGAGGCGTTACCACACATCACGGCATACCTCGCCCGCCATTCGGACCGGGCAATCCAGCTCGAGGTCGCGGACGAAGGCGAGACGCTGGTCGTCCCCCGCGGCGCGGTCGAGCTCTTGGCTCGCATCCTTGCCCACATGGCCGCCGGTGAGGGCGTCTCGGTCGTGCCATCCCATGCCGAGCTGACCACCCAGCAGGCAGCGGAGTTGCTCAACGTCAGCCGGCCCTTCCTGATCGGGCTGCTCGAAGACGGCAAGATCGATTACCGGAAGGTGGGCAAGCACCGGCGCGTAAGGGCAGCGTCCCTGATGGCCTACTTGGCCGATGACGACCAGCAGCGCCGAGAAGCTGCCGACGAGCTCACCCGACTGAGCCAAGAGATGGGTTTGCTCTGACGTGACGTTCGTCGTCGTCTACGACGCCAACGTGCTCTACCCGAGCACCCTTCGCGACCTGCTCATCCGGATCGCCCAAGCCGGGCTCGTACAGGCCAAGTGGACCGAGCAGATCCTCGACGAGGTGTTCACCAACCTGCGCGCCAACCGGCCCGACCTTGACCCGACGAAGCTGGGCCGCACTCGTCAGCTGATGAACGCTGCCGTGCGCGACTGCCTCGTCACTGGCTACGAGCCGTTGATCGCCAGCGTGGTCCTGCCGGACCCAGACGACCGCCACGTCCTCGCAGCAGCAATCCCGAGCCCGTGCGCAAGCCATCGTCACCAACAACCTCATCGACTTCCCCACCCATGCCCTCCATGCCTGGGACATCGAGGCCAAATCGCCCGATGATTTCGTCCTCGACCAGCTCGACCTCAGCCGCGACACGGTTTACGGGGCAGTCCAACGCATCGCCGACTCATGGCGTCAACCGCCTGGAACCATCGCTGACGTCATCGCCGCGCTCGAGCGCGATGGGCTGCTCCAATCCGCAGCCGCCCTCCGGGCCTAACGCACGATCAGCGGACTGCCAATCGCGACGGACGGGATTTCCGTCTCCGTGACATACCCCCACCCCCAGAGTCGCCGCAGGTCACCGGGCGCGTGAGTCCGGCTGACACGGACACGGTCGCCTGCTGCGGGCAACTTCGCCACGAATTCGCCACAGCCAAAGATGCCGTCTGCGTTTCCCCAGGTCACAGCCCTGCGATTTCGCCGCAAGTCTTGCGGCGAAATATACCCCCTGCAGGTACAGGGGAAGGGCCCCGACCAGCGTTCCCGCTGGTCAGAGGCCCTTCTGTGCACAGGGTGGCGGGTGAAGGATTCGAACCTTCGAAGCTTTCGCGACGGATTTACAGTCCGCTCCCATTGGCCGCTCGGGCAACCCGCCTGGTGCGCGTGGAAGGATAGCAAGGACCACCACGATTGCCGAAACCGGCGCCGGAGCGGGCTGACCCCGAGGCAGCCCCGGCGCCACAGGAAGGACCAGCCATGGCCGACAGCTCGTTCGACATCGTCAGCAAGATCGACCACCAGGAGGTCGCCAACGCGCTCAACAGCGCCTCGCGCGAGGTGGCCACGCGCTACGACTTCAAGAACGTCGGCGCCTCGATCGAGGCCAGCGGCCAGGACAAGGTCATCATCAAGGCCAACACCGAGGAGCGCGCCAACGCGGTCCTCGACGTGTTCCAGACCTGGCTGGTCAAGCGCAAGGTCTCGCTCAAGCACCTCGACGTGCCCGAGCGCGGGCCGCAGCTCTCCGGCAAGGAGTACCGCCTCGAGCTGGGCCTCAAGGAGGGCATCAGCCAGGACAACGCCAAGAAGATCAACAAGATCATCCGCGACGAGGGCCCCAAGTCGGTCAAGTCGCAGATCCAGGGCGACGAGCTGCGCGTCACGAGCAAGTCGCGCGACGACCTGCAGGCGGTGCAGGCGCTGCTCAAGGGCAAGGACGACCTCGACGTCGCCCTGACCTTCACCAACTACCGCTGACCCCCTGCGGGGCAAAGAGCGCAAGAGCGCCCAGCGCAACCGCGTCCGCTGACACAGGTATGCCGCGTGGTCACCGTGACCACGCGGCATACCTGTGTCCGGCTCCGGGTCAGGGCAGGTGCACCGTCACCTGGGCCTGGCCACCTTCGGTGACCCGCACCCGCGTCGCACCACGCCGGCTGGTCGCGCCGTCGTACCACGTGGTCTGCCCCGTGTCGGCGTTCTCCAGCCGGAGGGTGAAGCGCCCTGCCGGGAGCGGGGTGGTGGTGAAGGTGTTGCCGCCGTAAACGTCGAAGTCGCCGATGTAGGTCCCGTCGGCTGCGTACACCGTCCCGAGCCAGTAGTCGGTCGCGAGCTCACCGGAGGAGGTCAGCACCTCCCCGCTGATGTGGGCCCCGGGCGCCAGCTGGGCGTCGAACGTCGTGGTCCGGCCCTGTCGGACCCGGATGGTCGTGGCGCCGGCCCTGGTCGCGGAGTCACCCGACCACTCCGGCGCGAGGTCGGAGCCGTAGCCGGAGTACACGAAGACGGGGTGGTCGCCGAGCGGGGCGCCCGTGATGGTGTACCGGCCCTGGAAGTCCGTCTGGGCGGTGTACCGGCCCTCACCGGGCCCGGCCCGACCCGGCCAGCCGTAGTCGATCGACACCCACGCGCCCTCGACCGGCTGCCCTGCCGGGTCCGTCACGACCCCGCTCACCGTGCCGCCGGTGGACACCTTGACCGGTCGGACCGCCTTGGTCTGGCCCGTGTCGACGGTGACGAGGTCGGCCGTGGCCTGGGTCGCCGCCTTGAACGCCCACGTGCCGGCGTACGGGCTCCCCGGCCCGCCGTCGAGACGCAGGGCGTACGACCCGGCCGGGAGGCCCCGCACGGTCCAGGCCCCGGTGCCGTCCGAGCAGTCGTGGGTGTTCCACGGGTCCATCGCTCCCGCGTTGCCGCGGTAGGCGAAGGGGCAGACGTCGGCGACCGGCGCACCGGTGACCGCGTCGACGACGGTGCCCGTGATGGAGGCCCCCTTGGCGAGGCCGGCGTCGACCGTCACGGCGTCGCCGCGGGCGAGCGTGTAGGTCGTGGCGCGGTCACGGTTGCGGGTGTTGCCCCCGTACTCGCCGGCGTACCGGCCGCGGGGGTCGGTGACCTTGACCGCGAAGGTGCCCTTCACCGGGACGTCGACGCTGTACCTGCCGTCGGTGTCGGTGCACGCCTGTCCCACGCTCGAGTCGGAGTCGTAACGCAGCGCGACGACGTCGACGCAGGCGCCCGCGATCGGCGCACGGGTGCCGTCCGCCGTGATCCGGCCGGACACGGTGGCACCGGCGAGCAGCCGGTCGTCGACGGTGGCCGTCTCGCCAGGTGCGACCGAGACGGTGTCGGCCGCGGCGGCAGTCTCCTTGCCGTGGGCCCACTGGACCGCCGGGTAGGCGTCGAACCGCACGCGGTACTCCCCCGGCGGCACGAGCGCGCTCCACCGGCCCTCCTCGTCCGTGAAGGCACTGTCGGGCGTGGCAGACCCGTCCACCGTCTCGGGCGACACGTTCACCCACGCTGCGGGCGCGCCGTCCGCGCGCAGCAGCGTCCCCTGGAGGTGGGCGCCGAGGTCGAGGGCGATGGCGACGGTGGCCGGGGCGTGCACCACCGTGGCGTCCTGCTGACCGCCCTTCCCGTCGTACCACTCGCCCACGTGCTCGCCGTCCCAGGTGGTCGCGTGGACGGTGTACCCGACGCTCTCGGACAGCCGGGTGAACTGCCACGCGCCGTCCGACTCGTCGACGTTGCAGTTGGTCTCGAGGTAGTCCCCCGCCTCGGTCCACAGCTCGAGGCAGCCCTGCAGGGGGGCGCCCGTGTCGGCGGCGGTCAGCGTGCCGCTGATCGTGCCGTCGCCGACCTCGCGCGCCAGCTGGAGGGAGGCGTCCACCGTGGCCGGCGCGGTGTACGCCGTCGTCGTCTCGAACGCGTCGGCACCGTCGGCCCAGCCGCTGCGGTAGGTGCTGTCCTGGGCGTCGACCCACACCTTGTAGGCGGCCCCGGCCGTGAGCCCGTCGGCGGTGTAGTGCCCTGCCTCGTCGGTGCAGGTGTACGCGACGTTGTCGTAGTTCGTGTCGTACACGCCGACGCAGGACGGCACGGGGGCCCCGGTGTCGGAGGCGGTGACGGTGCCGCTGATCGTCGCGGTGTCCGCGTGGGCAGGTGCGGCGAGGAGCCCGGTGGCCAGCACGGCCGCCGCGACGATCCCCCCGACCCGCGAAAGTCGTGCGCGCATCGGCGCCTGCCTCCCGTAGGTGTGAACGAAGCGAGCGAACCGTAACAGCGACGGTGCCCTCGGTGGCGGCTCCTTTGCCGAGTCCTTTACCAGTGCCGGACGCGGGTATGCCGCGTGGTCACGGGGACCACGCGGCATACCCGGGTGTGCGACCGGGCTCGCACCCGGTGGTGAGCTCAGCGCAGGTCGAAGCGGTCGAGCTCCATGACCTTCGCCCACGCGGCGGCGAAGTCCTCGACGAACTTCTGCTGCGCGTCGGCGCCGGCGTAGACCTCGGCGATCGCCCGCAGCTGCGAGTTCGAGCCGAAGACCAGGTCGACGGCAGTCGCGGTCCACTTCGTCTCGCCGCTGGTGACGTCCTTGATCTCGTAGACGTTCTCGTCGCTCTGCGAGGCCTTCCACTCCGTGCCCGGCGCGAGCAGGTTGACGAGGACTTCGTTCGTGAGGGCGCCGGCCCGGTCGGTGAGGACACCGTGGGGCTGGTCGGAGGCGGAGACCCCGAGCGCCCGGAGGCCGGCGACGAGCACCGTCATCTCGGGGGCGCTCAGCTGCAGCATGTACGCGCGGTCGAGCAGCAGCGTCTCGAGCGGCAGCTTCTCCCCCTCGCGCACGTAGTTGCGGAACCCGTCGGCCCGCGGCTCGAGGACCGAGAAGGACTCGACGTCCGTCTGCTCCTGGGTGGCGTCGGTGCGGCCCGGCGTGAACCGCACGCTGACCTCGTGGCCACCGACCCGCGCGGCCTGCTCCACGGCGGCCACACCACCGAGGACGATGAGGTCGGCGAGCGAGACGCGCTTGCCCCCGTCCTGCTTGTCGTTGAAGTCGCGCTGCACCCGCTCGATCGCCTCGAGGGCACGGGCCAGCTGCTCGGGCTGGTTGGCCGCCCAGCTGCGCTGCGGCTCCAGCCGGATGCGGGCACCGTTGGCGCCGCCGCGCTTGTCGGTGCCGCGGAAGCTGGCGGCCGAGGCCCACGCGGTGGCCGCGAGCTGGGCGACGGTCAGGCCCGAGTCGAGCAGCGCCGTCTTGAGCTGCTCCACGTCGGAGGCGTCGACGAGCTCGTGGTCGACGGCGGGCACGGGGTCCTGCCACACCTGGGCCTCGGGGACCCACGGCCCGAGGAACCGCGAGACCGGGCCCATGTCGCGGTGCAGCAGCTTGTACCAGGCCTTGGCGAACGCGAGCCGGAACTCGTCCGGGTTCTCGTGGAACCGCCGCGCGATCTTCTCGTACGCCGGGTCCACGCGCAGCGCCAGGTCGGTCGTCAGCATGGTCGGGCGGTGCTTCTTCGCCGGGTCGTGCGCGTCGGGCATGATCTCGTCGGCGTCCTTGGCCACCCACTGCCACGCACCAGCAGGGCTCTTGGTGAGCTCCCACTCGTGGCCGAAGAGCCGGTCGAAGAAGCCGGTGCCCGCACCCCACTGCGTCGGGGTCGCGCTCCAGGTGACCTCGAGGCCGCTGGTGATGGTGTCGCCGGCGTTGCCGGACCCGTAGGTGTTCTTCCAGCCCAGGCCCTGGTGGTCGACCGGGCAGCCCTCGGGCTCGCGGCCGACGTACTCGGCGGACGCCGCACCGTGGGTCTTGCCGAACGAGTGTCCGCCGGCGATGAGCGCCAGGGTCTCCTCGTCGTTCATCGCCATGCGGCGGAACGTCTCCCGGATGTCCCGGGCGGCCTTGAGCGGGTCGGGCTCGCCGTTGGGGCCCTCGGGGTTGACGTAGATGAGGCCCATCTGGACGGCGCCGAGCGGGTTGGACAGCTCGCGCTCGCCGCTGTAGCGCTCGTCGCCCAGCCAGGAGTCCTCCGGCCCCCAGTAGATCTCCTCGGGCTCGAAGATGTCCTCGCGGCCGAAGCCGAAGCCGAAGGTCTCGAAGCCCATCGACTCGAGCGCGACGTTGCCGGCGAGGACGAGCAGGTCGGCCCACGAGATCGCCGAGCCGTACTTCTGCTTGATCGGCCAGAGCAGGCGACGGGCCTTGTCGAGGTTGGCGTTGTCGGGCCAGCTGTTGAGCGGGGCGAAGCGCTGGGCGCCCTGGCCGCCACCGCCGCGGCCGTCCTCGATGCGGTAGGTGCCCGCGGAGTGCCAGCTCATCCGGATGAACAGGCCGCCGTAGTGGCCGAAGTCGGCGGGCCACCAGTCCTGGGAGTCGGTCATCAGGGCCGTGAGGTCTGCCTTGAGGGCCTCGACGTCCAGGCCCGCGAACGCCTGCTTGTAGTCGAACGACCCGCCCAGCGGGTTCGACGCCGGCGAGTGCTGGTGCAGCACCCGCAGGTCGAGCTGGTTGGGCCACCAGTCCTGGTTGGTGTGCGGCCGGTGCCCCTTGGGCTCGGGCGCGGGGATCGCCGGGTTCTCGCTCTCGCTGCCGTGCTGCTGCGTGGCGGACTGCTCGCTCACTCGGTTGCCTCTCTCGTCGTTCTCTTCAGTGGGGGCGGGGTGTCGGTCGGGTGACGGTGTCGGTGTGGGGTCGCGCCGGTGGACGTGTGCGGTCAGGCGGCGGCGCACCCGGGGCACAGCCCCCAGTACGTCACCTCGGCCTCGTCGATGGTGAAGCCGTGGTCCTCCGAGGCGTCGAGGCACGGGGTGTGGCCGACCGCGCAGTCGACGTCCGCGACCGCGCCGCAGGACCGGCAGACGACGTGGTGGTGGTTGTCGCCCACGCGCGACTCGTAGCGCGCGACCGACCCGGACGGCTGGATGCGCCGGACGAGCCCCGCAGCGGTGAGGGCGCGCAGCACGTCGTAGACCGCCTGGGTCGAGACCTGCCCCAGCTCTGCGCGCACGGCACCGACGATCGCGTCGGTCTCGGCGTGCGGGCGCTCGTGCACGGCGGACAGCACCGCGAGCCGGGGCCGGGTCACCCGCAGGGACGCCTCGCGCAGGGCGCGTTCGGCATCGGTGCGGCTCGGCATACCGGCACCTTCGCGCACTTTCTGGAACGAGTCAAGAAAACGGCCGGGAACGTCCCGGTGACGAGACGACGCGGCCCCCCGCACCCGGGGCGGACCGTGACCGATCCGGCACGAGCGGCCCCGGCGCGCGTCACCACGGGGCGACAAGAGCCGGAAAGGCCACCCATCGCCCCGCCAGCCCAGCCCACCCCGCGGATGCGGAAGGCCAGGCCGGCGGCCGGAAGCCAGGCCGGGGGTGTGTGGGGGTGGAGGTCAGCCGGGGATGGTGGCGTCCGGGTCGACCGCACGCAGGAGGGCACCCGGGTCGGCGAGCTCGGCGACCTCGCCGAGGTTGACGACGTCCATCGCGGCGGCCATGTCCGCCCCGGCAGCCGGCTCGACGACCCCGCGGCTGTCGGCCTGCCCGGGAGCCACCGGAGCACCAGCAGCCCCGCCGAGCACGGCGCCGGCCGAGTGCCGTCCGACGGGCCGGTCCAGCGGCAGGTCGACCCACGAGGTGGGCGGTTCGCCGGCGACCGGCGTGGGGCGCGGGTCGCTGTGGCGCGGCGACGTCGCCTGGGCCACGGGCACGACGTCGGGGGTGTCCACCTGCTCGTCGAGCTCGGCGGCGAGCCCGAGCGCGAGGCCGGTGATCTCGTCGTCGGCGAGGCCGAGCTCCACCACCACGGCGCGGGCGTTCTCGGGGCGCTCCGCAGGGTCCTTGGCCAGCAGGCGCCACACCAGTGCGGCCAGGTCGTCCGGCACGCCCTCCGGCAGCGGCGGCGGCGGCTCGGTGACGTGGCTGAGGGCCGTGGCGATCGGGGTGCCCTTGTCGAACGGCCTGCGGCCCGAGAGCATCTCGTGCGCGACCACACCGAGGGCGTAGAGGTCGCTGGCCCCGGTGGCTGCCTTGCCGAGGGCCTGCTCGGGGCTGATGTAGTCGGGCGTGCCGAGCATCTCGCCGTGGCGTGTGTGGCCGGCCGCGTCGAGGGCGCGGGCGATCCCGAAGTCGGTGATCTTCGCGATGCCGTCGGGCCGCATCATGATGTTCGCGGGCTTGATGTCGCGGTGGACCACCCGGGCCTCATGGGCCACGCCCAGCGCCAGGGCGACCTGGCCGATGATCGAGCGCACCACGAGCGGGGACTGCGCACCCTCGCGGCGTAGCAGCGTCGACAGCGGCTCACCGGGCACGAGCTCCATGACGAGGTAGGCCAGGCCCTGCTCCTCGCCGTAGTCGAAGAGCGTGACGATGTTCGCGTGCATCAGGGAGGCGGAGTGCACCGCCTCGTCACGGAACCGGAGCGCGAAGAGCTCCTCGTGACCGGTGTCGGGGCGCATCACCTTGACGGCGACCTCCCGCTGCAGCACCTGGTCCACCCCCGACCACACGTCCGCCATGCCGCCCGACGCGATGCGCGAGCCGAGCTCGTAACGCCCCCCGAGCACGAAGCCCTCGTGCAGTCTGTTCATCCGCACACCACCGCGAACACCTCCGTCGACGAGGCGCGCGTCGACTGACATCACGGGAAGACCTCGTAGGGGCTCACCCTACCTCCGCACAGCCCCCCTCGCGCGCCACGCGGGAGGGGGCGTCACGCCGGTGACCTGCAGCAACACCCGTCCCACGGCGGCCGGGGCCCTCCGAGCCCCGTCAGCCGACGGCCATCTCGCCGAGCTCGGCCCACTCCTCGCCCGGGGTCGTGACGTTGACGATCCGCGGGGTCCGGCTCAGGTACGCCGGCAGCTCGGCGGTCGCCCTGGCGAAGTGCTCGGACCGCACGTGGGCACCCCCGGCCTCGTCGTCGCGGAAGGCCTCGACGAGCACGTACTCGGTGGGGTCATCGAGGCTGCGCGACCAGTCGAACCACAGGCAGCCCTCCTCCGCGCGGGTGGCCTCGGTGAACTCCCGCGAGATGCGGGGCCAGTCGTCGGCGTGCTCGGGCTTCACCGGGAACCTGGCGGTGATGAAGATCAAGGTCTGCTCCTCGTGCTCAGTGGGCGTCGTCCGGCTCGACCAGGACGCTACCGGCGTACCGGGCGCTCCCGCCGTACCGGGCGCGCGATCGCAGGGCCTCCCCGAGCTCGGACCTGGCGTCCACCATGCTGCGGCGGACGGCCGCCGAGATGTCGTCCCGCGCGAGCGCCTCGTCGGCGAGCTCGGCGGTCGCCGGCTCGACCAGCACCCACGGGAAGGCGAGCTGCGCGACCCGCGCCAGCGCGTCCTCGCCCACCCAGGCGTGCATCGCGGGCACGTCGCGGACGTAGCGCGCGGCATACGGACGGAGCACGTCGTCCTGCGAGGCCTGCCAGAAACCCTGCGCGAGGGCGTTGAGCTCGTAGTTGGAGCGCTCGCGGTTCGCCGTGAGCTCGTGCCAGGCCCACTCCTTGGCCTGCGCCTCCGGACGGGCGGCCAGGGCCCCGAGCGCCGCGAGCCGGCCCTGGAGGGTGTCGTCGCCGGCTCGCACGGACTCCACGAAGTCGTCGTCGACGAGGCCCCGGGCAGCGAGGTTGCGCACCGCCAGCCAGCCGAAGTCCGAGTCGGCCTCGAGGCCGGTGGGCCGGTCCCGGCCCTCGGCCCAGGCGCGCAGGCGCGCCTCGTCGTCGGAGGTACGGGCCAGGTAGCGGGCCGCGACCAGCGCCCGGGTGGACCCGGGCCCAGCGGCGTCGAGGACCCCTGCGGCAGCGGTGGCCACGGTCCGCGTGGCGTCCTCCCGCTCCCCCGGCTGCAGGAACACGGGGACGACCCTGCCGACGAGGTTGAGCGCGACCCGGTTGAGCACCGACTCGTTCGCCTCGTGCGGCCAGGCGCGGCCGAAGGTGTCGACGACGACCCGCGGGTCGAGGGTGCCCAGGCAGACACCGTCGAGCAGCGCGACCCAGGTGACGGCCCGGGCCTGGGCGTCGGGGACCGCCGCCAGGCGCGTCGGGACGAGCGCGGCACTGACCGGGTCGAGGGTCACGGTCGCCCACGTGAGGTCGGCGGCGTTGGGCAAGACGAGGACGTCGTCGTCGAGGTCGCGCAGCGTGTCCACCTCCGTGCGGTCCTCGGTCACGGTGACGCCGACCCGGAACGCCTCGGCGCCCTCGGAGAAGCCCGCGACGTCGAACGTGTGCGGCCGGTCGGCCAGGAACCGCTCGGGCACCACGCGCTCGACGACGCCGGTGGCGCGGTCCACGGTGAGGACGTCGACGCCTGCGGTGAGCAGCCAGGCCTTCACCCAGGCCTGCAGGTCGGTGCCGGCAGCACGCTCGATGGAGCCGATGAAGTCGGCGAGCGTCCCGTTGCCGTAGGAGTGCTCGCGCAGGTAGGCCGAGACGCCGGCGACGAAGGCGTCGTCGCCGATGTGCTCGATGAGCTGGCGGAGCACCGCCGCTCCCTTGGCGTAGGAGATCCCGTCGAAGTCCTGGAGGGCCGCGGCGGCGTCGACGGCAGCGCCGCCCGCGACGGGGTGGGTCGAAGGGGTGCGCTCCGCGGCATACCCCCACACCTTGCGGGCCATGGTCGAGTCGACCCACGCGTCGGTGAACTCGGTCGCGGCCACGCAGCTGCGGTGCGCCATGTACTCGGCGAACGACTCGTTGAGCCACAGGTCGTCCCACCACTGCATCGTCACGAGGTCGCCGAACCACATGTGCGCCATCTCGTGCGTGACGGTGTTGGAGCGGGCCAGCACCTCGTCGTGCGCCGCGGCGCCGCGGAACATCATCGTGTCGCGGAACGTGACGCAGCCGGGGTTCTCCATGGCGCCGGCGTTGAACTCGGGGACGAACACCTGGTGGTACTCCCCGAACGGGTACCGGATGCCGAACAGCGAGTGGTAGTAGTCGAACCCCTGCCGGGTCACCTCGAGGATCTGCGGCGCCTCGCGCTCGAGCGCGTCGGCGAGCGAGGCGCGGGCGTGGATGCCGAGCGGTATGCCGTCGTGCTCGGCGCGCACCGAGGCGTACGGCCCGGCGCAGACCGTGACGAAGTAGGTGGCGAGCGGCTTGGTCTCGGCCAGCTCCCACTGCCCCGAGCCGGTGCTCGTGGCGGCGCCGTTGCCGATCACCGTCCAGGCCTGCGGGGCGCGGACGGTGACGGCGTAGGGGGCCTTGAGGTCGGGCTGGTCGAAGCAGGCGAACACCCGCGGCGCCGCGTCGAGGAAGAGGTGGCCGTAGACGTACGGCCGGTCGTCGGCGGGGTCGACCGCCCGGTGCAGGCCCTGGCCGTCCCGGCTGTAGGCCATGACCGCCTCGCACTCGAGCACGTTCTCGGCCTGGAGGTCGGTCAGTGCGACCCGGCCGTCGTCGAGGGAAGCGACGTCGACGGTGCGCCCGTTGAGCGCAAGGGAGCGGAGCTCGACCGGCTTGACGTCGACGAAGGTCGACGCCCCGGGAGCGGTGCAGGAGAACGAGATCCGGGTGCGCGACGTGAACGTCTCCGGCCCGCGGTCGAGGTCGAGGTCGACCTCCATCCGCTGGATCGTGAGCAGCTCGGAACGCAGGCAGGCCTCGGCACGGGTCAACGACGGCATACGGCGATCCAACCACCACGCCGACCCACGTCCGCGGGGACGCACCCGGTGCTGCCCGTCCGCCGGTGGGCTTGCCGGGGCCGGCGATCTGGGGGACGATCGCTACCCGTAGGTAACCTACCGGGGGTACCAACACGGGAGTTGTGCCATGCGTCGTCCTCTGCTCCGCGCCGCCGCCGTCCTCACCGGGATGGCCCTCACCGCCACGGCCGTGGTGGCCGCGACCCCGGCCAGCGCTGCCGGGCTCGACTACGTCGCCCTCGGTGACAGCTACTCGGCCGGGTCGGGTGTCTGGCCGCCCGACCCGACGGCGCCGCCGGAGTGCGCGCGCTCGAGCAGCAACTACCCGCACGTCATCGCGGCCACCACCGGCGCCTCGTTCACCGACGTCACCTGCGGCGCCGCGGAGACCAAGGACTTCTCCTCGTCCCAGTACCCGGGTGTCGCACCCCAGCTCGACGCCCTCGGGGCGGGAACCGACCTCGTCACCCTCACCATCGGCGGCAACGACAACAACACCTTCATCGGCGCGATCGTGGCCTGCGGTACCGCCGGCAGCGCGACCCTCGGCTACGGCAGCCCGTGCAAGGACCTCTACGGCAGCAGCTTCGACGACGCCGTCGACGCGAAGACCTACCCGGCCGTCCGCCAGGCCCTGGCCGACGTCCACGCCAAGGCCCCGAACGCGCGTGTGGCGGTCCTCGGCTACCCCTGGATCGTGCCGAGCTCGTTCGTCGCGAGCTGCTACGCGAAGATGCCGATCGCGCGCGGCGACGTCCCCTACCTCCGGGCGCTGCAGGCCCACCTCAACGCGGTGATCGCCAAGGCGGCCAGCGCGACGGGCACGACGTTCGTCGACTTCGCGGCGGCCTCGGACGGGCACGACGCCTGCACGCCGGTCGGGACGCGGTGGGTCGAGCCGGTGCTGTTCGGCACCAACACCGTGCCGGTCCACCCCAACGCCCTTGGCGAGGCCGCCATGGCGAACCGCACGATGTCGGTGCTCGCCCTGCGCTGACCGCCCCGGACACGACCGCCCCTGGGCACGACCGCCCCCGGAGACGACCGAAGCCCCCGACCAGAGCTGGTCGGGGGCTTCGGGGAGTTCACCGGTTGCGGTGGGCTCAGAGGACGCGGACCTTCTCGGCCTGCGGGCCCTTGGGGCCCTGCGTGATGTCGAACTCCACGCGCTGCGCCTCGTCGAGCGAGCGGTAGCCGCCGGAGTCGATCGCGCTGTAGTGGACGAAGACGTCGGGGCCGCCACCGTCCTGCTCGATGAAGCCGAAGCCCTTCTCAGCGTTGAACCACTTGACTGTTCCCTGTGCCATGGGATCTCTCGTTTCTTTCGGCCGAGGTGGTCGCGGACGCGATCCACCAGCTGCGCACACCACCACGACACGGAACAAGCCGCTGAAGAAAAAAGGCCCGCGCATCGGCGGGCCCACTCAGACGAGGAACTGCAACTGCAACTGCGGGACAGCCTACCGCGTCCCGGACCGGCTGTGGGACATGACCCCCACCTCCCTGCCGAACAAGTCCGCGAGGTCTGCCGTCGCCGACCCAGAGGTGTGCCGCGCGGAGGACTCGGCCGCGCGGCACACCTCGACCAGGGGGCTCAGCGCTGGCGGAAGCCGTACGCCATCTGCTCGAGCCGGGCGATCCGCTCGGCCATCGGGGGGTGGGTCGAGAACAGCCGCGACACGTCCTGCGGGCGGAACGGGTTGGCGATCATCATGTGGCTGCTGTTCTGCAGCGCCGGGGTGGGCTGCAGCGGTGCCTGGGCCACGCCGGCCTCGAGCTTGCGCAGCGCCGACGCCAGCGCCAGCGGGTCACCGGTGAGCTTGGCGCCGTCCTCGTCCGCGTCGTACTCGCGGGTGCGGCTGATCGCCATCTGGATGAACATGGCCGCGATGGGCGCGAGCAGCGCCATCGCCAGCAGCACCAACGGGTTGGGGCGGTCCTCGTCGCTGCTGCCGCCGCCGAACACGCTCGCGAACATGAGCATCTGGGCGACCGAGGTGATCACGCCCGCGATGGCCGCTGCGACCGAGCCGGTGAGGATGTCGCGGTTGTAGACGTGCATGAGCTCGTGACCCAGCACCCCGCGCAGCTCCCGCTCGTCGAGCATGCCGAGGATGCCCTCCGTGCAGCAGACGGCGGCGTTCTCGGGGTTGCGTCCGGTGGCGAAGGCGTTGGGCGCCTGGGTGGGGCTCACGAACAGCCGCGGCATCGGCTGGCCGGCGGACGTCGACAGCTCGCGGACGATCCGGTACATGGCCGGGGCCTGCGCCTCGCTCACCGGGTAGGCGTGCATGGCGCGGATCGCGAGCTTGTCGGAGTTCCAGTAGCCGTAGATCGTCGTACCGACACCGATGAGGGCGAAGATCCACAGGAACGACATCCTGTGCGTCGAGGCCGAGATGATGCCGCCGATCGCCAGGAGCAGGGCGAAGATCGCGCCGAACAGCGCAGCGGTCTTCAGTCCGTTGAAGTGGTTGTGCATGTCCGGTCAACGCCCCTTCCTCCGCCGACGTTCCCAGCCGGCGTCCAGCCTCAGTCGAGCAGTCCGAGCAGCAGCTGGGGGCCCACGCTGGTCGCCACGAGCAGGGACCCGGAGACCAGCAGGGCGGCCAACGCCGGCCGCGGGACGGTCCGCACGACCGCCGCGCTGGGGCCCGCCTCCGGGTCGCGCAGCAGCACCGCGAACCAGCGCAGGTAGACGGCGATCCCGACGACGGCGTTGACGACGGCGACCAGCGCGAGCGCCCACTGGTCGGCCTCGACGACGGGCCGCAGCGCGACGACCTTGGCCACCAGCCCGACGATCCCGGGGGGCAGCCCGGCCAGCGACAGCAGCGCCAGCCCGAGGGCGCCGCCGAGGACGGGGTGCGCCCGCAGCAGCCCCGTGTATGCCGCGAGCGACCGGCGGTCGCGCGCGGCACCTCGCGCCGGCGGTGCGGCCGACACGACGTGGACGACCGTGAACGCGACGAGGGTCGCGACGACGTACGCCCCGAGGTAGCCGGCCGAGGCGCCCGCGGAGTGCTGGGACAGGGCCGAGAGCGGAAGCACCACCCACCCGGCCTGGGCGACCGTGGACCACGCCAGCAGCCGCACCGGGTCGTCCTGGACGAGCGCGAGCAGGTTGCCGACCGTCATGGAGACGGCGGCCACGACCCCGATCGCGGCGAGCACCGGTCCGCCCGCCTGCGCCACCGGACCGAGCACCACGAGCAGGGCGGCGAGCGCGGCCACCTTGGACGTCGCCGCGAGGAACGCCGCCACCGGCTCGCTGCCGCCGGCGTAGGCCTGCGGCGTCCAGACGTGGAAGGGCACGAGCGACAGCTTGAAGCCCAGGCCCGCGAGCAGCAGCAGGACGCCGAGGATGAGGACCACCCGGCGCTGGGGGTCGGCGAGGGCCGCGGCTGCCGCCCCCCGCGTGAAGACCGCCTCCCCGGTCGCGACGAGCCACAGGGCCACGCCGAGGACGACCACCGCGAACGAGACGAGGGAGGTCGTCAGCAGCGCGAGCGCCCCGCGGCCCGCGGCGTCGGTGCCGCGCAGCGCGACCAGGGCGACGACCGGCAGGGTGGCGAGCTCGAGGCAGACCAGCCAGGAGCCGACGTCGCCGGCGGCGGCGACACCGGTCGCCCCGGCGGTGGCGGTGAGCACGAGGCAGACCTGCACCGCCGGCCCGCCCCGCAGGCCGTCGGCCGTGGGCTCCCCGGGCCAGGCCAGCAGCAGCACCACGAACGCCGACAACAGGGCCGCGAGCTGGAGCGCGCTCGCGACCGGGCCCGCCTCGTACAGGCAGGTCCCGGCGACCGCGGGGACGCACAGGGTGCGCACCGGGGCGGCACCGGCCTGCAGCGCCCCCGGGACGGTGAGCGCCACCCCGGCGGCGAGCGCGAGCAGACCCAGGCGGGCGTGCACCCGGCCGGCCCGGGGGGCGACGGCGTCGACGAGCAGGACCAGCACGGCACCGGACACCGGCGCCAGCACGGGCCCGAGGGTCCACCAGTCGATCGTCACGAGGGTGGTCACGGCGCCGCCCCCACGAGGGTGGCGACGGCCGGGCTGGTCAGGGCGAGCAGCGGCCCGGGCAGGATCCCCAGGAGCACGGTGGCGAGGGCGAGGACGGCGATGACGTCCCACTCGCTGTCACGGCTGTCCTCGATCAGCGGCTCGCGGCGCTCCCCCGCCCAGACGGTGCGCGCGACGCGCAGCGCGTAGGCGGCGGCGAGCACCGTCCCGAAGGCGGCGACCACGGCCAGCGACCGGAAGAGGCCGGTGGGCCGGTCGTCGGCGGGCGACCACGCGGCATACACGGAGAGGAACTCGCCCCAGAACCCGGCGAGGCCCGGCAGCCCGAGCGAGGCGGCGAGCCCGAGGACCAGCGCGAAGCCGAGGCGCGGCGCGGCCTCCCTGACCGCGGCTCGGGCGGTGCGCAGGTCGGCGTCACCCCAGCGCTCCTTGAGCCCGCCGACCACGACGAACAGCAGGGCGGAGATGACACCGTGGGCGATGTTGGCGAAGAGCGCCGCCTGCAGCCCCGTGCGGGTGCCGCTCGCGAGGCCGAGGACGACGAAGCCCATGTGCGCCACCGAGGAGTACGCGATGAGCCGCTTGAGGTCGCGCTCGACGAGGCAGGCCAGCCCTCCCCAGAGGATCCCGACCGCGCCCAGCACCGCGAGGACGGGCGCGACCCGCGAGAACCCCTCGGGCACCGACGCCAGCGGCAGCCGGACGAGGCCGTACGTGCCCATCTTGAGCAGCACGGCGGCCAGCAGCACCGACCCGGCCGTGGGCGCGGTCGTGTGGGCGGCCGGCAGCCAGGTGTGCAGGGGGAAGACGGGCACCTTGACGGCGAGCCCGGTGGCGAGCAGCGCCGCGACGAGGGTCTGGGTGCCGACGGGTATGCCGGTGCGCCCGTTCTGGGCGAGCACGTCGAGGTCGGCGGTGCCCGCCTTGGCGACCAGCGCGAGGATGCCGACGAGCATCAGGGTCGACCCGAACGCGGTGTAGAGGACGAACCGGCCGCCCGCGTCGGCCCGGGCCCGGGCGTCGTGCGGGTCGCCGAACCGGGTGATGAGCACCCACATCGGCACCAGCACGAGCTCGAACGCGACGAAGAACAGCACGGCGTCGCGGGCGTAGAACGTCGCGAGCGCCCCGAACTCCACCAGCAGCAGGCACGCGTGGAAGGCGCCGGTCGTCCCCCCGGTCGGCGGGCGGTCGAGGGTGTGCAGCACGACGCCCACCCCGAGGACGGCCGTCAGCACGAGCAGCGGGGCGCTGATCCCGTCGACGGCGAGCTGCCAGCGCAGGCCGAGCGAGGGCACCCAGGCGCGGTCGACGGTGGGACGCACGATGACGGCGAACAGCACCGCGGCCAGGGTCACCACGCTCGCGGCCAGCGCGACGCCGTTGGCCGCGCGGTGGCCGAGCCGGCGGCCCGCCGTGACCAGCCAGACCGCCACGGCGGCGGGCACGACGAGGCTGACCAGGATCACCACAGCGCCACCCCCGCGAGCGCGACGGCGACGACGCCGGCGACGACCCAGGCCAGGCCCGAGGCGGCCCGCTCGCCCTCGTGGACCCGCTGGCCACCGCGGCCCGACCAGCGGGCACCGACGGCGGCGCCCCGGACGTAGGCGTCCACGACGTTCTGGTCGAGGAAGACGACGACCCGGGCGAGCGCCAGCACCGGAGTCGCGACGGCCGCGACGTAGAGCCGGTCGACCCCGAGCCCTCGGTCGAAGGCCGCGCGGCGCGCGCCGACGAGCCGGGTCGCCGGGTCGGGGTCGTCGACGAGCGGCACGGACCGGACGGCCAGCGCCGCGCCGACGATGAGCAGGACGCTCAGCAGGGCGACGAGCCAGCCGATGTGGCCCCGCAGGTCGAGCAGCGGGGTGAGCACGACCAGCCCCCCGACGACGGACAGCACCGCCAGGACGGTGACGGCGGTGCGCACCGGGACGGTCGCCGTGTCCGCCTCGTGCCGGGTGACGTCGGTGGTCGCGAGGTCGTCCAGGACGAGCCAGGCGCGCATGCAGTAGGCCGCGGTCAGGGGGACCGTCACGATGCCGGCGAGCAGGACTAGCCACGCGCGGGCGTCCCCCGCCGAGATGCCGGCCTCGGCCGCCCCGAGCACGTGCTCCTTGGAGACGAACCCGACGAGCGGCGGCACCCCCGCGAGCGCGAGCAGCCCGACGAACATGGCGGGGCGGATCACGAGGTGGCCGCGCAGGCTGCCCCGCAGCACGGTGGCGGCCGTCCCGCCGACGGTGACGCTGAGCCAGCCGATCGCGAGGAAGAGAAGCGCCTTGAAGAACGCGTGCGAGTAGAGGTGGAGCACGCCCGCCCCAGGACCCTCGTCGGCGGGCGCGACCGCGAGCGCCGAGAGCATGAGGGCCACCTGCGACAGCGTCGAGTAGGCGAGCAGGCGCTTGAGGTCGGACTGCCCGAATGCCAGCACCGCGGCATACACCATCGTCACGGCGGTGCTCAGCGCGAGCAGCCAGCGCGCGCCCTCGCCGGCCACCAGCACGTCGAACAGCTGCGCGAGGACGAACGTGCCCGCGGCGACCATGGTCGCCGCGTGGATGAGCGCGGACGCGGGCGTGGGGCCCTCCATGGCGTCGGGGAGCCAGTCGTGGAACGGCACCATGCCCGACTTGCCGAGCACGCCCACGACGAGGAGGGCGATGCCGACCTTCGACAGCGTCCCGGGCGCCCCGGCCAGCACCTCCTGGTATGCCGTGGTGCCGGCGTCCGCGGCGAGCAGCACGACCCCGAGGACGAAGCCGACGTCGGCGAGGCGCGTGACGAGGAACGCCTTGAGCGCGGCGCGGCGCGCGGACTCCTTGCGGCTCCAGTGGCCGATGAGCAGGTAGGAGCACCAGCCCATGACCTCCCAGCCGACGAGCGTGAGGACGAGGTCTGCGGACTGGACGGTGAGCAGCATGCCCGCGCAGAAGAGCGAGACGGTCGCGGCGAAGACGCCGTAGCGGTCGTCCTCGCGCAGGTACCACCCGGCGAACGCCTGCACGGCCCAGCCGACGACGCCCACGACGACGGCGATGAGGGCCGGTGCGTCGGTCGCCTGCAGCTGCAGCGGGATCCGCAGCTCCCCGGCCTGGAGTGACGGCAGGAGGTGCAGGGCCTGCGACGGGGCCGCCCCGTGCACGGCCACGAGCTCGACCAGGGCGGCCAGGAGCGTCAGCAGGGACCCGCCAGTCGCGACCGCACGGGCAGCGCGCGGGTCGGTGCGACGGGCCACGAGCAGGCCGAGCAGCGCGGCCGCCGCGGGCACCAGCACGACCAGCCTGGCCGCCGTGCCGCTCACGGCCGGTCCGCCTCGAGGTCGACGTCGCCGCGCAGCCGGAAGACTGCGAGGACGACTGCGAGCGCGACGCAGACCTCCGCCGCGGCGATGGTGATGACGAAGAGGGTCAGCACCGACCCTGCGTTCCACCGCTCGTCGCCGGACGCCGCGACCGAGACGAGCAGGACGGTGGCCGCGTTGAGGACGAGCTCGACCCCGATGAGGACGAGGACGGCGTTGCGGCGGGCGAGGACGCCGTAGGTGCCCAGGCCGGCCAGGACGGCGGCGAGCAGGTACGGGCCGGCGAGGTGGATCATGCCCGCTCCCCCGCGGCTGCGGGCTCGTCAGCGGGGGCGGCTGGGGTCTCGGGCTCGGGCGCGACCATCCGCGAGACGGCCAGCGCCCCGACGAGGGCGACGAGCAGGAGCAGCGACAGCAGCTCGAACGGCCACACCCAGGTGCCGAACAGCTGCGCGGCCAGCTGGTCGGTCGACGTCTCGACGCGTGGGCGGGCCGGTCCGGCGAGCGGCAGCAGCGCCGCGGCGAGCAGCGCGGTGACGGCTGCGCCGAGGACCGCGGCCAACGCCCGGTGCAGCCTGCTGGTCGACACCTCGCGGTTGGGGCCGATCGGCGCGCGGGTCAGCATGAGCGCGAACAGGACCAGCACGACGATGGCGCCCACGTAGACGAGCAGCTGCACCAGCGCGACGAACTCGGCACCGAGCACGAGGTAGCACCCCGCGACGGAGCCCAGGCACACGACGAGCCACAGGGCGGCGTGGACGACGTGCCGGGTGGTCACGGCGAGCAGGCCGCTAGCGGCAGCGAGGACGCCGACCGCGGCGAACGCGATGTCGAGGCCGGTCATGCCCCGTCCCCACCGGCCTCGTCGGGCGTGGGAGGGGTCGCCTGGGCCTCCGCGGCCTGCGCCTCGGCGGGGGTGGTGCCCGCAGCTCCGGAGGGGGACTCGTCGCCGACGCGCGCGGGCCGCACCCTGGCGGGGCGCTCGCGCGGCACGAGCCGGGACGCGCCCCGCGCCGGCTTCTGGGTCGCCGCCACCTCGGCGGGCTCGGCCGAGTGCTCGTCGAGGGCCGGCGGCGGCGGCACGGTCGGCATCCACTCACCGAGCCGGTCCTTCTCGTGCAGCAGGTCTCGGATGTCCAGCTCGGAGTACTCGAACTCCGGGCTCCAGTGCAGGGCGTCGAACGGGCAGACCTCGATGCAGATCCCGCAGTACATGCACAGGCTGAAGTCGATGGCGAACCGGTCGAGTACGTTGCGCTGCCGCTCGCGCCCCCCGGGCGTCGACGCCGGGATCGTCTCCTTGTGCGAGTCGATGTAGATGCACCAGTCGGGGCACTCGCGCGCGCAGAGCATGCACGACGTGCAGTTCTCCTCCAGCAGCGCGATCACCCCGCGCGAGCGCGGTGGCAGGCTCGGCGGGACGTCGGGGTACTCGGCGGTGTGCGACGGCGTCGCGAGGGTCCGCGCCGTCGTGGCGAGCCCCTTGAGGATGCCCGGTATGCCGGTGCCGCCGGGCTTGCGTGCGGGCGTGGTCATGAGGTGAGCACCACCCAGACGCCGGTGATCGCCAGCTGGGCCAGGGCGAGGGGGACGAGGACGAGCCAGGCCAGCCGCTGGAGCTGGTCCTCGCGCAGCCGCGGCCACGCGACCCGGAACCAGATGACCACGACCGCGACGACGAACCCCTTGAGCAGCGTCCACAGCCAGCCGAGCTGGTCGGCGAACAGCCCGTGCCAGCCGCCGAGGTAGAGCACCGCGAACAGCAGGGACATGACGACGATCCCGGCGTACTCGGCGAGCAGGAAGAACGCGAACCGCAGCCCGGTGTACTCGGTGTAGGCCCCGAACACGATCTCGGAGTCGGCCACCGGCATGTCGAACGGCGGCCGCTGCAGCTCGGCCACGGCGGCGACGAGGAAGACCACCGCCCCGGGCAGCTGCCACAGCAGCCAGGCCGGCCGCCAGGCGTCGGCGACCCCCCCGAGCGACAGCGACCCCGCGGCCAGGCACACGGACGCGACGGCCAGGACCAGCGGCAGCTCGTAGGACAGCAGCTGGGCCGCGGCCCGCATGCCACCGAGCAGCGAGTACTTGTTGGCGCTGGCCCACCCCGCCATGAGCGTGCCGAGGATGCCGACGGCGGTCACGGCCAGGACGAAGACGGCC
This sequence comes from Phycicoccus ginsengisoli, assembly GCF_054779295.1. Lineage (NCBI taxonomy): Bacteria > Bacillati > Actinomycetota > Actinomycetes > Micrococcales > Intrasporangiaceae > Phycicoccus > Phycicoccus ginsengisoli. The sequence continues at coordinate 120,270 of NZ_BAAGYN010000012.1, forward strand.
GATGCCGGGACGTCCGCGGCGACGACCGACGGCGAGAGGGGGATGACGGCCAGCGCGACCAGGTAGGGCACGAGGGCGACGGCCGGCGCGAACCGGAAGACCCGTCGGTCGGCGGCTGCCGGCGTGATGTCCTCCTTCTGCACGAACTTGACCCCGTCGGCGACGAGCTGGGCCCACCCGTGGAAGCCCCCGGCATACATGGGGCCGAGCCGGCCCTGCATGTGCGCCATGACCTTGTGCTCGGTCTGGCCCACGAGCAGCGGCAGGACGAGGAAGGCGGCGAGCACGCCCACGGCGCGCAGCGCCACCTCGAGGGCGGTCACCGCGGACCCCACTCGGGGTCGGGGACGCCGGGGGCGCTCACGCGGCGACGCCCGGTGGGCCGGGCGTGCTCGGACTCGCCCGGCTCCTTGGCGCCGGGCCACGCCTTGGACGCCCGGGCGGCGAGCACGAACGACTTGCGCAGGGGCGTCCCCTCGAAGCCGTCGGGCAGCAGCAGCGGCCGCAGACCCAGCCCGGTGCCGTCGTCGAAGCCGTCGAAGTCGAGCCCGAACATCTCGTGCGTCTCACGCTCGTGCCACGCGGCGCCGCGGAACACCGGCGTGAGGCTGGCGAGCGCCTCACCCTCTGCCACCCGGGTGCGCAGCAGCCGCCGGCGCAGCGCCCTCGGTGTGGACGGGTCGAGCAGGTGGCACACGACGTCGAAGCCGGGCGCCTCGGCGGCGTCGGTCTGGTCGACGGCCGTGAGCCAGTCGAAGAACGCGTACCCCTCCTCGCGGGCGGCCGTGGCGGCCTGCACCCACTCCGCCGCGGGGACCTCGACGCGGTCGAGCGCTGCCGGGTCGCTCACGGCTGCTCCTGCGCGGGCTGCTCCCGCGCGGGCTGCGCCGGGGCAGGGGTCGGCCGCGCGACGAGGCCCCTTGTGACCTCACCGGCAGCGGCCGTGCGGTGCCGGGAGTACTTGGCGCGGATCCCCTTGGTGGACAGCGACTCCCGGCCGATCTGCTCCTGCAGCCGGATGATGCCCTGCAACAGGGCCTCAGGCCGCGGTGGGCAACCCGGCACGTAGACGTCGACGGGCAGGATCGTGTCGACGCCCTTGGTGACGCTGTAGGAGTCCCAGTACGGGCCACCGGAGTTCGAGCAGGCGCCGAAGGAGATCACGTACTTGGGCTCGGGCATCTGGTCGTAGAGCCGACGGACCGCCGGTGCCATCTTGTCGGTGACGGTCCCGCTCACGACCATGAGGTCGGCCTGCCGCGGGCCGGGGGCGAACGGGATGACCCCGAGCCGGATGAAGTCGTGCCGCGCCATGGACGCGGCGATGAACTCGATCGCACAGCAGGCCAACCCGAAGTTGAAGACCCACAGGGAGTAGCGGCGTCCCCAGTTGAGGACGATCTTGACCGGTGTGGGGGCGAGGTCCTGCGCCGGGCCGACCCGGGGCAGCGGCAGGTCGACCCGCGCCATCAGAGCCACCTCAGCAGGCCGCGCCGGGCAGCGTGCACCAGCCCGACGAGCAGGACGCCGAGGAAGACCGCGATCTCGACGAGCGAGGCCGCCCCGAGGTGCGCGGAGCGGACGACCAGGGCCCACGGGAAGAGGTAGACGGCGTCGACCGCGAAGATGACGTAGAGGAACGCGTAGACGAAGTACCGGACCTGGGTCTGCGCCCAACCCTGACCGACCGGGTCGACGCCCGACTCGTACGTCGTGAGCTTCGCCCGCGTGGGAGCCTTCGGCGCCAGCAGTGCCCGGGCGCCCATGGCCGCCACGAACAGCAGCAGGCCCACCACGACCACGGCGGCGACGACGACGTAGGGCGACACGCTTGGCAGCCTAGTAGCCCCCCAGCCCCCGGTGTCGGCGCCGACCGGGGCCGCTTACCGTGTACCCATGCCGCGGCTCCCGCTGTTCCCTCTCGGCACGGTGCTGGTGCCCGGTGCCCAGCTCCCCCTGCAGGTCTTCGAGCCCCGGTACATCGCGATGCTGCAGGACCTCGTCGCGGGCGACGACCAGCCCGACTTCGGCGTCGTCGCGATCCGGCACGGCCACGAGGTCGGTGCCGACGCGGCCCGCGACCTGCACGAGATCGGGTGCGTGGCCCGGGTCAGCGGGGCGGCGGCGGTGGGCGACGGACGGTTCCTCGTGCTGGGCGAGGGTGGCCGCCGGTTCCACCTCGACCGCGTCGCGACGGAGGCCGGCACGGCATACCTCACCGGCGAGGTGTCGTGGCTCGGCGAGGAGACCGGCGACCCTGCCGAGGCCCGCGACCTCGCGCAGCAGGTGCGCGACGCACTCGCCGCGTACGCCCGGGCCCTCGGGGCCGAGGAGCCGGACTGGCCGGGCGAGCCGACCGAGCTGTCGTACGCCGTCGGTGCGGCCGCCTCCCTGGGGCTCACCGAGCGCCAGCAGCTGCTGGCGGCACCGGACACGTGCGCGCGGCTGCGGCTGGGCCTGCGGATGCTGCGCCGCGAGACCGCCCTGACGCGCGGGATGCGGCTGGCTCCCCCGGAGCCCACGGGTGGGTTCAACCCCAACTGAGGCGATGCCGCCCGGCTCGCCGGGCGGCCCCGTCTGTCAGTCCAGGCGTTCGAAGGCGGGCGCGTAGCGGAACGGGCCGCGGACCCCGTCGCCCCAGGCGGTCAGCCGGCGCAGCAGGAAGAACCGCGGTCCCCAGTCCTGCGGCGGGGTGACGCCGTGGTCGACGGCCGGCCCGAAGCCGAACCGCGGGTAGTACTCCGGGTGCCCGAGCAGGACGACGGCGCGCAGGTCGAGCGCATCGGCCGCACCGAGGGCGGCGTGGACGAGCGCCGAGCCCACCCCGCGGCCCTGGTGCTCGGGCAGCACCCCCAACGGTCCGAGGGCGACCAGCTCGCCGGGACGTCCGTCGACGGTCGCTGCGCTCATCGCCACGTGGCCGACGACCTCGCCGTCCACCTCGGCGACGAAGGTGAGGGCCGGGATCAGGTCGCCGTCCGCGCGCAGGTCGTCGACGAGCCGCGCCTCCAGGCTGCCGTCGGCGACGGGGCGACCGTCGTCCGTGGGTCCGTGCGCGAACGCGTCGCGGTGCAGCGCGTGGACGACGGCGTGGTCGGCAGCGGTCTCACGGCGCACGAGCATGGGTGGAGGGTATGCCGCGCAGGCGTGCCAGTCCTTCGCGATGGCCCGAGGGGCGGGAAGAGCCGAAGCCTGCCGTGGGGCTGGCCATGCGTCAGGTCGTCAGGACGTGGGCCCGACCGTCACCGCGCGGTCGTGCCGACCGCGGCCGGGGCACTGGAAGCTCGGCGTCGGGGAGGAGCTCGAGGTCCTGCCACCGCACCGGCTCGCCGGTCGGGGGGTGGTAGGTGTCGAGGGGGACGGGTGGGTCGCCGCCGGGCGGGGGCCGGGTGTCGACGGGTCGAGGTGGTCGGATGCGGATGCCGTAC
>NZ_BAAGYN010000013.1:0-87141 GCF_054779295.1 Phycicoccus ginsengisoli
GTCGGCGTGCGTGGGTGACGGCCCACCCGTCGTCGTCGCGCTCGGGTCGGGGTCGGTGGTGGCGCGGGTGCGCAGGAACAGGGCGTCCTTGGCCTCACGGACCGCCTGCTCGACCAGCGCCCCGACCAGGGCGGGTGCGGAGTACCGCAGCTGGAACCGCCCGTCGGCGTCGTACCCCATCGACAACTCGGGGCGGGCACACGCCCGCCGCTGCGCCTCGCTGACCGGTGGCGCGGCCACCGCACCGCCCGAGTCCAGGCCGTCGCGCGCCTCGCCTGACTCAGTCTCGGCGACGACCGGGTCCGCCCCAGCCGTCGCCTCGGGCGGGTCGCCCGGGGTGACGGCGAACGCGTGCCGGGACACCGCCCGCCGCAGCTGCGGCACCGTCAGGTGCCGGGCCAGCTGCCCGGCCGAGCGCTGGTAGGACGCCGGCACGTGGTGCGCCACGACCGCGGCCTGGTCCAGCGACAGCTCCCCCGCGGCCACCGCACCCGCCACCACCGGCAGCTCGGCCCGCCGCCGGGCGACCGCGGCCACGTCCCGCGCGTGCGCCGGGGACAACCCCGCCCGCACCACCAGGTAGTGCTCCACCGACCGGAACCCACCATCACCCCAGTGCCGACCCTCCAGCAGCTGCGCCGCGATCTCGACCAGCTCGGCGTGCGCCGCGTTCAACGCCCCCGCCACGGCAGCGGTGCGGTCCCACAGGACCCGCTGGGTCCTGTGGCGCTCCTGCGCCACCTCGCTCACCGGCATACCCCACATCGTACACCTGTTCGAACCGCATTGCCAGGTTTGTCCACAACGAATTCCGTTGGGGCACAATAGAATGCGCGAGCGCGAGCGCCCCGCCAGAGGCCGCGGGTCAGCTGAGGAGCGCCCCCAGGACGCGGCCGTAGGCCTGCTCGGCGGTGGATGCGCGGCGACCCGCCCCCACACCGGAAGCGGCCTCGTCCGACCCGTCCGCGAGGAGGCGGAACAGGGCGGCCCGCACCAGCGCCTGCCGTGCCGGGCCGGACGACCACGGCTCCAAGAGCGACTCGTCAGCGCCGTGCCAGGCCACGGCGTCGAGCAGGCACAGCGCCTCCGCCCACCGTGCCGGCCGCCAGTAGGGGGCGAGGTCGATGACGACGGGTGTCCCCGAGGCATCCAGCAGCACGTTCCCGGCAAGGTCACCGTGGACGAGCTGGTCCGGCCCGAGGTCGACGGTGTCCCGCTCGGCGGCCAGCCACCGCACCAAGGGCGACCCCGTGCGACGCGCGGCGGCGTCGAGCTCGCCGGCAGGTCCCCACGCCAGCCGGTCGGCCACCGCCCACCGGTCCGTTCGAGTGTCGAGCTGGGTCGGTCGGATCCGCACCGACTCGTCGAGCCGGGCGTGCAGCAGCCGGCCGGTCGCCGCGAGCAGGGCAGGGTCGTGGCACGCGCTCGTGTCCGGCTCGTACCGGCTGGCACCCCAGCCGTCGACGACCCACGAGCCGTCGCGCGCCGGGATCGGCATGGCGACCCGCACCGCTGCCCGGCCGGAGACGCGCTCGAGGTCCAGCCGCACCGCCAGGGGCGCGAGCACCGGGTTGAGCCACCCCGCCGTCTGCGCGTCGCGTCCCGGCGACAGCACGAGGTCACCCGCCACCAGGCTGCGCCCCTGGCCTCCCGGCACCGGGCGGACGTCACCCGGCACGGCGAACAGGTCCAGGACCCGGTCGGGGACGGCCACCGCGGTCGCGACCGACCCCTCGACCCGCGAGCCTCCCCCTCGCTCCTCGGCGCGCGAGCCTCCTCCCGAACCCTCGCCCCCCGTGCCGCTGATCCCCCCGGTGTGACCGGTCACCGGCGCACGAGGCGACGCACCTGCCGGGTCCGCGCCTCGTCGGCATACGCGTCGTCCTGCGGAGCCGGCTCGAACGGCCGGCCGGTGGCACGCTCGGCGGCGATCCCGATGAGGGCGTCGGCGAGCGCGGGGTTGGCCGGCAGGATCGGCCCGTGCAGGTAGGAGCCGACGACATTGCCGGTGCGGGCTCCCTCGGTGCCGTCGGTGCCGTTGTTGCCCAGGCCCGCACGCACCCGCCCGAACGCCGCCTGGCCGGCACCGAGCGTGGTCGAGCCGGAGTGGTTCTCGTAGCCGACGACCGGGCCGAACTCGGTGTCGAGCACGACCGGGCCGATCATCCGCTTGGCGTTCCCCTGGGTGGTCACGTCGAGGATCCCCAGGCCCGGCAGGCGCTTGCCCTCGACGGTGATGAAGGCGTTGCCGAACAGCTGGTACATGCCGCAGATCATGAGCATCGGCACCCCGTCGGCGGCCAGCGAGCGCAGCCGGTCGCCGATCCGCTCCAGGTCGTCCTCGACCCGCACCTGGCCGGAGTCCTGGCCTCCCCCGCCGAGCAGCAGGTCGGCCTGCTCGGGGAGCTCGGCGCCGGGGTGGTGCTGGTGGACGACCGGGACGTAGCCGTGCCGGCGGATCCGCGCGGCGATGCAGCGGGTGTTCCCGAGGTCGCCGTAGATGCTCATCTCGCGCGGGTACAGGTGCACGACGTGGATCACGCCCTTGCCCTCACGCCCCTCGCCCGGGACCAGCGCGGAGCCGGCGGGCTCGCCGGGGATCGCGACGTCGACGGGGGCCGGGTGGGCACCGGCGTATGCCGTGCCGTCGCCGGTGGGGATCGGCCCCAATCCGTCCGGGCCCGCGCCGTTGTCGGTCATGAGGCCTCCTCGCCGATGTCGGGCAGGTCGTAGCGCGCGGCCAGCGTGCGGCGCAGCGCCATCATCGCGGTGTAGGTGCAGAAGATCCGCTTGGGCTCGTCGCGGTGGCCGGCGAGGAACGCGTCGAGGGCGCTGTCGAGGTCGGTCTCGACCGCCCCGACGGGCACGTCGTCGTACTCCAGCCGCAGCGCCATGTCGTACCCACGCACCCCCGAGGTGATCGCCACCCCGCGCTCGCGCAGGCTCTCGAAGCTGACGTCGTACAGCCAGGACACGTCGCGGCCGTCGGCGTAGTTGTCGTTGATCGCGACCATCGTGGCGACCGGCGTCGAGCCGTAGGTGCCGAGCGCCACCGTGAACCCGGCCGGGTTCTTGACGAGCACGAGCTCGAGCGGCTGGCCGTCGACCATGACGACCTCGCCGCGCCCGAACGGTGGGGTCACCGCGCGCAGGGCGTCGGCCGCGACGGCGGGGTCGAAGGCCGCCCCCAGCAGTGAGCGCGCCGCGGTCGTGGCTGCAGTCGCGTTGATCATCGCCGCGAGACCGCGCTGCTGGAGCTCGAGGGGGCCGACGGCGCCGGAACCGTTCTCCCCGAACAGGATCGAGAAGGTCCGCTCGTCCGCCGGCTTGAGCATCCCGTCGTCGGGGCCGGCCACCGGTGGGGTGAAGTCGTCCTCGAAGCGCACGTCCTGCTCCTGCAGCTCGGGCAGCCGGTCGGCGATCGAGGCGTCGACCCCGAACCAGGTCACCGAGACCCCCTGGGCCACCCGGTCACGGATCCGGGCGATGAACGAGTCGTCGAGGTTGAGGACCACCCCGGTCGTCGTCTGCTCGGCCAGCGAGGCGAGCAGCTGGGCGGTGTGGTCGATCTCGGCGAAGCGGTCGAGCTGGTCGCGGGCGACGTTGAGCAGCAGGGCGTGGGTGGGCTTGACGGACGCCGCGAACCGCAGGGCGTGTGCCTCGTCGAGCTCGAGCACCGCCATGTCTGCGGCCAGGCGACCGCTGAGGGGCAGCTCGCCGAGCATCGAGGAGATGACGCCGCGGGTGAAGTTCGAGCCGGTGGGGTTGGTGAAGACGGTGCGCCCGTGGGCCCGCAGGACGGCCACCAGCATCTTGGTGGTCGTGGTCTTGCCGTTGGTGCCGCTCACCACGACGATCCCGTCGCGGACACCGGCGAGCGCGGTGGCGAGGAACCCGGGGTCGACCCGCTCCGCCACGAGGCCCGGCAGCGCCGAGCCGCCGCCGCGCAGCCGCGATGCCGCCCGCGCGGCCTTGCCCGCGACCACTGCCGCCGTCGTCCTCAGCACGGGACAACCCTAGCCAGCGCGACCCGGGCCCGGCGACGCGGCGCCCCCGGACGCCCACGCGACCGGGTCGACACCGCGGCATACGATGCGGGCCATGTCCTCCGAGCCGACCACCCAGGCCCCCTCCCCCGACCCGGGCTGGCTCGAGGCCGAGCGCGCGCGGCTGTGGGACTTCGCCCGTGGCGCCGTGCACCCGGCCGGCGGCTTCGCCTGGCTCGACGACGACGGGCGCCCCGAGCTCGACCGCCCGGTCGAGGCCTGGATCACCTGCCGGATGACCCACGTCGCCGCCCTCGAGGTGCTCGCCGGCAACGACGAGGCCACGCGGGTGCTCGACCACGGCGTCCGGGCGCTGCGCGAGGTGCTGCGCGACGGCGAGCACGGCGGCTGGTTCTCCGCGGTCGACCCGGCCACCGGCGAACCCCTCTCGACGGGCAAGGCCGCCTACGACCACGCCTTCGTGCTCCTCGCCTCCTCGAGCGCGGTGGCCGCCGGCCACCCCGACGGGCCCGCCCTGCTCGCGGACGCCCGCGCGGTCTTCGCAGACCACTTCTGGGACGACGAGGCGGGCATGGCCGTCGAGGCCTGGGACCGCGGGTGGACCACCCTGGAGGACTACCGCGGCGTCAACGCCAACATGCACACGGTCGAGGCCCTGCTCGCCGTGCACGAGGTCACCGGCGACCCCCAGCCGTTGACGGACGCCGCGCGGGTCGTCGAGCGGGTGGTCCACCACTTCGCCCGTGACAACGGCTGGCGGCTGCCCGAGCACTTCACGCCGGACTGGAGCCCCCGCCCCGACTACAACCGCGACCAGCCGGCCGACCCGTTCCGCCCCTACGGCGTCACCATCGGCCACCTCCTCGAGTGGTCCCGGCTGACGCTCCACCTGCGCACCGCCCTCGCGGACGACGCGCCCGCGTGGCTGCTGGAGGACGCCGCGGCGCTGTTCGACCGGGCGGTGGCCGACGGCTGGCACGCCGACGACTGCGACGGGTTCGTCTACACGACCGACTTCGACGGGGTGCCGGTCGTGCGCCAGCGGCTGCACTGGGTGGTCGCCGAGGGGATCGGGGCCGCATGGGTCCTCGCCCGCGAGACCGGGGAGGACGACTACGCCGCCTGGTATGCGGCGTGGTGGGCGCACGCGCAGGCCTGCTTCATCGACCGTGAGAGCGGGTCGTGGCGGCACGAGCTCGACGAGCGCAACCGGCCCGCGTCGACCGTGTGGAAGGGCAAGCCGGACGTCTACCACGCCTACCAGGCCGCCCTGCTGCCGTCGCTGCGTCCCGCTGCCTCCTTCGCCGGCGCGCTCCGCCGCTGAGGGCGCCGCGCCGGGGGCGCCGCGCCGGGGCCGGCGCGCCGGAGCCAGCGCGACGGGGCCGGCGCGGCATACCCGTGAACCCGGGGCCTGGCACACGCGGACGGGTGGGGCGACGACTCCGTCACCCCACCCGCGGTGTGGTCGGTCAGCTGTGTGCCGCGGGTCCCGCGTGCGCGTGGACCCAACCGGCGTGGTCGGCCACCTCGAACGCCCACACGACCAGGATCGATCCCATGAACACGGCCAGCAGGACGTCAGCAGCAGCCGTCTCGGCCAGCACCAGGGTCACGAGCCCCAGCACCGCGGCCAGCCCGGCCACCACGGCCTGCGTCGTCCCGACGCGGTCGTGCTCGTTGGCACCCCTGAACGTGAGGAATGCCGCAGCACCCAGAACCAGGCCTAGTGCGGACATCCCTCGGGGGTCCTTGATGAAGGGCATCTCGCCGTTGACCAGGTAGCCCACGTAGGGGATCCCGATCGCCGCGACGAGCACCGTCGCCACAAGGTCTCGCATCGTCAGTCTCATCACTACACCTCCTTCCACGCTCCCATCGTGGGGCCGGCCTCGACCTCCGGTACAGGGGCCAAGGTCCCCGCACCGGGGCCTCGGAAACGCGGTCGAGGAGTCAGGAGTCCGAGGTCAGGGCGGCCTTGACGTCGGAGGCGTACTGGTCGGACCGCTCCTGGCCGGACAGCGCGGCGATCGCGTCCATGGTGGCGTCGGTGACGGCCCGCAGCAGCGCGCCCTTGGAGTACTGCCTCGACAGGCCCGCCACGTCGACGGGCGGGCCGAACCGCACGGTCACCTTGGCCGGGTGGAAGCCGTTGGTGCCGGCGGGCTGGACCTTGTCGGTGCCGATGACGGCGCACGGCAGCAGGGTGGCCCCGGTCGCGAGCGCCATCCGTGCCACTCCGGTGCGACCCTTGTGCAGCCGCCCGTCCGGTGACCGGGTGCCCTCGGGGTAGACGCCGAAGGCGTCACCGCGGCGCAGGACCTCCTCGCCGAGCTCGAGCGACCGCATCGCCGCCCGCGGGTCCGACCGGTCGACCGGGATGGTGCCTGCCGTCGCGTGGAACCAGCGCACCAGCCCACCGCGCAGCCCCCGGCCCCGGAAGTACTCCGCCTTGCCCAGGAAGTGCACCTGGCGACCCGACGCGAGCGGGATGACGATCGAGTCGATGAAGGACAGGTGGTTCGACGCCACGATGAGCGCACCCGTCCGCGGCACGTTGCGACGGCCCTCGACGCTCATCCGGGTGGCCAGCGACAGCGGCGGGCCGATGAGGACGTGCCGCATCACCCAGCGGCTGGCGGAGTCCTCCAGCGTCGCCAGCGAGACGGGCCGACCCACCCGCGTCACTCCCACTCGATGGTGCCCGGCGGCTTGCTCGTCACGTCGAGGACCACGCGGTTGACCTCACGCACCTCGTTGGTGATGCGGGTGGAGATCTTGGCCAGCACGTCGTACGGCACGCGGGTCCAGTCCGCGGTCATGGCGTCCTCGGACGAGACCGGGCGCAGGACCACCGGGTGGCCGTAGGTGCGCCCGTCGCCCTGGACCCCGACCGACCGGACGTCGGCCAGCAGGACGACCGGGCACTGCCAGATGTCTCGGTCGAGGCCGGCGGCCGACAGCTCGTGCCGGCCGATCGCGTCGGCCGCGCGCAGCACCTCGAGGCGCTCGGCCGTCACCTCGCCGACGATGCGGATGCCGAGGCCGGGCCCCGGGAACGGCTGGCGCCAGACGATCGCCTCGGGCACGCCGAGCTCGAGCCCGACCTGGCGCACCTCGTCCTTGAAGAGTGAGCGCAGCGGCTCGACCAGCTTGAACTGCAGGTCGTCCGGCAGTCCGCCGACGTTGTGGTGGCTCTTGATGTTGGCCGCACCCGTGCCGCCGCCGGACTCGACGACGTCGGGGTAGAGCGTGCCCTGGACGAGGAACTCGACCGGGTGCTCGTCGTCACCCCGGCTGCCGACGACGTCGCGCGCGGCCTGCTCGAAGACGCGGATGAACTCGCGGCCGATGATCTTGCGCTTCTCCTCGGGGTCGGACACCCCGGCGAGCGCGTCGAGGAAGCGCTCCTTGGCGTCGACGACGACCAGGTCGACCCCGGTCGCGGCGACGAAGTCCTTCTCGACCTGCTCGGCCTCGCCGGAGCGCAGCAGCCCGTGGTCGACGAAGACGCAGGTGAGCTGGTCGCCGACGGCCTTCTGCACCAGCGCGGCCGCCACCGAGGAGTCGACCCCGCCGGAGAGCGCGCACAGCACGCGGGACGAGCCGACCTTCTCGCGGATGGCACCGACGAGCTCGCCGACGACGTGGGCCGCGGTCCAGTCGCCGGAGAGACCCGCGCCCTTGTGGAGGAAGTTCTCGAGCACCCGCTGGCCGAAGGTCGAGTGCATGACCTCGGGGTGCCACTGCACGCCGTAGAGCCGGCGCTCGTCGTCCTCGAACGCCGCGACGGGCGCGCCCGCGGTGGAGGCGGTCACCCGCATGCCGTCCGGCGCCTCGGTCACCGAGTCGCCGTGGCTCATCCACACCGACTGGTCGGTCGGCTGGCCGTTGAAGAGGGTCGAGGACGGGTCGGAGACCTGCGCCGGGGTGGCGCCGTACTCGCCGAGACCCGTGTGGGCGACGGTGCCGCCGAGCGCCTGCACCATGGCCTGGAAGCCGTAGCACATGCCGAACACGGGGACGCCCGCCTCGAGGACCGCACGGTCGAGACCGGGCGCGCCCTCGGCATACACCGACGACGGGCCACCGGACAGGATGATGGCGGCGGGGTCCTTGGCGAGCAGCTCCTCGACGGACGCGGTGTGCGGCACGACCTCGCTGTAGATGTCGGCCTCGCGGACCCGTCGCGCGATCAGCTGGGCGTACTGCGCCCCGAAGTCCACGACCAGCACGGGCCGGGACTGCAGCGGGGTCGCCGGGACCTCCACGCGGTCGCCCTCGGGCGCCTCGACGCGGTCGTCGTCCTGGGCCTGGGTCACGTCACTGGCTGCGGCGTCGGTCACGGGGAAAGGCTACCGGCCAGCCGCGGCTCGACCTGCTCGGCCACCCGTCGCTCGATCCAGAACGCCACCAGCGGGACGCAGGCCCCGACGACGATGGCCACCATCCGCCCGAACGACCAGCCGACCTTGAAGCCGAGGTTCGCGACGGTGAACACGAAGACCATGAAGATCAGGCCGTGCACCGGGCTCCACCAGGACAGCACCGCGTTGTCGAAGCCGTACTTGAGCACCATCTCGGCGATCAGCACGAACATCGCCAGGCCGGCCACGATCGCCATCACCTTGAACCAGCCGAGCGCCCGCCGGGCACCCTGGACATCCCTGATCTCAGTCACCGTCACGTCCGGCATCCTCTCGCACCATCCTGAACCACATGAACACGGCGAACGCCGCGAACACCCACCACTGCACGGCGTATGCCGCGTTGCGCCACTTCAGGCCGCCCTCCACCTCCGGCGGGGGGACCCGTTCGACCCCCGTGGGGGCCGGGATGCCCGCGCCCGTCGCCGACCGCTCGGTCTGGGCGAACACGAACGCGTTGTAGACCTCGCCCGGCCACTCGTTGACGAGGACGGCGAGGTCGACGGAGCCACGGGCCTGCTGCGGCCACGCCGGCAGCCCCGGGGGCGGGTCCGCCGGCGACTCGCCGGGCGCCAGCGAGCCGTCCACCGAGACCGTCCCCGTGGGCGGCTCGACAGGTCGGGTGGCGTCGGTGACGAAGCCCCGGACCACGGCGATCCGGGCCCTGGTCTCGGTGACGTCGAGCGGGGTCACGACCCAGTAGCCGGTCCGGCCGTCGAGCCGCCGCGGCCCGACGAGGAACTGGCCGTCCGCGGCATACGTCCCGATCGCGGTCACCGCCCGACCGGACTGGGGGTTCGGGAACGGCTGGTGCGGCCGGATGACGGTGTCGAGCAGGGTCGGGCGCGCCTCGTGCGCCTTGCGCAGCGCGTCGGCGAGGCCCTTGTCCTGGGCGACGTGCAGCTGCCAGAGGCCGAGCTGGATGCACCCCGCCACGACGACGAGCACGACGGCGAACAGGCCGAGCCAGCGCGGCTTCAGGGCGGTTCGCAGCACGCGTCGAGGCTACGTGACGCCGCTGGGGCGGCCGACAGAGCCCTCGGGGCGCGGTCGCGCGGCCCGGTCGGGGGTCCGAAAACCGGTGTCGTCGCGTCGGTGCCGACGCCTACCGTGGTGCTCCTGATGCGCGAGATCCCCTTCCCCGACCCCGGGCGGCCCGACACCCGGAGCACCGCCCGGTTCCTCCTCTGGATCGCCGCCCGGCAGTGGCGCACGCAGGTGGTCGGGATGGCGAGCGGGGCGGTGTGGATGCTCGCCATCGCCCTGATCCCGGCGGCGCTCGGCAAGGGCGTCGACGAGGGCATCGTGGCGCGCGACCCCGGCGGCCTCCTCCGGTGGGCGCTCGCCCTGCTGGGCCTCGGGGCGGTCGCGGCCTCGATGGCGGCGGCTCGGCACTACTACGCGGTGCAGAACTGGCTGTATGCCTCCTACCGCGGCGCCCAGCTCACCGCCCTCGGGGCCGAGCGGGCCGGGCCGGCGCTGACCCGCACGCTGCCGTCGGGCGAGGTCGTCGCCGTCTTCGCCAACGACGTCATGCGGCTGGGTGGGCTCTACGACGTCATGGGCCGGTTCTCCGGGGCGATCGTGAGCTACGTCGTCGTCGGGGCGATCCTGCTCGCCGCGTCACCGCCGCTCGGCTGGCTCGTGCTGCTCGGCGGCCCGGTGATGCTCGCGAGCCTGACCCTCATCGTCCGTCCCCTGCAGCGGCGACAGGCCCGCCAGCGCGAGGAGGCCGGGCGGCTCACCACGCTCGGTGCCGACACCGTGGCCGGCCTGCGCGTGCTGCGCGGCATCGGTGGCGAGCAGACGTTCCTGCGGCGGTACGAGGCGCAGTCGGCTCGCGTGCGCAGCACCGGGTTCCGGGTGGCCGGGCTGCAGGCGGCGCTCGACTCCGCGCAGGTGCTGCTGCCGGGGGTGTTCGTCGTGCTGGTCACCTGGCTCGGTGCGCGCCAGGCGGTCGAGGGCCGCATCACGGCCGGGCAGCTCGTCGCGTTCTACGGCTACACCGCGTTCCTCACGATGCCGCTGCAGACCGCCATCGAGGTGATCGACCGCGGCATCCGGGCCCACATCGCCGCCGGGAAGATGCTCCGGGTGATGACGGTCGAGCCGGACCACGCGCCCGGACGGCCGGCCAAGGGCGCCACCCCGGACCCCGGTGCCGACCTCGTCGACCCCCTGTCGGGCACCGTCGTCCGCGGCGGGGTGCTCACCGCGATCGTCTCGGCGCGGCCCGAGGAGTCGGCCGCGGTCGCCGAGCGGCTCGGGCGGCACGGCCCCGGCCCGCACCAGACCACCTGGGGCGGCACCCGGCTCGACGACCTGCCCATCGAGCAGGTGCGCCGGTCCGTCGTGGTCAGCGAGCCCGACCCGCGCCTGTTCACCGGGGTGCTGCGCGAGGAGCTGCTCGCCGCGCGGCCGTCGACGGCGCACGTCGGTGCCGAGGGTGCGGGCGTCGCCGACCTCCGCGCCACCGCCCACGCAGCCGGCCACGGCGACGGCCACGGCCACGGCCACGGCGACGGCGACACCCTCGTGCGCAGGGCGCTCGAGACCGCGAGCGCGCTCGACATCCTCGACGCCGTCCCGGACGGGCTCGACGGCCTCGTCGAGGAGCGCGGCCGCTCGTACTCCGGCGGCCAGCGGCAACGGCTGGCCCTGGCCCGCGCCCTGCTCACCGACGCCGACGTGCTCGTGCTGGTCGAGCCGACGAGCGCGGTCGACGCCCACACCGAGGCCCGGGTCGCCGAGCGGCTGGCGGAGCACCGGCGCGGCCGGACCACCGTCGTGACGTCGGTCAGCCCGCTGGTGCTCGGCCAGGCCGACGAGGTGGTCCTGCTCGAGGACGGCCTCGTCACCGCCCGCGGCACCCACCGCGAGCTGCTCGCGGACCCCGAGCACCCGGCATACCGGCACATCGTCATCAGGGAGGAGGACCCGTCATGATGACCGACCACGCCCGGCGCACCCTGCCTGTCGCCGACACCGCGGCGGTCTGGCGGCACACCCGCGGGCTCGTCTCCGAGCACCGGCGGCTCGTCGCGCAGGTGCTGGGGCTGCACGCCCTGGCTGCGCTGGCGGCCCTGGCCGGGCCGTTCCTCGTCGGCCGGCTCGTGGACGTCGTCAGCGGGCACGGGCACGGCGGCGACGTCGACCGGATCGGTGTGCTGCTGGCCGTCGCGGTCGTCGTCCAGACGGGGCTGACGTGGGCCGCCCGGCGCGCGGCGTTCATCCTCGGCGAGACGGTGTTCGCCCAGCTGCGCGAGCAGTTCGTGGCGCGCGCCGTGAACCTGCCGCTGTCGACCGTCGAGCGCGCCGGCACCGGTGACCTCGTGGCGCGCACGACCAACGACGTCGAGGCGCTGTCGCACGTGGTGCGGTTCGGGATCCCGTCGCTGTTCGTGGCCTCGATGACCGTCGTCATGACGGTGGTGGCGGCGCTGCTCACCTCACCGCTCGCGACGCTGCCGATCCTGCTCGGGGTGCCGTTCTACTGGGTCTCGACCCGTCGGTACCTGCGCAAGGCCGGTGACGGCTACCTCTGGGAGCGGGCGACGTATGCCGCGCTCAACGGCGTCGTCGCCGAGACCGTCGACGGCGCGCGCACGATCGACGCGCTGTCGCTCGCGGGCGTCCGCCGCAGCCGGTTCCACGCCGCGCTGCGCGAGTGCTACCGGGCGGAGCGGTACACCCTCGGCCTGCGGCTGCGGTGGTTCCCCGCTGTGGTGTTCGGCTACTACGTCCCGACCGCCGGCGCGATCGTGTGGGGCGGCTGGCTGGCCATCAACGGGCACATCACGGCGGGCGTGGCCACGGCAGTGACCCTCTACATCCAGCAGATGGTCGGGCCGCTCGACGAGCTGCTCGGCTGGCTCGACGAGATCCAGGTGGGGGCGACCTCGCTCGCCCGCGTCATCGGCGTCGGCGAGGTGCCGCCCGACCGGGTCGCCACGGGCGAGCGGCCGACAGGACCGCGGATCGAGGTCGACGAGGTCCGGTACGCCTACCGCACCGGCCACGACGTCCTGCACGGCGTCTCGCTCGACCTGCGGCCCGGCGAGCGGCTGGCGATCGTGGGACCGTCGGGCGCGGGCAAGTCGACGCTCGGCCGGCTCATGGCCGGGATCGACGGGCCCCGCCAGGGGCGGATCGACGTCGGCGGGGTGCCGCTCGTCGACCTCGACCTCGGCGACCTGCGCGGCGAGGTGGCGCTGGTGACCCAGGAGCACCACGTGTTCGTGGGGTCGCTGGCCGACAACCTGCTGCTGGCGCGGCCCGGCGCGAGCACCGACGAGCTCGAGGAGGCACTGCGCGCCGTCGACGCCCACGAGTGGGCGCTCGGGCTGCCCGAGGGGCTGGAGACCGTGGTGGGCAGCGGCGGCCACCTGCTGACCGAGGCCCAGTCGCAGCAGGTGGCGCTCGCGCGGCTCGTGCTCGCCGACCCCCACACGCTGGTGCTCGACGAGGCGACCTCGCTGCTCGACCCGCGGGCGGCCCGGCACCTCGAGCGGTCGCTGGCGGCCGTGGTCGAGGGGCGCACGGTCGTCGCGATCGCCCACCGGCTGCACACCGCCCACGACGCCGACCGGGTGGCCGTGGTCGAGGACGGGCTGGTGAGCGAGATCGGCACCCACGACGAGCTGGTCGCCGCCGAGGGTGCGTACGCCGCCCTGTGGGCCTCGTGGCGCGACGAGCCCGCCACCCGCGGCACCACCTCCCGCTCCTGACCCGGGCAGCGAACCCTCACCGAGGTCGAGAGAACGCGACGCGCTGATGATCGCCGCCGGCCATCAGCGTGTCGCGTCCTCTCGACGGTGGCCCTGTGGACAGCTCGCAACGCCGTTCGCGGTTCCGGGCCACCGTGGGGCGCATGGAGACACCGCTCTGGCTGCCGGACGAGCTCGGCGTCGGACCGTTCACGGTGGCCGCCGCCCGTCGGGCCGGCGTCCCCGGGTCTCGCCTTCGGGCGCCCCACCTGTACCGGCCGACGAGGTCCGTCCGTTCCACCCTCGCCCCGGAGACGACCGCCGCCGTGGCGCGCCACTTTCGCCTGGCGCTCCCGGACGACTGCGTCTTCAGCCACGCGACCGCGGCACTGCTGTGGCAGCTGCCCCTGCCCGATTCCGTCACCGGACACGGGTCCCTCCATGTCATGCGCGACTCCGCGAGGGGTCGCGTGCGACGCTCAGGATGCCAGGGGCACCGCGGGCTGGAGCGTCGACGGACAGCCCGGATCCAAGGACTGCCCGTGACGTCCTTGCCCGACACCTGGGTGGATCTCGGAGAGCTCGCCGAGCCCGGGATGTCCTTGGACGACCTGGTCATCGTCGCTGACGCCGTGGCCACCCGGCTGGCCGGGCCCCCCGGCCCGGGTGAGGCCGATGACGACCTTCGAGGCCGTGGCCGCGCCGAGCTGGAGCGGGTCCTGGCGTCCCGCACGCGTCCTCGCGGCAAGCGCCTGCTGACCGAAGCCCTCGATCTCGCGCGGGCACCGGTCCGCTCGCCCATGGAGACCCGGGCACGCCTCATGTTCCTGCGCGCCGGGTTCCCCGAGCCCGAGGTCAACGGGGTCGTGCTCGACGGCGACGGCTTCTGGATGCTCGAGGGCGACCTCGTGTGGCGGGAGCAGCGCGTGGTCGGCGAGTACCAAGGGCGTGACCATGCGTCGATCCGACGCCGCAGCTACGACTCGACCCGGACCGCCCTCGCCGCGGACCACGACTGGCGGGTTCTCGAGATCTACGCGGACGACGTGTTCCGCCCTCCCCGTCGGGTCGCCTGCCTCCAGCGGTTCGCCCGGGCCCTCGGTCTGGACCTCGACGGCCTGGCCATCGCCTGATGGCTGTCCGACACGGGGGTCGAGAGGACGCGACATGCTGAGCGAAGGGCGGCGCCGTCAGCGTGTCGCGTCCTCTCGACATAGCCGTGGGGTCGCTCGACGGGCGGTCTTGAGGAAATTCCCAGACGGCGCGTAACCCCCCGTCCGGGCCGTCGTTGTCTGGGTGGTGTGGCTGGAGACCCACCCCCGGCTCGTCTCCAGCCACACCGCCCGAACTCGGTTGGCGGGGGGCAGGGGGCCCCGTCAACCGTTCTTGTGTCCGCGGGGACACGGCCCCCATCATCACGGGTCCCGCGTTGGAAGCCGGGGTCAGGTCAGCAGTTCAGCAGTTGTAGCCCGTAGCCCGTAGCCAACAGCCCAGGCCCGGGCGACGCCGGGTCAGCCGCCGAAGGTGGGCGCGGTGTCGGTCGCCGGCACGGCGGCGGCCTCCTGCGCAGCCGGGCCGTACCGGGCGACCGCGGGACGCGCAGCCGGCACCGGCTCCACCCGCCGGTACCCCTCGTCCTGCGGCGGTCGCGGGTCGGCCCCACCCTTCACCGGCCAGAACGACATCGCCCGCTCCGCCTGCGCGGTGATCGTCAGCGACGGGTTGACCCCGAGGTTCGCCGACACGGCCGACCCGTCGACGACGTGCAGGTCCGGGTAGCCCCACACGCGCTGGTACCCGTCGAGCACCCCCCGCTGCGGGCTCGACCCGATCGTCACCCCACCGAGGAAGTGCGCGGTCAGCGGGATGTCCGCCACCTCGCCGAGGCTGCTGCCGGCGAACGTCCGCAGCCCGGTCGCCTCGCCGAGCCGCCGCGCGAGGACCTGCATCGCCTCCTGGCCCTCGGGGATGAAGGTCGGGTTCGGCTCGCCGTGCCCCTGCCGGGACGTCAGCCCCCACCCGCCGAGCAGCCCGCGCCGGCCGCTGACCTGCAGCGAGTTGTCCTTCGACTGCATCACAAGGCCGATGACCGTGCGCTCGCTCCAGCGGCGCACCGAGAACGACCGCACGAACACGACCGGGTGCTTCGCCGCCTCGACGAGGAACTGCACGGGTCTGGGCAGCCGGCCACCCGGCACGAGGATCGTCGCCAGCAGCCCCATCGCGTTCGAGCCCGGCCCGTAACGGCAGTTCTCGACGTGGGTGTCGGCGGTCGGGTGGAACGAGGACGTGATGGCCACCCCGCGCGAGAGGTTCGCGCCGTCCGGGACCCGCTCGGTCATGGCGCCGTTGAGCGCCTCGGAGTTCGTCCGGGTCAGGTGCCCCAACCGCTCCGACAGCCGCGGCAGCACCTGCTCGCGCCGCATCCGGTGCAGCAGCTTCTGGGTGCCCCACGTGCCGGCCGCGAGCACGACCTGCTCCGCCGTGACGGTATGCCGCGTGCGCCGCGACCACGCGCCCGTCGCCTCGTGCGTCACGGCATACCCGCCGTCCGGCAGCGGCTCGACGCGGACGACGGTGCGCAGCGGCTCGACGGTGACCCCGAGCCCCTCGGCGAGCGCGAGGTAGTTCTTGACCAGGGTGTTCTTCGCCCCGACCCGGCAGCCGACCATGCAGTTGCCGCACTGGGTGCAGCCCGTCCGCTCGGGCCCGGCCCCGCCGAAGTAGGGGTCCGGCACCCGGCGCCCCGGCATGCCGTAGAAGACACCGGTCGGCGTCTTGCGGAAGGTGTCCTCGACGCCGAGGTCGCGCGCGGTGAGCCGCATGACCTGCTCGACGACGCCGTCGCACGGGTTCTCGACCACGCCGAGCATCCGGCTCGCGGTCTCGTAGTGCGGTGCCAGCTCGGCCTGCCAGTCGGTGACGTCGGCCCACTGCCGGTCGGCGAAGAACTCGGCCGGCGGGACGTAGAGGGTGTTGGCGTAGTTGAGCGACCCGCCGCCCACCCCGGCCCCCGCGAGGATCATCACGTCGGGCAGCCGGTGGACGCGCTGCACGCCGAAGCAGCCGAGCCGCGGCGCCCACAGGTAGCGGCGCAGGTCCCACGAGGTCTTCGCGAAGTCCTCGTCGGCGAAGCGGCGCCCGGACTCCAGGACGTGCACCCGGTAGCCCTTCTCGGCCAGCCGCAGCGCGGTCACGGACCCGCCGAAGCCGGACCCGACGACGACCACGTCGTGGTCGAAGGTGGCGTCGCCACCGGCCCCGTCGTGCCGCCTGCCCGCCGTGTCGCGGGCCGAGCCGTTCGCGCTCACCGGCGACCGACCGCCTTGAGGGTGCGCAGCGCCGACGTCATGACGCGCACGTAGGTCTCCTGCGACATCCCGAACGCCGGCGCGATCGGCAGGCCGTACTGGACGGTGACGTTCTGGGACTCGGTGTACTTGAGGATGCCCTCGGCCCCGTGCCGCCGCCCGACGCCGGACTCCTTCATCCCGCCCATCGGGCTGGCGACGCTGCCCCAGGCCGCGGCATACCCCTCGTTGACGTTGACCGTGCCGGCGTGGATCGCGGTCGCGACGCGCTTGGCCCGCGCGACGTCGCGGCTCCACACCGAGGCGTTGAGGCCGTAGTCGGTGTCGTTCGCGAGCCGGATCGCCTCCTCGTCGCTGCCGACGCGGTAGAGCGACACGACCGGCCCGAAGGTCTCGTCGTCGCGCAGGTCCATCGCGCTGGTCACGCCCTCGAGGACGGTGGGCTCGTAGAAGTAGGGCCCCAGGTCCGGCCGGGGCCGGCCACCGGCGAGCACCCGCGCGCCCTTGGCCCTGGCGTCGTCGACGTGTGCGGTGACCCGCTCGATCTGCGCCTGCGAGACCAGTGAGCCCATGTCGGGGCCGTACGCGAGGTCGGCGCCGAGCCGCATCCCCTTGACCTTGGCCACGAACCGGCGGGTGAACTCGTCGGCCACCGCGTCGTGGACCGCCAGCCGCTCCACCGAGATGCACAGCTGGCCGCCCGAGGAGAAGCACGCCCGCACGGCGCCGTCGACCGCGCGGTCGAGGTCGGCGTCCTCCGCGACGTACATCGTGTTCTTGCCGCCGAGCTCGAGGGAGTAGCCCACCAGTCGCGCCGCGACCGACTCCGCGACGGCCCGGCCGGTCGAGGTCGAGCCGGTGTAGCAGACGTAGTCGGTGAGGTCGACGACCGCCTGCCCCACCGTGGGCCCGTCGCCGAGGACGACCTGGAGCACCGACTCGGGCAGCCCGGCCTCGGTGAGCAGCTGCACCGCCTGCAGCGCGGTGAGCGACGCCTGCAGGTCCGGGCGCAGCACCACGGCGTTGCCGGCCATGAGCGCCGGGATGGCGTCGGTGATGGCCAGGCTGAGCGGGTAGTTCCACGGGCTGACGACGCCCACCACCCCGCGCGGGTGGTGGTGCACGGTGCTCTGGGTGAGGACCGGGAACAGCCCGGGGCGCCGGCGTGGGCGCAGGTAGGCGGCGGCCGACCGGGCGTAGTGCCGCGCGACGATCGCGACGTCGGCGACCTCCTCGAACGCCTGGGTGCGGGTCTTGCCGGACTCGAGCTGGACGATGTCGAGCAGCTCGACCTGCCGCTCGAGCACGAGGTCGTGGTAGCGCAGGAAGATCCGCTGCCGCACCTCCATCGGCGTCCGCTGCCACGCCCGCTGCGCGGCCCGCGCGTGGTCGACGGCCACGGCGACGTCCTCGCGGGTCGACAGCGGGAGGGTCGCGAGCGGCGCCCCGGTCAGCGGCGTCCGGCTGCGGTGCTCGGCCGCCCGCGGTGCCGAGACCACGCGCCGCGCGAGCCGGCGCACCAGCGCCGGGTCCACGGCATACGTCGCGGTCGGGTCGGTCTCGGGATCGGCGATGAGGTCCGGAGCCATGGCGCCCAGCCTAGGTCCGCGACCGGCAACTTACCAGCGGTCAGTTACGCGACCTGGACCACAGGCCCGGGAACCGCACGCCACCCCCTCACCGCGGGCGGTGACCGGTGAACGCCACCACCTGCTGGAACGTCGGGCGGTTCTGCCAGTCGATCGGGCGCACCCCCACCACGCCGGCCGTCGTCGAGCGGATGTCGTCCTGCGTCTTGTCGTAGGTCAGCTCGTCGACCGTCGCCACCTTCTCGGCGGCGAGGGCGCGGTCGACGGCGTCCGCCAGCGAGGTGCGCAGCGTCGCGCGGCACGCCTCGAGCACGCCGTCGCCGCAGTAGACGACGTGGTGCGGCGTCGGCAGCGACTCGCCCGCGAGCTGGCGCAGGTCCTGGTTGACGTAGCCGTACCAGGCGATCCCGTTCCAGCTCGACCCCAGTCCCTGTCGCGGGTGGTCGTCGACGGGCTGGGGCAGCTCGTCGGTCAGGGTCTGGCCGAGCCGGCCGCCGAGCACGTCCTTGGCGACGGCGTTGCCACCGCTCTCCCACCACTCGTCGAAGATCCGGATGGCCTGCTCGTGCGCGTAGTGGCCGGTGCGGGCCCGGTCGACGCGGTGCGCGCCGTCGTCGAGCCAGGCCTGGAGCAGCTGCCGGGCGCGGGCGGTGGCCGGGTCGTCGCCGATGGTCCGCAGGAGGTACGGCAGGGTGTACGCGGCGCGGCTGTCGACGGTGGCGGCGTCCGCCACGATGCCGGTGAGCCGCCCGATGTCGACCTTCCGGCCGCCGGCGACGGCGGCCCTGACCCGGTCCTCGAGCGCCAGGCTGCGGTACACCGTGCCGTAGCCCCACACGTTGTCCGCGGCGGACCACCCCGGGGCCGGCTTGTTGTTCCACGACACGAAGTAGCCGCGCGCGGGGTCCACCTGCTGCGGGTGGGCGGCGGCAGGCAGCCAGCCGGACCAGTCGTACCGCGCGTCGCCCCACCGCGGCAGGTCGAAGTCCGTCCCTGCCGCCCGGACCGGGAGCCGCCCCGAGGAGAAGTACGCGATGTCCCGGTCGTCGGTGTAGAACCAGTTGAAGGTGTAGTCGATCGCGCCGGCCGCCGCCGTGAAGCTCGCGGCGTCGTGGACGACGCCGGGGTCGTTGAAGCGCGCGAAGCCCGCGAGCGAGTCGACCTCGTGGTGGTAGGTGCTGCGCTGGGTCACGATCGCGACGGGCACCCCGCGCACGGTCGTCCGGAGCTGCACGATGCCGTGGTCGCTGCGCAGGACGAGGTAGGAGTAGCGCTTCGGCGCGGTGGTCGACCCCGCGCTCGGCAGCCCCAGGTAGGAGTGGTCGTACCGCTCCAGGGGGACGCACCGCCCGTCCCGGACGTATGCCGTGGAGCCCACCGTCGCGGGCGAGCCGTCGGTGTTGCACAGCCGCTCGGCCACGGTGTCGACGAGGTCGTTCGAGGCACTCGTGGCCGACCAGGCGTAGTCGACGCCCCGACCGAGCTGGACCACGAGGTTGGTCGCGGCGAACGAGACGCCGCGGGCGTGCAGGCCCGGCCCGTCGAGCACCTCCTCGGTCAGCAGCTGCGGCGTGTAGTAACCCGTCTGCGGACCGAAGACCGTGACCGGGTGGCCGGTCGTCGAGTGCTGGGCCCCCACGACGAGGGCGTTGGACATGCCGTGGCTGACGATCGGGACGTCGATCCGCCCGAGCGGGGTGTCCATGCCGAGGTCGTGCGCGGGGCCGCCGGGCAGGAGGGGGGTCGTCCCGCCGGGGAGCGTGGTGCCGTCCAGGGGCGCACCCGTCCCCGGGGCCTGAGCCCCGTGCACGTCGGGGAGTGCCACGCCGGGCCGGCTCTCGTCGACGGCTCCCCCGCCGTAGGGGAAGGTCGTCTCCGCGGTCGTGGGCGCCCCGGCGTTGTCCTTCTCGCGCAGGTCGGTGTAGATCCGGCGCCCCTCGTCGGCCCCGAACCGGGACTGCAGCTGCTGGAGCCAGATCGCGTTCTGGTACTCGCTGCCGCCGCCCTTGCCGAAGATGCCGCCGACGAGGGAGGCGACGTAGGTGACGTCGGCCCGGGTCCACGGCTGCGGCGTCTTGCCGAGGGCCGCGTACTCCGCCGGGCAGGACGGACCGGTCGGGAGCCCTCCCGGGCACAGCTGGTCCTGGGCGGCGTTGATGCCGGCGATGAACGCGTCGGCGCCGGCCGCCAGCCGGCGGCCCTCCGCGCCGTAGCGCTGGGGCAGGTTCGCGACCTGGGCGGCGGCCTCCTGCTCGGTGTAGAACGCCGAGCGCAGCTGCTCCCGGTCCATCTCCAGGTTGCCCGGCGTCGCGCCCGCGAACTCGGCGAGCCGGGCCCGGCCGGCGTGCCGCAGTACGTCCATGAGGAACATCCGGTCCTTGGTGCCGGCATACCCGGCGCCCCACATCGTGTCGTCGCGGGTCGCGCCCTTGATGTACGGCACCCCGTGCGAGTCCCAGCGGATGGAGACGCCCGGCTTGGGGGTGGCGCTGCGCACGACCGTGTCGGGGGTGAAGGACTCGCGCTTGTAGTAGCTGCCGATGTCGGCCGTGGTGATCGAGGCCGGGTCGCGCCGGTTGAGGGCGTCGTACATCTCGAGCTGGTCGGCGAAGCCGGGGGGCGCGTTCCGACCGTCGACGGCCACCCGGTCGGGGTCGCCCGCGGTGACCTTCACCAGGTCGGCGGCGGTCACCGTGCCGGACTGGCCGGGCGGCAGGATGTTCCAGAGCGACCCGTAGCCGTCGGGGCCGGCAGCCTGGGCGGGCGTCCCCAGCGCCACCACCACGAGGGCTGCGGTACCGGCACCCACGGCCGCCACGGCCCCCCGGAGCGGGACCCACCTCCCCCGGAGCGGGATCCACCTCTCCCGCACCGGGTCCACGAACCTCGCCGTGCTGAACCTGACGCGCATGCCCGGACCTCCGTCACCGCCGCTGGTGTGCGGCCTGACAACGACGACGCGCCGCGGAGGTTACGCGGAGTAAGGAAGGGGGTCGACGAGCAGGACGCGCCGGCCGGTTCAGCCCTGAGGGCTCGGCCCTGCCGGTTCAGCCCTGAGGGCTCGGCCCTGCCGGCTCAGCGCTGCCGGGTCAGCGCTGCCGGGTCAGCTCTGCTGGTACGGGGCGACGACGACCTCGACGCGCTGGAACTCCTTGACGTCGGAGTACCCGGTCGTGGCCATGGCCCGCCGCAGCGCACCCACGAGGTTGGTCGTGCCGTCGGCGACCCGGCCGGGGCCGAAGAGGATCTGCTCGAGCGAGGCGACCGCCCCGACCTCGACCCGCGACCCGCGCGGCAGCTCCTGGTGGTGCGCCTCGGGACCCCAGTGCAGGCCGCGGCCGGGGGCGTCGGTGGCCCGGGCCAGCGCCGCACCGAGCATGACCGCGTCGGCGCCGCAGGCGATCGCCTTGACGATGTCGCCACTCGTGCCGACGCCGCCGTCCGCGATGACGTGGACGTACCGGCCGCCGGACTCGTCGAGGTAGTCACGGCGGGCCGCGGCGACGTCGGCGATGGCGCTGGCCATCGGGGCGTGGATGCCGAGGGTGCGGCGGGTCGTGTGCGCGGCACCGCCGCCGAAGCCGACGAGGACGCCGGCCGCACCGGTGCGCATGAGGTGCAGTGCGGCCGTGTACGACGCCGCGCCGCCGACGATGACGGGCACGTCGAGCTCGTAGATGAACCGCTTGAGGTTGAGCGGCTCGGCGCGGCCGGAGACGTGCTCGGCGCTCACGGTCGTGCCGCGGATGACGAACAGGTCGACCCCGGCGTCGACGACCGTCTTCCAGAACTGCTGGGTCCGCTGCGGGCTGAGCGCGCCGGCGACGGTGACGCCCGCCTCGCGGACCTCGCGCAGTCGGTGGGCGATGAGCTCCGGCTGGATCTCCGGTGCGTACAGCTCCTGCATCCGGGCCGTGGCCGACGCCGGGTCGAGCGTGGCGATCTCGGCGAGCACCGGAGCCGGGTCCTCGTAACGCGTCCACAGGCCCTCGAGGTCGAGGACGGGCAGCCCACCCAGGCGGCCGAGCGCGATCGCAGACTCGGGCGACATCACCGAGTCCATCGGGGCGCCCATGACGGGGATGTCGAAGTGGTAGGCGTCGATCTGCCAGCCGACCGAGACCTCCTCGGGGTCGCGCGTGCGGCGCGAGGGCACCACGGCGATGTCGTCGAAGGAGTAGGCCCGGCGGCCGCGCTTGCCGCGTCCGATCTCGATCTCAGTCACCGCGCAAGGCTATCGGCCGGACGGGGCACGGCCGAACGCGCGGGACGCACGGCACCCCGTCGCCGGGTGAGGGGTGCCGACGACGGGGCGCCTGGGGACGCCGTACCGCGCAACCGCACGGTGCGGCGAAACCATGGTGCTCCCCTGCTCGACCCGAGGGGGACGGGCCGTACTGCGAGGGTAGGCGCGCGCCGCGCCGGCCCGGATCACCCCAAAGGCGTACGCGTCTCCGGCACCCCGTCTGGACGCGACAGGCCGGCGCTCGTGGCGCCGGCCGGTCAGCGGGCCCGCCGACCGGCCGGTTGCCCAGCAGGCCGCGGGTCAGCGGGTCAGCGGCCGCCGTAGTTGGGCGCCTCGACCGTCATCTGGATGTCGTGGGGGTGCGACTCCTTGAGCCCGGCGGAGGTGATGCGCACGAACTGGCCGCGGGCCTTGAGCTCGGGGATGGTGCGTGCGCCCACGTAGAACATCGACTGCCCCAGGCCGCCGATGAGCTGGTGCACGACGTTGCCGAGCGGCCCGCGGTAGGCGACCTGGCCCTCGATGCCCTCGGCGATGATCTTGTCGTCGCTGCTGACGTCGGCCTGGAAGTAGCGGTCCTTGGAGTAGGACTTCTTGCCGCGCGAGGCCATCGCGCCGAGCGAGCCCATCCCGCGGTAGGACTTGAACTGCTTGCCGTTGACGAAGATCAGGTCGCCGGGCGACTCCTCGCAGCCCGCCAGCAGCGAGCCGAGCATGACCGTGTCCGCCCCGGCGACGATGGCCTTGGCGATGTCGCCGGAGTACTGCAGGCCGCCGTCGCCGATGACCGGCACGCCGGCCGCCCGGCAGGCCAGCGACGCGTCGTAGATCGCCGTGACCTGCGGGACACCGACGCCCGCGACGACGCGGGTCGTGCAGATCGAGCCCGGACCGACGCCGACCTTGACCGCGTCCACGCCGGCGTCCACCAGCGCCTGCGCACCGGCGCGGGTCGCGACGTTGCCGCCGATCACCTGCACGTGCCGCATCGCCGGGTCGGCCTTGAGCCGCCGGACCATCTCGAGCATCAGCCGGGCGTGGCCGTTGGCGGTGTCGGCCACGAGCACGTCGACCCCGGCCTCGACGAGTCGGGTCGCCCGCTCCCACGCGTCGCCGAAGAAGCCGATCGCGGCGCCGACCAGCAGCCGGCCGTGGTCGTCCTTGCTGGCGTCCGGGAACTGCTCGGACTTCACGAAGTCCTTGACGGTGATGAGCCCGGCGAGACGGCCCTCGTCGTCGACCAGCGGCAGCCGCTCACGCTTGTGCTGGCGCAGCAGGGCGGTGGCGTCCTCGCGGGAGATGCCGACCCGGCCCGTGACCAGGGGCATCGGCGTCATGACGTCGCGCACCAGCGTGGTCTGCCACTCGGCCACCGGGGTGAACCGCAGGTCGCGGTTGGTGATCATGCCGAGCAGGTGGTTGCCCTCGTCGACGACGGGCAGGCCCGAGACGCGGTACTCACCGCAGCGGCGGTCGAGGTCCTCGAGGGTCGCGTCGGGGCCGATGGTGACGGGGTTGCTGATCATGCCCGTCTGGGTCCGCTTCACGAGGTCGACCTGGTAGGCCTGGTCCTCGATCGAGAGGTTGCGGTGCAGGATGCCGATGCCGCCCTGGCGGGCCATCGCGATCGCCATCCGTGACTCGGTCACGGTGTCCATCGCGGCCGACACCAACGGGATCCGCAGTGAGATCTCCCGGGTCAGCCGCGCGGTGGTGTCCACGTCCGACGGGACGACGTCGGTCTCGTTGGGCAGCAGCAGGACGTCGTCGTAGGTGAGTCCCAGCTTGGCGAACGGGTCGTGGCCCTCGTCGACGGCGCCCGGCTCGGCGGCCGCAGCGGCCTCGTGAGCGGTCAGGTCGGGCAGGCGGTCGTCGACACCAAGGCTCATTGCCCAATCGTAAACCGGCCCTGCGGGCCCCCGTGCGCGGCGTCCTGTCCAGCATGCGGGACCCCACCGCCGTCCCCCGCACGGCTTGAACAAGTCCATACCCTTCGCGACCTGTCGGGCCCCCTCCCCGGGCGGTAGCGTCCGAGACGTGCGGCAGCGTGCCGCGGGAGAGCAGGACGACATGGCTGAGTTGTCACGGCTACCTGGACCCGTAGCCGACCTGTGGGAGTGGCAGCTGGAGGGCTCCTGCCGCCAGAGCAACCCCGACGTCTTCTTCCACCCCGAGGGCGAGCGTGGCCCCGCCCGCCGGTCCCGGGACTCCGAGGCCAAACAGGTCTGCCTCGGCTGCCCGGTCCTGGCCCAGTGCCGCGAGCACGCGCTGCGCGTCCGGGAGCCGTACGGCGTGTGGGGCGCGATGACCGAGGACGAGCGCGAGGCGCACTACGCCGGGCACGCGGCCCCCGCGGCCAGCTGACCCTCCTAGACTCGGGGTCGTGAGCCTGCTCGAGATCCCGATCCGTGACGAGTCCATCCGGCTCGGCCAGCTGCTCAAGCTCGCCGGCGTGGTCGAGGACGGCGCCATGGCCCGCGCGGTGGTCGAGAACGGCGAGGTGCTCCTCGACGGGGCCGTGTGCCTGCGCCGCGGCACCCAGGTGCGCCCCGGCCAGACCGTGGAGTATGCCGGTGAGGCCATCCAGGTGGTCCGGCCCGCCTAGCGGTAGGACACGTCCAGCCCCGTGCTGACCATCGCGGCCGACGCGGGGCCGAGCCGGAGCCACTCGCGGCGGTCGAAGTCGACGCCGAGCTGGTCGGGGCACGCGCCGGCGAGGTCGAGGACCCGGCCGGTCGTGGTCCGCGCCCGGAGGACGAACAGCCCGTTCGTCCCGCGACACGGGGGTCGGGGTGCGCGGGTGGAACCGTGCGTCGCGAGCTCGGCGTCGAGCTGCGCCACCTGCGACTGCGCCAGCACCAGTCGCGTGACTGGGCGCATCCTCGGGACCCGGCCGCCGACCGGCAGCGGGTGCAGGCACAGGGTCGCGAGGTCGAAGCGCGTACCGCGCTGCACCGGGGTGGCCGCCCCCACGACGGGCTGCGGGTCGAAGACCGGCGGGCAGGTGAGGAAGCCGTCGTCCCAGCGCGGCTGCGCGCGGACGGTGTCCTGCTCCGCCTCGGCGCGGTAGAAGCTGTCGAGCGCCGGCCAGCCGTTGCAGCGCAGGCCCTCGTTCGCGTAGGTCGCCACGTGCCCGTCGGACGACTCGACGAGGACCCGGAAGGCAGGACCCTGGGGGACCTGCCCGCAGCCCGAGCCGGCGTCCCGTCGGGCCAGCACCACCATCGCGAGGGCGCGGGCGTCGGTCACCGGCTGCGACGGTGGCAGGTAGCCGGTCCAGACCGAGTCCTCGTCGGTCCGGGCACACACCACGATCCCGACCACCGGGTTGCCCGGCGTCCCGAGGCCCGACACCGGCGGCACGGCAGGCGCGTCCTGGCGGCGCACGCAGTCGGACGAGCCCAGTGCCGTGGTTGAGGGCCTGGGGACCGAGGGAGCGGGGGGTCTGGGGACCGACGGGGCGGGCGGCCCGAGGTGCGGCACGGCCACGGAGACAGCCAGGGCGGCGGCCCCCACCAGGACCACGGCCGCACCGGCCCACCCCGTGAGCCGGCGCGCCCGCGAGGGCCCCCGGGCCACGGGTGCCCGGGCGAGCCCGTCGAGCGCCGGGGCAGCGGGGGCCAACCGGTCCAGGGCGGCGACGAGGGCCTGCTCGTCACGCCCCGTCGCCACGACGAGGGAGCGCACCGCGGCGTCGCGCCTGCGGCGCGCGGTCGGCACGGGTTCGTCGAAGGCGGCAGCGAGCCGGCCGTCGCCGAGCCCGTCGAACAGCGAGAGGACCACCCTGGCGCGGTCGGCCCGGGAGAGGCGGAGCAGGGCGTCGAGCACCTGCCGGTCACCGTGGAGGCTCGGGGTGCTCCGTGCGCCCTCGGGCGCCCGGGGGCCCTGGGGCGCCCGGTGGCCCTGGGGCGCCCGAGCGCCGGCGTCCCGGCGGGCATCCGCGTCGAGGCTCGGGCTCCTCCCCGCCGCCTCGCGGCCCCCGCCACCGGCGTCACGGCGCGGCCGCGCCTCCCCGCGCCGCTGGAGGTACAGCCCGACGAGCTCGCGCCGCAGCTCGGCGTCGTAGGACCCCGCACCGACCTCGGCGAGGTGCCGCCACCGCGGCCACGCCCGCGCCAGGGTCGCGGCCACCAGCCGGCGCGCGCCGTCCTCGCTGCCCGTGAGGAGCCAGCCGGTGCGCAGCAGGTCCACGCCGCGGGCCTCGAGGTACTCCACGAAACCCGGCGCCGACGCGTACCGCTCCATGCCGACCACCTCGCCGGTGGCACCGCCCGGCCCTGGGCACGGGCCGGCTGCGGCACCTCCTCCAGCGTGGCACACCGCTCCCCACGGGTCAGGTGGCCAGGCGCAGCTCCTCGGGCCGGGTCGCGGCGCGCAGGGTGACGAGGGAGAGCAGGGTGGTCAGGGTCACGAGCCCCACCGAGCCCACGACCAGCACCCCGAGGGCCAGCCATGGCATCGGCGCCCCCGGCAGGTCGTCCCCGCCGGAGGACCGCAGGCCGGCGAACCACCACGTCGCCACGGCCACCGAGACCGCGGTCGCCACGAGCACCATGGGGACGAGCGGGGCGAGGACCTCGACCAGGGTCGCCCGCACCAGCACCGACCGCGGGGTGCCGGCGGCCACGAGACCCGCCAGGGCCCGGCGCCGCGAGACGAGGGCCTCGGCCTGCAGGACGAGCAGGCCGGCGCACGAGAGCACCAGCCCGACCCCCACCACGCCGTACACGAGGTCGTAGGACTGGGTGAAGAAGGACAGCTGGTCGTTGTCGATCACGCCGTTCCCCGCGTTCTCCGCGTTCTGCTCGGTCACGGCCACGAGCGTGGCGGAGCGCAGGACCGCCGCCGCCCCGCCCGCCACCACCGCGAGGATGACGGAGGCGGTGACCTTGCTCGCGGCGTAGGGGTGGGCGAGGAGCCGGCGGCCGGCCACCAGGCCGGCCACCCCCCGCGCCCGGGCGGTCAGCAGGCGCCCGGCCATCAGGGCCATCGAGGCCGAGCCCCAGAGGAGCCCGACCAGGGCCAGCGCGATGGAGCACCAGAGCGCCAGGGACGCCGGGAGCGGCCCGAGGCTGCGCAGGGGACCGTAGAGGAACGAGGACAGCACGACTCCTGCGCACCCCACCACCAGCGAGACGGCGGGGAGGACCGCCGGGACCCGCGTCTTCTGCGCCACCACCACCCCGAACGGGGTGAGCGCCACCCGGCGCAGCGCGAGGACGGACAGCAGGGTGCCGGCCACGGGCACCACGGCGAGCGCGAGGAGGACGGCGAGCGGGTGCAGGGCCACGTCCGTCGGCCACACCCGGGGCCCTGCGCCACCTCCCTGACCCGGCGCGCCCCAGTCGTACCGGGACCGGTCCAGGACCACCCTCAGGAGCAGGAAGACGCCCCCGCCCAGCACGGAGCCTGCCGCGGCGGCGAGGCCGGTCTCGAGGGCGACGACCCACCGCACGTCGGCGGGCGAGGCACCGGCGAGGCGCAGGGCCGCGAGCCGGCGGTCCCGCTCCGGCGAGCCCAGGCGCGAGCTCACGCCGGTGAAGACCATGACGGGCAGGACGAGCAGCAGCAGGGCCGTGACCACGCCCCCGCGGAGCCCGGACTCGTTGAGCACCCGCACCCGGTAGAAGGCCGTGCCGTCCCCGCGGATGGCCAGCACGGTCACCACGAGCAGGAGCAGGACCGCCGTCGCGGCCGCGCCCAGGGCGGTGCAGACGATGCGCAGCCGGTCCGAGCGGCCGCCCACGGCGGCGAACCGCAGCCGCTCGCGGCCGGTCACGGACGGCCTGCCGAGGACCCGTGGCCGCTGGTGCCGGGGCGCCGGGGCGCGCCGGGCCCCGCTGGCGGGGAGGACGCCGCGGCCTCGGCCGCAGATGGGGACGCGGACGCGACGCCGACCTCGACGGGCCCGGCGTGGAGGTCGGCCGACCCGTCCCCGTCGCCGACCAGCACACCGTCGCGCATCTCGACCTCGCGGTCGCCGTACGCCGCCACCGTGTGGTCGTGGGTCACGAGCACCACGGTCGTGCCCTGGTCCCGGGCGGTCTCGACGAGGGCTGTCATCACCGCCTCACCGGTCAGCGAGTCCAGCGCCCCGGTCGGCTCGTCCGCGAAGACGACGGCCGGCTCGGCCACCAGGGCCCGGGCGACCGCCACGAGCTGGGTCTGGCCGCCGGACATGTGGCGCGGCCGCGCCCCGGCGAGCTCACCCACGCCGAACCGCTCCAACCACGAGCGCGCGACGGACTCGGCCGACGCGCGCGGTGTCCCGCCGAGGAGCAGGGGCAGGGCGACGTTGTCGAGGCCCGTGAGCTCGCCGACGAGCTGCCCGTACTGGAACAGCACCCCGAACTCCTGCCGGCGCAGTGCGGACCGCTCCCGCTCGCTGGCCGCGCTGACGACCCGGTCGCCCCACCGCACCTCACCCTCGTCGGGGGTCAGCACCCCCGACAGGCACAGCAGCAGGGTCGACTTGCCCGAGCCGGACCGGCCGGTCACGGCGAGCACCTCCCCCGGCCGGACGGTGAGGTCGACGCCGCGCAGGGCGGCCGTCCTTCCGTAGTCGCGCCGCACCCCGGTGGCGCTCAGCACAGCCGTCATTCCCCCAGCTCCTTCGTCAGTGTCCCCATGCGGTCCTGCGCGGCGGTCATCCACCGCAGGTCTGCGTCGAGGTGGGCCAGCGCGTAGTCGGCGGCCAGCACCGCGTGCACGCCCCCGGTGCCACGCGTCTTGACCGTCGTGAGCTCGCGCATCCGGGCCAGGTGGGCCGCGCGCTGCGCCCGCAGGAAGGCCCGGGCCCCCACCTCGTCCCCCAGCAGCAGCGCGAGGGTCACCTTGGTGGCGAACGGGTTCGCGACCGGCCCCGGCTCGTCCGCCGCGGCCAGCCACGCGTGCAGCTCGGCCCGGCCCTCGTCGGTGATCTCGTACACGGTGCGGTCGGGGCCGTCGACCCGCTGCACCGCCGCCGAGCGGACGAGCCCGCGACGGTGCAGCCGGTCGAGCGTCGAGTAGACCACCCCGAAGGCGATCGGCCTGGCCTGCGGGAACCGCTCGTCGTGGTCCCGCTTCAGGTCGTAGCCGTGCCGCTGCCCCCTGCTCAGCAGCCCCAACAGCACGTGACCCGTCGACACCGCGCTCACTATTCACCACATGAATAGTCGCGTCAAGCACGTCGCAGCGCCCTCGCACGGCGCACCACGGCACGGCGAAGGCCCGCCCCCACCGGAGTGGGGACGGGCCTTGCGAACCGCGGAGGCGGCTGGCTCAGTGGCCGTGACCGTGCCCGTGACCGCCTGCGGCCTCGGGCTCCTCCTCCTTCTTCTCCACGACGAGCGTGTCGGTGGTCAGGACCATCGACGCGATCGAGGCGGCGTTGCGCAGGGCAGAGCGGGTGACCTTGACCGGGTCGATGACGCCGGCCTTGACCAGGTCGACGTACTCGCCGGTCGCGGCGTTGAGGCCGTTGCCGACCTCGAGCTCGCGCACCTTGGAGACGGCGACGTAGCCCTCCATGCCGGCGTTCTCGGCGATCCAGCGCAGCGGCTCGGCCGCGGCCTTGGCCACGATCGCGGCGCCGACCTTCTCGTCGTCCTCGAGGCCGAGGCCCTCGATGACCGAGGAGGCGTGGACGAGGGCGGAGCCGCCACCGGCGACGATGCCCTCCTCGATGGCCGCGCGGGTCGCCGAGATGGCGTCCTCGATGCGGTGCTTCTTCTCCTTGAGCTCCACCTCGGTGTGGGCACCCACCTTGATGACGCAGACGCCACCGGCGAGCTTGGCGAGGCGCTCCTGGAGCTTCTCGCGGTCCCAGTCGGAGTCGGTGCGCTCGATCTCGGCCTTGATCTGGTTGACCCGGCCGGTGACGTCGTCGCTCGAGCCGGCGCCGTCGATGATCGTGGTGTTGTCCTTGGTGACGACGACGCGGCGGGCCTGGCCCAGCACGTCGAGGTCGGCCTGGTCGAGCTTGAGGCCGACCTCCTCGGAGATGACCTGGCCGCCCGTGAGGACCGCCATGTCCTGCAGCATCGCCTTGCGGCGGTCGCCGAAGCCGGGCGCCTTGACCGCGACGACGTTGAACGTGCCGCGGATCTTGTTGACCACCAGGGTCGACAGCGCCTCGCCGTCGATGTCCTCGGCGATGATCAGCAGCGGCTTGCCGCTCTTGACGACCTTCTCCAGCACCGGCAGGACGTCGGCGATCGCGGAGATCTTGCCCTGGTTGATGAGGACGTAGGCGTCCTCGATCACGGCCTCCATGCGCTCGGCGTCGGAGATGAAGTAGGGCGAGATGTAGCCCTTGTCGAACTGCATGCCCTCGGTGAACTCGAGCTCGGTCGTCGCGGTCGAGGACTCCTCGACGGTGATGACGCCGTCCTTGCCGACCTTGTCGAACGCGTCGGCGATGGTCGAGCCGATGGTCTGGTCCTGCGCGGAGAGCGCGGCGACCTGGGCGATCTCGTCCTTGCCCTCGATCTCGCGGGCGACCTTGAGCAGCTGGTCGGACACGGCCTCGACGGCCTTGTCGATCCCGCGCTTGAGGCCGGACGGGGCGGCACCCGCGGCGACGTTGCGCAGGCCCTCCTTGACCATCGCCTGGGCGAGCACGGTGGCGGTCGTGGTGCCGTCACCCGCGACGTCGTTGGTCTTGGTGGCGACCTCCTTGGCGAGCTGGGCGCCAAGGTTCTCGTAGGGGTCCTCCAGCTCGACCTCGCGGGCGATGGTGACACCGTCGTTCGTGATCGTGGGGGCGCCCCACTTCTTGTCGATGACGACGTTGCGGCCCTTGGGGCCGAGCGTCACCTTGACGGCGTTCGCGAGCGCGTCGACACCGCGCTCGAGCGACTTGCGAGCGGAGTCGTTGAACTCCAGCGTCTTTGCCATGAAAGTCCTTCGTTCTCAGTGAAGTTCGGCGGTATGCCGGGCTGCCGGCATACGGGGGAAGGGTGCGTTGCGCACAACGCAGCACGCCCCGCGCGCGACCCCAGCGGGGCCCGCCGGGGCGTGCTGTGTGTGGTGCGTCGTCAGCCGACGACGGCGAGGACGTCGCGCGCGGAGAGGATGAGGTACTCCTCGCCGCCGTGCTTGATCTCGGTGCCGCCGTACTTGCTGTAGATCACGCGGTCGCCGACGTTGACGTCGAGCGGGACGCGGTTGCCGTGGTCGTCGATGCGACCCGGACCGATCGCGAGGACCTCGCCCTCCTGGGGCTTCTCCTTCGCGGTGTCCGGGATGACGAGGCCGGACGCGGTGGTCTGCTCGGCCTCGACGCTCTTGACGACGATGCGGTCTTCGAGCGGCTTGATGGAAACCGACACGATGGTGACCTCCCCTTCGGGAATGTCGGAGTGGACGGGTGGATGCTGTGCGGTCGCAGTCGTCAGGCCGCCGTCGCGGGGATCGGCCGGGCTCCTGCGTTAGCACTCGGCGAACCGGAGTGCCAACGGCAAATCTAGGCACCCGGTTAGCACTCGGTCAACTCGAGTGCCAACACCCGGCCCGGCGTCCGCCGTGGGCGCAAGGGGCGCGGCGAAACCCGGTTGCGGCGCGGTGGCCCCGACGAGCAGGGTCGTCGCCGTGACCGACCCCCTGAGCACGACGTCCCCGAGCAGCTCCGCCCCCCGCGCCGCCGCGCTGCTGCGCGCCTACGACGAGCAGCTCCGGGTCGAGGTCACCTCGGCCACAGCGGTCGAGCGGATCGGCCCGCTCGCCTGCGCCACCTACCTCGGGGGCAGAGGCTTCATCACGTACCGCAGCCTCGACACCGCCGGCATGCCCGCGGACGAGCAGCGGGTCCGAGAGCTCGTGGACGCGGCCCTCGCCCACTACGAGGCGGACCCGTCGATCGCCCGGGTCGAGTGGAAGACGCGGGGCCACGACCACGCGCCCGGCCTGCACGAGGCGCTCCTGGCCCGGGGCTTCGTCCCCGACGAGCCCGAGTCGGTCATGGTCGGCGAGGCCCGCCTGCTGGCGTACGACGTCGACCTCCCCGAGGGAGTCGTGGTCCGCCAGGTCACGGACGAGGACGACGCCCGCCGGATGCTCGCCATGCAGGCCGAGGTGTTCGGCGACTCCCCCGAGTTCGCGGCCGAGATCGAGGAGCAGGTGCTCCACCGGCTCCGGTCACGCGACGACATGGAGCTGTGGGTCGCCGAGGCCGGCGGCGAGGTCGTGAGCGCCGGTCGGCTCGAGCCGGTCGAGGGCACCGACTTCGCGGGGATCTGGGGCGGGGCGACCCGGCCGCAGTGGCGCGGTCGGGGCATCTACCGGGCACTGACCTCGGCCCGCGCCCGCTCGGCCCTGCGCCACGGCAAGCGCTACGTGAACAGCGACTCGACCGAGTTCTCCCGTCCCATCCTCGAGCGGTCCGGGCTGGTCAAGGTCACCACCACGACCCCGTACGAGTGGCGCCGCGACCGCTGACCCACCGCCCCCCGCGCCGTACGGGACAATGCCCCGCATGGACCTGGCCCTGCTGCGACGGCTCACCACGGGTGAGGGGTGGGGCCTGCTGCAGTCGCTCCCGCCCTACGACGAGACACAGGCCCTGTCCCTGCAGGACCGCCTGCGCGGTGTCGGGTTCGAGGCCGACCTCGTCGCGGCCGCGCTCAACCAGTCCCGTCTGCGGGCGCGCGCCGTCGACAAGTTCGGCGAGTTCGCCCAGGGGATGGTCCTCACCTCCGACGGGCTGGAGCAGGCGACCCGGCTGACCGTGGCGGCCCGGCACGCCCATCGGTTCCGGCAGGCCGGCATCCACACGGTCCACGACCTCGGCTGCGGCATCGGCGCCGACGCCATGGCGATCGCAGGGCTCGACCTGCGGGTCCGGGCCATCGACGCCGACGAGGTCACCGCGGCGATCGCGGCGGTGAACCTGCGGCACTGGCCCGAGTCCACGGCGGTCCACGGCCGCGTCGAGGAGTTCGTCCCGCCGGCGGGCGAGGGTGCGCGCGGCGTGGGCGCCTGGCTGGACCCCGCCCGGCGTACGCCCGGGGTCGCCGACGTGCGCGGGCGCACCCGCCGGGTGTTCGGGCTGGACTCGATGACCCCGAGCTGGGAGCAGGTGCTGGAGATCGCGCGGGCCCTGCCCGCCACCGGCGTGAAGCTGGCGCCGGCCTTCCCGCACCACGCCCTGCCGTCCGGGGCGGAGGCGCAGTGGACCTCGCTGTCCGGCGAGGTCCTGGAGTGCGCCGTCTGGTTCGGCCCGCTCGTGCGGGCGGCCGGTCGCACCGCAGCCGTGCTGCGCCCCGGGGCCGCGCCCGCCGTCGTGACCGAGGCCGACGCCCCCGAGCACGAACGGGTCGCGTCGCTGGGAGCGGTGGGCTCGTGGCTCTACGAGCCGGACCGGGCCGTGCTCCGGGCCGGGCTGGTGGGAGCCGTGGCCGCGGCGGTCGACGGGTGCGAGCTCGACGAGGGGGTGGGCTACGTCAGCGCCGACCGCGCCGAGGACGTCCCCTTCGCCCGCCGCTTCGTCGTCGTCGAGGCGATGCCGTTCAACGTCAAGGCGCTGCGGGGCTGGCTGCGCGACCACGGCCACGACCGGCTCACGGTCAAGAAGCGAGGGGTGTCGGTCGACGCCGACCTGCTGCGGCGCCAGCTCCGGCTGCCGGCCAAGGGCTCGTCGGAGGCGACGGTCGTGCTCACGAGGGTCCGCAGCAACCAGGTCGCGCTGGTGGTCCGACCCGCCTGAGCCGCTCGGGACTCAGGAGGCCGCCGGCACCTCCGTCCGCCCGTCCGTCCGCCCGTCCGTCCTCGTTCCGTCCACAGGCGCGGCACGGTTCCGGGCGTGTCCACAGCGACTCGCCGTGACCTCTTTGTGACCTGAGGCAGGCTTCGCTACGGTGACCGCTGGTCCCCCCGCCAACCAGGAACCCCCTCCCTCATGCCCCTCGAGCACACCCGCCGCTCCGGCCGCCACCGCGCTCCCGCGGCGCCGCGGCCGCTGCCGAGACCGCTGCTCCTCGCGGTGCTGCGGCCGACCCGCGCCGGCCTCGTCAAGACGGCCGGTGGCCTGCTCGCCGCGGCCGGCGTCCTCAGCGCCTGGACCGGCCCGATCACCGCGTCGCCGGTCTTCTCCCTCGCCGACTCACCGCGCCCGGTGGCGGCGACCACGGTCCGCGCCCCCGACACCGCGCTGGCCGGGAGCCGGACCTACGGCGTCATCGGCTTCACCGCCACGCCGCGCCGGGGTGCGAGCCCGTCGACGTCGGCGGGGGCCGACCGAACGGACCAGGCCGCCTCCCGCGGCATCCGGCGGACCGGACTGCGCGGCGAGCTCGGCCTCACGCAGGACGGCCTCGTCGTGCTCAACGCGATCCGCGACAACTTCCCCCAGATCCACTCCTACGGCGGCTTCCGCGCCGGCGACATGGACCACGGCACCGGCAACGCGGTCGACGCGATGGTCGGCTCGCGGGCCCAGGGCGACGCGGTCGCGGCGTACGTCATGCAGCACGCCGGGGAGCTGAACGTGAAGTACATCATCTGGTACCAGCGCATCTGGTACCCCAGCAGCGGCACCTGGAAGGCGATGTCCGACCGGGGCAGCCCCACCGCGAACCACATGGACCACGTCCACGTCTCGGTGAACTGACCCGCGCCTCAGAGCTCCGGGTCGGGCTGCGCGCCGAGCCGCCGCACGGCGTCGGCCCCGGCTTCCGCGGCGCGCGCCACGGCGTCCGCGCGGTCGGCACCGTCGGCGAGCGCCGCCGCCAGCGCACCGCAGAAGGCGTCACCGGCGCCGGTCGTGTCGACCACCTCGCCCGGCGGCACCGCCACCCCGTCGAACCGCACGCCGTCCCACGAGCACCCGGCCGCGCCGAACGTCACCAGGAGCGAGCCCGGCAGCACGTCGCCGTCCGCGAGCAGCATCGCCTCGTGTTCGTTGACGACGACCGGGTCGGCCAGCGCGGCCACGTCGTGCGGCAGGGCGGCATACGGCGCCGCGTTGACGACCACGCGCACCCCGCGGGCGGCCGCCGTCCGCACTGCGGCGGCGACGACGTCGAGCGGCACCTCGAGCTGCACGAGCAGGACGTCACCGGCACCCCAGCCGTCGAGGTCCGGCGCCGCGGCGCGGGCGTTGGCACCCGGCACGACGACGATCGCGTTCTCCCCCTGCGGGTCCACGGCGACCCACGCCTGGCCGGTCGCGACTCCCGGCACCACCGCGACGGGCGTCACGTCGACGCCGTGGGCGCGCAGGCGCTCGAGGTATGCCGCGCCGCCGGCGTCGTCGCCGACCGCCCCCGCCATGGTGACGCGGGCGCCGGCCGCGGCGGCCGCCACCGCCTGGTTGCCGCCCTTGCCACCGGCGAACCGGCGCACGTCCGGGTCCGCCAGGACGGTCTCGCCCGGCCGGGGGTGCCGGTCGACGGCGGCGACGAGGTCGACGTTGAGCGAGCCCAGGACGAGGACGCGACCCATCAGGAGAGCCCGCCCATGACGGTGTCGAACCACAGGGTGGCGTAGCGCCGGGCGTCGACCTCGAGGCACACGTCGATGCTCGCGCGGGCGCGGCCGTGCGGGTCGTGGGTCAGGTCGCCGCTCCAGTCGCGACGGTCGACGATGGTGCGTCCCCGCGACCACGTGCCCGCGAGCTCGACCCGGACGGGCAGCGTGGCCCGGGTGACCCCGCCCGGTTCGATGACCGCGCAGACCGCCCCCGCGTCGCCGATCGTCGCGGCGTCGGAGCCGAACCGGTCGCACTGGAACGAGACGAGCCGCGCGGCGAGGTCGGCCCCGTCCCCGCCCGCGGCGTCGAGCAGCGGCTGCACGGCAGACCGGGAGATCCGTGGCTCGTAGAAGACGTCGAGACCGTACATGGTGACGGCCACGCCGAGGTCGGCGCAGGCGTCGAGCACGATCGCCGCCGCCTCCGGGTCGTGGAAGACGTTGAACTCCGCGGACGCGGTGGCGTTGCCCTCCGAGGCCGCACCGCCCATGAAGACGATCTCGCGGATGCCGGCGGCGACGGCGGGGTAGGTGCGCAGCAGGAGCGCGATGTTGGTCAGCGGCGCCAGCGGCACGAGGGTCACGCGCCGGGCAGGGTCACGGGTCGCGGCCGCGTCGAGGAGGACGTCCCGCAGCAGCTCGACGGCGTGCCGGGGGTCCGGGCGGCGGGTCGACCGGGGCCAGTCGAGGTCGCCCATCCCGTCGTCGCCGTGGACGTGCCGGGCGTCGACGGGAGCCTCGAGCAGGGGCACGGCCGCGCCGGCAGCCACCGGCACGTCGGTGCGGCCGACGGTGTCGAGGACGGTCAGGGTGTTGGCGACGACGGCCTCGAGCGACGCGTTGCCCCCGACGCACGTCACCGCGCGGAGGTCGAGCGCGGGGTGCTGGGCTGCGAGCAGCAGGGCACACGCGTCGTCGACGCCGGTGTCCACGTCCAGCACCACCGGGAGAGCCATGCCGCGATCCTGCCAGAGGTCGCCGGCGCCGCTACCCGGTCGGGTCGACCCCGCACGCGCCGGGCACGAGGTCGGCGAGCAGGCTGCCGCCCGGTGAGTGGACACGCCCCACGACGGTCCCCCAAGGACGCGCCACCCGCACCTCGATGGGCGGGCCCTCGAAGGAGTCCCGGGCGGTGACGGCGTCGACGGCTCTCGCGCAGTCCCGGACCTCCAGCGCGAGCCGTACGTGGACCGAGGCTCCCGGGGACAGCCGGCTCCTGGCCGGCGAGGTCGAGGTCAGCGTCACCCCGGGGACGTCGGTCGCGGCGCCGACGACGGTCGCGGGCAGGATGCCGCGGTTGGTGAGGTCGAACTCGTACGTCGCCGTGTGCGTCGCCGGGTCGAACGAGCCCGCAGAGCCGTCGCCGCTCGCCAGGACCGGCGCGAACAGACCGCTCCCCCACACGAGCACCGCTCCCAGCAGCACCGCGAGGACGCCGGCCACGCTGCGCCGGAAGACCCTGCGCTCCGCCGCGCCCGGGTGCCCCTGCTGTGCGATCTGCTCCCACACCTCGTCGCTGACCCGCCCGCGGGTCGCCGCCTCAGTCATGCCGGTGAATGTATCACTGTATTGGCACATTGACACAGCGATCATCCTGCTGCGAGGCTGGTCCCATGTTCCGGGTGGGGGTGGCCGCCGTGGCGGCGCTGGTGGTGCTGGGCCTGATGGCGGCTGCCGTGCAGTCCGCACGCTCCCCCGTCCAGCGACGCACCCTGGAGACCTTCGCCCGCCGCCGGCTGCTGACGGTGACCGCCGACAACGGGGCGCTGTTGCTGCAGTCGCTGACCCTGACCCGGCGGTGGCGCACCCTCGGCCTGTGGACCGGCATCGCCTGCGGCTTCCTGTGGGCCGTGCGCGACGGGCGGGTGACGCTGAACTTCACGACGGCGTTCCTCGGCTGGTTCGTGGGCGCCGTGGTGGCCGAGTGGCGGATCGCCGGCCTGCCACGGCCGGCCGAGGGACCGCGGGCGGCCTCGCTCGAGCGGCGCACCGTCACGGCATACCTGCGCCGGGAGTCCGGCGCCCTGCTCGCCCTGGCGCTGCTCGTGCTGGTCGGGGCCTTCGTCGCCGTCCTGGTCCGGGCGCGCGACGCCACCGGCGCCGCGGCAGCGACCGGGCAGGCCGTCGCGTGGCTGGCCGCGGCGGTGCTCGGGCTGGCGGTGGTGGGCCTCACCCTGCGCAGGGTCGTGACCCGGCGCCAGCCGCCCGCGGCCGCCGAGCTCGTGGCCGCGGACGACGCCCTGCGTGCCCGGGCCGCCAACGTGCTCGCGGGGTCGGCGATCGCGGCGGCCGGGGTGCCCACGGCGAACCTGTTCACCCTCGTCGGCGACCTGCAGCCCCACGACACGAGCGGCCTGGCGTCCCTGGGTCTCGCGATCATGGTGCTGGAGCAGGTGGTGGGCTTCCTCGTCGCGACGACCACCAGTCCCGCACGCCGGCCGGCGCTGGACCCCGCGGTGTCGCCACGGTGATCATCGACGTCGACCCGCAGAGCGCGGTGCCGACCTACGAGCAGGTCAGGGCCCAGCTGGCCGCCATGGTCGTGTCCGGGTCCCTGCCGGAGGGCACCCGGTTGCCGAGCATCCGCCAGCTCGCCTCGGACCTCGACCTCGCCCCCGGGACCGTGGCGCGCGCGTACCGCGAGCTCGAGGCAGCCGGTCTCGTGAGCAGCCGGGTCCGCCACGGCACGGTCGTCCGGCCCGTGGCGAGGCCCACCAAGGCCGCCGGTCGCGCCCAGCTCGAGGAGGCCGCTCGCGGCTACGCCCTCACGGTGCTGCGCCTCGGCGGCACCGAGGACGACGCCGTCAGGGCCCTGCGCGAGCAGCTGCACGACCTCGGCCGCTGACACGGTTTTCGCGACCACCTCGGGCCCGGGATAGGTTCGTGCGATGACCTCGCCGCGCCTGCCCCGACCCG
Source organism: Phycicoccus ginsengisoli (assembly GCF_054779295.1). NCBI lineage: Bacteria > Bacillati > Actinomycetota > Actinomycetes > Micrococcales > Intrasporangiaceae > Phycicoccus > Phycicoccus ginsengisoli. The sequence goes on from NZ_BAAGYN010000013.1 coordinate 38,649, forward strand.
CCGTGGGCGCAGGCGCGACCGCCGTCGTCCTGCTCCTGGCAGCGGGCTGCACCGGCGGCGCCGGAGGGGGCCCGAGCACCTCGGCCTCCTCGTCCACCACCGCGGCGTCGCGCCCGTCCGGCACGACCACGGGCACCTCGGCGCCCTCGACGTCCTCCACGGCGTCGTCGTCCTCCAGCAGCCCCACCAGCGCACCGTCGTGCGGTGCCAAGCTCGCCGCCAGGCTCACGCCGGCCCAGCGCGCCGGCCAGCTGCTCATGGTGGGCCTGCAGCCGACGGGCAGCTCCCGTGCGCTGGCCGCACAGGTCCGCAGCCAGGGCCTGGGTGGGGTCATCTACCTCGGCGGGTGGACCTCGGGCTCGGCCGGCGTGCGCACCGTCTCGGCCCGGCTCCAGGCCGCCGCCGGCGGCGACCTGCTCGTCGCGGCCGACCAGGAGGGCGGCCAGGTCCAGCAGCTGCGCGGGCCCGGCTTCACCCGCATCCCGTCCGCGCGGACCCAGGCGACCACCACCCCGGCGACCGAGCAGCGCAACGTCACCGCGTGGTCGCGCGAGCTCCTGCAGGCCGGGGTCAACCTCAACCTGGCACCCGTCGCCGACACCGTGCCCACCTCGCTCGGCGCGGCCAACCAGCCGATCGGACGCTACCGCCGCGACTTCGCCCCCGGCTCGCCCTCGACCAACGCGACGTATGCCGCCGCGTTCGTCCGCGGGTCGCTCGCCGCGGGGGTGGCTCCCACGGCGAAGCACTTCCCGGGGCTGGGGCGGATCACGGGCAACACCGACGTCACGACCGTGGGCACCACCGACTCGACCACGGACCGTGACGACCCCTACCTCGCCCCGTTCCGCGCCTCGATCGCCGCCGGCGCACCGCTGGTGATGATCTCCTCGGCGCGCTACCCCCGCCTCGACGCCGACAACCGGGCGATGTTCTCCAGGGCGATCGTCACCGGGCTGCTCCGCGACCGGCTGGGGTACCACGGCGTGGTCATCACCGACGACGTCGGCGCGGCCAAGGCCGTGTCGGCCGTCCCCGTGGGCGAGCGGGCCACCCGGTTCATCGCGGCCGGCGGGGACATCGTGCTGACGGCCGAGGCCGGGCAGGCGGGCACGATGCTGGCCGCCATCGCGGCGAAGCGGAAGGCGAGCCCGGCGTTCGCCGCGCAGGTCGACGCGGCGGCGGCCCGCGTGCTCGACCTCAAGGCGGACCTGAAGCTCGTCAGCTGCGACTGACCCGGCCGGCCGTGTCGGGGTCGGGGCACACCGGCACCCCCTCTACACTCGCGGGCGTGGTGAGGCGCATCAGGTCAGGGCGAGCCCAGGCCATCGTGGGCTGGTTGGCCGACCTCGGGGCCGTCCTGTCATGCGCGCTCTTCGCCGCCCGGCCGGCCCGGGGCATGGACGTCTCGTTCGACCTGGTGTCCTACCACTACTACTACTCCTGGCTCTTCTTCCACGGAGGGGTCGCCCAGGTCGACCCGGAACCGTTCGCCAACCGGTACATCAACCCCTTGGCGCAGTTCCCCTGGTTCCTGCTGGACCAGGCGCTACCGCCTCGCCCCGCCACGGCCGCGATCGCCGCCGTGGCGGGCCTGAACCTCGTGCTGGTGCGCCGGATCACCTTGCGGACTGTCACCTTGCGCTCGCCGTGGGGGGCCACGGCCCTCTCCCTGGCCGCGATGGCCGTGGCCGGGACCGGCGCGATCTTCAGCATGGAGCTGGGGATGAGCCTGGCCGACGTCGTGGTGAGCATCCCCATGCTGGCCGCCCTGTTGGCGGTGCTCGCGGCGGTACATGCCGGGTCCCGGAGAGAGCGCGCGATCCTGTTCACCCTGGCCGGCATGCTGTCAGGGATCGCCGTGGGGGCGAAGCTCACGATGACCGGGTACGCCGTGGCCCTTGGCCTCGGTGTGGTCGTCGCCTGCCTGTTCCGGCGCAGTGCCTGGCCCGTCGTCCAGCACGCTGTGGGGGCCGTCGCGGGAGTAGCGGTGTCGGCGGGCTGGTGGTTCGCCAGCGTCTACCAGGCCACCGGCAGCCCGGTCTTCCCGTACTACAACGCCGTCTTCAAGTCGCCTCTGTGGGACCAGACGAACCTGCGCGACACCCGTTTCGGCGCTCGAGGGATCGACGACGCCCTGCGGTTCCCGCTGTACATGTTCGAGGGCACCAGCCGGCTGCTCGACGTACCCGTGCGGGACGTGCGCTGGGTCGTCCTGGCGGTGCTCCTGCTGCTCGCGGGACTGGCCGTGGCCGTCGCGGCCGCGCGGCGCCGGCTGGTGCCGCCGCACCCGGCGGTGCTGGTCTTCTGGACCTTCTTCCTCGTCGGCGGCCTCCTGTGGACGTTCCAGTTCGGGATCGCCAGGTATGCCGTCACGACCGAGCTGCTCACGGGAACCGCCTTCGTCCTGGCCCTACGCCTGCTCCTTCGCAAGCCCGTCGTCGCCGCCGCGGTGGCGGTGCTGCTCGCGGCCGGGATGGCGCCCTTCGACGAGGGCAGGTTCAGGCACCTGCCGTTCGCCAGCCAGCGGCTGCAGCTGTTCACTCCCGAGCCCTTCCAAGCGCTCGGTCCGGGCGACGTGATCATCGCCGACAACGCGTTCGGCCCGGCCAGCTGGATGCTCACCGAGGTCGACCCGAGGGTCGTCCGCCACGTCGTCCACCCCTGGTTCAACGACCAGCCGATCGATGCCAAGGTGCGCGACCAGCTCGCCACGGCCCGCCGCATCCACGTGTTGCTGTCCCTGGACTGGCCCACGAGCACCCGCAACCGCCAGGCGCTCCAGCGTTCGTACGGCTTGACCGTCGTCGGGCCGTGCACCACGATCCGCTCGAACCTCGGGAGCAAGGCACTCTGCCTCGCCACCTACACCCCGCCGGAAGGTGCCGCGTGACCACCAAGCCCACCATCGCCGCGATCGTCCCGTGTCACAACGAGGAGACTGCGGTCGCGAACGTTGTGCGTGACCTGCGCGCCGCCCTCCCCGACGCCGAGATCTACGTCTATGACAACGCCTCCACCGACCGGACGATCGAGGTCGCCCGGGCCGCGGGCGCCATCGTGCGGGAGGAGCCGCGCAAGGGCAAGGGCAACGTCCTGCGCCGGGCCTTCGCCGACGTGGACGCCGACGCGGTCCTCATCATCGACGGCGACGACACCTACGACGCCTCCCGGGCCGGTGAGCTCGTCGACCTGCTGTTCGAAGGCCCGTACGACCAGGTCCTGGGAGCACGTCGGGAGGTCTCGGACTCGGCATACCGACCTGGTCATGCGATCGGCAACCGCCTGCTCACGGGGGCGGTCGCTGCCCTCTTCGGGCGGCAGGTGACCGACATGCTCAGCGGCTACCGCGTGTTCTCGCGCCGCTTCGTCAAGTCCTTCCCCGCCCTGTCGCACGAGTTCGAGACCGAGACCGAGATGACCGTGCACGGACTGCGCCTGCGGCTGCCCACGGTCGAGGTCCCCACGGACTTCAAGGACCGGCCTGCCGGCAGCGAGTCCAAGCTGCGGACCTACCGCGACGGCTGGCGGATCCTCCGACTCATCCTCAGCCTCGCCCGGCGCGAGCGGCCCTCGCTCTTCCACGGGAGCCTGGCCGGCGTGCTCGCACTCCTCGGGCTCGTCATCGGCGCGCCCGTGGTCGCCGACTACGTGCGAACCGGCCTGGTCCCCCGCTTCCCGACCGCGATCCTCGCCTCGGCCGTCATGATCATCGCCGCCCTGGTTCTCATGGTCGGTTATGTGCTCGACGGGCTGGCCCACGAACGCCAGGAGCAGGCGCGCCTGGCCTACCTGCGCTACCCCGCACCGGACCCCGAACGGTCTGCCGTCGCTCGTCGGTGAGCCGCCTCAGGGCAGCGACTGGACCTCGGTGACCGGCATCGAGGAGTCGGCGGGCAGGGCGAGGTCGGACGGCGTCCGGCCCTTGAGCACCATCTGCGCCCCGAGCGAGGCGACCATGGCGCCGTTGTCGGTGCACAGGCCGGGCCGGGGCACCCGCAACGCGATCCCGGCCTCGTCGCAGCGCTCCTGGGCCATGGCCCGCAGTCGGGAGTTCGCGGCCACGCCGCCGCCGATCTGCAGGTTCTGGACCCCGTGCTCGCGGCAGGCCGCGACGGCCTTGCGGGTGAGCACGTCCGTGACCGCCTCCTGGAAGGACGCCGCCACGTCCGCCACCGGCACCGGCTCACCGCTCGCCTCGCGGGCCTGCACCCAGCGCGCGACGGCGGTCTTCAGGCCGGAGAAGGAGAAGTCGAACCGGTGGCGCTCGAGGTCGCGGCCGGTCGTCAGGCCGCGCGGGAAGTCGATCGCGACCCGGTCGCCCTCGCGCGCCGCCCGGTCGATGTACGGGCCGCCGGGGAACGGCAGCCCGAGCACCCGGGCCACCTTGTCGAACGCCTCGCCCGCGGCGTCGTCGATCGTCGACCCCAGTGACGTGATCTCGGACGTGACGTCGGGGACGAGCAGGAGGGAGGAGTGGCCGCCCGACACGAGCATCGCCAGCGTCGGCTCCGGCAACGGGCCGTGCTCCACGATGTCGACCGCGACGTGCGAGGCGAGGTGGTTGACGCCGTAGAGCGGCTTGCCCAGGGCGACCGCGAGCGACTTCGCGGCGGCGACCCCCACCATGAGCGCACCGGCCAGGCCGGGACCCGAGGTGACTGCCACGGCGTCGAGGTCGGCGAGGCGCACCCCGGCGTCGCGGGTGGCGCGCTCGATCGTCGGGATCATCGCCTCGAGGTGCGCGCGGCTGGCCACCTCGGGCACCACGCCGCCGAACCGCGCGTGCTCGTCGACGCTGCTGGCGATCGCGTCCACGAGCAGCGTCTCGCCGCGCACGATGCCGACGCCGGTCTCGTCGCAGGACGTCTCGATGCCGAGCACCAGCGGCTGGTCGGCGCTCATGCCGACACCTCCCCGGTGAGGGAGCGCCGCATCACGAGGGCGTCCACGTCACCCGGCTGGTAGTAGCGGCGTCGCACCGTGAGCACCTCGAATCCGTTGTTGTCGTAGAGCTTTCGGGCCGCCTCGTTGTCCGCCCTGACCTCGAGCATGAGGTGCTCGGCGGAGTCGGAGCGGGCCCGTGCGACGAGCTCCTCCAGCACCGCGCGCCCGAGCCCACGGCCCTGCGCCTCGGGGGCGACGGCCACGGTCATGACATCGGCGACGTCGCCGCCGAGGGCGAGCCCGCCGTAGGCGACCACCGCGCCAGCGGCGTCCTGCTCGACGACGTAGGAGCGACGCGGGCGGCCGGCCAGCTCGGACCACCACGTCGCCTGCGACCACGCGTCGTCGGGGAAGAGCCGTCGCTCGAGCGCGTCGAGCGCCGGGATGTCGGTCCAGCGCACGTCCCTCACCGGTGCGCCCGCTCGGCCGTCGTCAGGGCGTCCGGCCGCCGCAGGTAGAGCGGCTCGACCGGCATCGGCTCCCCGGCGACGATGCGCGCGGCGGCCAGCTCGGCCAGCACTGCGGCGTCGACGTCGAGGACGTCCACCGCCGTGGGAAACAGGTCGGGGTAGAGCAGGGGTCCCCGGCCCGCAGTGGGCAGGCCGCGCACGTCCTCCGGCAGGTCGGCGGGCCGGTCCACCGCCGGCTCGGTGAGCCGTCGCACGCCGGCCGGCTCCACGGCATACCGGGCGGTGTAGACCTCCTTGCGCCGGGCGTCGGTCGCCACGAGCAGCTCGTCCCCGCCGACGCGGCCGCGTGCCTGCGCGGCCAGCACGTCGAGGCTGCAGACGCCGTGGACCGGGATGCCGCGGGCGTGGCCGAACACCAGGCCCGTGACGATGCCGACCCGCAGGCCGGTGAAGGGCCCCGGGCCGGTGCCCACGACGACGTCGGTGACGTCCGAGGGGGCGCACCCGGCGTCGGCCAGGCAGCGCTGGACGAGTGGTGCGACGTACTCGGTGTGACCACGGGCGTCCAGGACCGCTGCGGCAGCACGGGTCCCGTCGTCGTCGCGCAGGGCGACGGTGATCGCCGACGTCGACGTGTCGATCGCGAGCAGCAGCATCAGGCCTCCTGTGCCAGGGCCGCGAGGGCCGCGGTGTCCCAGTGGGCTCCGTGGGCGTCCAGCCGCACGGTCCGGGTGTCCTCGCCGGCCAGCACCAGCTCGAGCCGGTCCTCGGCGAGGTCCTCGGCCAGGCCGTGCCCCCACTCGACGACCGTCACGGAGTCCTCCAGCGAGGCGTCGAGGTCGAGGTCGTCGAGCTCGGCGAACCCGCCCAGCCGGTACGCGTCGACGTGCACGAGGGCGGGGCCACCCACGAGCGAGGGGTGGACGCGGGCGATGACGAAGGTCGGGGAGGTGATGGGGCCGCGCACCCCCAGGCCCTCGGCCAGGCCCTGGGTGAGCGTGGTCTTGCCGGCGCCGAGCTCGCCGGTCAGGACGACGAGGTCGCCGGCGCGCAGCAGGCGGCCCAGCCGGGCGCCCCACGTCCGGGTGTCCTCGGCGACGGCCAGGGGCGGGCTCGTCACGGACCAGGACTGGGAGTCGGACTCGGCCGTGGACGACGGCTCAGGCACGGCGGGACCTCCTTCGCGGGGCGGGCGAGCGGCGCGCCTCGGCGACCTTGCGCTTCTTGGCGAGGTCGGTGAGGGTGCGGCGCACCCGCGGCTTGCGCTCGACGTGGACGCCCTCCCGCGCGGCCCGCATCCCGCGCTCGATGAGGGCGAGCAGCTGCTCGTTGAGGACCTCGGGGTGCTCGAGCATGATGATGTGCCCGGCCTCCTCGACGACGACGTGCTCGGCGCCGGGGACCAGCCGGACGATCGCCTCGGAGTGGGCCGGCGGCGTGAGCAGGTCCTCGGCGCCGTTGAGCACCAGCGTCTCGATGCCGTGGAACTGCGCGAGCGCCTTGCGCTTGTCGTGGACGTCGATCGAGGGGAGGAAGTCGGCCATCACCTGCAGCGGCGTCCCCATGATCATGTCCGCCGTGTAGCGGACCGTCTCGGGGGAGACGGGCGAGGCGAAGCTGTACCGCTCGACGACGAGGTCCTCGACCTCCCGGCCGACCCGCCGGGCGGTGTCGACCAGTCCCTGCCGGGTCCCGAGCCGGGCCAGCAGGCGCGGGCCGAGCCGGCCCAGCACGCGCCCCACGAACTGGCCGAACCCGAGGGTGAGCATGTTCTCGCCGCCCGCGCTCGTCGCGACGAAGGCAGCCGCGACGACGCGCTCGCGGACCACCTCGGGGAACTGCTCGGCCATCGACATGACCGTCATGCCGCCCATCGAGTGGCCGATGAGCACGAGCGGGCCCTCCGGGACGGTCTCCTCCACGACGCGGTGCAGGTCGCGGCCCAGCTGGTCGATGGTGCACGACTCGGCCGGGGCCAGCCCGGAGCGGCCGTGGCTGCGCTGGTCCCACAGCACGACGCGGTACCCGGCCTTCACGAGCGCTCGCCGCTGCAGGACCCAGCTGCGCAGGCTGAGGGTGTAGCCGTGGGAGAAGACCACGGTCGGCTTGTCGGGGGTCGCGGCGGCCGGGTTGCCGTCGTCGACCTCGACGTGCAGGCCCACCCCGTCGTCGGCGAGGATCTGCATCTCGCGGTCCGCGGTGTGGGTGTAGGTGCCCTGGGGCGAGAGCACGGCATACCGGGCCTGCCGCTCGCCGCGCACCTGCCGGGCGGCCACCCCCGCGGCCGTCGCGACGCCGGCGGCGGCCAGCCCCACGCCCAGCCCGACGAGCCCGCGGTTGGGCGGGCTCACAGGTCCTCATCCCCGAGGAGGACGCGGGGGACGCGGGCACCCAGCCGGGTCACGACCTCGTAGTTGATGGTGCCGGCAGCAACGGCCCAGTCCTGCGCCGTGGGCTCCCCCTCGGCCCCGACGCCGAACAGCACGACCTCGTCGCCCGCCGCGGCAGGGCTGTCGGCCCCGAGGTCGAGCACGAACTGGTCCATGCAGACCCGGCCGGCCACGGCACACCGCAGCCGCCCGACCTGCACCGGCCCCCTGCCGGACGCGTGGCGCGGGATCCCGTCGGCATACCCCAGCGGCACCAGGCCGAGGCGCGTCGGCGCACTCGTCGTGTACGTGTGGCCGTAGGAGATGCCCTGGCCCTCGGGGCAGTCCTTCACCAGCGCGAGCCGGGCCACGAGCCGCATGGCCTCCCGCAGGCCGAAGTCCTCGGGGGCGCCGAGGTCCGGCACGGGGGACAGCCCGTAGACCGAGACGCCCGGCCGCACGAGGTCGTAGTGCGCGGACGGGTTGGTGAGCGTGGCGGCCGAGTTGGCGAGGTGGCGCACCTGGGGGCGTATGCCGGCCCGCTCGAACTGCTCGAGCAGCCCCTCGAAGCGCTCCTGCTGGGCCCGCACGGTGGGGTGCTGGGGAGCATCGGCGTAGGCGAAGTGGGAGAAGACCCCCACCACCTCGACCGCGCCCTCGGCCTGGGCCCGGGCGACGTCTGCCACCAGGGCGTCGAGCTCGGCGCCCCAGGCGCCGTTGCGGCCCAGCCCGGTGTCCACCTTGACGTGGATGCGGGCGGCGCGCCCGGTGGCGGTGGCGGCGGCGAGCGCCTGCTCGAGCGACCACCGCGCGGCGACCCCGAGGTCGATGCCCAGGCCGACCGCCTCGGTGAAGTCCTGGCCCGGGACGTGCAGCCACGACAGCACGGGCACCTCGACGCCGGCCCGGCGCAGCTCGACCGCCTCGGGCAGCTGCGCGACGCCGAGCCAGCTGGCGCCCCCGCGGACGGCGGCGCGGGCGGCGGGCACCAGCCCGTGGCCGTACGCGTCGGCCTTGACCACGGCCATGACCTCGGCCGACCCGGCACGTGCGCGCAGGGCGCGGACGTTGGCGCTGATGGCCCCGAGGTCGACCTGCGCGCACGCGGGAAGCCCCGGCGGGGCCGGGGCGAGGGGGGTGGGCACGGTGCGGTCGCTCATCAGCGTCCAGTCTTCCATGTCCCGCACGGCCGCTCGCGCTGACCGGGCATGCTGGGCCCGTGACCCTGCCCTCCCCCGCCGGCGGCGTGGCAACCCCCGAGGACGAGCGGGCCGTGCGGCGTGCCCGGTGGGCCGTGTCGGCGATGTTCGCCACGAACGGCGCCCTGTTCGCCGGCGTGGTGCCGCGCTACCCGGACATCACGGCCGCGCTGCACCTGTCGAGTGCCGCGTTCGGCGCCGCGGTGGCGGGGTACGGCGTGGGGGCCGTCCTCGCCGGACCGTTCGCCGCTCCGCTGGTGCGCCGGTTCGGCTCCGCGCGCTTCGCGGTGGCGACGACCCTGGGGGTGGCCGCCAACCTCGTGCTGATCGGGGCCGCGCCCGCGTGGGCGCTGCTGGCGCTGGCCCTGGCCCTGGCCGGCGCCCTCGACTCCCTGACCGACATCGCCGAGAACGCCCAGGGGTTGCGGGTCGAGCGCGGACTGCGCCGCTCGGTCCTGGGCTCGATGCACGCGATGTGGAGCGTCGGGGCCGTCGCCGGTGGCGCCCTCGGGAGCGCAGCGGCCGGGCTCGGGGTCCCGGTCGCGCTGCACCTCGGCATCGTCGGCGTCCTCGCCGCGGCGGTGGCGCTGGCCGCGGGCCGGGCCCTGCTCCCCGGCCACGAGGCCCTGGCGGTCGCACCCGCCCGGACGGGGCCGCGTCGGCGTCGCCACCACGTCCGGCTCGGCGGGCTGCTCCTGGCGCTGGCCGCGGTCGCCTCGATGGGCCAGCTCGTCGAGGACGTCACGGCCACGTGGAGCGCGCTGTACCTGCGGGAGTCGCTCGGGGCGGCGGCCGCGGTCGGCGGCCTGGGGTTCGTGGCGCTGCAGGTGACCCAGACGGGCGGGCGCCTGGTCGGCGACCGGCTCGTGACCGCCTTCGGCGACCGCTCGGTCGCCCGGGTCGGCGTCGCCCTCGCCGGCACGGCGATGACCGTCGCGCTCCTGGTGCCGAGCCCCGCGTCGGTCATCGCCGCGTTCGCCGTCGCGGGGCTCGGGATCGGCACGCTGATCCCGGCCGGGCTGCGGGCCGCGGACGCGGTGCCGGGGTTGCGCCCGGGGTCGGGGCTGGCGGTGGTCGGGATGGGCCTGCGGGTGACCCTGCTCCTGTCACCCCTCGGCGCGGGTGCGCTGGCCCAGGCCCGCGGCCTGGGGGCGGTGCTGTGGATCCTGCCGGCCGCGGCCGTCGTGGTGCTGCTGCTCTCGCCGAGCCTCCCGGGACGCCGGCGACACGGCTGAGGACGGAGTCCGTGGGCGGGCCTGGCGGCGGCCGGCGCTGGTGCCGGCACCTCGGTTCAGCGGGCGAGGAGCGCGGCGACCGTGCCCGGCACGGCGTGCGCGACGGCGAGCGCCCGCACCGGACCACCGGGGTTGGCCCGGTCCGCGGCGACCCCGTGGACCAGGGCCGCGAGGCTGCCCGCGTCGAGCAGGTCGAGGCCGGCCGCGAGGAGCGTGCCCGCGATGCCGGCCAGGACGTCGCCCGCCCCGGCCGTCGCGAGCCACGGCGGTGCGTCGCGCTGCGAGCGCACCGGCAGGCCCGAGTCGGTCGGGGGCACGACCAGCGTGGTGGAGCCCTTGAGCAGGACGGTCGCACCGGTCGCGTCGGCGACGCGGCGGGCGTGTCCGAGCGGGTCTGCACTCACCTGCTCGCGGGTCACCTCGACGTCCTCGAGCCGGGACAGCAGCCGCGCCAGCTCGCCGGCGTGCGGGGTGAGGAGGGTGGGAGCGTCCCGGCGCCCGGTGACGAGGTCGAGCCCGCCGGCGTCGACGAGGACCGGCAGGTCGGAGGCGAGCGCGGCCCGCGCCGTGTCGAGCTGGGCCTTGCTCCCCTGGGCTCGCGACGCCGTGTCCAGGCCTGGCCCGACCACCCAGGCCTGCACCCGCCCTTCGCCGAGCACCGCCTCGGGGACGGCCGACCGGACCTGCGCCGCCGGGGTCGGCGTGCCGACGTACCGGACCATGCCCACGCCGGCCTCCACGGCCGCGGTGCAGCACAGCACGGGCGCGCCCGGGTAGCTCTCCCCACCAGCCACCACGCCCAGCACGCCGCGGGAGTACTTGTCGGCGGACGCCCCGGGCACCGGCCACAGGTCGGCGACGTCGTCGAAGTCGAGTCGCTCCACGTCGGCGGCGCCCTCCACCGCCAGCCCGATGTCGACCAGCGTCAACGCGCCGACGGCCGGTTCGGTGGCGGGCAGCAGGTGCACCGGCTTGGCGACCCCGAAGGTCACGGTCTCGTCCGCGAAGACCCCGGTGTCGGAGGCCGAGCGGCCCGCCGGGTCGTGCCCCGAGGGCAGGTCGACCGCGAGGACGTGCGCCGTGTCGGGCACCGCGTCGACCCAGGCGGCCGCGGCCTGCGGCAGCCCCGGTCGGCCGCCGATGCCGAGCACGCCGTCCACGACGAGGTCGGCGTCCTCGAGCGCCGCGAGCTGCTCGTCCCGCGGACCCAGCACCCGGACGCCCGCCCGGGTGGCGGCGTCGCGCCCGGCCTCGTGGACCGGCCAGTCCCCCACGAGCGCCGCGCAGTCCAGGCCGTCGGCCGCGAGGTGCGCCAGCGCGTACAGGGTGTCGCCGCCGTTGTTCCCCGGCCCGACGAGCCCGACCACCCGGCGGCCGCCGCGCTCGCGCACCCGGGCCAGGCACACCTGCGCCAGGCCGCGCGCAGCCCGCGCCATGAGCTCGCCGTCCTCGAGCGTCGCCATGAGCGACTCCTCCGCCGCGCGGACCCGGTCCGCGGCATACGCCCCCAGCATGCTCAGCCCTCCGCGACCACGACGGCCGACGCGATCCCCGCGTCGTGCGACAGCGAGACGTGCAGCGCGTGCACCCCCAGGGCGTCGGCGCGCGCCTCCACGGTGCCGCTCACCACGAGGTGGGGGCGGCCGTCGTCGCCGCGGCGCACGGTGGCGTCGTGCCACTCCAGGCCGACGGGGGCGCCGAGCGCCTTGGCGAGGGCCTCCTTGGCGGCGAACCGGGCGGCGAGGGAGTTGAGCGGCAGCGCGCACTCCTCGTCGGTGAAGAGGCGGTCCCGCAGGGCCGGCGTGCGTTCCAGGGTCGCCCCGAAGCGCTCCACGTCGACGACGTCGATCCCGACCCCGACGATCACCGGGGGGACCGCCCCACGCGAGTCCCTGCCGCCCTGTGCGTCGACACGCCGCCCACGGCGCTCACTCGACGGTGACGCTCTTGGCGAGGTTGCGGGGCTGGTCGACGTCGAGGCCCTTGGCGGTCGACAGGTGCAGCGCGAAGACCTGCAGCGGCACCACGGTCAGCAGCGGAGCGAGCAGCGGGGAGGTCTGGGGCACCCGGATCACCTCGTCGGCGAACGGCACCACGTCCTCGTCGCCCTCCTCGGCGATCACCAGGGTGCGCGCGCCCCGGGCCCGGATCTCCTGGATGTTCGAGACGACCTTCTTGTGCAGGTCGTGCGGCGTTCCGGGGCCGGGGACGACGATGAAGACCGGCTGGCCGGCCTCGATGAGCGCGATGGGGCCGTGCTTGAGCTCGCCGGCCGCGAAGCCCTCGGCGTGGATGTAGGCGAGCTCCTTGAGCTTGAGCGCGCCCTCCATCGCCACGGGGTAGCCGACGTTGCGGCCGAGGAACAGGACCGAGCGGGTGTCGGCCATGAACCGGGCGATCTCCTTGACCCGGTCCATCCGGCCGAGCAGCTCCTCGAGCTTGGCGGGGACCTCGTGCAGCTCCTTCATCACCGCCTGCGCGTCGTCGGCGAAGGTGCCGCCACGCAGCTGGGCGAGGTAGAGCCCGAGGATGTAGCAGGCGGTGATCTGGGCGAGGAACGCCTTGGTCGACGCGACGGCGATCTCCGGGCCGGCGTGGGTGTAGAGGACGGCGTCGGACTCGCGCGGGATGGTCGAGCCGTGGGTGTTGCAGATGCTCAGGGTGAGCGCCCCCAGCTCGCGGGCGTGCTTGACCGCCATGAGGGTGTCCATCGTCTCGCCGGACTGGCTGATCGAGACGACGAGCGTGCGCTCGCTGGCGATCGGGTCGCTGTAGCGGAACTCGTGCGCCAGCGAGACCTCGACGGGGATGCGGGTCCAGTGCTCGATCGCGTACTTGGCCACCATGCCGGCGTAGGCGGCGGTGCCGCAGGCGACGATGATGATCCGGTCGACCTCGCTGAGCTGCTGCTCGGTGATGGACATGTCGTCGAGCACGAGCCGGCCGTCGGAGTCGGTGCGCCCCAGCAGGGTGTCGCCCACGGCGTGCGGCTGATCGTTGATCTCCTTCTCCATGAACGTCGCGAAGCCGCCCTTCTCGGCGGCCGCGGCGTCCCAGGTGACCTCGTAGTGCTTGCCGTCGGCCGGGGTGCCGTCGAAGCCGGTCACCTCGTAGGAGTCCGGGGTGATCGTGACGATCTGGTCCTGGCCGAGCTCGAGGGCGTTGCGGGTGTGACCGATGAACGCGGCGACGTCCGAGCCGAGGAAGTTCTCGCCCTCGCCGAGGCCCACGACGAGCGGGCTGTTGCGGCGCGCGCCGACGACGACGCCGGGGCTGTCGGCATGCACGGCGAGCAGGGTGAAAGCCCCCTCGAGCCGGTTGACGACCCCGCGCATCGCCTCGGTGAGGTTGCCGGTCTGCGCGTACTCGCGCGCGACGAGGTGGGCCGCCACCTCGGTGTCGGTCTCGCTGTCGAACAGGACCCCGTCGCGCTGCAGCTCGCCCTTGAGGGAGTGGAAGTTCTCGATGATGCCGTTGTGGATGAGGGCGAGCTTGCCGTCGGCGCCGCCGCGGTGCGGGTGGGCGTTCTGGTCGGTCGGGCCGCCGTGCGTGGCCCACCGGGTGTGGCCGATGCCGGTGGTCGCGCCGGGCAGTGCGTCGGCGTCGAGGGCACCCCGGAGGTTCACGAGCTTGCCGGCCCGCTTCTCGGTGGCGACGCCCCCTTCGGTCACGAGCGCGACACCCGCCGAGTCGTAGCCGCGGTACTCCAGCCGGGCGAGCCCCTCCATGACGACGTCGAGCGCCTTGCCGTCGGCGTTCGGCCCGACGTATCCCACGATTCCGCACATGGGAAGCAGCGTAACGGCCGACCGGGCTGCCGCACGCAACGCCTGTCGTGGGCCACAATGGCGCGCGTGACCCACCCCTCCGGCGGCGCCGGCACCCTCCCCTCCCCCTACGTGGAGCTCGACCGCCAGGCGTGGGCGCGGCTGCGCGAGAACCAGCCGCTCAGCCTGGCGGCGGCCGACGTCGCCCGCGTGCGGGGGCTCGGCGACCGGATCGACCTGGTCGAGGTCGAGGAGGTCTACCTGCCCCTGTCGCGGCTGCTCAACTTCTACGTCGGCGCGACGGCGGGGCTGCACCGGATCACGTCGGACTTCCTGGGCGAGCAGCCGGCCAAGACCCCGTTCGTCATCGGGGTGGCCGGCTCGGTGGCCGTGGGGAAGTCCACGACGGCCCGCCTGCTCAAGGAGCTGCTCTCGCGGTGGCCCGGCACCCCGGAGGTGGAGCTGGTCACCACGGACGGGTTCCTCTACCCCAACGCCGAGCTCGAACGCCGCAACCTGCTGCAGCGCAAGGGTTTCCCCGAGTCCTACGACCGCCGGGCGCTGCTGCGCTTCGTCGCCGAGGTGAAGTCGGGGCGCGCCGAGGTCACCGCCCCCGTCTACTCGCACCTGACGTACGACATCGTCCCGGACGAGGAGATCGTCGTCCGCCAGCCCGACGTCCTCATCGTGGAGGGGCTCAACGTGCTCCAGGCGCCACGGGTGCACGAGGACGGCCGCACGGGGCTGGCCGTGAGCGACTTCTTCGACTTCTCGGTCTACGTCGACGCCCGGCTCGAGGACATCCGGGAGTGGTACGTCGAGCGGTTCCTGCGGCTGCGCGAGACCGCCTTCGCGGACCCGGACTCCTACTTCCACCGGTATGCCGCGCTGTCCGACGCGCAGGCGCGCACCACGGCCCTGCGCATCTGGACCGACATCAACGAGGTCAACCTGCGCGAGAACGTGCTGCCCACCCGCAGCCGCGCAACCCTGGTGCTGGCCAAGGGCCGCGACCACGGCGTGCGCCGGGTCCGCCTGCGCAAGCTCTGAGCTCCCCGACTCGCCGAGCAGCCGATCCGGTCGTACCGTCACAGACCGGAACATTCAGGACTCGGCGAGGCGAGGCAGGGGCACACCATGGCGACGGACACCGGTTCGGCAGCGGCGACGACGACCTCCGAGGAACCGCGGCTGCGCCGGCACATCGGCATCGTGGGTCTGCTCTTCGCGAGCGTCGGCTCGATCATCGGCTCGGGCTGGCTCTTCGGCGCCCTGAACGCCGCACAGCAGGCCGGGCCGGCCGCGGTGATCTCGTGGGCGCTCGGCGGCCTGATGATCCTGCTCATCGCCCTCGTGTACGCCGAGCTCGGCACCATGTTCCCCCTCTCCGGCGGCGTCGTGCGCTACCCGCACCTGTCCTTCGGGTCGTTCGCCAGCTACACGACGGGCTGGATCATGTGGGTCGCCGTGGCCACCACCGCGCCGATCGAGGTGGAGGCGGCGCTGCAGTACGGCACCAAGTACGCGGCGTTCACCCGGGAGAACACGGTCCACGGGGAGACCGTCCACACGCTGACCGCCCTCGGCTACGGCACCGCCGTCGTCCTCATGGCGGTCTTCGTCGTCATCAACTACTTCGGCATCCGGTGGTTCGCCCGCGTCAACAACGTCCTGGTCTGGTGGAAGCTGGGGATCATCGTCCTGGTCATCGTGGCGTTCCTCCTCACCGCGTTCCACGGCGGCAACTTCACGGACTACGGCTTCGCCCCCCAGGGCCAGCACGGCATCTTCACCGCCATCGCCACGTCGGGGATCGTGTTCTCCTACCTGGGTTTCCGCCAGGGGATCGAGCTCGCCGGCGAGACCGACAACCCGAAGCGCAACGTCCCCATCGCGGTCATCGGCTCGGTCCTGCTCACCGCGGTCATCTACATCGCCCTGCAGGTGGCGTTCATCGGCAGCCTGGACCCGGGCACCCTGGCCCACTCGGGGAGCTGGGCGAAGCTGTCGTACGGCGGCGACTTCGGTCCGCTGGCCTCGCTGGCGAGCCTGCTGGGCCTGGGCTGGCTCGCGGTCCTGCTCTACATCGACGCCGTCGCCTCCCCCGGCGACACCGGTCTGATCTACACGACCATCACGTCGCGGATCTCCTACGCCATGGCCCGCAACGGCAACGCGCCCGCCGCCCTCGCGCGGACCACCCCGCGCGGCGTGCCGCTCGTCAGCCTCGTCGTGACGTTCGTGGTGGGCCTCATCGTGTTCCTGCCGTTCCCCAGCTGGCAGCAGCTCGTCGGCTTCATCACCTCTGCGACGGTGCTGTCCTTCGGCTCCGGGCCGCTCGTGCTCGCGGCCCTGCGCAAGCAGCTCCCCGACGCGCCGCGGCCGTTCCGGCTGCCCGGCTCGCACACCATCCCCCTGCTGGCCTTCTTCGCCTCGAACCTCATCATCTACTGGTCCGGCTGGCTGGTGAACTGGAAGCTCTTCGTGTCGGTGCTCATCGGGTTCGTCCTGCTGGCGGTCTTCACCGTGACCGGCCAGGTCCGCGCGCCCCGGCTGGACCTGCGGGCGGGCGCGGCCTGGCTCCTGCCCTGGCTCGTCGGGCTCGCCCTCCTGTCCTACCTGGGCGACTTCCCGGAGAAGGACAAGGGTGCCGGCAACCTCGGCCTCATCGGCTTCGGCCTCTCGATCGTCCTCGTCCTCGCCCTGTCCGTGGGCGTGTACGTCATCGCCTACGCCAACCGGCTCAGCCCCGAACACGCCTCCGAGCACGTGGAGGCGAACCGGGCCGAGGCCGAGGTCGAGGGCGAGACCGACCGGGCAGAGGCCCGCACCGCCTGAGCGGCGCCCGTGCGCCGGGTCCGACGGGCGCCGATGATGGGGGTATGCCGCCTGCTCCCGACCGCGACCGGTCCACCCCTGCCGACCCGCCCCGCACCCGCACCGAGCACGACTCCATGGGGGAGGTCGAGGTCCCCGCGGACGCCCTGTGGGGCGCGCAGACGGCCCGTGCGGTGGACAACTTCCCCATCTCCGGGCAACCGGTCCCGGCCGGGGTCGTGCACGCCCTGGCCCGGATCAAGGCGGCAGCCGCAGAGGTGAACGCCGACCTCGGTGTCCTCGACGAGACCCGCGCCGGGGCCATCGCCGCCGCCGCACGGGAGGTGGCGGCCGGCGAGCACGACGACCAGTTCCCCGTCGACGTGTTCCAGACCGGTTCGGGCACCTCCACCAACATGAACGTCAACGAGGTCGTGGCGCGGCTCGCCCACCAGGCCAGCGGCCTGGAGGTCCACCCCAACGACCACGTCAACGCCGGCCAGTCCAGCAACGACACCTTCCCCAGCGCGCTGCGGGTGGCCGCGACCCTGGCCGCCACCCGGGACCTCGCGCCCGCGCTGCTCCACCTCGCGGCGGCCCTGCGGCGCAAGGAGGCGGAGTTCGCCGACGTCGTCAAGGCGGGACGCACCCACCTCATGGACGCCGTGCCCGTCACCCTCGGCCAGGAGTTCGGGGGCTATGCGCGCCAGGTCGAGCTGGGCGCGGAGCGCGTGCTGGTCGGCGCGCAGGCGACCGCGGAGCTCCCCCTGGGCGGCACGGCCGCGGGCACGGGCCTCAACGCTGAGCCGGGCTTCGCCGCGGCGGTGATCGGACGCCTCACGGCGGAGACCGGCGTGGCGTTCCGCGAGGCGGCCGACCACTTCGAGGCCCAGTCGGCCCAGGACGCCGTGGTGGAGCTCAGCGGGGCCATGCGGGTGGTCGCGGTCAGCCTGACCAAGATCTGCAACGACCTGCGGTGGATGTCCTCGGGTCCGCGCAGCGGCCTCGGCGAGATCCACCTGCCGGACCTCCAGCCTGGCTCGAGCATCATGCCCGGCAAGGTCAACCCGGTGATCCCGGAGGCGACGCTCATGGTGTGCGCCCAGGTGATCGGCCACGACACGACAGCCACGATCGCCGGGGCGTCCGGCGCCTTCGAGCTCAACGTCATGCTGCCGCTCCTCGCCCGCACCGTGCTGGAGTCGGCGACCCTGCTCACGGCGAGCACGAGGCTGCTCGCGGACCGCTGCGTCGACGGCATCACCGCCGACCGCGAGCGCGCGCGCGAGCTGGCCGAGGGCTCCCCGTCGATCGTCACCCCGCTGAACCGGTGGATCGGCTACGAGGCCGCCGCCGCCGTGGCCAAGCAGTCGATCGCCGAGCGCCGGCCGATCCGGGACGTCGTCCTCGAGCGGGGCCACGTCGAGCGGGGCGAGCTCACCGAGGCGCAGCTCGACGAGGCGCTGGACGTGCTCAGGATGGCGCGGCCGCACGACGGTGGGCCGCGGGGGTAGTCACCCGCTCCTGCGGGTCGCGCCTCAGTACCAGTGCGGGCTGCGGCTCTGCCACGCGCCCCACGCGCCGCACGGGGTGCCGTACGACGACCTGATGTACTGCAGCCCCCACTTGATCTGGGTGACCGGGTTGGTTCGCCAGTCGTCGGCGACCGTGGCCATCTTCGAGCCCGGCAGCGACTGCGGGATGCCGTAGGCGCCCGAGGACGAGTTCTCCGCGGTCCAGCGCCACCCCGACTCGCCCATCCACAGGTTGTCCAGGCAGCTCCACTGGCCGTCGCCGAAGCCGTAGTCGCCCATCAGGGCCCTCGCCGCCGCACGCGGGTCGCTCTGGGCGTTGGCGAGCAGGGCCTGCTTCTTGGCCTCGAGCGCCTGGCGGGCCTTGTCGCGGGCGACCTGCTGGGCGCGTTCGCGCCGCGACTTCTCGGCGGCCGCCTGGGCCGCCAGCGCGGCGACCCGGTCCTTCTCCTGGGCGGCGGCGATGCTCGTGTTGGTCTGGTTGCGGTCCGCGGCCAGGCGGGCGCTGTCCTCGATCTGGGTGTCGGCGAGCTCGTTGGCCTGCTCGACCGCCTCGGTGCTGACGGTGAAGGCCGCCGTGCCGGTCTGCCGACCGTCGGTCGCCTGGTAGCCGGCCGCGGTCGTGGCCACCACCGCGAGCAGGAGGCTGGACGTCACCGCGGGACGGCGGACGGCCCGGACGACACCGGAGGAGCGGGAGGCTGACCTGCCGTGGTGCGACACCGTGCGGTGCCGCCCCTGGTAGGGCTGGCTCATGAACCGATTCCTCCAAGAGGCCGCGGGGGGGATGGCCTCATCGATGCCGGGGGGACATGCCGCCCCGACCAACGCAAGGTCCGGGCGTTATGAAACCGAGACCCTAACGGAACTCCGCCCCCGATCTCCAACCGCCCCCAGGTTTCTGGGACTGATGTGACTCCTGAGGCGAAGAAGTCATCTCTTTGGCGGAGGCGCGGCCCCATCGAACGTGCTGTTCCCGGTCCGACCACGGGCGGGGGGCGCCGCCGTGTGCAGCGGCGCACCCCGTCGCGCCTGCCGTGGCTCAGACCTCCAGGCCCTCCAGCAGGTCGGTGACCAGGGCCGCGATCGGGCTGCGCTCGCTGCGGGTCAGGGTGACGTGGGCGAACAGGGGGTGACCCTTGAGCGCCTCGATGACCGCCGCGACGCCGTCGTGGCGGCCCACCCGCAGGTTGTCGCGCTGGGCCACGTCGTGCGTCAGCACCACCCGGGAGTTCTGGCCGACCCGCGAGAGCACGGTAAGCAGCACGTTCCGCTCGAGGCTCTGGGCCTCGTCGACGATGACGAACGCGTCGTGCAGGGACCGACCGCGGATGTGCGTCAGGGGCAGGACCTCGAGCATGCCGCGGTCCATGACCTCCTCGACCACCTCGTGCGACACCAGTGCCCCCAGGGTGTCGAAGACGGCCTGCGCCCAAGGGCCCATCTTCTCCTGCTCGCTGCCCGGGAGGTAGCCGAGCTCCTGGCCGCCCACGGCATACAGCGGACGGAAGACGACCACCTTGCGCTGCTGGCGGCGCTCCATCACCGCCTCGAGCCCGGCACACAGCGCGAGGGCCGACTTCCCGGTGCCGGCGCGGCCGCCGAGGCTGAGGATGCCGACGTCGGGGTCGAGCAGCAGGTCGAGGGCGATCCGCTGCTCGGCGCTGCGCCCGTGCAGCCCGAAGGCGTCCCGGTCACCGCGGACGAGGCGGACCTGCTTGTCGGCCCCGACCCGGCCCAGGCCGCTGCCCCGCGGCGAGAGCAGCACCAGGCCGGTGTGGCAGGGCAGCTCCGCGGCGGCCTCGTTCTCGACGCGGCCGTGCTCGTAGAGGGCGTCCATCTCCTCGACGGTGACGTCCAGCTCGGCCATGCCGGTCCAGCCCGAGTCGACCACCGCGAGCTCGGCGCGGTACTCCTCCGCCTGCATGCCGACGGCGGAGGCCTTGACCCGCATGGGCAGGTCCTTGCTGACGACGGTGACGTCATGGCCCTCGAGCGAGAGGTTCTTGGCGACCGCGAGGATCCTGGTGTCGTTGTCCCCCAGGCGGAAGCCCGCCGGCAGGCTGGTCGGGTCGGTGTGGTTGAGCTCGACGCGCAGGGTGCCACCGTCGTCGCCGACCCGCACCGGGGCGTCGAGCCGTCCCTCGCGGACCCGCAGGTCGTCGAGCAGGCGCAGGGCCTGGCGGGCGAAGTAGCCCAGCTCGGGGTGGTGCCGCTTGCCCTCGAGCTCGGTGACCACGACGACCGGCAGGACGACCTCGTGCTCGGCGAAGCGCATCATCGCGCGCGGGTCGGAGAGCAGGACCGAGGTGTCGAGGACGAAGGTGCGGTGGCGCTCCGGTGCACGGGGGTCGGGGGCGCTCGGGGCGCCCGGGTCGGCCTCGGTGGGCGCCGCGCCACGCACTGCAGACCGGACGCGGGGGGTGGAGTCGGGAGTCGAAGCGTTCGAGGCCAATGTCTCTCCTCGGCACAGCGCGCCGGCCGGCGCAGTGCGCCTACTCGCGGACCAGGTGCCGGGACCACGCCCACCCACGGATGGGCCGGGTCCGGCCCTCCGCCCGGAGCCGTGTTCGCCCCATGTGGTGGACCTCCCGAACGCCGGACGGGTGCCCCGCGTCCCCGCCGACGCTACGACCCACCCGGCCCCGGGGCGTGCAGGGTCGCGGCGTGTCACGCAGAGTTCACCCGTTCGTCGGAGCCGGCCCCCGCCGTTCGTGCGGCGCCATGGGACTGGCCGCCACCGAGTCCTTGTCCGGCGGCTAACCGCCGAAGCGGCGGTTGCGCTCGGAGTAGGCGCGCAGGGCGCGCAGGAAGTCGACGTGGCGGAAGTCCGGCCAGTA
Source organism: Phycicoccus ginsengisoli (assembly GCF_054779295.1). NCBI lineage: Bacteria > Bacillati > Actinomycetota > Actinomycetes > Micrococcales > Intrasporangiaceae > Phycicoccus > Phycicoccus ginsengisoli. The sequence goes on from NZ_BAAGYN010000013.1 coordinate 59,765, forward strand.
CGCCTCGCAGAAGTAGAACTCCGAGTGCGCCGACTGCCAGAGCAGGAACCCGGACAGGCGCTGCTCCCCGGACGTGCGGATGACGAGGTCGGGGTCGGGCTGGCCCTTGGTGTAGAGGTGCTCGGCGATGTGCTCGACCTGCAGCGTCTCGGCGAGCTCCTCGATGGTGGTGCCGTTGGCGGCGTGGGCCGTGAGCATCGAGCGCACGGCGTCGGTGATCTCCTGCCGGCCGCCGTAGCCGACGGCGACGTTCACCGTCATGCCCTGCACCGCCGCGGTCGCGTCCGCGCTCTCCTTGAGCCGGCGCGCCGTCTCGGCGGGCAGCAGGTCGAGCGAGCCGACCGGGTTGATCCGCCAGCGTTGCGTCGTGGCCAGGTCGGCGACCGCCGTCTCGATGATCGACAGGAGCGGCACCACCTCGGCCTCCGGCCGGTTGAGGTTGTCGGTCGACAGCAGCCACAGGGTGACCACCTCGACCCGGGCCTCCTCGCACCACTCCAGGAAGTTGGCGATGTTGTCCGCGCCGGCCTGGTGCCCTTCCTTGGTGCCGTGCCCGCGCGCGGCGGCCCACCGCCGGTTGCCGTCGAGCATCACCCCGACGTGGCGGGGCAGGGTCGCCTTGGCGAGGCTGCGCTTGAGGCGGCGTTCGTAGGCGGCGTACAGGAGGTCGGACAGCGCCACAACCGCTCCTCACGTGGTCCGGGGACGAGGATCCGTCCGCCTTCCCACGCTACTCCCGCCGACCCCCTGTGGCGTGACGGGACCGGTCGGTGTCACCGGTCGATGTCGGGGCGGCGGCGGTGGTCCGTGCGAGGGAACTCACAGGTTACCACCCAGTAACCTACGGCTCCGTAGGTTATGCTCCTGCCATGACCCCGTCGCGCCCCCAGAGCCCGGAGCACCCTGAGCAGGGAGCCCTCGAGGCGGTCGTCGCCGCCGTCAAGCCACGCCTGCGCGGGTGGCTGCACGCCGGAATGGTGCCCCTCGCACTGGCAGCCGGGATCGTGCTCATCGCCCTCGCGCCCACCACGTCGGCGCGGATCGCGGCCACGGTCTTCTCGGTCACGGCGTGGCTGCTCTTCGGCACCTCGGCCGTCTACCACCGCGGCAACTGGTCACCCCGGGTCGCGGCCGTGCTCAAGCGGATGGACCACTCCAACATCTTCCTCATCATCGCCGGCACCTACACGCCGTTCGCGATGCTGCTCCCCCGCGCGCAGGCCACCCAGATGCTGCTCATCGTGTGGATCGGGGCCATCGCCGGCGTCCTGTTCCGGGTGTTCTGGGTCGGGGCGCCCCGGTGGCTGTACACCCCGATCTACGTCGCGCTCGGCTGGGTGGCGGTCTTCTACATGGGCCCGCTGCTGCACTTCGGCGGCCCCACGATCGTCACGCTCATCGCCGTCGGCGGCGTCCTCTACACCGTCGGGGCCCTGGTGTACGGCATCAAGCGCCCGAACCCCTCCCCGCGCTGGTTCGGGTTCCACGAGATCTTCCACACCCTGACCGTGGCCGCCTTCGCCGTGCACTACATCGCGGCCGCGATGTCGCTGTCCCACACGAACGCCTGAGACCGGCGCACCTAGGGCCGGTCGGGCGCGGCCCAGCGGGTCGCGCCCGTCCCGGTCAGCCGGGTCCCGGCCGTCCGTCCGACCCGTCGTGCGCGGCTCCGGGGTCGTCCTCGGGACCGGCCGCCGGGGCCTGTGCCGCCGGGGCCTGTGCCGCCGGGTCCTGGGCCGGGTCCTGGGCCGCCGGCCCGTCCGCCTCGGAGGACCTCGCACCGCCGGCGCGTCCGGCCTTCGCCTGCGGGTCGGCCTCGGACTGCGCCTCGGCCTCCTTGCGCAGCTCCTCGGCACGGTAGGACATCCGGCGCATGCGCGCGTTCATGTTGCGCATGAGCAGGTAGAGGGCGATCGCCAGCACGAAGAACGCCACGAAGCCCCACAGGCCCGGCGAGACCAGCGTGGACGGGGCGCCGTTCACGCGCCCACCCCCACGCGGCCGTCGTAGGTGACCACCAGGTCCGGCCGGGTGGCGAGGGCGTCGCCCGCCGCGACGTCGCCGATGCCCGCGAACAGGTCGTCCTCCACCGGCTCGACCGGCACGTAGGACACTGCGGCCTCGAAGTCCTCCGTCGGCCAGACCCGCACCTGCAGGTCGCGCGGGACCTGGAAGAAGTGGCCGTCCGGGTCGATCTGGGTGGCATGGGCGAGCAGCGCCCGGTCGCGCTGGTCGAACCAGTCGGAGCAGTGGATGCGGGTGGTGATCGTGCGTGCCCGGTCCTCGGTCCAGCGGTCGAGCCACTCGGCGTACGGGCTCTCCACGCCGTCGGCGAGGAAGGCCTCGTGGAAGGCGACGTACTTGGCCCGGTTGTGCGCGTTGTAGTAGATCTTCAGCGGCTGCCACGGCTCGCCCGCGTGCGGGTACGCCTCCGGGTCGCCGGCCGCGGCGAAGGCCGCCATCGACACGGTGTGGGTCATGATGTGGTCGGGGTGCGGGTAGCCACCGTTCTCGTCGTACGTCGTCATGACGTGCGGGCGGAACCGGCGGATCTCCCGGACGAGGGCCTCGGTCGTCACGTCGAGCGGCTCGAGGGCGAAGCACCCCTCGGGCAGCGGCGGGAGCGGGTCGCCCTCGGGCAGGCCGGAGTCGACGAAGCCCAGCCAGGTGTGCTGGACGCCGAGGATCTCCTGCGCCCTGCGCATCTCCTCGCGCCGCACCTGCACGAGGTCGCGCTCGATCTCGGCGTTCCCCTTGAGCTTGGGGTTCAGCACGTCGCCGCGCTCGCCACCCGTGCACGAGACGACGAGCACGTCGGCCGTCGTCGCCGCGTACTTGGCCATCGTCGCCGCGCCCTTGCTCGACTCGTCGTCGGGGTGCGCGTGCACCGCCATGAGTCGCCACCGGTCAGCCACTGTCACCCTCTCCTGGGTCATCACGGACAATGGGTGTCCACCGCGAGGCGGACACCACCTCCGCCATCCTCTCACCGCACTGGAAGGGTTCGTCATGCCGCTCCCCCGCCCCGCGCCGGGCACCGGTCGCTGGTGGGTCGTCGGGGTCGTGGGCGTCACCGTGGCCACCGCCCTGGCGGTGTGGCTGGGCCTGGCGAACTCCGTCGGCCGGGTCACCTGGGTCGACACCGGCTACAAGGTCCTCGACGACCGCAGCGTGCGGGTCGAGTTCGACGTGCACCGTCCTGCCGGCCAGGCCGTGACCTGCCAGGTCAACGCCCTGGACCAGTCCTTCGGGGTGGTCGGCACCCTGGACGTGCGGGTCCCCGCCTCGGGCGAGCGGTCGGTGCACCAGGAGGTCGTCGTCCGGACGGCGGCACGGGCCGTCACCGGCACCGTCAGGACCTGCGACCCCTCCTGACCAGCACGTTCCCCGCCCGAGCGTGCGCGGACCACGGGCCGCGCGCCGTCGGCCCGGCACGCCGCGACCACGGCGCCCGGGACGGGGCGAAATGGACCGTTCGGACGCCTGCGCGGTAGACTCGTCCATTCACCGAGCGGTCTGGACCTTCGCCACCTGCGTGGCGAGCGTCCGGACCGCATTGCGTAGCAACCCCCTGCCGGCCTGGCTCAGCGCCGGCCGGGCACCAGCCAAGGAGTATCACCGTGAGCGAGACCGCGACCAGCACCGCGAGCTACCTGACCCAGGACGCCTTCGACCGTCTGAAGGCCGAGCTGGACCAGCTCTCCGGAGAGGGGCGCACCGAGATCGCCAAGCGCATCGAGGCCGCCCGCGAGGAGGGCGACCTCAAGGAGAACGGCGGCTACCACGCGGCCAAGGAGGAGCAGGGCAAGATGGAGGCCCGCATCCGCCAGCTGACCCAACTGCTCGAGAACTCCGTCGTGGGTGCCAAGCCCGCGGACGACGGGATCGTCGAGCCGGGCATGGTCGTGACCGTGGACATGTTCGGTGACGACCTCACCTTCCTCCTGGGCTCGCGCGAGATCGCCGACGGCTCGGACCTCGAGGTCTACAGCGAGAAGTCGCCCCTCGGTGCCGCCCTCAACGGCAAGAAGGTCGGCGACACCACCTCCTACGAGGCGCCCAACGGCAAGACGATCACGGTCACCGTCAAGGCGGCGAAGCCGCACTCCGCCTGAGCGGGGACGACCGCAGACCCAGCACGACGCAGAGGGCCACCCGGTGACCGGGTGGCCCTCTGTCGTGACCGCCCCCGGTCAGCCCTCGTCGACGACCTGGAAGAGGCGGTGGTCGGCCCAGCGCCCCGCGATGTGCAGGTATGCCGGCGCGTCGCCGATGAGCGTGAACCCCGCCTTGAGCAGCACGCGCTGCGAGCGCTCGTTGTCGAGCAGCGTCCCGGCCTGCAGGCGGTGCAGGCCGAGCTCGTCGAAGGCGATGTGCACGACTTCGCGCAGCGCGGCCGTGGCCAGGCCGCGACCACCCACGTGCTCGGACAGCCAGTAGCCGACGTTGGCCGACTGGGCCGGCCCGCGGACGATCTCGTTGAGCGTGATCTGGCCGACCACCTCCTCGTCCTCGCCGAGCACCACGAGCGGCAGCCGGGTTCCCTCCCGGTACTCGGCGAGCCGGGTCGCGACGAGCTCCCGCTGGCCCTCCACCGTGGCGTACGACGCCGGGCGGTCGGGGGCGGTCGGCGCGAGGAACTCCCGGTTGGCGACCAGCAGCTCGGCGAGTCGCTCCGCGTCGGACTCCCGGACCAGCCTGGTGACCCGCCGACCGTCGTGCGGGTGGGGGTCGCGGGAGTCGGCCATCAGCCGAACTTCAGCTGGTAGCCCTTGCCCCGCAGCGTGCGCAGGACCTCCTCGCAGTGCTGGCGGCCCCGGGTCTCCAGCTGCAGCCCGATCTCGACCTCGTCGACCCGGATCGTCGTGCCGGTGCGGATGTGCTCGACCTCGAGGACGTTGGCGTCGACGGCAGCGCAGTCCGCGAGCAGCCGGGCCAGGTGGCCCGGGGTGTCGGACACACGGACCCGGAACTGCAGGTAGCGGCCGGCCGAGGCCATGCCGTGCCGGATGATCCGCAGCAGCAGGAGCGGGTCGATGTTGCCGCCGGAGAGGACCGCGACGACCGGGCCGTCGACGTGCTGCCCCGCGCGCGCGAGCAGGTGGGCCACGGCGGCCGCACCGGCCGGCTCGACGACCAGCTTGGCCCGCTCGAGGACGAAGAGCAGGGCGCGGGACAGCTCCTCCTCGCTCACGGTCTCGATGCTGTCGACGAGGTCGCGGACGAGGGCGTAGGGCACGTCGCCCGGCAGCCCGACGGCGATGCCGTCGGCCATGGTCTGCATCTGCTCGTAGGGCACCGGCTTGCCGGCCGCGAGGGACAGCGGGTAGGCCGCCGCCTGCTCGGCCTGGACGCCGACGACGCGTACGTCGGGGCGCAGCGTCTTGACCGCCACCGAGATGCCGGCGAGCAGGCCCCCACCACCGGTGCTGACCACGATGGTCCTCACGTCGGGGCACTGGTCGAGGATCTCCAGGCCCGCGGTGCCTTGCCCCGCGACGATGTCGCGGTGGTCGAAGGGGTGGATGAGGACGGCACCGGTCTCGGCCTCCCACTCGCGGGCGCGGACGAGGCACTCGTCGATGGTCGTGCCCACCTGCTCGATGGTCGCGCCGTAGGCCTGGGTGGCGAGCAGCTTGGGCATCGGGGCGCCGTGCGGCATGTAGACCTTGACGTCGATGCCGAGCAGCTGCCCGGCGAGCGCGACCCCCTGGGCATGGTTGCCCGCGCTGGCCGCGACGACCCCGCGGGCCTTCTCCTCCTCGGACAGCCTGGACATCCGGGTGTAGGCACCTCGGATCTTGAACGACCCGGCCCGCTGGAGGTTCTCGCACTTGAGGAACACCTCGCAGCCGACGCGGTCCGTGAGGGCGCGGCTGTACTCGAGCGGGGTGGGGCGGACGACCCCGCTGAGCAGGTCCTGCGCAGCGCGGATGTCCTCCAGGGAGACGGACAGCATCGGTGGTGCCATGGCGGTCAGGCTAGTACCCGGCAGGGGCCGGGTCCGACCATCCGGGACGGGGCCGGCCGCGTCCCCGGCCGACCGGCCGGGTCGCCTCCTGCCGGGCGCCTCCCGACAGCCCGCCCGCGGCCGGCAGGGGCCTAGTCGAGGACCCTGCGGTTGAACGCGCGGATGGCCAGCGGCGCCATGACCAGAGTGATGCCGACGGTCCAGATGAGCGTGGTGAGGATCGGGTGGTGCAGCGGCAGCTGGGCGTCCGCGGGGACCGGCAGGTCGTTGCCCCACAGCTGCCGGACGGCCTGGACCAGGGAGGAGATGGGGTTCCACTCGGCGACCACCCGCAGCCAGTGGGGCATGCGGTCGGTCGGGGCGAAGGTGTTGGCGAGGAAGGTGATGGGGAACATGGTCGTGAACATCAGCCCGTTGACCGACTCCACCGAGCGCATCGCGGAGCCGACCAGGATGCCGACCCAGATCATGGCGAAGCCCCACATGAGCAGGAGCAGGTAGGCCAGGACGGCGTCGGGCACGGAGCCCCGGATCCGCCAGCCGACGAACAGCCCCGTGACGGACATGACGAGGATGCCGATGCTCGAGTGCATGAGGCTGGAGATGCTGCGGCCGACCAGCACCGCGGAGGGGTGGATCGGGAGCGAGCGCATCCGGTCCACGATGCCCTTGTCGATGTCGGCCGTCAGGCCCACCGCGACCACGAACGAGGCGAACGCGATGGTCTGGCCCATGATCCCGGCCATGAGCCACTCGCGGTAGCCGGACGGCGACCCCTGGACGGCGATCGAGCCGCCGAAGACGAAGGCGAACAGCAGCACGAACATCACCGGCTGGATGGTGACGTCCATGAGCATCTCGGGCATCCGCTTGATGTGGATGAGGTTGCGGCGGGTGATGGCGAGCGACTGGCGCAGCAGCCCGGTGCGCTGGATCTCCGGGCGGGCGAGGCCGCTCGCCGACCGTCGGGTCCCGGTGTCGGTGGTCATGCCACCACCTCCTCGTCGTCGCTGGGGTCGGCGTCCTCGGCCCGGTGGCCGGTGAGGCTGAGGAACACGTCGTCGAGGCTGGGCCGCTTCAGCCCCAGGTCGTCGAGCTCGATCTCGCTGCCCTCGAACACCGCGGCGATCCGGGTCATGTCGCGCAGCCCCTCGGCCGGCGCGGTCAGCTGCCGGGCCCCCGCGTCCACGTGCACCTCACCGACGTGCGCGCGGAGCAGACCTTCGGCGGCGGCCAGGTCCTCGGCCCGCGACACGGTCAGGACGATGGCGGCCGCACCGCTGCGGTCCTTGAGCTCCAGGGCGGTGCCCTCGGCGATGACGCTGCCCCGGTCGATGACGACGATGCGGTCCGCGAGCTGGTCGGCCTCCTCGAGGTACTGGGTGGTGAGCAGCAGGGTGGTGCCGTCGCGGACCAGCCCGCGCAGCACCTCCCAGAGCTCGACCCGGCTGCGTGGGTCCAGGCCGGTCGTCGGCTCGTCGAGGAAGAGCACCGGTGGGGTCGCGATGAGGCTGACGGCGAGGTCGAGGCGGCGACGCATGCCGCCGGAGTACGTCTTGACCACCCGGTCGCCGGCCTCGGTGAGCGAGAAGCGCTCGAGCAGCTCGCGCGTGGCGCCGCGGACGTAGGAGGACGACAGCCCGTAGAGCGACCCGATGAGCCGGAGGTTCTCGCGTCCGGTGAGCAGCTCGTCGACGGTCGCGGCCTGCCCGGTGAGCCCCATCGACCGCCGGACGGCGTCGGGGTCGGTGCGCACGTCGTGCCCGGCGACCCGCGCGGTGCCCGCGGTGGGGACGGTGAGCGTCGTCATCATCCGGACCGTGGTCGTCTTGCCGGCGCCGTTGGGCCCAAGCAGGCCCAGGACCGTCCCCTCCGGCACCACGAAGCTGACGTCGTCGACGGCCCGGGTGTCGCCGAAGGTCTTGACGAGGTGCTCGGCCTCGATGGCAGGCGCACTCATGGGACGACCCTAGGCCGGGTGCCACGACTCGTTCGACCCATTTTCTGCCTCCCTCCCCGCCTGGCCGCCGACTCAGCCGGCCTTCGTCGGGCGACCGATGAGGCAGAACGGGTGCCCTGCGGGGTCGGTGTAGACCCGGAAGCTGCCCGTCTCCGACGGCTGGTGCTCGTGCACCTGCGCGCCCGCTGCGAGGACGGCGGGCTCGGCCGCGTCGATGTCGCCCGCCCAGAGGTCGAGGTGGAACTGCTGCGGGTGCGCGCCGCCGGGCCACGTCGGGGTCCGGTGGTCGTCGATGCGCTGGAAGGCCAGCGTTGGTCGTCCGTCGGGGTTCTCGGGCGACAGGCCGCCGCCGGGCGGGACCAGCGTGGCCCAGTCGCGGTCGGAGCCGTCCTCCAGGCCCCAGCCGAGGACCTGGGAGTAGAACCTCGCCAGCTCGAGCGCGTCCGGGCAGTCGAGGATGACGAGGTCGAGCAGCGGCTTGGGCGGGATCGGGACAGCGGTGTCGTCGGCCATGGGCCGACGCTAGGCCCGACCCCCGACAACGGTCGAGGCGAGCGCGCGCGCCGCCTCCGGGTGCTCCTCGCGCAGCAGCCCCACCGCTGCGAGCAGGTATGCCGTGTCGGTCACCACCTGCGCGTCCCGTGGCACCTTCCAGCCACCGGCGTGGTCCGTCGTCACCGCCCCGAGGACCGCGTCGCGCTGAGGGCCGGCGGCGTGGCGCAGCACCCCACCGGACCCCACGACCACCCGCACGTCGGCGAGCGGCCGGGGGCTGCTGCCGGGTGCCGGCGGCCGCGCGTGGCGGCGGACCGCGACCACCGCGGCCACCCGCGCGAGCGCGAGGTCGAGGTCCCGCTCGTGGTCGTCGGACGGGAGGTGGCCGGGCTCGGCCGCCAGCCGTCCGGCATACGCCTCGAGGCCCTCGGGCAGCGGTAGGTGCTCGCGCGACGCGGCCGCGACCACGCCCTCGGCGTTCCAGCGCATGCCCAGGTCGGCCTCGACGGTGCGCGCGTGCCACAGCGGGGCGACGACGTCCTTGGCCAGGCCGGCGTCCTCCCCCTGCGGCGTGATCACGGAGTAGACGTCGGTCGTGGCTCCGCCGATGTCGACGACGAGGACGTCGCCGTCCACGGCGTCGGCGAGGACCTCGACGCCACCGAGGACGGCGTCGGGGGTCGCGGCGCGGACCAGCCGCTCGAACTCGGGGCCGCGCGAGAGGCCCTTGCCGCCGATGACGTGGTGCAGGAAGGCGGCCCGGATCGCCGCACGCGCCGCGTCGGGGGCGATGACGCCGATCCGGGGCAGGACGTTGTCGGTGACCGTGAACGTGCGCCCGGTGGAGGCCAGCACGGCGGCGACCTCGTCCGCGGCGTCCGCGTTGCCAGCCACGACGACGGGCGCCGTGACGCGGGCCCTGGCGAGGCGGGTGGCGTTGTGCAGCAGCACATCGGCGTTGCCGCCGTCGGTGCCGCCCACGAGCAGGACGATGTCCGGTCGGCTCGCCCGCAGTGCGGCGACGCCGGCACCGTCGAGCCGTCCGGCGGCGACGTGCTCGACCCGTGCCCCCGCGCTCAGCCCGACCCGGTGGCCGGCCTCGGCGGTGACGTCGCGCTCGTACCCGAGGACCGCCAGCCGCAGGCCGCCGCCGGCGCTGGAGCAGGCGACGACCTCGTCGGGACTGCCGTGGGGCGCGAGCTCCGCGAGGACCGCCCTGTAGCCGTCGAGGACGTCGGTGCCGATCGTCGTCGGCGTCGATGCCGTGGCGACGAGCCGGCCGTCGCCGGTGTCGACGAGGGCAGCCTTGGTGAACGTCGACCCGAAGTCGACGGCGAGCGCGAGGGGCATGGCAGCAGAACGGCTTTCGCAGCAGCCGGGAAGGGACCGGGCCGGTCGCCCGGGTCAGCCGAGCCGGTCGAGGGCCTGGGCGAGGTCGGCGATCAGGTCGTCGACGTCCTCGATGCCGCAGGACAGGCGGATGAGGTCCGCCGGCACCTCGAGCTCGGTGCCGGCGACGGACGCATGGGTCATCCGGGCCGGGTGCTCGATGAGCGACTCGACACCCCCGAGCGACTCGCCGAGGGTCCACAGCTGGGTCTCGCCGCAGACCTTCACGGCGACGTCCTCGCCGGCCTTGACCTGGAACGAGATCATCCCGCCGAACCGGCGCATCTGCTTCTTCGCGACCTCGTGGCCGGGGTGGCTCGCCAGGCCCGGGTAGTGCACGGCCTTGACCGCCGGGTGGCCGCTGAGGAACTCGACGACGCGCTCGGCGTTGTCGCTGTGCTTCTCCATCCGGACCGCGAGCGTCTTCAGGCCGCGCAGGACGAGCCACGCGTCCATGGGCCCGGCGACCGCGCCCATCGAGTTCTGGTGGAAGGCGATCCGGTCGGCCGCGTCGGCGTACCCCGGGACCGCGATGTCGTGCCCGACGACGACGGCGCCGCCGACGACGTCGGAGTGGCCGCCGCAGTACTTGGTCGTCGAGTGGGTGACGATGTCCGCGCCGAGCGACAGCGGCTGCTGCAGGTAGGGGCTGGCGAAGGTGTTGTCGACGACGAGCAGGGCGCCGGCCTCGTGCGCCACGGCCGCGAGCGCCTCGATGTCGGCGATGCCGAGCAGCGGGTTGGTCGGCGTCTCGACCCACACGATCTTCGTGGCGCCGGGCCGGATGGCCGCGCGGACCGCGTCGACGTCGCCCATCGGGGCGATGGAGTGCTCGACCCCCCAGGTCGTGAGCACCTTGTTGAAGAGGCGGTACGTGCCGCCGTACGCGTCGTTGGGGACGACCACGTGGTCCCCGGGGGCGAGCAGGGCGCGCAGCACGGTGTCCTGGCCCGCCAGCCCGGAGGAGAACGCGAAACCGCAGACCCCGCCCTCGAGCGCCGCGAAGCACTCCTCGAGCGCCGTGCGGGTGGGGTTGGCCGACCGGGAGTACTCGTAGCCCCCGCGGAAGCCGCCGATGCCGTCCTGCTTGTAGGTCGACACCTGGAAGATCGGCGTGATGACCGCCCCGGTGCCGGCGTCGGGCTCCTGCCCGGCGTGGATCGCCCTGGTCGAGAACCCCTGCTGCCGCACGTCGTCGCTCATGCGGGCAAGGCTATCCGTCGCTCAGGGACCCTCACCCACCGCCGGGTCCTCCGGTGGCGCCTCGTCCTCCGGCGGCGCCTCGACGACGACCGGGTCCCCCACCCGCAGCTCGCCGCCCTCGAGGATGCGGAACACCGTGCCGCCGCGGGCGTGCATCGCCTTCTTCGCGCCCGGCGCGATCCAGTCGTCGAGGAGGCGGCAGGGGGCCGCCGGCCGCACCACCTCCAGCAGCACCTCCCCCACGCGGACGCGCGTGCCGGGCTTCCCGGGCACCGGCCCGCCAGAGACGGTGAGGTTGCGTCGGGTCGCCCCCGGCTCGACCACCGACCCGAGTGCGGCGCCCGCGGCCTCGAGGTCGAGGGCCGACTGGATGGTCACGTGGCGGTGCCGCGACCCGTGGTAGCGGTCGCCGACCAGGCCGGCCCCGGCTTCCGCGACCACCGACTCCACCGACCGGGTGGGGATGCGGCGCGCCGGCGCGACGTGGATCGAGACGACCTCGCCCAGCGAGGTCCCCGGCTCGACGACGACCAGGCTCACCGCAGCACCTTCTGCCACTCGCGCATCACCGCGTCCTCCGCATACCCGAGCTCGCGGTTGACGGCGAGCATCGGTGCGTTCTCCTCGGCGTTCCACGTGCGCACGCTCGCCGGACCGGGCAGGTGCTCCATGAGGGCGAGCGTGTTGGCGGCCTTCAGGCGCAGCCCCAACCGGTGGCCGCGGTGCTCGCGCAGGACGAGCGTGTCCTGCTGGTAGACGACCGAGGGGTCGCTGGTGACCGTGGTCTGGGTGTAGCCCGCGACCGAGCCGTCGGCGGCGAAGGCGAACGTGTCGACGGCCGTGCGGCCCGCCGCCGCGATGCGGGCGTAGTCCTGGCGGACCCGCTCCTCGTCCCAGTCCTCCTCCTCGAGCTGGAGGTCTCCGAGCGGGACGTCGGTGCTCATCCGCCGGCCGAGGAGGGCGCGAGCAGCAACCCACGCGTCGGGTATGCCGCCGAGCGCCGTCCGCAGCACGTAGCCGTCGCCGTCGTGGCGGGCCAGCAGGTCGGTGAGGTGGCCCCGGTCGAGCGGGAGGGCCAGCGAGCTGCGCAGGTTGGTCTGCGCCGCCGCGTACCCGAACCGCCGGGCGAAGCCGCCCTGCACGTCCTCGGCGCCGGCGGCCCACTGCGTCTCCGCGACGAGCAGGTCGCGGCCGGCGTCGCGCTGCACCCCCTCCGCCCGCTCCAGCAGGGCCTTGCCGTGCCCGTGGCCCCGGTGCTCGGGGTGGACGGCCAGGACCAGGACGCCGAGCCGCAGGTTGTCGTGCAGCGGCAGGGCGAGCGAGGCGGCTGCGACGACCCGTCCGCGCTCGTCCTGGGAGGCGAGGGCGACCGTGCGCCGTGCCGGGTCGTGCAGCATGACGCGCCGCTCCGCGGGGGTGCGGGCGGAGTGCAGCTCACCGAGCTCGTGCACCGCCGAGGCGTGCAGCACGTCGCACCAGGCCCGGAAGGTCTCCTCGGGGCCGTCGGGGTCGATGGCGACGATGCTGGGCACCCGCCCACCCTGTCGCACCCGGTCCGGCGAGGGCAAAGGAGTTGTGGCCCCGGCGGGCAACGGCCGCCGCGGCGGTCGTCTCGCTGCTCGCCGACGTCCGTGCGGCGCGGAGGAAGACGTCCGTGCGGCGCGGAGGAACAGGCGCGGGGGTGGTCGCGTTGCACAGGGCGTGATCTTCGGGAGCCGCAGCAAGTCGACCATGCCCACCGCCGAGGAGGCCCTGCAGGGCCGTCCCACCCGGCCGTTCTCGATCGCACCGGAGCACCTGGTGCTGCACACCCCCGTCGAGGGTCCCTGGCCCGAGGGCACCGAGGTGCTCTACGTCGCCATGGGCTGCTTCTGGGGGGCCGAGCGCATCTTCTGGCAGCAGCCCGGCGTCGTCGCGACCGCGGCCGGCTACATGGGCGGGTTCACCCCCAACCCGACCTACGAGGAGACCTGCACGGGTCGGACCGGCCACGCCGAGACCGTGCTCGTCGCCTACGACCCCGAGCAGACCTCGCCCGAGCTGCTGCTCAAGGAGTTCTGGGAGAACCACGACCCCACGACGGCGAACCGGCAGGGCAACGACATCGGCACGGCATACCGGTCGGCCATCTACTGGACCACCGAGAGCCAGCGCATCGCCGCCGAGGCCACGAAGGAGTCGTTCCAGAAGGTGCTGACCGAGCACGGGTACGGCGCCATCACCACCGAGGTCCGCTCGGCCGACGACGCGGGGCCGTTCTACTACGCCGAGGACTACCACCAGCAGTACCTCTTCAAGAACCCCGGGGGCTACTGCAACCACGGGTTCAAGGGCATGACCTGCCCGGTGGGCATCGTGAAGCAGGACCAGCTGCCCTCCCAGGAGAGCGTGCTGCGCACCAACGACTCCGGCGCCTGACGCGCCCGCTCGGGGGGCGACTCGTGCCGGAACCGGCGCGTGACGCCCCCGATCGCGTGGTGGCGGGGCGACCGGTGACCGAACCGGCACGAATCGCCCCCCGGCCTGCGGCCCGCTCAGCCGCGCCCCAGGAGGCCGCGGACCCACGACCGGACCCGGCCGCCGCTCCGCGCCTGCGCCGCGGCGGCGGCTCCCTGCGCCTCGGCGGCTGCCCGGGCGCGCTCCACCCGCGCCTGCTCCGCGCGCTCGTCGCGCAGCCGCCGCCACTGCCCGACCATGTCCTCGACGTCGACGGTCGGCGCGATCAGGGGCGGCATCGCCCCCACGGCCGGACGCAGCCGGTCGAGCCTGACCCGCCGGTTGAAGTCCTCGAGGACGGCACGGACCGACTCCTCCGTGCGCAGGTCGAGCAGCGACTCCGGGAAGGTCTGCCGCTCCTTGCGCAGCGCGATCGCGGGCGGCATCGCCCCGGTCATGTCCAGCTGCTCGCGCTGCACCAGCCCCTTGACCCACCAGTCGGGGTCGTCGACGTCGGAGGCCCCGATCCCGCGCAACGGCTTCCCGGCGCCGGGCAGGTTGTCGAACTCGCCGCGCTCCTGCGCCTCGCGGATCGCGCGCTCCACCGGCGACTCCCAGGGGTCCACCCCTCGACCCTAACCCGGGGGCGGAGTGCGTCCCCGAGGTCCTGCGCCGCCGGTCGAGGGGCCAGGACTTGCCGACAGCCGCCGCGCGACCCCGGCATGTCCCGACTCCTCGACGCGGGCGCGTAGGGTCGCCGGGGTGCGGATCGTCTCCCTGCTGCCCTCGACCACCGAGATCCTCTTCGCGATCGGCGCGGGCGACGACGTCGTCGGCGTGACCTTCGAGTGCGACACCCCGGCGCAGGCCCGTGAGCGCCGGATCGTCTCGACCACCGCGATCCCGGACGGCCTGTCGTCGGCCGAGATCGACGCGTTCGTCACCCGCGCGATGGCTGCCGGCGAGGACCTCTACCACCTCGACGCCGGGGCCCTGGCCGACCTCGACGCGGACCTCGTCGTCACGCAGGACCTGTGCGCCGTGTGCGCCGTCGACGTCTCCAAGGTCGACGACGCCCTCGCCCACCTCGGCTGCACCGCCGAGGTCCTCACCATCGACCCGCACAGCCTCGAGGAGGTCCTCGCCTCCGTCGTCACGCTCGGCGTCGCCACCGGTCGCGAGGACGAGGCCGCCTCCCTCGTGGCCGGCCTGCGCGAGCGCCTGTATGCCGTGGAGCAGCGCGTGCGCGGCCGGCGCCGCCCGAGAGCCCTGGTCCTGGAGTGGACCGACCCGCCGTTCGCGCCGGGCCACTGGGTGCCGGAGATGGTGGAGGCCGCCGGCGCCGTGAGCGCACTCGGCTCGGCCCGGGAGAAGTCGGTCCGCGTGACGTGGGGCGACGTGCGCGCGAGCGCGCCCGAGGTCGTCGTGTGCGCGCCGTGCGGCTACGACCTGGAGGGGTCCGCGGCCCTCGCCCGCGCGGCGCTCGACGCCGGCGAGCTGCCCGACGGCATACCGGTCTGGGCGGTGGACGCGAACGCGTCGTTCGCCCGCCCCGGCCCCCGCCTCGTCGACGGGGTGGAGGCGCTGGCGGCGGTCCTGCACCCGGACGCGGCGCAGCCGCCGCGCCCGGACATGGCGCGGCGGCTGCGGTAGCGCGTCAGGCGCAGCTCAGTCGACGAGGGCGATGAGCAAGTCGGCGCGGGTGAGGACCCCGACCGGCTTGCCGTCCTCGACGACCATGATCGCGTCGTGCTTCTCGAGCTCGGCGCGAGCGGCGCCGACCGGCTCGCCCGCACCCACGAGCGGCAGCGACTGCTCCATGTGCTTCCCGACCGGGTCGGTGAGGTGGGCGGTGCCGTTGAACAGCGCCTCGAGCAGCGCCCGCTCGCTCACCGAGCCGGCGACCTCGCCGGCCATGACCGGTGGCTCGGCCTTGACGACGGGCATCTGCGACACCGAGTACTCGTGCAGGATCTCGATGGCGTCGCGCACGGTCTCGGTCGGGTGCGTGTGCACGAGGGCCGGCAGGTCGCCGGCCTTCTTGTGCAGCACCTCGCCGACCGTCGTCTCGGTCTGGGAGTGCATGAAGCCGTAGGAGCTCATCCACTCGTCGTTGAAGATCTTGCTCATGTAGCCGCGACCGCTGTCCGGCAGCAGCACGACGACGACGGCGTCAGCCGGCAGGTCCTTGGCCGCGCGCAGGGCGGCGACGACGGCCATGCCGCAGGAGCCGCCGACGAGCAGGCCCTCCTCCTTGGCCAGCCGGCGGGTCATCGCGAACGAGTCCGCGTCGCTCACCGCGATCACGTCGTCGACGACGGCCGGGTCGTAGGCGCTCGGCCAGAAGTCCTCGCCGACGCCCTCGACGAGGTACGGGCGACCGGTGCCGCCGGAGTAGACCGAGCCCTCCGGGTCGGCGCCGATGATCTGCACGCGACCGCCCTCGCGGTCGGCGGAGACGTCCCGCAGGTAGCGACCCGTGCCCGTGATGGTGCCGCCGGTGCCGACGCCGGCGACGAAGTGGGTGACCCGGCCGTCGGTGTCGGCCCAGATCTCCGGGCCGGTGGACTCGTAGTGCGAGGCCGGGCCGTTCTGGTTGGCGTACTGGTTCGGCTTCCAGGCACCGTCGATCTCGCGGACCAGCCGGTCGGACACCGAGTAGTACGAGTCGGGGTGGTCGGGGGCGACCGCAGTCGGGCAGACGACGACCTCGGCGCCGTACGCCTTGAGCACGTCGCGCTTGTCCTTGCTCACCTTGTCGGGGCAGACGAAGACGCACTGGTACCCGCGCCGCTGGGCGACCAGGGCCAGACCCACGCCGGTGTTGCCCGAGGTCGGCTCGACGATGGTGCCGCCCGGCTTGAGCTCGCCCGACGCCTCCGCGGCCTCGACCATCTTGAGCGCGATGCGGTCCTTCACCGAGCCGCCCGGGTTCAGGTACTCCACCTTGGCGAGGACCGTCGCGGCGATCCCCTCGGTGACGGTGTTGAGCTTGACGAGGGGCGTGTTCCCGACGAGGTCGGCGATGTGCTCTGCGTACTTCACCCGGCCATCCTCTCAGATGCTGGACGGCCTCCCGCCACGCTTCGGCGGCCGGGCTGCTCCTTCGCGCCGAGCCAGGCGGGTCGCCGCGCAGGTCGCCCGTGCCGGTCGCCCGAGGTGGTCGCGGGGTGGGCCCGAGGCCGTTGCGGGGTGGGCCCGAGGCCGTTGCGCCGAGAGCGAACCCGGGTCCCGCCAGGCTCCCGGCCGCCCTAGCGTTCGGGACATGGAACGGTCCACGCCGCGAGTCGTCGGCCCCACCCGGGGCAGCGGCCCGGAGCCGCTGTGGCGCGAGGCGGTGGGGGCCCGGCTGCGCCGGATGAGGCTGCGGCGCCGGCTCACGCTGGCGGAGGTCGCGGCAGCGGCCGGCATCTCACCGCAGTACCTCTCCGAGATCGAGCGCGGCCTCAAGGACCCCTCGTCGGAGATGCTGGCGGCGGGCGCCGGGGTCGTCGACGTCACCTCGCTCGCGGCGACCGACCTGCGTCACCGCCTCGCGTGGCCGGTCACGTCGTCGACGACGGTCTCGGTGGGTCCGTCCTGCTGGGGCGCCGCCACGGAGGTGCTGCTCGCCGCCTGAGCGCGAGCCTCCCTGCGGCGGGCCACGGACACCTCCGGGGGCTCGCGCAGGTCCTTGCGGTAGGCGACGAGCTGGTCGACGAGGCCGTACGCCACGGCCTGCTCCGGCGTGAAGATCCGGTCCCGGTCGGTGTCGGCGCGCAGCTGCTCGACCGGGTGACCGGTGTGCCGGGCGAGGACCCGCTCGGCCTCGGCGCGCAGCCGGATCACCTCGTCCGCCTCGAGGATGAGGTCCGGGATCGCGCCCCGGCTGCTGCCCGACGGCTGGTGGAGCAGCACCCGGGCGTGGGGCAGGATGCTGCGCCGCCCGGGGTCGCCCGCCGCCAGCAGGATCGCGGCGGTCGCGCACGCCTGCCCGATGCAGGTCGTCTCCACCGGCGCGCGCACGAACTGCATCGCGTCGTACACCGCGAACGTCGCCGTGAGCGACCCGCCCGGGCTGTTGACGTATAGCCGGATCGGCTGCTCGGGGTTCTCGGACTCCAGGTGCAGGATCTGGGCGATGAGGGTGTTCGAGACGCCGTCGTCGATCTCGGTGCCGAGGTAGACGATCCGCTCCCCGAGCAGGTGGCTGTAGACGTCGAGGACCCGGTCGCCGCGCGGGTCGGTGCGCACGACGTTCGGGACGAGGTAGCTGCTCACCGCCCCACCCCCAGCCCGGCCGGCGAGCGTCGTTGCGGCCGCACGCTGTCGAGGCTGTCGATGATCCCGTCGATGAAGCCGTACTCGAGGGCCTCCTCGGCCGAGTACCACCGGTCGCGCGCGGAGTCCTCCCGCACCCGCTCCACCGGCTGCCCCGTGTTCTCGGCGATCAGCCCCAGCACGGTCTCGAGGGTCTGGCGCAGGTCGTTGGCCTGCAGCTCGATGTCCACCGCCGTGCCACCGATCCCGGCCGACCCCTGGTGCATCAGGATCCGTGAGTGCGGGAGGGCGTACCGCTTGCCCCGGGTGCCCGCCGTGAGCAGGAACTGACCGGCGCTGCACGCCAGCCCCAGGGCGAGCGTCGACACGTCGTTCGGAACCAGCCGCATGGCGTCGCCGATGGCGAGCATGGCCGGCACGGAGCCACCGGGGAGTTGATCCAGAGGCTGATGTCGGCGCGGGGGTCCTGGGCGGCGAGCAGGAACAGGGAGGCGCACAGCCGGGTGCCGCCCCGGTCGTCGAGCTCGCCGTCGAGGAGCAGGATCCGCTGGTCGAGCAGGCGGCTCGCCACGAGCTCGCCCATGCGCAGGGTCACGGGTGTGGGACTGGTCATCCGCCCACGGTGGCGGCCCCCGACTCCCGCGGCCAGCAGACGCTGCTCTGAGCAGAACGCGGGGGCGTACACCACTTGACGGAGGCCGGTGCAGCCCACGGCGGCGCACCATCGAAGCATCGAGGACGGGGGTGGAGACAACGATGACGACCTCGACCGTTACCGTCGATGGGACCAGCGACGAGAGGGGTGTGCCGATGGGTCGGGCTCGACGCGCGCGCAGGATCGCGGCGACCGCCGCCTACGGGGGCGGCGGGCTGGCAGCGGGGATCGGCGTCGTCGGTGCCCTGGGCTACGGCGTCCTCAAGGTCGAGGCCATGATGGCGCGCCGGATCGTCGGCCAGCCGTTCGACGGCGCCCCGGACGACAACGGCGTCTACGGCTCCGGCCCGGGTGACCCCGTCGACATCGTCGTGCTCGGCGACAGCTCGGCGGCCGGGATGGGCTGCGAGCACCCGCACCAGACCGTGGGCGCGATCATCAGCACGGGCGTCAGCGCGCTCACCGGCCGACCGGTCCGGCTCACCAACACCGCGGTCATCGGCGCGGAGTCCTCGGCCCTCGAGCTCCAGCTCGCCAACGCCCTGGACATGGTCCCGCGCCCCCAGCTGGCGGTCATCATGGTGGGCGCCAACGACGTGACCCACCGGATCGACAAGACCGTGGCCGTGCGCCACCTCGAGCAGACGGTCCGGGCCCTGCGCGAGCTGGGCACGGAGGTCGTCGTCGGCACCTGCCCCGACCTCGGCACGATCCAGCCCATCCCGCAGCCGCTGCGGCTGCTCGGCCGGCGCTACTCCCGCGACATGGCCGCGGCACAGACGGTCGCCGTCGTCGAGGCCGGCGGCCGCACGGTCTCCCTCGGCGACCTGCTCGGCCCGGAGTTCTCCGAGCGGCCGCACGAGATGTTCAGCGAGGACCGCTTCCACCCCTCCCCCACCGGGTACGCGCGGGCTGCTGCCGCGCTCCTGCCCAGCGTGTATGCCGCGCTCGGCGTGTGGTCCGGCGACACCAGCGAGGTTCGTGCCCCGGACACCCGCCGAGGCGAGGGCGTGGGCCCGGTCGCCGTGGCGGCCAAGTACGCCGTGATGGACCCGGGCACCGAGGTCAGCGCGACCGACGTGGGCGGCCAGAGTCGCGGGCCCCGCGGACGCTGGGCGATGCTGCTGCGCCGCCCCCGGGGTGGCACGCCTGCTCATGCCGAGGCCGTGACCGGCGACGGCGAGCAGACCCGGGGCGCCGACGACCCGGCGAGGGAGGACCGGGTGCGGGACGACCGGGTGCGGGACGACGGGGTGCGGGACGACCGGGTCCGGGACGACCGGGTGCAGGACACACCCGGGGCGACCAGGGGCGAGAGCAAGCCCACATCCCCCGGCCCGGCTCCACGGCATACCATCGACACGGACTAAGCGGCCGCTTATCGCGCGGCCCTCGACGAGGAGGAACCCCGTGACCGAAGCCGTCATCGTCTCCACCGCCCGGACGCCCATCGGGCGCGCGTTCAAGGGCTCGCTCAAGGAGATGCGACCCGACGACCTGTCCGTGCAGGTGATCCGGGCTGCCCTCGACAAGGTCCCCGGGCTCGACCCGGCCCTGGTCGAGGACCTCTACTGGGGCTGCGCCGAGCCGTCGGGCCGCCACGGCTCGAACATGGCCCGGGTCGTCGCCGTCCTCGCCGGGCACGACCACCTGCCCGGCGCCACCGTGAACCGGTTCTGCGCCTCGTCGGTGCAGACGACCCGCATGGCGTACCACGCGATCAAGGCCGGCGAGGGCGACGTCTTCCTCAGCGGCGGCGTCGAGTGCGTGTCGCAGTACACGAACTGGGCCGGGGCGGGTGGCTCGACCGGGGACGACCAGAACCCGCTCTTCGCCGACGCCCAGGCGCGCTCGGAGCAGATGGCGAAGACCAACGAGACCTGGACCGACCCGCGCAAGCAGGGGCTGCTGCCCGACGTCTACCTGTCGATGGGGCAGACCGCGGAGAACGTCGCGACCCTGCGCGGGATCTCGCGCCAGCGCCAGGACGAGTGGGGCGTGACGAGCCAGAACCGCGCCGAGAAGGCCATCGCCGACGGGTTCTTCGACCGCGAGATCACCCCGGTCACGCTGCCGGACGGCACGGTCGTGAGCAGGGACGACGGCCCCCGTGCCGGCGTCACCCTCGAGGGCGTCTCCCAGCTGCAGCCGGTCTTCCGCGAGCAGGGCACCATCACCGCCGGCAACTGCTGCCCGCTCAATGACGGCGCCGCGGCGGTGGTCGTCATGAGCGACACCAAGGCCAAGGAGCTCGGGCTGACGCCGCTGGCCCGCGTCGTCGCAACCGGTGTCTCCGGCCTGTCGCCCGAGATCATGGGCCTCGGCCCGGTCGAGGCGTCGCGGCAGGCGCTGGCCCGGGCCGGCATGACGATCGGCGACATGGACCTCTACGAGATCAACGAGGCGTTCGCCGCGCAGGTGCTGCCCAGCGCCGACGACCTCGGCATGGACCTGGACAAGCTGAACGTCCACGGCGGCGCCATCGCCCTCGGCCACCCGTTCGGCTCGACCGGTGCGCGGATCACGACGACCCTGCTCAACGGCCTCGCGGCGCGCGACGGCCAGCTCGGCCTCGAGACGATGTGCGTCGGCGGCGGCCAGGGCATGGCGATCATCTACGAGCGCCTGAGCTGACCCGCAGGGGCCGTCGCGTGGACGCGATGGCCCCCACGCGTGCGAGAGGGTGTCGAACGGCTGCTCCCGGGAGTCCGGGGAGCCGTTCGGCACCCTCTCGGCGTGGTGGCAGGTATGCCGCGTGCGCGCCTCAGACCAGCGCGCGGCGCAGGTCGGCGAGGCCCCTCTCGAGCCCGTCGCCCCGCCCCGCCGCGCAGGCGTCGAACACCAGGACGGTGAGCTGGTCCAGCAGGACCGCCGGGCCCAGGTACGGCACGGTCGCGTCGGGCCGGTGGTCGGCGGCGTGGTCGGCGGCGGCGAGGTCGTCGACCAGGGCGCGCACCGCGGGGACGCATGCGAGCGCGCGGTCCAGCGGCAGCTCACGCCACCGCCGGGCCACGCGCTCGAGCTCGGTCGACACCTCCAGCGGCACCGGCGACCGGGGCGGCACGGGGGTAGCCAGCCGGGTCGTCAGTTGCTGCGCATGCGGCCGAGCAGGCGCAGGATCTCGAGGTACAGCCAGACCAGCGTGACGACGAGCCCGTGCGCCAGCAGCCACGAGTACTTCTGCGGGGCGCCGGCGGCGATCGCCCGGTCGATCGAATCGAAGTCGACCGCAAGCATCAGCGAGGCCAGGCCGATCGCGAAGATCGAGATGCCGAACCCGAGCATCCCCGTGCCACCGAGCCCGAACGCCTGGTTCGCGACCAGGGAGTAGACCAGGTTCACCAGCGCGAAGAGGGCGTACCCGATGACCGCCATGACCACCATGCGACGGAACTTCTCGGTGACCTTGATCAGGCCGGTCTTGTAGGCGATGAGCATCCCGACGAAGACCGCGAGCGTGCCCATGACGGCCTGCGGGACGATGCCCTGGAAGGCGGTCTCCTGGCCGGGCTGGCGGAACGCCACGCTGTAGGACTCGCTGATCGCGCCGACGAACAGCCCCTCGAACGCGGCATACGCGACGATGAGCGGGACGCTGATGGTCTTCTTGAACGCGATGACGAGGCCGAGGACCAGGGTCGCCACCACGCCGACGCCCCAGATCGCGATGCCGTAGGTCGGGGACAGCACCCAGCCCACGGCGCCGAAGACCAGCACGATGGCCAGCAGGCTCGCCGTCTTCATGACGACGTCGTCCATCGTGACGCGGCCGGTCTGGACCGGACCCGCCGACGGGCCGTTGTAGAGGTCCTCGAGCTGGCGCTGCGACATCGCGTCGTTCGCACCCCAGCCCGCAGTGGGCTGCTGCGGGCTGCGTCCGAAACCGGCGTAGCCCCGGCGGGACTCCTTGTCGATCCGGTCGAACACCGGGTTGCTGGCCATCGTTCGTCTCCTCGGGGGGCGGGGGGCGGTCCTGCGGTCGACCGCTCACTGCTCAGAGTACGTGCGACCCGTCGCGTGCGTTCCCGTGAGCCCGCGCAGCCTGTGGACAGAGGGGACGGACTCCTCCACCTTTGTGCGTATTCCGCCTGATCCTCCGGGGGGAAGCCCCGGCTCCGGCACGCGCCGATACTCGTGCGCAACCGGGGCTCACCACAGGGGAGGAACGCCATGGCCGGAGGTACGGGTGTGGGCGACTCGCGTCTGCGCTGGCGGGTGACCGCGCTCGTCCTCGGCTGCCTGCTGGCCCTCGCGGGGCCCTACCTCCTGCTCACCCGGGTCGCCGGCTCCACCGACGACCCCCAGGCATCGGCCCGGGCGATCACGACGACGCCTCCCGGCCTGGCACTGTCGCGCGCGCCCACCGCCGCCGTGCGCGCCACGACCGCCCGGACCTCGACCGCGGCCACCCCGCGGACCACCCCCTCCTCCACCTCCGGCGGCGGGGACGTCTCCGGCTCGGACACGGCCGCGGGCACGCCCCTCGGGGAGGCCATGGCGTCCTGCCGGCTGGACTCCCTGCGGGTGCAGGCCTCGCTCGGCGCCGCCGACGTCTCCCTGTCCCAGTTCGACAAGCACATCGACGCCATGAACCTGCTGGTCGCGGGGAAGATCAGCTACGCGGTCGCCACCCAGTTCTGGGACGAGACGCGGATCGGCGCCGCCCAGAACGCCGCGGAGTACCGGCGGTCCCACCAGTCGCTGGACGGCACCCGGTGCCAGGGGCTCGACCCCGCCCTGGCCGACACCCTCCCGTACGGACCGGTCAACCAGCTCAACCAGTGCGTTGCCTTCGTGTCCCGCGGGTCGTCCGCCCTGACGAAGGCGGACGCGGCCGTGACGACGTGGCAGCACCACATCCACGACATGGAGATGCTGCGCATGGGCGACATCACCCCGGCCCAGGCGACGTCGATGTGGCGCAGGAACTGGCAGACGGGACAGCGCCAGCTCTCGGCCTTCGAGGCGGCCCTGACGCAGGCCCGGGCGGTCCGCTGCTCGCTCGACTGAGGCGGTCCGCCGGGCGGCCGAGCTGGTGCCCCCGACGGGAGTCGAACCCGCACCCGGAGCGATTTTAAGTCGCCTGCCTCTGCCAGTTGGGCCACGGGGGCGCGCCCAGTATGCCGGGGCCGCAGGGCCGGTGGGCCGGGGCCGCCCGGTCACGGCGGCCCCTGGCCGCTGCTCAGGCGGACGTGGCCGCCCTGCGTGCCGCGCGCTCGTTGAGCCGGCGGTGTCCGGTCGCCTGCACCTGGATCACCCCGCGGGCCACCGGCGGCAGGTAGCGCAGCGTGCGCCAGGTGAGGTGCGCCAGGACGCCCACGGGGATGACGGCCTTGTTCGCGGCGAGGCCGTCGACGGCCCTGCGGGCCACCACCTCCGGCGTCAGGAACGACGGTTGCATCAGGCGCACCCGGGCCCGGACGCTGTCGCCTCCGAAGCTGGGCGGCGCGGCATACACCTCGTCGAGCAGCGGGGTGTCGACGAAGCCGGGGCACAGCACGCTCACCCGCACCCCCTGGCTGGCGGCCTCGGCGCGCAGCGCCGTCGAGAGGCCGACGACGGCGTGCTTGGTCGTCGTGTAGGGCAGCATCGCCGGCGCCGGGATGAGACCGGCGAGGGAGGCCGTGTTGAGGATGTGTCCGCTCCCCTGCCGGCGCAGGTGCGGGTAGGCCGCGGTGACGCCGTGGATGACGCCGCGCAGGTTGACGTCGAGGGCCTTGGCCCAGTGGCGCTCGTCGAGCTCCTCGAGCAGGCCGCCGATGGCGACACCGGCGTTGTTGACCATGACGTCGAGCCGGCCGTGCTGCTCGACCACCGCGTCGACGAGCGCCGTGACGGCGGCCGCGTCGGCGACGTCGAGGGCCTCGGCGGTGGCCGACGGGCCGAGCCGGGAGGCGGCGGCCTGCGCCTTGCCGAGGTCGATGTCGGCGAGGACGACGGTGCCGCCCCGGGCGACGAGCTCCGCCGCGATCGCCAGGCCGATACCGGACCCGGCGCCGGTCACGATGGACACCTGCGGGTTGAAGTCACTGCGAGAGAACACGGTTCGCCTCCGTCGTCGTGAGGGTGGACAGCGGGACGAAGTCCTCGTCGCGGCGACGGCGGGTGCGCCACCAGTACGACACGGTCGACCCGGGCCACAGCGTCCAGTTGTTGCCGCGCTCGTCGAGGTACCAGCTGTGGCAGCCGGTGGTCCAGACCGTGTGGCGGGACCGGACGGCCACCTCCCGGCCGAACGCCTCCTGGGCGGCAGGCGTGGTGACGGCTGGGCCCGCGGTGCGGGCGCGATCGAGCGAGTCCAGGACGTAGCGCGTGGCCAGCTCGATCATGAGCACCACCGAGTTGTGGCCCAGGCCCGTGTTGGGGCCGAGCAGCACGTAGAGCTCGGGGAACCCGGCCACGGTGACCCCGAGGTGGGTGCGCATGCCGTCGGCCCAGGCCTCGCCGAGGGTCCGGCCACCGAGCCCGCGGATCTCGATCCGCTCGTAGCTGCCGCGGACGTCGAAGCCGGTGCCGAGCACGATGGCGTCGACCTCGTGCCGCGACCCGTCCGCCGCGACGACCGCGCCGTCCTCGACCGCGGCGATCCCGGCCGTCACCAGCGAGACGTCGGGACGGTTGAAGGTCGGCCAGTAGTCGCTCGAGAGCAGGATCCGCTTGCAGCCGATGCGGTACCGCGGGGTCAGCTGGTCGCGCACCCGAGGGTCGTCGACCGCCCGCCGCAGCTCGCGCCGGGCCAGCCCCTCGACGAGCCGGGCGATCGCCGGGAACCGCACGAACAGCGGCGCCCGGGCCTCGAGCTCCCAGTAGGTGCGCCAGCGGACCGCGCGCTGCAGGGCCGGGAACCGCCGGAACAGCCGCTGGCGGCGTGGGCTCCAGGCCCGGTCCTTCTTGGGCAGGGTCCACGCCGGCGTGCGCTGGAAGACCGTGGTGTGCGCCGCGCGGGGGGCGAGCTCGGGCAGCAGCTGCACCGAGCTGGCCCCGGTGCCGACGAGGGCCACCCGCCGGCCGTCCAGGCCGTCCTGCTCCGGCCAGTCGGCGGTGTGCAGGACCGGGCCGGGGAACGCCTCGAGGCCGGGCACGTCCGGCACCCGCGGCTCGTGCAGGGCGCCGACCCCGAGGACCAGCGCGTCGGCGGTCCACTGCCGGCCGTCTGTGGCGGTGAGGCACCAGCGCCGGGCCTGCTCGTCGTACTCGGCCACCCGCAGGTCGGCGGCGAAGACGGTGCGTTCGCGCACGGCATACCGGTCGGCGACGCCGCGCAGGTAGGCCCAGATCTCGCCGGCGGTGGCGTAGTCCCTCGACCAGGACGGGTTCTGCTCGAAGGAGAACGAGTAGAGGCGGGACGGCACGTCGCACGCGCAGCCCGGGTAGCGGTTGTCGCGCCAGGTGCCGCCGACGTCGGACGCCTTCTCCAGGACGACGTAGTCGTGCTCGCCGCGCTCGGCCAGCCGGATCGCCATGCCGAGGCCGGAGAAGCCGGTGCCGACGATCGCCACGTGGTGGTGGGGGACGGACATGCGGGTCAACTTACCATGGGTAAGTTAGCGACGGGAGGCCGCTAGGATCGCCGTGTGAGCCCGACGCCGTCCGACCGCCCGACCCGACGTCGGATGCCGCGCGCCGAGCGGGAGGCGCAGATCCTCGTCGTCGCCGAGCAGGTGTTCGCCGAGCGCGGCTACCAGGCCACCACCATGGAGGACGTCGCCGAGCGGGTCGGCGTGACCAAGCCGCTCATCTACGAGTACTTCGGGTCCAAGGAGGGCCTGCTGTCCGCGTGCATCGTCGAGGCCCGCACGCAGCTGCGGGCGGTGACCGAGGCGGCGTGGGAGGCGACCGGGCCGGGGGCCGAGCTGGTCGACGTCTTCCGGGCGGGTGTCCTGGCCTTCTTCGAGTTCATCGACGAGCACGCCACCGCCTTCGCGCTGATCCAGCAGGAGGGCGCCATGGCGAGCCAGGCCAGCCCGCTCATCGAGAGCATCCGCGAGCAGCAGTCCGAGGCGATCGCCCGCACGCTGGCGTCCGCGCCCGGGCTCGACGAGCTGCCGCTCGAGCTGTTGCAGGGGTATGCCGAGGTGGTCGTCGGCGCGTGCGAGCGGGTGGCGGTGTGGCGCACCCGCCGGCCCGGGACGACGCCGTCCGAGGCGACGGACCTCGTCGTGACGGCGTTGTGGGGCGGGCTCGCGTCGTTGCTCCCGCAGCCCGCGGGCCGCTGAGGCCGCCCCCTACGACCACCGTCCGTGCGCGGACGTCCCGGCAGCCCTGGTCCGCAACCGGCTGCCGCTAACGCTGCTCGACGGTGCTGCCGCGCAGCATCGGTCCGGCCAGCAGGGTGGTGATGGCCGAGGGGGCCGGCGCCTGCGGGTGCAGGAGTGCCGAGACGAGGCGCTGCTCCTGGGTCGTGCCGGCCAGCCCGGCGTCGGGGTCGGGGATCGCGGCCCCTGCGGCACCGGCGAACATCTGCGGCAGCGCCGAGTAGGACGGGTCGGAGCTGTAGCCGCCGACGTTGTGGGTGCCGTCGTCGAACTTCTTGCCCGGCACGGGGTACGCCTGGCTGGTCGGGTGGCCGAACCGGTCGCGGGGGTTGGGCAGCAGGTTGCACGCGGCCGGCCGGTGCTCGCGCCAGCGGGGCTCCTCACCCGGCACGTAGCCCGGCCGTTGGGACGTGCTCGCCTCGACGGTGATGTGGAACCTCCGGTCGCGGAAGGCGTCGTCGATGCGGGGCTGCCAGTCGACGAGGGCCTGGGTGAAGCAGGGGTACTGCGGGGCGTACCTGGCGAACACCGCCATCGTGGGCCGGCCGACCTGACCGACCCGGATGATCCGCTCACCGTTGGCGTCCAGGAAGTCCGCCGTCGTGTTCGCGAACCCCGCCGTCCCCGCCAGGAACCCCGCCAGCTGGTCCTTCCTCGTCACGATCGTCGTGTTCGTCGTGATCAGGTTCGTCGCCGCCCGCACCAGGTCCGGCGCCGCCACCGCATACGTGCTCGCCAGGTCCGCCAACCCAC
>NZ_BAAGYN010000014.1:0-79324 GCF_054779295.1 Phycicoccus ginsengisoli
AAGGCCCCAGCCGAAACACCGCCCTGCGGTACCCAACCCGCGAATATCAGACTGACCGCGCGTCGACCTGACACGCCGCCCCGGACACCCAACCCGCGTGAACGCAGAGGCGCCGCCGACAACCCAGACGGCGGCGCCCCCTGCCCACTTGACAGGATGCGACTACATATCAGTCGACGAGCCGCCCGGCCAGGGCGGGGGACAGCAGCCTCCGGGCGGCGATGAGCCGCTCGCCCACGCCCACGGTCACCGTCTGGGCGGCCATGATCCCGAACAGCACCAGCACCTGGGCCGTCGCGGCCTGCACGGGCGAGCCGCCGCCGAGCATGACGCCGATGAACGCGCCGGGCAGGGTCACCACACCGGTCGTCTTGACCTGGTCCAGACCGGGGAGCAGGGCCTCGGGGGCCCGCCGGTGCACGATCTCCTCGATGGCCTGGCTGGGCAGCATGCCCAGGCTCAGGCAGGCCTCGTACTGGGGGTGCTCCTCCTCCAGCGCCGCGAAGGTCCGCCGGCCCAGCAGGGTGTGGGCCGTCATCGCGTTGCCGACGATGATGCCGCCGACGGGGATCACGGCGATACCCTCGGCCGGGATGGTGCCGGTCGCGAGCACCACCACCAGCACCGGGACCACCCCTGCGGCCATGGCGGCCGCGGCCCAGGGCCAGGCGCCGGGAGCCCCGACCCGGCGGGTGGTGGTGAGCACGCCGATCGCGAACATCACCACGAGCAGGGCGGCCGACAGCGCCAGGCTGCGCACGACCGAGGCGATCAGCAGGGCGGCCACCGCCAGCTGGGCCACGGCCCGCAGTGCCGCCACGACGACCGGGCGCTCGAGGCCGTAGCGGCTCACGCGGTGCGCCGCGAGCGTGAGGGCCAGGAGCAGGACGAGGGCCAGGGCCACGGGCCAGCCGGGGTTGATGCTCACCGGGTCACCGTATGCCGGGGGAGGCCTCGCCCCCGCGCGGACACCGGGGCCGCCACCCGGGGAAGGGACTTGTGTCGCCCCCGGGGTCTTCTGTATCGTTTTACTCGATCGATTTAGTAGAACGATGCAGAGGAGGGGCGATGGGCCGGGTGACCCTCAGGACGGTGGCCGAGCAGGCCGGGGTCTCGGTGTCCACCGTCTCGAACGCGTACAACCGCCCCGACCAGCTCTCCGCCGAGGTGCGCGGGCGGGTCATCGAGACGGCCAAGCGGCTGGGGTACCCGGGCCCGAACCCCGCGGCCCGCAGCCTGCGCTCGCAGCGCGCCGGCGCGATCGGCCTGCTCTTCACCGAGCAGCTGTCCTACGCGTTCTCCGACCCCTACTCCGTGGGCATGCTGGCCGGCCTCGCGGAGGTCGCGGAGCAGTACCGCACCGGCCTGCTGCTCATCCCGCTGGAGCACTTCGACCCGGGGCGGCCCGAGGAGGCCGAGCCGGCGGCGGAGGCCATGCGGCAGGCCGTCGTGGACGGCGTCGTGGCGTACTGCGTCGACGCCGACCACCCGGCCCGGCAGGTGGCCCACGACCGCGGCCTGCCGGTCGTCTCGACGATCGACATCGACGACGACCGCCAGGGGTACGTGCTCATCGACGAGGACGGGGCCGCCCGCTCGCTGGGCAGGCACCTGCGCGACCTCGGCCACCGCGAGGTGGGCGTCGTGGTCGACGGCCGGCAGCCGGTCGGGCAGGCCCGCGTCGTGCGGCCCGAGGACGAGCCGGACCTGTTCGTCGACTCCCGCGCCCGGCTCGTCGGCCTGCGCGCGGAGCTCGGGCCGGACGTCCGCGTCACCCCCGTCTTCGCCGGCCACAACGCCCTGGAGTCGGGGCAGGCCGCGGCCGCCTTCCTCCTCGACCGGCGCGACCGGCCGACGGCCATCGCGTGCGCGAGCGACGTCCTCGCCCTCGGGGCCGCCGCCGCCATCACCCAGCGGGGCCTGCGCGTGGGGCGCGACGTCTCCCTGACCGGCTTCGACGACGTGCCCGCCGCCGCGGCGGCCGGCCTCACCACGGTCCGTCAGCCCATCGCCGAGAAGGGGCGGCTGCTCGGCCGCATGCTCCTCGACCCCGACTACACCGAGCGCCGTGTCGTGCTCGGCACCGAGCTCGTGGTGCGGTCCAGCACCGGACCCGCCACGTCCTGACCACCACCTCCCGGAAGGAGACCCCCATGAGCGAGCACCTCGCCCTCACCACCATCCGCCACGGCGCCTTCGAGGCCACCTCGGCCCTCCCGGGCTCGCCCGTCGTCGACGACGGCTGGCGCCCCGCCCCGGTCCCGACGGCCCGCCCCGTGCGCCGGTCGCTGGCCGCCACGCTGCGCGCCGCCGCGTCGGTCGAGCGCCGCTGGGCGGACCGGCTCGACCCCGCCTGCGGCTGAAGGACGGGCGTCCCAGCGGCCGGCGCGCGCTGAGGGAACCGCGTCGTCGTGCCGGCTGCCCGGGCCGGGTCCCCGCCGATTTCGAGCGGGGGCCCGGCCCGTGGCAGAATGGCTCCTCGCGTCCACGGAACCACGGCCCCTGCCACAGGGGGAGTGTCGAAGCCTCGACACGTGGCCTCCTCCGACCGCCGGACGCACTTCGACCACCACGCACCACCGACCACCCTGGGCGACCTGTGGCGCCGAGAAGAAAGCGAATCCGCCATGCAGCGTTTCGACGAGCTCGACAAGCCCTCGCTCCGCGAGGACGTCCCCGCCTTCCGCGCCGGTGACACCGTCAACGTCCACGTGAAGGTCGTCGAGGGCACCCGCTCCCGCATCCAGGTCTTCAAGGGTGTCGTCATCCGCCGCCACGGTGGCGGCGTGGGCGAGACCTTCACCGTCCGCAAGGTCTCCTTCGGCGTCGGCGTCGAGCGCACCTTCCCGCTGCACACCCCGATCATCGACCGGATCGAGGTCGTGACCCGCGGTGACGTCCGTCGCGCCAAGCTGTACTACCTGCGCGACCTGCGCGGCAAGGCCGCCAAGATCAAGGAGAAGCGCGAGACCACGCCCGCCAAGTAGGGCGCGGAGATCTCGCACTCCCTCCCGACCCCGTGTCCCCCGTCAGTGGGCACAGCGTCGGGGGTTAGGCTCCGGAGGCGATGAACCCCGAACCGGAACCACTCCAGCAGGACCCGGCCGCCGCGTCAGCTCCGTCTGACGCGGCGGCGGTGTCAGTGCCGCCGTCCGGGCGCGAGACCGAGCGGCACGCGCGCGGGCCGTCGTGGCTGCTGCTCGTCGGCATCGCCCTGCTGGTGATGGTCGTGGTCCGGGGTTTCCTCGTCCAGTCGTTCTACGTCCCGTCGGGATCCATGGAGCCGACCATCGAGCCGGGCGACCGGATCCTGGTCAACAAGCTCGTCGGCGGCACCGCGCTGCACCGCGGCGACGTCGTGGTCTTCGACGGCACGACCACCTTCGCGGCCGCCGACCGGACCCCGCACCAGGACAGCGGTCCCATCGGGCGCACCCTCGCCTCCGCGGCGCGGCTCGTCGGCGTCGAGGTGGGGGAGCAGGACTTCGTCAAGCGCGTCGTGGGACTGCCGGGGGACCGCGTCGTGTGCTGTGACAGCGACGGCCGGCTCACCGTCAACGGCGTGTCCGTGACCGAGCCGTACGTCTACCCCGGCGACAAGCCCAGCGAGCTCACCTTCGACGTCACCGTCCCGGCCGGGCGCCTCTGGGTCATGGGCGACCACCGCGGCGACAGCGCCGACTCGCGCGCCCACCTCGGTGACCCCGGTGGTGGCACCGTCCGCACCGACGACGTCATCGGTCGTGCCGTGGCCACGTACTGGCCGCTCTCGCGGCTCGGGACGTTCCCCGAGCCGCCCCAGCTCGCCGACATCCCGCGCCGGAGCACCCGGTGAACGCCCGCGACGGCGGGCAGGGGCAGGGCGACGGCTGGCTGGGCTGGGACCGCGAGCCCGAGGAGCCCTCCACCGAGCCGGCCACCGCCGACCGCGATGCGGCAGGGCGGGACGCCACCGACCAGCTGCCCCAGGACCACGCGGTCGAGACCACCGGGCCGTGGCTGCGGCACGACGCGCGGGAGAGCCGCGCCGACGCCCAGGCTGGCGGAGAGCCGCAGGCCGGCTCGCCGTGGCTCGCGCCCGAGACCTCCGTCCCCGACGAGCCGCCGTCCTCGCGGGGGGTCCGGGACGCCGCCGTCCCGCCCGACGTCGCCGGCTCGTCGTCGGTCCCTCGCTGGAACCCGCGACAGCCCGCGCCCGCGGCGCCCGCGACGCCCGCGACCGAGACGCTCCCGGCGGCACACACCCAGCCGGTCCGGGTCTCGGACACGGACCCCGACGGGGGCGACCCCGCCGACGCGCCCACCCGACCGACGCGCCGGGGCCGGCGCGACGGGCGTGGGGACGGCGCGGATGCCGACGCGCCGGCCGGCGGGCTGGCGGTCCTCGGTGCGGCGGTCAAGGAGCTGGTCATCGTCGTCGGCATGGCCCTGGTGCTGTCCTTCGTCGTCAAGACCTGGCTGCTCCAGGCGTTCTACATCCCCTCGGGGTCGATGGAGGACACCCTCCGCATCAACGACCGGGTCATCGTCAGCAAGCTCACCCCGGGCCCCTTCGACCTGCGCCGCGGGGACATCATCGTCTTCGGCGACCCGGGCGACTGGGTGGAGGCGCCGGTGCAGCAGGAGCACGGCACGGCCATGACCGTGGTCCGCGACGCCATGATGTTCGTCGGGCTGCTCCCCGACGACGCGGAGAACCACCTCATCAAGCGGGTCATCGGCCTGCCCGGCGACCACGTGAAGTGCTGTGACGCCGGGGGCCGGATCACGATCAACGGCCAGCCGGTCAAGGAGCCGTACCTCAAGCCGGGGGTCGCCCCGAGCGACCAGGACTTCGACATCACGGTGCCCCGCGGGCGCGTCTGGGTCATGGGCGACAACCGCTCCGGCTCCTCCGACTCGCGGTTCCACGACGCCCCCTCGGACGACGGCAGCCTCGGCTCGGTCGACGAGCGGCTCATCGTGGGTCGGGCGGTGGCCCTGGTCTGGCCGCTGGACCACCTCAGGTGGCTCTCCAACCCCTCCTCGACCTTCCGGGACGTCCCGTCCCCCGCGTCCGACGGGGCCAGCACGCCCGGGGCCAGCACGCCCGGGGACGGCGCGACGGGCACGGACGGCGGCGGCACGGACGGCGGCGGCACGGACACGCCGGCGCCCACGACGGGCGGCGGGACGGTGGACGGTGGGTCCGGTGGCTGAGGCGCCCACCCGCCGCGGCGCGCCCACCCGCCGCGACGCGGCTCCGGGCAGGGCCGTCGGCCGCAAGCCGAGCCTGCGCGTCGAGCGTCAGCTCCAGCGCGACGGACACCGCGTGCTGGCCGGGATGGACGAGGTCGGACGCGGTGCCCTCGCCGGCCCGGTCACGGTCGGCGTGGTCCTCGTCGACGAGACCTGCCGCAGCGCGCCCACGGGCGTCAAGGACTCCAAGCTGCTCACCCCCTCCGCCCGCGTCGCCATGGTGCCGAGGATCCGGCGGTGGGCCCTGGCGTACGCCGTCGGCCACGCCTCGCCGGCCGAGATCGACGAGATCGGCATCATCGCCGCGCTGCGGCTCGCGGGGCTTCGGGCGCTGTCCGCCGTGGACGTCGTGCCCGACCTGGTGATCCTCGACGGCAACCACGACTGGCTCACCGCGCCGCAGGAGGTGGGGCTGTTCGCCTTCGCCGACGAGGCGGGACCGACCACCCCACCCGTGACCACGATGGTCAAGGCCGACCTCAAGTGCTCCTCCGTGGCCGCCGCCTCCGTGCTGGCCAAGGTGGAGCGCGACGCCCTGATGGTGGCCGCCGCCCCCGAGCACCCGGCATACGGGTGGGAGGAGAACAAGGGGTATGCCGCGCCGGAGCACCTCGCGGCGCTCGAGGCGCACGGTGCGACCGACCTGCACCGCAGGTCGTGGCGGCTGCCGGGGCTGGCGGGCGAGAATGAGGGTGCGGCACCGGCGGGACTGCCGGCGGACGACACTGGGACCGGTGTGGGGACGACCGCAGGGGCGACCCCCGAGACGAGCGCGGAGATGATCGCGAGATGAGTGCCGAGGACCTCGAGAAGTACGAGTCCGAGATGGAGCTGCAGCTCTACCGCGAGTACCGGGACGTCGTGGGGCTGTTCAGCCACGTGGTCGAGACCGAGCGCCGGTTCTACCTGTGCAACTCGGTCGACGTGAAGGTGCGGTCCGACGGGGGAGAGGTCTACTTCGACGTCACCATGCAGGACGCCTGGGTCTGGGACATCTACCGGCCGGCCCGGTTCGCCAAGCAGGTGCGGGTCGTGACGTTCAAGGACGTCAACGTGGAGGAGCTGGCCAAGTCCGACCTCGAGCTCCCCAAGGGCGAGGGCTTCTAGCCGCTTCGTCCACAGGTCGGCGCTCGCGGCGCCGTCGTCCACAAGGCCCGACGTCGCCCTGTCGTGGCGCGCCCCGCGGGCAGGACGCTGGCCGCATGACGGACGGTGCGGACGACTCGAGACGGGCTCTGGGCAGGTACGGAGAGCAGCTGGCGGCACGGTACCTCGGCGACCGCGGCTTCACGGTCGTCGACCGCAACTGGCGGTGCACCCACGGGGAGATCGACCTCGTGGCGCGGGACGGCGACTGCCTGGTCTTCTGCGAGGTGAAGACGCGGCGCTCGCAGCGGTTCGGCGCCCCGGTGGAGGCGGTCGACCGGCGCAAGGCCGCGCGGCTGCGCCGCTTGGCGGCGGCCTGGCTGCAGGTGCACGACGAGCACGCCGACCGCGTGCGGATCGACGTCATCGGCATCGTGCGGCCCGCCTCCGGGCCGGCCGTCGTGCGACACCTCGAGGGGGTGGGGTCATGACGTTCGGGTCGACCCGCTCGGTGACGCTCGAGGGCCTCGCGGGTGCCGTCGTCGAGGTCGAGGCGCACCTGTCCGGCGGGCTGCCCGCGTTCATGCTCGGCGGACTGCCCGACACGGCCTGCTCGCAGGCGCCGGGCAGGGTCAAGGCCGCCGCGGCCAGCATCGGCCGGTCGCTGCAGCAGGACCGCATCACGGTGAACCTGTCGCCGGCCTCCATCCCCAAGAACGGCAGCGGGTTCGACCTGCCCATCGCGGTCAGCGTGGCCGCGGCCCTCGGCCTGGTGCCGGCGGAGGTGGTGCGGCCCGTCGTGCACCTCGGCGAGCTCGGCCTCGACGGTGCCGTGCGACCTGTCCGGGGGGTGCTGCCGGCAGTCCTGGCGGCGGCGCGCGCCGGGTGCAGGGACGTCGTGGTGCCCGTCGCGAACGCCGCCGAGGCGGCGCTGGTCCCCGACGTGCGGGTGCACGCCGTCGACCACCTGGCGGACCTGGTGCGGGCGTATGCCGCGTGCCTGCCCGGGGACCCCCTGCCCGTCGGCGTCCCGGTCCCGGCCGTGGAGGAGCCCGTGGGCTGTGCCGCGGCCCCCGACCTCGCGGATGTCGTGGGGCAGGAGGAACCGCGACGCGCCCTCGAGCTCGCGGCGGCGGGTGGCCACCACCTGTTCCTGCTGGGACCGCCAGGGTCGGGCAAGACCATGCTCGCCGAGCGACTGGTGACGATCATGCCCAGGCTCACCCGTGAGCAGTCCATCGACGTGCTCGCCGTGCGGTCGCTGCTCGGCGTGACGGCCGCCGAGCTCGACCTGGCGGGCGTGCCGCCGTTCGTCGCCCCGCACCACAGCGCCACGCAGGCGGCGGTGATCGGGGGCGGCAGCGGAGTCGTCCGCCCCGGGGCGATCAGCCAGGCCCATCACGGAGTGCTCTTCCTCGACGAGGCGCCGGAGTTCAAGGTGGGTGCGCTGCAGGCGCTGCGCCAGCCCCTGGAGTCCGGTCACGTCGTCGTCGCCAGGGCCCGGTCGGCCGTCCGGTTCCCGGCCCGCTTCCAGCTGGTGATGGCGGCGAACCCGTGCCCGTGCGGGCTCGGCTTCGGCAAGGGGGTGGGGTGCTCGTGCTCGCCGAAGGCCAAGCGCGGCTACCTGGCGCGGCTGTCCGGACCTCTGCTCGACCGGGTCGACCTCCAGGTGGAGGTGCCGGCAGTCACCCGGTCGTCGCTGGTGACGGGCGGGGGCGAGCCGAGTGCCGTCGTGGCGGAGCGCGTCGCGGAGGCTCGCGCGGCCCAGGCGGAGAGATGGGCCACCACGCCGTGGCGACTCAACAGCCACGTGCCGGGCGCCAGGCTGCGCCGCGTGCCGTGGCGCCTGCCCGGATCGGTGACCGTGGACCTCGACCGTGCCCTGGACCGTGGCGGTCTCACCCTGCGCGGGTACGACCGCGTCCTGCGCGTGGGCTGGACGATGGCCGACCTCGCCGGTCGCGCCCGGCCGAGCCGGGACGACCTCGGCCAGGCGCTGACGTTCCGCAGCCAGGGGGCGGTGGCGGCATGACCGGACGGACGACCTCCGGAGTGGGTCCCCCGGGCGTGGGGCCTTACGGCGCCGGTCCCTCAGGCGTCGGTCCATCAGGCGTCCGTGGCGCCGGCGAGGCGGCGTCGACGCCTGACGTCTCCGCGACTCAGGTGCGTCGGGACCTCGAGCGGGTGCAGCGGCAGGTGGGGGACGAGCGCCTCGCCCGGATCGCCTGGGCGCGGCTCGCGGAGCCCGAGGACCCCCTCGTCGCCCAGCTCGTCACGGCGTGCGGTGCGCTGGGGGCGCTGCACGGGCTCGAACCCGGGAGCGAGCTGGCCCGTCGCCTGCACCCGCGGATGGCCGACCTCGACCTGTCCCGCGAGCCGCGCATCCTCGCGGCACTCGGTGCGCGCGTGCTCGTCCCCGGCGACGACGAGTGGCCCCCGGGTGTCGAGGACCTCGTGCCGCCGCTGTGCCTGTGGGTCCGGGGCCCTGCCGACCTCGCCGAGGTCGGCGAGCGCAGCGTGGCCCTGGTCGGTGCCCGGGCCGCCACCGGCTACGGGCTGCACGTGGCCCGCGAGCTCGGCGCGGGGCTCGCCGACCGTGGGTTCGCGGTCGTGTCCGGGGCGGCCTACGGCATCGACGCGGCGGCGCACGAGGGAGCGCTGGTCGCCGGTGGCGTCACGGTCGCCGTCCTGGCGGGCGGCATCGACCGTGCCTACCCGGTCGGCCACACGGGCCTGCTCGACCGGATCGCCCAGGACGGCGCGGTCGTCAGTGAGGTGCCACCCGGCAGCGCACCCACGCGCTGGAGGTTCCTGAGCCGGAACCGGCTCATCGCGACGCTGTCCCGCGGGACGGTCGTGGTGGAGGCCGGTCTGCGTTCGGGCTCGGGCAACACCGCCCGGCACGCCCGCGAGGCGCGGCGCGTGGTCGGCGCCGTCCCCGGGCCGGTGACGTCGGCCGCGTCGGCGGGGTGCCACGTGCTCGTCCGTGAGGGCGCCGAGCTGGTCACGGACGTGGCCGAGGTCGTCGAGCTCGCCGGTCGGATCGGGGAGCTTGCCCCGCCGAAGCGGGCGCCGGTGGATGCGGCCGACCTGCTCGACCCGGTCCACCGCAAGGCGCTCGACGCCTTGCCGCACCGTGGCGCGCTGGGCGTCGAGGCGCTGGCCGCCCGGGCCGGGCTCAGCACGGGCCAGGCCTTGGCCGCACTCGGCGTCCTGGAGCTCGAGGGGCTGTGCACCCGCCGGCGTGGCGGGTGGCGCAAGGTGTCGCCGCCGGCGACGGCTGGCGCGGCTGAGCGCACTACCGGTGACGGCTGAGCAGGGACGGGCGCCACCGTGAGGATCGAGCCGTGAGAGTCGAGCCGTGAGCCGTGAAGGTCGAGCCGTGCGGGGCGCTGCAACCTGTTCGCCGGGTGCCTGCGGTGCGGCGCCTTGTCCCGACGTCCCGGCTTTGCGACGGTGGTCCGGTGGACGAGGCGAGCTCAGCGGCGGTGGCGGCCTGGGAACGGCACCTGCGCAGCGAGCGGGGCCGGTCCGAGCACACGATCCGCGCCTACCTGGGCGACGTCCGGAACCTTCTGACGTTCCTCGGGGAGGAGCGGGGACTGGTGCGGCTCGCGGACGTGGGTCTGGCCGACCTGCGGTCGTGGCTGGCCCGGCAGGCCCAGTCGGGAGCGGCGCGCTCCACCGTCGCCAGGCGGGCCGCGTCGGCGCGCGGCTTCCTCGGCTGGGCCCACCACACCGGACGGATCCCCGCGGACCCGTCGCTGCGGCTCGCGTCCCCCGCCCGCAGCTCGCGGCTGCCCGAGGTCCTCAAGCCGGCCCAGGCCACGGCACTGCTCGAGGTCGCCACCGTCGCCAGCGACGACGAGGACCCCATGCACCTGCGCGACCGCGCGGCCCTCGAGCTGCTCTACGCCAGTGGCATCCGGGTCGGCGAGCTGACGGCGCTCGACATCGACGACCTGGACCTCGGCGGTGGGGTGGCGCGGGTCCTGGGCAAGGGTGGCAAGGAGCGGACCGTACCCTTCGGCGCTCCTGCCCGGCGGGCCGTCGAGGCCTGGCTGGTGCGTGGGCGCCCACAGGTGGTGCACCCGGAGAGCGGCCCGGCGCTGCTGCTCGGGCGCCGAGGGCGGCGCGCCGACCCGCGGCAGATCCGCAGCGCGCTGCACGACCTGCTGCGCCACGTCCCCGACGCGCCGGACCTCGGACCGCACGGGCTGCGGCACAGCGCGGCCACGCACCTCCTCGAGGGCGGGGCGGACCTGCGTCTCGTGCAGGAGCTGCTCGGCCATGCCTCGCTCGCCACGACCCAGATCTACACCCACATCTCGGTCGACCGGCTCAAGCAGTCCTACCGTCAGGCGCACCCGCGCGCCTGACCTGGTCGCCGGGCTCGGCCCACAGCGGTCGCCGACCGGACGCCCGGGACCGCACGCCCCCGCCCGGACGCCGCCGTCCGGACGCCGGACCGGACGCCGCGGACCCACGCACCCGGGTCGACTGGGTGGTCCGGCGTGGGCGTGGCGTCGGACCTCGACGGGGCCGGGCCGAGCACAATGGCTCGTGGTCGCGACGGAGGGCGTCGCGGGCCCGCGGCACGGGAAGGGGTGCAGCTCGAGTCATGGCCGGACCACCGCCCGCTGCCCCCCTGACCCGGCGACGACGCCGTGGTCCCAGTCGCCGGGTGCGGCTGCGTCGGACGCTGGCGGGCACGGTCCTGCTCCTGCTGCTCGTGCTCCTGACGGTGCGACTGGTCGGCCGTGGGCAGTCACAGGAGCCCACCGCCTTCTCGTCGCCCACCCGCCCGGCGGCTGCAGGGTCGGCGACGGCAGGGTCGAAGACGGCGGGGTCGGCGCCGGCGGCGAGCTCGACACGCGCGACGGGCTCGACGGCGGCCGGCACGAACAACGAGGACGGGTCCTCCGGCTCGGACACGACCCCGGGTGACCCGGCGGCCGTCCCGCAGCAGGGCACCGGCGCGATCAGCGTCGTGGCGGTCCCTGCGGTCGCCAACGACGTCCCGGGCCGGACGGTGCGGTACACCGTCGAGGTCGAGGGCGGACTCGGCGTGACCGAGTCGGAGGTCGCCCGGACCGTCCAGTCGGTGCTGCTGGACCCCAAGGGCTGGCAGGGCGTGGACCGCGTCCGGTTCGTCAACGTCACCCCCGCCCAGGCAGCCGCCGGAGCGAAGGTCGACATCCGGGTCACGCTCGCGAGCCCCTCCCTGACCGACAAGCTCTGCGCGCCCCTGCAGACCCTGTCGCAGGTGTCGTGCTG
The DNA here is from genome assembly GCF_054779295.1 of Phycicoccus ginsengisoli. NCBI lineage: Bacteria > Bacillati > Actinomycetota > Actinomycetes > Micrococcales > Intrasporangiaceae > Phycicoccus > Phycicoccus ginsengisoli. The sequence continues at coordinate 11,602 of NZ_BAAGYN010000014.1, forward strand.
GAACGGGGAGCGCTCGGTCCTGAACTTCCGCCGGTGGGCACTCGGCGACGACAGCTACGGCAGCGACGTCGCCCGGTACCGCGTGTACCAGGTGAACCACGAGGTCGGCCACGGCCTCGGCCACGCGCACCGTGGCTGTCCCGGCAAGGGCGAGCGGGCGCCGGTCATGGTGCAGCAGACGCTGTCGCTCGGGGGCTGTGAACCGTGGCCCTACCCCTCGGGTGCCTGACGCGGTCCCTCAGGACCCCGGCAGCCCCAGGGGCAGCAGGCGCACCCGGACCGGGCCGAGCAGGGCCAGCGGGTCGACGTAGCTCCCGCCCCGAAGGGCACCGAGGTGCAGACAGGCCGTGGGGGAGCAGTGCGAGCCGGGGCCCACGATGGCGCCGACCACCTGCCCTGCTGTCACCCGGTCGCCCGGGTGGACCGACGCTTGCACCGGCTCGTAGGTCGACCGCAGCCCGTCGGGGTGCGTCACCGTCAGCGTGGGTCGTCCGGCGATGACCCCGACGTGGGTGACGGCTCCGTCCGCCACCGCGCGCACGGGTTGCCCCACGACGGCGGCGAGGTCCACACCTCGGTGACCGGGCCCCCACGTCGAGCGAGGTGGGACGAACGGGCGGGCCACGGCCGGCCGCGGCGACAACGGCCACTGCCAGCGCCCCCGCGGTACGCGTCCGGCCTCCCCGGCGGGAGTGGTCCGCTCGAGGGCTCCCACCGCCGTTCCGGACGCCGGCCACCCCGGCCGGGCGACGGCGTCGGCGAGCGACCCGGCACGCCTGCCCGCCCCGCCGGCGACCCGCCCCGGTTGCGCGGTGTCCGGCGACCGGGCCGCCCGCGCGGGGCCTGCCACGGAGCCGGATGCCGGGGCGAGGTCAACGGTCCTGGGGGCGACTGCACCGTCAGCGAGGGGGAGCGGGGTGAGCAGCCACCCTGTCGTCACGACGACGAGGGCGGCGAGGGGCGCCACGCTGCTGGGGAGGCGGATCATGCGACCAGCGTCCCGGGACGCCGCCCCCGCCGGCACCGAAGGCTGCCCGCCTGTGGACGGGGGTGCCCGCACCTCAGGCCTGTGGACCACGGGAGGGCCGGGTCAGCGCGGCCCATCGGCGGTGCGTCGTCGCCCGTCCCGGGTCAGCGCCCCCTCGTGGCTGCCGCGACGACGGTCAGGTGGCGGGCGCCCGCAGGGCCCCCAACCGGGCGACTGCGTCGCGCAGCACCTCGTCGCGCTTGCAGAAGGCGAACCGCACGAGCGTCCGGGCCGCCGCGACGTCGTCGTGGAACACCGACACCGGCACGCCCACGACGCCCGCTCGCGCGGGCAGCTCCCGGCAGAACCACAGCGCGTCGACCGCACCGAGCGGCGCCGCGTCGGCCACCACGAAGTACGTCCCCGCGGGGACCGACACCTCCAGCCCGGCCCCACGCAAGCCGGCAACGAGCAGGTCGCGCTTGGCCTGCAGCGAGGACGACAGCCCGGCATACACGTCGTCGCCGAGGCCCAGCGCCACCGCGACGGCGGGCTGGAACGGCCCCGACCCCACGAACGTCAGGAACTGCTTCACGGCCCGCACGGCGGCCACCGCCTCGGCCGGCCCGGACACCCAGCCGACCTTCCACCCGGTGGCCGAGAACGTCTTCCCCGCCGACGAGATCGTCAGCGTCCGGTCCGCCATGCCCGGCAGCGTCGCGACCGGGACATGCTCGACGCCGTCGAAGACGAGGTGCTCGTACACCTCGTCGGTGACGACCCAGGCGTCGTGCTCCCGGGCCAGGGCGCAGACGAGCTCGAGCTCCGCACGGCTGAAGACCTTGCCGGTCGGGTTGTGCGGCGTGTTGAGCAGCACCAGCCGCGTCCGCGCAGAGAACGCCGCCCGCAGCGACTTCTCGTCCACCGCGAAGTCCGGGAAGCGCAGCACCGACGTCCGCCGGGTGGCACCCGCCAGGGCGATCGACGCGGCATACGAGTCGTAGTAGGGCTCGAAGGTCACCACCTCGTCGCCCGGCTCGCACAGCGCGAGGATCGTCGCCGCGATCGCCTCGGTGGCGCCGACCGTGACGAGCACCTCGCGCCGCGGGTCGAGGTCGATGCCGTAGAACCGTTCCTGGTGGGCCGCCACGGCGTCGAGCAGCTCCGGCACACCGGGGCCCGGCGGGTACTGGTTGCGGCCCGCGTCGATGGCGGCCTTGGCCGCCTCGAGCATCTGCCTCGGGCCGTCGGTGTCGGGGAAGCCCTGGCCGAGGTTGACCGCGCCGTGCTCGGTCGCCAGCGCCGTCATCTCGGCGAAGATGGTCGACCCGAAACCCTGCATCCGCTCCACGAGTGGGCTACCCATCTGCGCAGGCTATCCGCCACCTCTGAAACCGCGAGTGTCCCCGTCGCGCCGGACGTCTGGCGGTTCCCGCCACGGCCCCGCCGTGCCAGCATGAGGTGTGCGCGAGGTGGCGATCGCGCCGGTGCCGCTGGACCGGCTCGGCGCGTTGCTCGACCCCCAGCGGGCACAACGGCTTGCGGGGGCGGCCGAGCGCGCCCGGTCACTGTTCGCCGGCCACACCCTGTGGAACGTGAACGCCACGGCGACCGGTGGCGGCGTCGCGGAGATGCTCCTCGCACTGCTGGCCTACAGCCGCGGGGCCGGGGTCGATGCACGGTGGCTCGTCCTCGACGGCGACCCGGAGTTCTTCGCCATCACCAAGCGGCTGCACAACGTCCTGCACGGCAGCCCCGGCGACGGCGGGCCCCTCGGGCCGGCCGAGGCCGCTCACTACCGCGATGTGTTGGCGCCCAACGCCGAGAGCCTGCGCGCCCTCGTGCGCCCGGGCGACTTCGTCCTGCTCCACGACCCCCAGACCGCCGGGCTCGTGCCTGCTGCTCGGCAGGCGGGGGCGGCCTGCGTCGTCTGGCGCTGCCACATCGGTCGGGACGAGCAGGACGACCTGACCCGCAGCGGTTGGGAGTTCCTCCGTCCCCACCTCCGGGACGTCCACGCGCTCGTCTTCTCCCGTCGGCAGTACGCCCCCGACTGGGTGCCCGCCGAGCGCCTCACCGTGATCCCGCCGTCGCTGGACCCCTTCACCGCCAAGAACGAGGAGCTCTCGCCCGCGGACGTCGACGCGGCCCTGCGCCAGGCGGCCCTGGTGCTCGCGCCGAAGGACCACGGCTCGCTACGGTTCCGTCGCCGCGATGGCTCCTGGGGCACGGTGCGGCCGCACCGCCAGCTGACCCTCGACACGGGTCCGGTCGACGCGGCGTCGCGCGTCGTGCTGCAGGTCAGCCGGTGGGACCGCCTCAAGGACATGGGCGGCGTGCTGCGCTCGTTCACCGACCACCTCCAGGACCTGCCGGTGGACACCCACCTCGTGCTCGCCGGTCCTGACGTCACCGGAGTGGGGGACGACCCGGAGGGCGCACAGGTGCTCGCCGAGTGCCGCGCCGCGTGGGCCTGTCTGCCCGCCCAGGCGCGGCGCCGGGCGCACCTCGTCTGCCTGCCGATGGACGACGTCGACGAGAACGCGCACCTCGTCAACGCCCTCCAGCGCCGGGCCGCCGTCGTCGTGCAGAAGAGCCTCGTGGAGGGTTTCGGGCTCACCGTGACCGAGCCCATGTGGAAGGCGCGACCGGTCGTGGCCTCGGCCGTCGGCGGGATCAACGACCAGGTCGTGCACGGGCGCAGCGGCCTGCTCGTCCGCGACCCGACGGACCTCGACGCCTTCGCGGCTGCCGTGCGGGACCTGCTCGTCGACGAGGAGTACGGCCGCCGACTGGGCACCGGGGCGCGTGAGCGCGTGCGCGACCTCTTCCTCGGCGACCGGCACCTCGTGCAGTACGTCGAGCTGTTCGAGCGGCTCCGACCTTCGGCGGTCCTGACCTCCGAGCGGTTGTGACCCTCGAGCGGTCCTGACCTTCGAGCGGTCCCGGAACCGTACGCTCGCCCCATGCCCGTCGAGCGTCGTACCTCCGACATCGCCGGCCGCGGCCTGTTCGCCACGGCGCCGTTGGCGGCGGGCGCCGCCGTCGAGGCAGAGGCCGCGCTGCTCAACCACTCCTGCGACCCCACCCTCGCCTGGTCAGGGGGCGTCCTCGTCGCGTTCCGCGACGTCGCGGCGGGGGAGGAGCTCACCGTCGACTACGCGACGACCACCACGGACCCCGGCATGCTCGTGCGGTGCCACTGCGAGACCTACCGGTGCCGCCAGATGGTCACCGGCGAGGACTGGCGCATCCCCGAGCTCCAGCGCCGGTATGCCGGGCACCTCGCCCCCGAGGTCCAGGCCGCCGTCGACAGGGAGGCCGGGCGGTGGAGCTGCGGGCGGGGCAGCTAGGCCGCCTCGGCGTGGGCGATGTGGTCGAGCTGCCGCCAGACCACGAGCAGGGTGAGGCCGGCGCCGGCGAAGGCGAACCAGAACGGTGCGGCCGCCCCGAACCGGTGGGCGATCTGCCCGCCGAGGAACTGGCCCACGAGCAGGCCGACGATCAGCCCGACCCAGTAGACGCTGCCGACCCGGCCCTGCAGCTCGTTCGGGGTGGCCCGCTGGCGCACCGCCGAGGACAGCGACCCCCACACGAACGCGTACCCGCCGAACACCACCATGACGGCCATCGCGACCCACGGCACCGTCGTCAGCGCCAGCGCCAGGTGGGTCAGCACCTCCAGCGACAGGCAGATCCGCATCAGGCGGGCGAGCGGCACCCGGCGCTCGAGCCGGTCGTAGAACAGCACGGAGGTCACGCCCCCGATCGCGCTGCAGGTCGTGAGCAGGCCGAACCCGACCGCCCCCACGTGCAGCCGCTCCTGGGCCCAGTAGACGAGCACCCCCCACGGGGCGCCCCAGGTGACGTTGAAGATGAAGATGACGAGCGTGAGCGTGCGGATCGACGCGTTGCCCGCGATCCACCGCAGGCCGTCGAGGATGTCGTGGCCGACGTGCTGCTCGGGGCGCTCGACGTCGCCCTCCCGGCCGGGCAGCCGGACCTTGGCGAACAGCGCGGCGGCCAGGAGCAGGGCCGCTCCCTGCACGCCGAACGGGACGGCCGACCCGAGCGCGAACAGGCTCGCCCCGACGGCCGGTCCCACGAACTGGTTGGCCACGAGGAACCCCGACATCTGCCGGGCGTTGCCGATCCCGAGGTCGGCCTTCGGCACGATCATCGGCAGGACGGCCCGCCAGCCGGTGTCGGCGAAGAGCTCGGCCACCCCCACCGCGAAGAGGGTCCCGAGCAGCAGCCCGATCGACACGGTCCCGGTGACGATGGTGACCACCAGCACCGCCAGGACGAGGACCCGCACGAGGTTGGCCGCGAGCACGAGCCGGCGGCGGTCGACCCGGTCGGCGACGGCGCCGGCGTACAGGCCGAACAGCAGGGTGGGCACGTTCTGGACCATCGCGGCGGCGGCGATGAGCGTGGGGTCGCGGGTGAGGGAGGCGACCAGCAGGGGGCCGGCGGCCAGGGCGATCCCGTCGCCGAGCTGGCCCACCCACGACGAGGCGAGGTTCCAGCGGAACGCGGTGCCCATGCGGGCCGGGACCGCCCACTCCGTGGCGCGGTCGAGCAGGCGGGGCAGGGCGGTCACAAGGACGCGACCCTACCCGCGCGACCCCGCCTCCCTCGCCCCATTTTTCCCACTTGTTGCCACCTCGTGGTCAGCCGGCGCCGCGGTCGCCGTCCCGGTGACCACCACGTGGCAACAAGTGGGGGAGTCGTGGTCCGGGCACGCGATTTCCTGCCCGGGGCGGGCAGGCCGTACGATGGACCCACGACCGGTGTGAGCCGGTCGAATTCGCGCGTCTTCCCACTTGTGACGAGGTCTCCTCCGATCAGGGGCGCACCACGGCAGTCCGGTGAGTATGCCGGCGGGGTGCGTGCAGGCGCCAGGCAGGCGGCCTTCCGGTCGCCGACGCAACTGACAACGACACAAGGGAGAACACGGCATGGCCGTCGTCACCATGCGCCAGCTCCTCGAGAGCGGCGTCCACTTCGGGCACCAGACCCGTCGCTGGAACCCCAAGATGAAGCGCTTCATCATGACCGAGCGCAACGGCATCTACATCATCGACCTGCAGCAGTCGCTGACGTACATCAACAACGCCTACGAGTTCGTCAAGGAGACCGTCGCGCACGGTGGCTCGATCCTGTTCGTCGGCACCAAGAAGCAGGCGCAGGAGCCGATCGCGGAGCAGGCGACCCGCGTCGGCATGCCGTACGTCAACCACCGCTGGCTCGGTGGCATGCTCACCAACTTCCAGACGATCTCCAAGCGGCTGACCCGCCTCAAGGAGCTCGAGGAGATCAACTTCGACGACGTGGCCGGCTCGGGCCGCACGAAGAAGGAGCTCCTCATCCTCAAGCGGGAGAAGGACAAGCTCGAGAAGACCCTCGGCGGCATCCGCGACATGGCCAAGGTCCCCTCGGCCGTGTGGATCGTGGACACCAAGAAGGAGCACCTGGCCGTCGACGAGGCCCGCAAGCTCGGCCTGCCGGTCATCGCGATCCTCGACACCAACTGCGACCCCGACGAGGTCGACTACAAGATCCCCGGCAACGACGACGCCATCCGCTCGGTCACCCTGCTGACCCGCGTGATCGCCGACGCCGTCGCCGACGGCCTCATCTCCCGCAGCCAGGGTGGCAAGTCCGCCGCGGCCGAGGGCGACGGCAACGTCGGTGGCGACGAGCCTCTGGCCGAGTGGGAGCGCGAGCTGCTCGGTGGCGACGCCGCACAGACCGCCGAGACGGTCGCCCCCGAGGCCGGCGAGACCGCCGCGGCCGACGCGCCGGATGCTGCTGCCGAGGCACCTGCGACCGAGGCCGCCCCCGAGGCGCCCGCGACCGAGGCTGCCGCCGAGGCGCCGGCGACCGAGGCTCCCGTCGCCGAGGCCGCTGCAGCGGAGGCCCCCCCGGCCGACGCCGACGCGAACGCCTGAGCCGGCTCCGTCCACCGTCCGCACTCCTGACAGAGAAGAGCTGAGACACATCCATGGCGAACTACACCGCCGCTGACATCAAGGCCCTGCGCGAGTCCACCGGCGCCGGCATGCTCGACGTCAAGAAGGCGCTCGACGAGGCCGACGGCGACCGTGCCAAGGCCACCGAGATCCTGCGCGTGAAGGGCCTCAAGGGCGTCACCAAGCGCGAGGGCCGCACCACCTCCAACGGCCTGGTCGCTGCCCAGGCCTCCGGTGGCACGGGCACCCTCGTCGAGGTCCTCTGCGAGACCGACTTCGTCGCCAAGGGCGAGAAGTTCATCGCCCTCGCCGACCAGGTCCTCGCCCAGGCCGTCGCCTCCGGCGCGGCCGACGCCGACGCCCTGCTCAAGAGCAGCCTGGAGGACGGCTCGACCGTCCAGGACCTGCTCGACGGCGCCAACGCCACCATCGGCGAGAAGATCGAGGTCAAGCGGGTCGCCCGCGTCGAGGCCCCGGTCGTCGTGTCCTACCTGCACAAGACCAGCCCCGACCTGCCCGCGCAGATCGGCGTCCTGGTCGGTGGCGACGGTGACGAGGCCGTCGTCCGCGACGTCGCGATGCACATCGCCGCGTTCAGCCCCACCGTGCTGACCCGCGACGAGGTCGACGCCGAGACGGTCGAGAACGAGCGTCGCGTCGCCGAGGCCACCGCGAAGGAGGAGGGCAAGCCCGAGGCCGCCCTCCCGAAGATCGTCGAGGGCCGCGTCAACGGCTTCTTCAAGGAGAACGTCCTGCTCGAGCAGGCGTTCGCCAAGGACGCCAAGAAGACCGTCGCCAAGGTGCTCGAGGAGGCCGGCGCGTCCGTGTCGTCCTTCGTGCGCTACCGCGTCGGCAGCTGACGCCACAGGCACATCCCAGCGGGGCCCCTCACCGTCCGCGGTGAGGGGCCCCGCTGCGTGGATGCCGTGACGGCGCCCCGCGATACCCGGGACCTCCGGCCCTTCGCCGGCGCCTCCGACCGGCCACGCTGGAGGGTGACCTCGGCAAGCGGCCGGGAGGAGACCACGATGGACACGCGGACAGCAGCACGCAGTGCAGCACGGACGGCAGCAGCGGCCCTCGTGGTGGCGGGGACGGTGGGGCTCGGCACGGCCGGGAGTGCGTCGGCGGAGCCCACCACCTGGCTCCCGGACGCCCTGCTCTTCTGCGGAGACGTCAGGGTGGCCCCGGACCAGTGGGTGGCCCTGCCCCCGTCGGACACCCTGTGGATCACGCAGGGGCCGCTCACGGGCCACTACGTCATCCTCGGCGACACGCACTACCGCGCGCCCGGCTACCTCACGGCACCGCCGCCGTCCTACGCGGGGCTGGAGGTCCTCGGCACCCGGACGCGGGGCGCCAAGCAGGGGCTCACCGGTGCCACGAGGACGTGCGACTTCGTCTCGCGGTGGGGGCAGCCGGACGCGCCGGGCACGTTCTCGGTGGTCGGACCGATCACCATCGCGCGCGTGCCGGGCTGACCCACGCCGACGCCCACGGGTCCAGCGCAGGGCTGCCCTGCACACGGCATACGGCATACTGCGGTCATGGGGAAGCGTGCACGCACCGCGGCGCCCGCGCCGGCGCCCAGGCGTCGGGAGCTGCCGGACTTCACGAAGCTGCCCGAGCGGGTGCCCCCGGAGGCGCTGGTGACCACCCAGCCCGTGGAGGCCCCGCCGGACCCGGAGGGCGGCCGCGACACGGAGACGGACTTCATGCTGCGGTACGCCGGGTTCTGACTCGGCTGACTCAGCTGACTCGGGCGACTCAGGCGTCGAGGACCGCGTCCGCGTCCTGGGTCACCGGCGGCCTGTCGCTCCACGGGAAGTTGATCCAGCGGTCGGTGCGGCGCCAGACGTAGTCACACCTCACGACCGAGTGGGGCTTCTCGTAGATCACCGCCGTGCGCACCTCGCCGACCTTGCCCGCGCAGAACTCCTGCACCGACCGGAGCGTGTGCCCCGTGTCGGCCACGTCGTCGGCGATGAGGACCCGGGCGTCGTGCAGGTCGACGAAGTCGGGCGCCGGCGGCAGGATGCGCGGCACCTCGAGCCGCTCGTCGACGCCGGTGTAGAACTCGACGTTCATCGTGTAGGTGTTCTTCACCCCGAGGGCGTAGCCGAGGCCGCCCCCGATGAGGAGCCCGCCACGGGCGATGGACAGGACCATGTCGGGCCGGTAGTCCGCGGCGACCGCCGTCGCCAGCTCGCGGACCGCCGTCCCGAACAGGTCCCAGGTGAGGATCTCGCGCTCCTCGCTCATGGATCCGCTCCCGCCTCTCAGAAGATGTGGACGCGGTCCTGCGGCGCCAGCCACATGCCGTCGCCCTCGGTGACGCCGAACGCCTCGTGGAACTCGTCGCAGTTGCGCACGGCGTTCGCGCGGACCTCGGTCGGCGAGTGCGGGTCGATGGCGAGCAGCCGCTTGGCCTCCTCCGGGCGCGCCTTGCCCGACCAGACCTGCGCCCAGCCGAGGAAGAAGCGCTGCGGCCCCGTGTACCCGTCGAGCTCCGGCACCTCCCGACCCTCCGTGGCGATGCGGTATGCCGCGTAGCCGATCGCGAGGCCGCCCAGGTCGCCGATGTTCTCGCCGACGGTCAGGGCGCCGTTGACCTTCTCGTCCGGCGCGGCGAGGGGGGACAGCTCGCTGAACTGGGCGATGAGCGCCTGGGTGCGCTCGTCGAACCGGGCGCGGTCCTCCTCGGTCCACCAGTCGCGCAGGGCGCCCTTGGCGTCGTAGCGCGAGCCCTGGTCGTCGAAGCCGTGGCCGATCTCGTGGCCGATCACGGCTCCGATGCCGCCGTAGTTGACCGCGTCGTCGGCCTCCAGGTCGAAGAACGGGGGCTGGAGGATCCCGGCCGGGAAGACGATCTCGTTCATGAGCGGGTGGTAGTAGGCGTTGACCGTCTGCGGCAGCATCAGCCACTCGTCGCGGTCGACCGGGCCGCCGAGCTTGTCCAGCTGGCGCTGGAACTCGAACTCCGCGGCCCGGCGCACGTTGCCGAACAGGTCGTCGTCGATGACCAGCGAGGAGTAGTCCCGCCAGCGGTCGGGGTAGCCGACCTTGGGCGTGAAGGAGGCGAGCTTCTCCAGCGCCTGCGCCCGCGTCTCCGGGCCCATCCAGTCCAGGCCCTCGAACGAGCGCCGGAACGCCTCGACGAGGTTGCCGACGAGCTCGAGCATCCGCTCCTTGGCCGATGGCGGGAAGAACTCCTCGGCATACAGCTGTCCCACGGCCTCGCCGATCGCGCCCTCGACCAAGGAGACGCCGCGCTTCCACCGCTCGCGGTTCTGCGGCAGCCCGGAGACGACCCGGCCGGTGAAGTCGAACTCGGCGTCGACCCACTCCTTGCTCAGCAGCGGAGCGGCCCAGCGCAGCAGGTGGAAGCTTTGCCACCAGGCCCAGTGGTCGATCAGCTCCTCGTCGAGCAGGACCGAGACGCCCTCGAGGAAGCTGGGCTCGCCGACGATGACGTCCTCGACCGCGTCCCGCGCCTTGAGCCCGCGGGCCCAGTCGACCCACATGACGCCGGGGGCGAGGTCCTCGAGGTCGTAGAAGTTGTAGGGGTTGTACGTCTTGACCGCGTCGCGGGTGGCCACGTTGTCCCAGTGGTGCCCCGCGATCTTGGTCTCCAGCGCCACCACCGCGGCGGCAGGGGAGCCCGCGCCGGTCGAGCCGTCGCCGATGCCGGCCATCGACAGGAGCCTGGCGACGAACGGCAGGTACGCCTCGCGGACCGCCGCGTGCCGCTCCTCGCGGTAGTAGGACTCGTCCGGGAGCCCCAGGCCGCCCTGGCCGAGGTAGACGATGTACTCGTCGGGGTTCTTCGCGTCCGGGGCGACGCCCAGGTTGAGCAGCCCGGGCACCCCGAGGCGCTGCAGGCGGCCCATCGTGAGGAAGAGCTCGTCGGTGCCGGTGGTCTTCCCGATCTCCTCGAGGTGCTTGCGGACCGGCTCGAGGCCGAGCTCCTCGGCCCGGGCCTCGTCCATGAACGAGTTGTAGAGGTCGCCGACCTTGCGGGTGGCGGAGCCGGGCTCGGCCGTGGTGTCGGCCGCCGCGCGCTCGATGAGGCGGCGCACCCGCTCGTCGGACTGCTCGCGCAGCAGGTCGAAGGTGCCGTACCGGCCGCGGTCGCCGGGGATCTCCGTCTGGGCGACCCACGTGCCGTTGGCGTGCCGGAACAGGTCGTCCTGGGGACGGACGGACTCGTCGCGGTGACCGGGCAGGATTCCAGACCTCATCCAGGGGCTCCTTCGCAGGTGGGTGGGCTGCCACTCTGCCAGACACCCCGGTCGGCCGCGGGCCGCCGGGCGTGGTCGGCCCGCGCCGCGGGGGCGGGCGCCGAGCCCGTGCTGCCCGGTCCGCGCTGTTCGGCTGGGGCCCCCTGGGTGTGGAATCATGCGGTGACCGCCCGACGACTCCGAAGGAGCTGCCGTGACAGCTGCGCCCGAGCACACGATCCCCGCCGCGCACACCGGGCACTCCCGCCGGGTGCTCCTGAAGCTCTCGGGTGAGGTGTTCGGAGGCGGCAAGATCGGGCTGTCCCCCGACGTCGTGCGGACCGTCGCCCGCCAGATCGCCCAGTCGGTCCGCGAGGGCATCGAGGTGGCGGTCGTCGTCGGCGGTGGCAACTTCTTCCGTGGGGCCGAGCTCCAGCAACAGGGCCTGGACCGCACCCGGGCCGACTACATGGGCATGCTCGGCACGGTGATGAACTGCCTGGCCCTGCAGGACTTCCTCGAGAAGGAGGGCATCGAGACCCGGGTCCAGACCGCGATCACGATGGGCCAGGTCGCCGAGCCGTACATCCCGCGCCGGGCGATCCGCCACCTCGAGAAGGGCCGGGTCGTCATCTTCGGGGCCGGGGCCGGGATGCCCTACTTCTCCACCGACACCGTCTCGGCCCAGCGCGCGCTGGAGATCAAGTGCGACGCCGTGCTCATGAGCAAGAACGGCGTCGACGGGGTCTACGACTCCGACCCCCGGACGAACCCCGACGCCCGCAAGTACGACGAGATCACCTACGAGGAGGCCCTCCAGCGGGGGCTGCGCGTCGTCGACGCCGCCGCCTTCAGCCTCTGCATGGACAACAAGCTGCCCATGGTGGTCTTCGGCATGGAGGGGGAGGGCAACGTCGTGCGGGCCCTGCGTGGTGAGAGGATCGGAACGCTGGTCACCCCCGGGTGACGTGCCGAGCCCGCCACCCGGCATACCGACCACATCCCGGCGCCGCCCACCAGGCCGGCGCCCGACAAGGAGCAGGACCATGATCGAGGAAACCCTTCTCGAGGCCGAGGAGAAGATGGAGAAGGCCGTCGAGGTCGCCAAGGAGGACTTCGCCGGCATCCGCACCGGGCGGGCCACCCCGGGCATGTTCAACAAGCTCACGGTCGACTACTACGGCTCCCCGACGCCGTTGCAGCAGCTGGCGTCGTTCCAGACCCCCGAGGCGCGCACCATCCTCATCTCGCCGTTCGACAAGTCGGCGATGCACGAGATCGAGAAGACCCTGCGCGACTCCGACCTCGGGGTGAACCCCAGCAACGACGGCAACGTCATCCGCTGCGTGCTGCCCCAGCTCACCGAGGAGCGGCGCAGGGACTACATCAAGCTGGCTCGCCACAAGGGCGAGGAGGCCAAGGTCTCCATCCGCAACATCCGCCGCAAGGCCAAGGACGAGCTGGACAAGCTGGTCAAGGACGGCGAGGTGGGCGAGGACGACGGCACGCGTGGCGAGAAGGAGCTCGACGCCACGACCAAGAAGTACGTCGACACCGTCGACGAGCTGCTCAAGGGCAAGGAGGCCGAGCTCCTCGAGGTCTGAGGCAGCTCACCGCCTGACGTGGAGCCCACCATGACCACCCCCGACTCCCGCAGCGCCCGCCGCGACGCGGGTGGGGGAGCCGACCCCGCGCAGCCGCCGGAGCCGCGTCGCCGTTCGGCGTCCGAGGCGTCGGCGTCCCCCTCGCGGGCAGGCCGCAACCTGCCCGCGGCGATCGGGGTCGGGGTCAGCCTGGGTGCGGTGGTCATCGCCTCGCTGGTCTTCCGCAAGGAGCTGATGCTCGTCGTGGTGGCCGCGGCCGTGGCGGTGGGTGTGTGGGAGCTGCGCCGGGCGCTGACCCGGGCGGCGATCCACGTGCCGCTCGTCCCGAGCCTGGTCGGTGCCGTGAGCATGGTGCTCTCTGCGTACGTCGGCGGGGGACAGGCGCTCGTCGTCACCCTGGGCCTCACCTGCGTCGGCATCCTGCTGTGGCGGGTCGCCGACGGGGTGCAGGGTGCGGTGCGCGACATCGCGGGCGGCTTCCTCGTCGCCGTCTACCCGGGCTTCCTCGCCGGGTTCGCCTCGCTCCTGCTCGCCGCCGACAAGGGCGCGCAGCGGGTCGTCGTGTTCATCCTCGTGACGGTGCTCAGCGACGTCGGCGGGTATGCATTCGGTGTGCTCTTCGGGCGCCACCCCATGGCGCCGTCGGTGAGCCCCAAGAAGTCGTGGGAGGGCTTCGCCGGCTCGGTCCTCACCTGTGTGGTCGGCGGCGCGGTGGCCGTCGTCCTCCTGCTCGACGGGCCCTGGTGGGCTGGAGCGGCCCTGGGCGCCTCCGCCGCCGTGGCGGCCACCGTCGGCGACCTCACCGAGTCCACCCTGAAGAGAGACCTCGGCATCAAGGACATGAGCAACATCCTCCCCGGCCACGGCGGCATCATGGACCGCCTGGACAGCCTCCTGCTGGTCGCGCCCCTGGCCTGGGCCCTGCTCGTGGTGGCGGTCCCGTGAGCACCGACCTTCCCGAGCCGACCACCGGGAGGCCGCGTCCGGGCCAGCTGACCTTCGCGGCGCCCCGGCGCGGCAAGCCGCCGCGACACCTGGCCGACCTGACCCCTGCCGAGCGCAAGGAGGCGGTCGAGGCCCTCGGCCACAAGGGCTTCCGCGCCAAGCAGCTGTCCACCCACTACTTCGAGCGGCTGGTCGAGTCGCCCGAGGAGATGACCGACCTGCCCAAGGCGATCCGCGACGACCTGGTCCGCGACCTGCTCCCGCCGCTGCTCACCCCGCACGTCCAGCGCACTGCCGACGACGGCGCGACGATCAAGTCGGCCTGGCGGCTGCACGACGGCGCCATCGTCGAGTCGGTGCTGATGCGCTACCCCCGCCGGGTCACCATCTGCATCTCCAGCCAGGCGGGCTGCGGCATGAACTGCCCGTTCTGCGCCACGGGGCAGGCCGGCCTCACCCGCAACCTGTCGGCCGCCGAGATCGTCGAGCAGGTCGTGTATGCCGCGCGGCAGCTGCGCCGCGGCGACCTGGCTCCCAGCGTCGGCAGCTCCGAGGGGGCCGAGCTGGGCGACGAGGACGGGCCGGCCGAGGTCGCCGGCCCCACCCGGATCTCGAACGTCGTGTTCATGGGCATGGGGGAGGCGCTGGCCAACTACAAGGCCGCGATCGGCGCGATCCGCCGCATGACCGACCCTGCACCGGACGGTCTGGGCATGTCGGCCCGCGGGATCACGATGTCGACGGTCGGACTCGTGCCGGCCATCGACAAGCTGGCCGGTGAGGGCATCCCCGTCACGCTGGCCCTGTCGCTGCACGCCCCCGACGACGAGCTGCGCGACGAGCTCGTGCCCATCAACACCCGCTGGAAGGTCGACGAGGCGATCGACGCCGCCCACCGCTACTACCAGGCGACCGGCCGCCGGGTGAGCATCGAGTACGCCCTGATCCGCGACATCAACGACCAGGCGTGGCGCGCCGACCTGCTCGGCGAGAAGCTCGCCGCGCGCGGCCGCGGCTGGGTGCACGTCAACCCGATCCCGCTCAACCCGACCCCCGGGTCGAAGTGGACGGCCTCCCGGCCGGGGGTGGAGCAGCAGTTCGTCGAGCGGCTGCGCGCCCACGGGGTGCCGACGACGATCCGCGACACCCGTGGCCAGGACATCGACGGCGCCTGCGGCCAGCTCGCGGCGGCGACCGCCTAGACCGGCCTCACCAGGTCCCGGCCGGTCCTCGACCGCCCTGGTCCTCGCCGTCCCGGCTCTGGCCGTCCCGGGTCTGGCCGTCACGGGCCGCGGGGTCGACGGGGTCGCCGGCGGTTCGGTCGTCCGGCACGGGCAGGTTCCCGTGCAGCCCCTGCTCGGCATACGCCTCGCGCTCGGTCTCGGGCAACCGCTGCCAGTGCTCGAGACCCGACTCCACGAGGGGCTCGAGGAACGACTGGAAGTCGCTGCTGACCGCGAGCTCGCGGAGCGAGGCGCGCCCGGCGACGACCTCGCGCATCCGCCGCTGAAGCGCGGGGTCTTCGGTCACCTCGGCGAGTCGGCGCAGGTTCTCCCGCACGAGCCGGTCGAGGGCGGGGTTGGCCGCGCCGGCGTGGGGAAGCACGGGGGGTCGCAGCTCGTCCGCCGGGCTGCCACCGCTTCCCACGTCGTCGGTGCTCATCCGTCCACCAGGTTGTTGATGTAGCCCTGGGAGGCGATCTGCACCACCTGGGTCGACTTGACCAGGCCCAGTGTCGCCGGGAAGACGGCCATGATGCCGTCGGCCAGCTGGAAGGCGGTCTCCATCGCCCCGATCGCGTCGTTGACGAGCGAGATGGCGAAGGTGACCCCGGCCCCGACGCCGGCCGCTCCGAGGAGCCCGCCGATCCCGGTCCAGCTGCCGGCGGCCGCCGCGGCCAGGGCGATGCAGATGCCGATGAGCGCGTCCATGAGGGACTCGACGATGTTCTCGACGGCGGTGTAGCAGTGGCGGATGCCGAAGGCCGTCGTGTCGCAGTCGTCGGCGAGGGACTGCAGGTTGTCCTCCATCGTGGCGAGCTGGGCGGTGAGGCCGGCGAAGTAGACCTCCATCGCCTGGGCCGCCTCGCCGGTCCAGCTCTCCCGGGCGACGGTGACCTGGGCGTTGAGGCCGGTGGCCAGCGAGCCGCAGAAGTCGCCGAGGTTCCTGGCCGCGGCGGCGCACTTCGCCACCTCGTCCCAGTTGCCGGCGAGCTTGTCGGCCCAGTAGGCGGGGATGTCCTCGCCGCTCACGAGCTCGAACGCCTTCCAGCCGAAGTGGCCGAGCGAGGGGATCCGGCCGACGAAGCCGGTGATCGCGTCCCACTCCTCGCCGATCGGCTGGGAGGGGTACGGGGTGATGAGGTTCGAGGCGGGGTAGCCTCCGCCGCCTCCGTCCGGGACCGCCTTCATCTCAGTGGCTCCAGTACGCGCGGTCGAGCCGGACGGCGGCGTCGTGGTCGAGGTGCTCGTAGAGCTTCGCGGCCTGCTTGAGGCCGGTCCCGGAGGCGCCCACGACCCGCTCGAGGTCGGCGAAGAACTGCGACAGGGCGCCGTCGAGGTCGTAGATCCAGCCGATGAAGCTCGTCATCACCGCACCGCCGCTGCCTTGGAGCTGCAGGTTGCCCGCGGCGTACGAACGCGCCTCCCCGCACTGGGTCCCGTAGTCGACCAGGGCCGACCCCATGGCCCGGACCGCTCCGGGCTCCACCCGGAAGCGCTCCGAGTGCCCGCCCCCGCCATGCCCCTCGGTGGTGCGCATGCCCTGCTCCTCCCCTGCGTGCTCCCTGCCTGTGCCTGGGGGGAACCCTCGCACCACCCACGACCTGCGGCAATGGGGAGGCCTCCCCGCGCATCGACGCGGGGGCAGGCCCGTGGACCGGCAACCCGGCCGGTGGGGACGCGGCCCTACGCTGTGGCGCGTGCACAGCCAGCCGGTCCCGCTCGGCCCCCCGCCCGGGCGCGAGTTCGTCCTCACGGTCTCCTGCCCCGACCAGCGCGGCATCGTCCACGCGGTGACCGGGGTGGCGCTCGAGCTGGCGATGACCATCGTCGACAGCCAGCAGTTCGCCGACGCGTCGTCGGGGGAGTTCCACCTGCGGATGCACCTGGCCCGGGAGGGCGACCCCGTCGACGTGGCCGAGGTGGAGGCAGCCGTGGCACCGCTCGCGGAGAGGTTCGCGATGGCGGTCGCCGTGCACGACCTCGCCCGCAGGCCGCGGGTGCTGGTGCTGGTGAGCCGGCAGGGGCACTGCCTCAACGACCTGCTCTTCCGGGTCCGGACCGGCTCGCTGCCGATCGAGGTGCCGGCGGTCGTGTCGAACCACGAGGACTTCCGCGAGCTCGCCGCGTGGCACGGGGTGCCCTTCCACCACGTCCCCGTCACGGCGGCGACGAAGCCGGCCGCCGAGGACGAGCTGCGCCGGCTGGTGCGCGAGCACGACGCCGACACGATCGCCCTGGCGCGCTACATGCAGGTGCTCTCGCCGCAGCTGTGCGCGGACCTCCCGGGCCGCATCATCAACATCCACCACTCGTTGCTGCCCAGCTTCAAGGGCGCCAGGCCCTACACCCAGGCCCACGACCGCGGGGTCAAGGTGATCGGTGCGACCGCCCACTACGTCACGGAGGACCTCGACGAGGGGCCGATCATCGAGCAGGACTTCCGGCGGGTGGACCACCGGATGACGCCGGCCGAGCTCGCGTCGGTCGGGCAGGAGCTCGAGGCGATGGCGTTCGCCCGCGCCCTGCGCTGGCACGCCGAGCACCGGGTGGTGCTGCGCGGCCGCCGCACCATCGTCTTCGACTGACGACGACAGCGCGAGGATCGCAGCGAGCGCCGGGAGTCAGGCGCCGACGCCCTGGAGGATGACGGCGGCGGCCTCCTCGACCGTGTCGACGAGGTGGACGGCGCCGGCGAGCCCGCGGTCTCGCCCGAGCGCCCGGATGGCGTCCCAGACCGGCACCGTCTCGGTCCAGTGGTCGCGCCCGACCAGCACCAGCCGCGGCAACGGGGTCTTCCCGGTCGCGTAGTACAGCGGTGTCACCGCCTGGAACACCTCCTGCACGGTGCCCGCCGCCCCCTCGAGCACCACGAGCCCCGCCGTGCACCGGGCGAGCAGGCCGTCCTCGCGGATGGCGTTGGAGAAGTACTTCGCGATCGCGTCGCAGAACACGTTGGGCGGCTCGTGACCGTAGAACCAGGTGGGGATGCCGATGCTGCCAGGAGTCGTCCGGACGGGCAGACCCGCGCGCACCTGCATCGCCAGCCTCGCCCAGTCGGTGACCGACGGCCGGAAGCGAGGGACGGCGGCGAGCCGGTCGAGCGCGCCGTCCAGGGCGGCGTCGTCGGCGACGAGGGCGCCCAGGTTCGCCGCCTCCATCGCGCCGGGTCCGCCGCCGGTGGCGACCATGAGGCCGGCGCCCGCCAGTGCGTGGGCGAGGGCCGCAGCACGGGCGTACGCGGGGGCGCCCCGCGGGAGGGCGTGCCCGCCCATGACCCCGACGACGGGCCGGCCGGCGGTGAACTCGGTGAGCGCGTCGGTGACGGAGTCGTCGTGGATCGCGCGCAGCAGGGTGACGAAGGCGTCGTGCCGCACCGCCCCGCGCCGCGTCCACCGGTAGGCCCGGGCGTCCGGCGTGGCGTCGTAGCCGTGGTCCTCCAGCCCGGCATACAGCTCGTCCGGACTGTAGAGCCGGGAGCGGTACGGGTCGACGGGTGCCTTCGGGTCGGTGGGGAAGACGAGGGCGTGGTGCTGGCCGAGGTGGGCGCTGAGCGCGGGTGACAGCCGCCCGCCGAGGACGACGAGGCCTCCGACGTCCGTGCGGGCCAGGAGCCGCTCCTCGTATGCCGTGAGGTCGAGGTCCTGCAGGCGCAGCCCGGACAGGGGTGCGCCGGAGTCGAGGGCGGACTCGAGGTCGGTGAGTGTCTCGATCTCCTCGGAGTCCATGGGCCGACTCTAGGACCGGGCGCTCACAGGTTGCCCAGGACGCGGTCCACGGCGATCTCCACGACGACGCGAGCCGGGTTCTCCCGCGGGGTCCGGTACCGCCCGGCATACCGGCGCACGGCGTCCTGGACCGCCTCGGGGTCGGTGCGGACCGTGGCCACGCCCTCGAGGGCGAGCCAGTGGCGGCCGTCGACCTGGCAGACGACGGCCCGGCCGCCGAGGGCGGCGTTGCGCGCCTTGCGGCTCTCGCCGCTGGTGATGACGCGCACGAGCCGCTGCTCGCCGTCCCAGGTGAAGCCCACGGGCACGACGTGCGGCGAGCCATCGGGCCGCAGCGTGGTCAGGGTCGCGAGGTGCCGGGCGGTGAGGAAGTCGAGCGCGGCGGGGGACAGGGCTGCGGGGTCGAGGGCCACGGCGGCCAGTCTGTCCTAGTGCCCCGTGAGGGCGGTCAGCGCCCGGCCCAGGCGGGCCGGCCGGCCGGTGCGCGCCTCCTCGGCGTCGGCGGCGGAGGCCAGCCGCAGGCCGGCGTTGACCCCCAGCCAGCGCAGCGGCTCGGGCTCCCAGCGGCGGCTGCGGTGGCCGACCCAGGGCAGCTCGGTGAGGGGGGTCCGCCGCCCGAGCACCAGGTCGGTGAGGGTGCGACCGGCCAGGTTGGTCGCGGCCACGCCGTCGCCGACGTAGCCACCGGCCCAGCCGAGCCCGGTGCGGGGGTCGTACCCGACCGACGGGTGCCAGTCGCGGGCGATCCCGAGCGGGCCGCCCCAGGCATGCGTGAACCGGACGCCCTCGAGCTGCGGCAGCATCGAGGTGAGGGTGGCGCGGAGGTCGGCGAACACGCGCTCCTCGTGGTCGTACCCGGGCCGGATGCGCGAGCCGAAGTGGTACGGCGCGCCCCTGCCGCCGAACGCGATCCGGTCGTCGACGGTCCGCTGCCCGTAGACGATGACGTGCCGGTGGTCGCTGAAGACCTCGTGGCCGGCGAGGCCGATGGAGTCCCACGCGTCCGGGCCGAGCGGCTCGGTCGCGACCATGAGCGAGTAGACCGGGGCCACCACCCGTCGGTGACGCGGCAGTCGCGCGGTCCAGGCCTCGGTGGCCCGGATGACGTGGCGTGCGGTGACGGTGCGGCCGTCGTCGAGCACCACGCGGCCGGGGAACAGCTCGGACACCCTGCAGTGCTCGACGATGCGGGCGCCGCGGGCCACCACGGCACGCGCGAGCCCGTCGACGAGGCGTCGCGGGTGCACCCGGGCGCAGTGCGGGTTGTGGGTCGCACCGTGGACGTCGGAGGCGTCCAACCGCTCGCGCGCCTCGCCGGCCCCGAGCCACCGGGTCCCGGTACCCCAGGCCTCGGAGTGCGCGACCTCGGCCCGGGCACGCTCGGCCTGCGCGGTGGACCTGGCCAGCGCCAGGGTGCCGCCCTTGCGGAAACCGCAC
This sequence comes from Phycicoccus ginsengisoli, assembly GCF_054779295.1. Taxonomy (NCBI): domain Bacteria; kingdom Bacillati; phylum Actinomycetota; class Actinomycetes; order Micrococcales; family Intrasporangiaceae; genus Phycicoccus; species Phycicoccus ginsengisoli. Next base: position 31,698 of record NZ_BAAGYN010000014.1, read on the forward strand.
TCGACGCCGACGGATTCCGTCGCCCGCCCGACCTCGTCCACGGTGTCGCGCAGGGCGGCGAGCATCGCGGACGCAGCGGTCCGTCCGGACCGCCGGGCGAGGGTGTCCGGGGACACCGGCCACAGGGACGACACCCACCCGCCGTTGCGCCCGCTCGCGCCGAAGCCGACGTGCTCCGCCTCGAGCACGAGGACGTCGAGGGCAGGCTCCGCCGCGAGCAGGTAGAACGCGGTCCACAGACCGGTGAAGCCCCCGCCCACGATGACGACGTCCGCGGCGGCCGGCACCTCGGCCGAGGAGGCGCCCCGACCCTCCGGCGAGTCGGCGGCCCCGGCCGGCCCCGTCGCGGACGACGGAACCGGCTGCGCGGCATACGGGTCCGGGGTGGCGGTCGCCCACCACAGGGGTTCGGTCACGGTCGTGACGGGACGGCTGACGGGGCTGCTGACGGGGCGGGTGTCGTCAGAGGTGCTTCTCGGCGTCCTTGAGCACCGACCGGAGCCGGCTCTCGATGTCGTCGAACTCCGCCTGCCCGATGATCAGCGGCGGCGCGAGCTGGATGACGGGGTCGCCACGGTCGTCGGCGCGGCAGTAGATGCCGGCGTCGAACAGCGCCTTGGAGAGGTAGCCGCGCAGGAGCCGCTCGGACTCCTCGTCGTTGAACGTCTCACGGGTCTCCTTGTCCTTGACGAGCTCGATGCCGTAGAAGAAGCCGGCGCCGCGGACGTCACCGACGATCGGCAGGTCGAGCAGCTTCTCCAGGGTGGCCCGGAACCGCGGGGCGTTCTCCTTGACGTGGTCGTTGAGGCCCTCGCGCTCGAAGATGTCGAGGTTCTCCATCGCGACCGCGGCCGAGACCGGGTGGCCACCGAAGGTGTAGCCGTGCGGGAAGTAGGTGGTGCCCTTCCTGAACGGCTCGAACAGCCGGTCGCTGGCGATCATCGCGCCGATGGGGGAGTAGCCCGAGGTCATGCCCTTGGCGCAGGTGATGATGTCGGGCACGTAGTTGAAGTCGTCGCAGGCGAACATCGAGCCGATCCGGCCGAAGGCGCAGATGACCTCGTCGGAGACGAGCAGCACGTCGTACTCGTCGCAGATCTCGCGGACCCGCTCGAAGTACCCGGGCGGCGGCGGGAAGCAGCCGCCGGAGTTCTGCACCGGCTCGAGGAAGACGGCGGCGACCGTGTCGGGGCCCTCGAACTCGATCGCCTCGGCGATCCGGTCGGCGGCCCAGCGGCCGAACGCCTTCTCGTCGTCGCGCAGGTGCTCCGGGGCGCGGTAGGAGTTGGTGTTCGGCACCTTGAAGGCGCCGGGCACGAGCGGCTCGAACATCTCCTTGGCGGCCGGGATGCCGGTGATCGACAGCGCCCCCTGGGGGGTGCCGTGGTACGCCACGGAGCGGCTGATCACCTTGTGCTTGGTCGGCTTGCCGACCAGCTTCCAGTACTGCTTGGCCAGCTTCCACGCGGTCTCGACGGCCTCGCCGCCACCCGTGGTGAAGAAGACGCGGTTGAGGTCGCCCGGCGCACCGGCGGCGAGGCGCTCGGCCAGCTCGATGGCCTTGGGGTGGGCGTAGGACCACAGCGGGAAGAACGCGAGGTCCTTGGCCTGCTTGGCGGCGGCCTCGGCGAGCTCGGTGCGGCCGTGGCCGACCTGGACGACGAACAGGCCCGAGAGGCCGTCGATGTACTCGTTGCCGCGGTCGTCCCAGATCTTGTGTCCCTCACCGCGCACGATGATGGGCACGCTGTGGGCCAGGCCGCCGTCGCTGCGGTCCTCGAAGACCGAGTGGCGGGTGAAGTGCATCCACAGGTGGTCGCGGGCCGCCTCGGAGTACAGGGCGCCCGAGGGTGTGCGCAGGTCGGAGGAGGGTTCGTAGGCGGCAGTGGGCTCTGTGGTCATCGCGTTCCCCAGTTGTAGTGCTGCTTGTTGAGTTTCAGGTAGACGAAGGTCTCCGTGGACTGGACCCCGGGCAGGGTCCGCACCCGCTTGGTGAGCAGCTCGAGGAGCTGGTCGTCGTCCTCGCAGACGACCTCGGCCAGCAGGTCGAAGCTGCCGGCGGTGGTGACGACGTAGTCGACCTCGGGCATCCGGGTCAGCGCGTCACCCACCGGCGTGAGGTCGCCGTCGACGCGGATCCCGATCATCGCCTGGCGGCGGAAGCCCACCTGGAGCGGATCGGTCACCGCGACGATCTGCATGACCCCCGAGTCCAGCAGCCGCTGCACGCGCTGGCGCACGGCGGCCTCCGAGAGCCCCACCGACTTTGCGATGGTGGCGTAGGACTGCCGGCCGTCTTCCTGGAGGTGCTCGATGATCGCCTTGGCGACGTCGTCGAGGCGCGCCTCGTGGTTGTTGGCCGACCGGGTCACGCCCGCCATGGTGTCCTGTCCGGCAGGCGTCCGCAAGTCCCTCAGCAACGGAATCCGAAGGCAAATTCTTAAATCGGTGTTGATTTCCGCGATCTCTTGCTCCGAACCTATTGAAATCACGCGTGGCGCGGTTACAGTTCCAGACACCGGATTCCGTACCGAACCCACGGGAGAGCTCTGTGACCCCCACGCCGCGTGTCCTGCGCAACTTCATCAACGGCGAGTACGTCGACGCGGAGACCGACGCGACGACCGACATCGTCAACCCGGCCACGGCGCAGGTCGTGGCGACGGCCCCCGTGTCGTCCCAGGCCGATGTCGACAGGGCGTATGCCGCCGCTGACGCCGCCTTCGCCGAGTGGGGCCAGACCACGCCGAGCGAGCGCCAGAAGGCGCTGCTCGGCTTCGCCGACGCGATCGAGCGGCGCGCCGACGAGTTCGTCCGCCTCGAGGCCGAGAACACCGGCAAGCCGCACGCCCTGACGGCGAGCGAGGAGCTGCCGCCGATGGTGGACCAGCTGCGGTTCTTCGCCGGCGCGGCCCGGGTGCTCGAGGGGAAGTCGGCCGGCGAGTACATGAAGGGCCACACGTCATGGGTGCGGCGCGAGCCGATCGGCGTCGTCGGCCAGGTGACCCCGTGGAACTACCCGATGATGATGGCGGTCTGGAAGATCGGTCCCGCGCTGGCCGCGGGCAACACCATCGTGCTCAAGCCGTCGGACACCACGCCCGAGACCACGCTGCTGATGGCGGAGATCGCCGCCGAGTTCCTCCCCCCGGGCACCTTCAACGTCGTGACCGGCGACGCGTCGACCGGCCGGGCCGTCGTGTCGCACCGGACCGCGGCCCTGGTGGCCATCACCGGCTCGGTGCGGGCCGGCATGCAGGTGGCCGAGGCGGCCTCGCACGACGTCAAGCGGGTGCACCTCGAGCTGGGGGGCAAGGCGCCGGTCGTGGTGTTCGACGACGCCGACATCGAGGCGGCGGTCGAGGGCATCGCAGGGGCGGGCTACTTCAACGCCGGGCAGGACTGCACCGCCGCCACCAGGGTGCTCGCAGCACCGCGGATCCACGACGACTTCGTCTCGGCGCTCGCCGAGTTCGCCAGCACCTCGACCAAGGTCGGCATGCCCGAGGACGAGGACGCGGCGTTCGGGCCGGTGAACAACGCCAACCAGCTCCAGCGGGTCCAGGGCTTCCTCGAGCGGCTGCCCGACCACGCCAGGGTCGCGGCGGGCGGCCACCGGGTGGCGTCGCTGGGGGACGGCTTCTTCCTCGAGCCGACGGTGCTCTCGGGGCTGAGGCAGGACGACGAAGCCATCCAGAACGAGATCTTCGGGCCGGTCATCACCGTCCAGCAGTTCACCGACGAGGACGAGGCCGTGCGCTGGGCGAACGGCGTCGACTACGGCCTGGCCTCCAGCGTCTGGACCCGGGACTTCGGGCGTGCGATGCGCATGTCCAAGCGGCTCGACTTCGGCGCGGTCTGGATCAACACCCACATCCCGATCGTGGCCGAGATGCCCCATGGCGGCTTCAAGCGGAGCGGCTACGGCAAGGACCTGTCCATGTACGGCTTCGAGGACTACACCCGGATCAAGCACGTCATGGCCAACATCGAGAGCTGAGCCGCCACCGAGACGCCACCTCGTCCCCCGGCCCGACGCCACCCCATCCCGGGGCCTCCCCGCCCCCGCACTCACTGGCCACCCGAGCCAGGAACCCCCGTCCGTCCCGTCCCCCCTCACCCGGTCGCGAGGTCAGCTCCGTCCGGCAGACCCTCGGAGGTCCCCATGACCGAACTCGACAACCTGGCCCTGCGCGCGGCGCTCGCACGCGGGACCATCACCCGCCGCACCGCCATGGCCGGCGGTGCGGGTGCCATCGCCCTGGCGCTGGCTGCCTGCGGCAGCAAGGGGAAGAACCCCACGGCATCGGGGTCGGGCTCCGCCGCCCCGACGGCGAAGGCCGCCCAGGACCTGTCCGACACCGAGAAGGTGGTCAACTGGTCGAACTGGCCGGAGTACATCGACGTCAACGACAAGACGCAGGCCCGCCCCAGCCTCGTGGAGTTCACGAAGAAGACCGGGATCAAGGTCAACTACACCGAGGACTACAACGACAACGACGAGTTCTACGCCAAGGTGCGCCCGCTGCTCGCCGACGGCAAGGACACCGGCCGTGACGTCTGGTGCAGCACCGACTGGATGGTCGCCCGCCTCATCCGCCAGGGCTACGTCCAGAAGCTCGACCTCGCCAACATCCCCAACCACAAGAACATCGACGGGTCGCTGCTCGACGTCGAGTTCGACAAGGGGCGGCTGTACTCCCTGCCGTGGCAGAGCGGGTTCGCCGGCATCGCGTACAACCCCGCGGCCACCGGCGGCAAGAAGGTCGAGTCCGTCGACCAGCTCCTCACCGACCCGGCCCTCAAGGGCAAGGTCACCCTCCTGACCGAGATGCGCGACACGGTCGGCCTCGTGATGCTCGCGATGGGCAAGAAGCTCGAGAGCTTCACCGACGCGGACTTCAACGCCGCCATCGACGAGCTCAAGAAGGCCAAGGACGCCGGTCAGATCAAGGGCTTTACGGGCAACGAGTACACCAAGCCGCTCGCGTCGGGCGACACCGCCGCGTGCTTCGCCTGGACCGGCGACGTGGTCCAGCTGCAGGCGGACAACCCCAAGCTCGGCTACGTCCTGCCGAAGACCGGCGCGACGCTGTGGTCGGACAACTTCGTCATCCCCGGCATGGCACAGCACAAGAAGAACGCCGAGACCCTCATCAACTACTACTACGACCCGGCGGTCATGGCGATGGTCGTCGACTATGTCAACTACATCTCGCCGGTCCAGGGCACCAAGCAGGTGCTGGAGAAGCAGGACCCGAGCGTGGCGAACAACCCGCTGATCATCCCCGACGCCGCGACGCTCGCCAACGCGCACGTCTTCCGGGGGCTCACCGCCGCCGAGGAGACCAAGTACAGCGCGGCGTTCGCCGACCTCACGGCGGGCTGAGCCATGGTCGAGACGCTCCGGCACCTGCCGGACGACGCGGGGCCGCAGTCGGGTCGCCGGGTGGGCGTGGAGGACCTGCGGCTCGTCGGCATCAGCAAGGTCTTCGACACCTTCACGGCCGTCCAGCCGATGGATCTCACCGTGCCCGCTGGCAGCTTCTTCGCGTTGCTCGGCCCCTCGGGGTGCGGCAAGACCACCACCCTGCGCATGGTGGCCGGGCTCGAGGACCCGACCACGGGCAAGATCCTCATCGGTGACCGTGACATCACCGACCTCAAGGCGTACAAGCGCAACGTCAACACCGTCTTCCAGTCCTACGCGCTGTTCCCGCACATGACGGTCGCCGACAACGTCACGTTCGGCCTCAAGCGGCGCGGCGACAAGGACGCGAAGCGCAAGGCGCAGGAGGCGCTCGAGCTGGTCCAGCTCCAGGCCGTCGCGGACAAGAAGCCGGCCCAGCTCTCGGGTGGCATGCAGCAGCGCGTCGCCCTTGCCCGGGCCATCGTCAACCGCCCCGACGTCCTCCTGCTCGACGAGCCGCTCGGCGCGCTGGACCTCAAGCTCCGCCGCCAGATGCAGATCGAGCTCAAGCGCATCCAGCAGGAGGTCGGCCTGACCTTCATCCACGTCACCCATGACCAGGAGGAGGCCATGACCATGGCCGACTCCATCGCGGTGATGAACCAGGGCGTGGTCGAGCAGCTCGCTGACCCGGCGACGCTCTACGAGAACCCCGCCTCGACCTTCGTCGCGAACTTCCTCGGCCAGTCCAACCTGCTCCGGGCGCGGATCGAGGGGGAGGCAGGCGAGGGCCTGCTGCGTGCCCGCACGCACGACCAGGAGCTTGTCGTCCGCGCGGACCGCGTGCCCGACGGCATCCGGGACGTGTGGGTCGGGGTGCGCCCGGAGAAGCTGCGTCTCGGCGGGGCAGGGCGCAACACCCTGCGCGGGGTGGTGACCGACGCGTCCTTCACCGGCGTGTCGACGCAGTACCTCGTGCGGATGCCGTGGGACTTCGAGCTCATGGTGGTGCAGCAGAACGACGGGTCGGCGCGGGCGCACGTGGGCGAGACGGTGGCGGTGTCCTGGGAGCCCGGGCACGAGTTCGTCCTCGACCAGCGGCAGTCCGACACCGCCGGCGCGGACCTCGACGATGAGTAGCGCCGCCCTGCCCTCCGCCGGGCGCCCCCCGGTGCGCCGGGCACGCACGAACTGGGTCCCCTACGCGCTGCTGCTTCCGGGACTGCTGTGGCTGTTCGTGTTCTTCGTCGTCCCGATGATCACGCTCGCGTCGCAGTCGCTGCAGGAGGGCGACGTCGACAACGGCTACACCTTCACGGGCAACGTCGCGGTCTACGGACAGGCCCTGCAGGACTACTGGCCGCAGCTGGTCCGGTCCATCGGGTACTCCGCGACGGCCACGGTGCTGGCGCTGCTGCTCGGGTACCCGCTGGCGTACTTCATCGCCAGCCGGCGCGGGGCGTGGAAGAACATCCTGCTCGTCCTCGTCATCGCGCCCTTCTTCACCAGCTTCCTCATCCGCACGCTCGCGTGGCAGACGATCCTGGCCGACAACTACCTGCCGGCCCGCATCGCCCGCGCCGTCCACTTCACCGACCTGCTCCAGCTGCTCAACCTGTCCGAGAACTCCTCGCTCCTGTCGAGCAAGTTCGCGGTGATCTGCGGCCTCACCTACAACTTCCTGCCGTTCATGATCCTGCCGTTGTTCACCTCGCTGGACCGGCTGGACGGCAGGCTGCTCGAGGCCTCCCGTGACCTGTATGCGACGCCGCGCCAGACCTTCCGGTACGTCACCTGGCCGCTCTCGCTGCCCGGCGTCGTGGCCGGCACCCTGCTCACCTTCATCCCGGCAGCCGGTGACTACATCAACTCCAAGCTGCTCGGGAACACCCAGACCGTGATGATCGGGCAGGTCATCGACGCGCAGTTCCTGCGGGTGCTCAACTACCCGCTCGCGGCAGCCCTGTCGTTCGTCCTGCTGGTCCTCATCCTGGCGCTCGTGACCGCCTACGTGCGGCGAGCCGGCACCGAGGAGCTCGTCTGATGGCCTGGGTCCGACGCCACCTGCTCACGTTCGCGGCGATGTTCACGCTGTTCATCCTGCTGCTGCCGAACGTCGTGGTCGCGCTCTTCTCCTTCAACAAGCCCAACGGCCGCTACAACTACCAGTGGGTGCGGTTCTCCACGGAGGCGTGGGCCAACCCCTGTGGCACACCGGGCATCTGCGACTCGCTCGGGCTCAGCCTGCGGATCGGGATCACCGCCTCGGTGGTCGCGACCATCCTGGGCACGATGGTGGCGTTCGCGCTGGGGCGGTTCAGGTTCCGTGGGCGGGCGACGACCAACCTGCTCATCTTCATGCCGATGGCGACGCCGGAGGTCGTGATGGGCTCGAGCCTGCTGACCCTCTTCGTCATGATGGGTCTGTCGACGGGCGCCCTGGCGATCCTCATCGCCCACATCATGTTCTGCGTCAGCTTCGTCGTGGTGGCCGTCAAGGCGCGGGTCGCCTCGCTCGACCCGCGGCTCGAGGAGGCGGCAGCGGACCTCGGCGCGACCCCGGTGGCGACGTTCATGAAGGTGACGCTGCCGCTGGTCGCTCCCGGGATCGCGGCAGGGGCGCTGCTGGCGTTCTCGCTCAGCTTCGACGACTACATCATCACCAACTTCAACGCGAGCCCGAGCTCGGTGACCTTCCCGATGTACGTCTGGGGAGCCGCGCAGCGCGGCACGCCGGTGCAGATCAACGTCGTCGGCACGGTGATGTTCGTCCTGTCGGTCGGCATCGTCCTCACCGCGCAGCTCATCTCCCGGCGCAGGGCCAGGAAGGCATAGGAACCCATGCGAGTCCTCATGATCGGCGCCGGCGGCGTCGGTGACGCCGCCGCGCGCATCGCCGTCGAGCGCGACTTCTTCGAGCGGTTGGTGGTGGCCGACTACGAGCTGTGGCGGGCTGAGCGCACGGTGGCCGAGGCCTCCGCCCGCCGGCCGGGTGAGTCGCGCCTGGTCGCCGCGCAGGTCGATGCGTCCGACGAGGCCGCGGTGGCGGCGCTGGCGCGTGAGCACGGCGCGACGCACGTCCTCAACGCGGTCGACCCCCGGTTCGTCATGCCGATCTTCCGGGGTGCGCTGGCAGCGGGCGCCGGCTACCTCGACATGGCCATGAGCCTGTCGCAGCGTCACCCGCAGGAGCCGTATGCCCGGACGCACGTCAAGCTCGGGGACGACCAGCTCGCGATGGCGGGGGAGTGGGAATCCGCCGGGCAGCTGGCACTGCTGGGGATGGGCGTGGAGCCGGGCCTGTCCGACGTGCTGGCGCGGTACGCCTCGGACCACCTCTTCTCGCACATCGAGGAGCTGGGGACGCGCGACGGCGCCAACCTGGCCGTGTACGACGACGAGGGCAACGAGACCTTCGCCCCGGGCTTCTCGATGTGGACCATCATCGAGGAGTGCCTCAACCCGCCGGTGGTGTGGGAGAAGCAGCGGGCCGACGCGGCCGGCGGCGACCTGGAGGCCGGGTTCTTCACCCTCCCGGCGTTCAGCGAGCCGGAGGTGTTCGACTTCCCCGGCGGCATCGGGCCGGTGGAGTGCGTGCACGTCGAGCACGAGGAGGTCCTGCTCATGCCGCGCTGGCTCGACGCCGAGCGCGTCACCTTCAAGTACGGACTCGGCGAGGAGCTCATCACCATCCTTCGGACGCTGCGCACCCTGGGCCTGGACCGCACGGATCCCGTCCGGGTCAAGGGCGTCGAGGTCTCGCCCCGCGACGTGGTCGCCGCGGTGCTGCCCGACCCCGCGACCATCGGCCCGCGCATGAAGGGCAAGACCTGCGCGGGGGTGTTCGTGACGGGCACCGGCAAGGACGGCCGCCCGCGCCGGACCTACCTCTACCACGTGTCCGACAACGAGGAGACGATGCGCGAGTACGGCGCCCAGTGCGTCGTGTGGCAGACCGCGGTCAACCCGGTCGTCGCGCTCGAGCTGCTCGCGACGGGCGCCTGGGAGGGCAGCGGGGTCAAGGGCCCCGAGGCGTTCGACGCGGTGCCGTTCCTCGACCTCCTCGCCGCGCCGAAGCCCGAGGGGTACGGCTCGCCCTGGGCCATCGAGGACCGCTGACCGGAGCCCGGACAGCGCCGGGCGTTGGAGGGTCGACTCTCACGAAAGTCATTGCGGTGCAGCTGTTTTCGCCGCTACCAGCCTTGTGGGAATGTTCGAACACCTGTACGATTAGGGGCATGTCAATCAGCCCCATCACCGTCCAGCGCGACCGAAGACAGCGCGAGCTGTGGGACCGCACCGCCGAGGTGGCGGGGCGGCTCAACCGGGTCCAGGCGGAGCTGGTGGACATCGCGACTGAGCTGCTCGAGGGCAGGCACTGGGGTGACGGGGGCTTTCGTTCGCCCGAGCACTACCTGGTCGTCCGGGCTGCCCTGTCGCCCGCGCGTGCCCGTGACGTCGTGGCGGTGGCTCGTCGCAGGGCCGAGCTCCCCGTCGTCGCCGAAGCCGTGTCCGAGGGGGTGCTGTCGCTCGACCAGGCTGCTGTCGTCGCCCACCACGTCCCGGTGTCCCACCAGCGGTCGGTGGGGGAGCTGGCTCGGCATCTGACGGTGCCGCAGCTGCGCAGGGCGGTCTCCCGTCACGCCTTCGCCGTCGCGAGGACCTCGATGGACCAGGAGCCGGGGGAGCTCTCGGGGGGAGACGGGGAGCCCCGTGCCGAGGAGGTCCCCGCGGTGTCGGAGGCCGAGCGGCGTGCGTGTGCCCGACCCGAGCTCTCGATGTCCTATGACCGTGACGGACGCTTCCAGCTGCGCTACTCGGCGCCCGCCACGGTCGGGGCGCTGGTGGAACAGGCGGTTCGCGAGGCCAAGGACGCGCTCTTCCTCGCCGCCCGCGCAGGCGCGGACCACGGACAGGATGAGCGAGCGCGGGCCTCAGCGGTCGCCGGCCCCTGGCCGAGCCACGCGGAGGCGTTCGAGGAGATCGCCCGCCGCTCGTTGGACACCCTGACGTCCTCGTCGCGCAGCAGCCACTACCGGGTCTACGTCCACCTCTCCACCGATGGTGCCTGGGTCAACGGACGCGGCGCCATCCCGCTCGCCCTCGTGGAACGGCTCCTCGTCAACGGTGCGGTGCAGCCGGTGTGGGAGACCGACGGCAAGCCCGTCGCCGTTGGGCGGTCCATGCGGATCCTGCCCGACCGGGCGCGCCGGCTCGTCGAGGACCGCGACCGTGGCTGCCGGTTCCCGGGCTGCACCGCCACGCGTTTCGTCGAGGTCCACCACCTCGTGCGCTGGGCCGAGGGAGGGGCCACGGACCCGGGCAACCAGGCGTGCCTGTGCACCTTCCACCATGACGCGATCGACCGCGGTGACTACACGGTCGAGGGCGATCCCGGTCGGCTGGACGGCCTCGTCGTGCGCAACCGGTACGGCCTGGTGGTCGGTCCGCCCGTCACCTCCGGGATGGCGCGGCCCCCGGGTATCGGAAGGCAGCAGACCCGGGTCGGGCGTGGGGCCACGGACCGGGCTCCCACGGCATACCGACCGCCGACGGGTGAGGCGGTCCGCTGGGCCGACCTCGAGCTCGGACCCGACGACTCCCTGCCCCCACCGGGGTGAGCGGTGGGGGCCGGCCCGACGATGACCTCGGCGACGTCGCCTGCCCGTGACGTCAGTGCGAGCGTCGGTACGTCGCCGTGAGGCGACCCTGCGCGAGTGCGCCACCCCGGACCGCCTCGAGGGCGTCTGCCAGGGCGGCCCCGTCGCGCAGCCCGGTGGGTGATCGCAGGGCCACCACGGTGAACCGGTAGTGGTGGGTCCCACTGGGCGGGCACGGCCCCATCCAGGCCGCCTTGCCGGCGCTGTTGCGCGCCTGCACCCCGGGCGGCGTCACCCCTTCGGGGATCGACCGGGTGCTCGGGGGCAGGTCGAGCAGCACCCAGTGCGTGAAGGTGCCCGAGGGCGCGTCCGGGTCGTCGACCACGAGGGCGAGGGCGGCAGCGCCGGTGGGCACGCCGGACCACGCGAGCGGGGGCGAGGTCCCCGGCCCGTCGCAGGTGTAGCGGCGCGGGACCGTCCCGCCCTCGACGAACGCCTCGCTGGTCACGGTGATGGTGCTGGGTGCGTTCACGGCCTCGGTCATCGACACCTCCTGGGAGCTCGACCCCATGCCCCCGCACGCCGACACCAGGACGACCGCCAGGACGCCCCGCGCAGACCGGCCGACCGCGGCAGGCTCCATCCCTCCACCATGCCACCGACGCGCCCGAATTCGCCTCCTGTCAATGACACCTGGCCCATCCGCGAGTCGACGGACCCTGCCCCGAAAGGGGTGACCGGGCTGCCGCCGGTCCGGGGCGAGCACTAGGTTGGGGACATGGCGCGCTACGGGCAGCAGTACGGCCCCGACTTCACCTTCCTGGGCGTGGACCGCTGCGACCTCGACGACGAGAGCACGTATGCCGGCGCCGACGTGGTCGTCCTGGGCGCACCCTTCGACGGGGGCACCTCGCACCGGCCCGGGACGAGGTTCGGACCCCAGGCGATCCGGATGACCGACTACCTTCCGCACGACGGCTCGCGGCCCTCGCTGGCCCTGCGCACCGACGGCCTCGTCGACCTCAGGGTCGTCGACGCCGGCGACGTCGAGATGTACTCCGGCGACATCGAGGTGGCCCTGCCTGCCCTGGAGGCGGCGGTCGAGAAGGTCGCCCGGGCCGGCGCGATCCCCGTGGTCCTCGGCGGCGACCACTCGATCGCCTACCCCGACGCCAAGGGGGTGGCCAACGTCCTGGGGCACGGCCGCGTCTCGATGATCCACTTCGACGCCCACGCCGACACCGGCGACATCGAGTTCGGCTCCCTGTGGGGCCACGGGCAGCCCATGCGCCGGCTCATCGAGTCGGGCGCCCTTCGCGGCGACCGTTTCCTCCAGGTCGGCCTGCGCGGCTACTGGCCCCCGCCGGAGACCCTCGACTGGATGGCCGGCCAGCGGATGCGCTCGTTCGAGATGACCGAGATCGTCCACCGCGGGCTGCAGGAGTGCCTCAGCGAGGCGTTCACGATCGCGACCGACGAGTGCGAGGGCGTCTTCCTCTCGGTCGACATCGACGTCTGCGACCCCGGCCACGCCCCGGGCACGGGCACCCCGGAGCCCGGCGGCCTCAGCGCGCGGGAGCTGCTCGACTCGGTGCGGCGGATCTGCCTCGAGCTGCCGGTGGTCGGCATCGACGTCGTCGAGGTCAGCCCGCCCTACGACCACGCCGACATCACCGCGGCGCTCGCCAACCGGGTCGTCCTCGAGGCGCTGTCGGCCATCGCCCGACGGCGTCAGGACGAGCGCGACGGCACCCGCTGGGATCCCTCCCTGCCGCTGCTGTCGGGCCGCAACGCCGCCATCCCGCAGGGCCACCTCCCGCACCACCACACGCACGAGACCCACGACGCGGCCCGGCCCGGCACCGCACCGGATCCCGCCATCGACACCGACACCGACACCGCTGCACACGACGGAGGCACCCGCTGATGGCCCTGAACCAGAAGTCCCTGATCGAGTCCGTCCCGAAGGGCCTGCTGGTCGGGGGGTCGTGGCGGGACTCCTCCGACGGCGCGACGATCGCGGTGGAGGACCCCTCGAGCGGGGCGACGATCACCCACGTGGCGGACGCGACGGTGGCGGACGGCAAGGCCGCGCTGGACGCCGCCGTGGCGGCCCAGGCGAGCTGGGCGGCGACGCCACCGCGGGACCGGGGGGAAATCCTGCGGTCGGCGTTCGAGCGGATCACCGCGCGCGCGGACGAGTTCGCGATGCTGATGACGCTCGAGATGGGCAAGACGCTGGCCGAGTCCCGGGGTGAGGTGACCTACGGGGCGGAGTTCTTCCGGTGGTTCAGCGAGGAGGCGGTGCGGATCTCCGGGCGCTGGTCCACCGCTCCGAACGGCGCGACCCGGCTGCTGACGATGAAGAAGCCGGTCGGGCCCACGCTGATGATCACGCCGTGGAACTTCCCGCTGGCGATGGGCACGCGCAAGATCGGCCCGGCCATCGCGGCCGGGTGCACGATGGTGGTCAAGCCGGCCAGCCAGACCCCGCTGACGATGCTGGCGCTGGCCCAGCTGCTGGCCGACTGCGGCCTGCCCGACGGCGTCCTCAACGTCGTCACGACGAGTCGCACCGGCGACGTGATGGAGCCGATCATCCGCGACAGCCGGCTGCGCAAGCTCACCTTCACCGGGTCCACCGGGGTCGGGCGGCGCCTGGTCGAGCAGTCCGCGCAGCAGCTGCTGCGGGTCTCGATGGAGCTCGGTGGCAACGCCCCGTTCATCGTGTTCGAGGACGCCGACCTCGACCGCGCGGTCGAGGGCGCGATGCTGGCCAAGATGCGCAACATCGGGGAGGCGTGCACCGCCGCGAACCGGTTCTACGTGCACGAGTCGGTCGTGGACGACTTCGCCGACCGCCTCGCCAAGCGAATGGGGGCGCTGACGCTGGGCAAGGGCACCAAGAAGGGGGTCGACGTCGGCCCGCTGATCGACGGCAAGGCCCGCGACGGCGTCGCCGAGCTGGTCGAGCACGCCCGCTCCCAGGGTGCGACGGTCGTCACCGGTGGCAAGGTGGTGCCCGGCCGCGGCTACTTCTACGAGCCCACCGTCATCACCGGCGTGGCCAAGGACGCCCGGATGATGACCGAGGAGATCTTCGGCCCCGTCGCCCCGATCGCCTCGTTCCGCACCGAGGCCGAGGCCGTCGAGCTCGCCAACGACACCGAGTACGGCCTGGCGTCCTACGTGTTCACCACCGACCTGGGCCGGATGATCCGCGTGGCCGAGGGCCTGCAGTACGGCATGATCGGCATCAATCAGGGCATCATCTCCAACCCCGCCGCCCCGTTCGGCGGGGTCAAGGCCTCCGGCTTCGGCCGCGAGGGCGGCTTCGAGGGCATCGAGGAGTACCTCGAGACGACCTACGTCGGCATCGCTCCCTGACCCTCGTCGGGAGCCGCCTGTCCCTATCGTTCCCTTTCGCCCCGTAGGTCCGGTTGCGCATCGGCCACTCGGCGGGGGTCTGCGCCAAAGTGCCCTCGGCGAGCGGGAATCGGTAGTTGAATTCGCGCCATGAGCGTGGACGAGATGGGGGTCCTGACCCCGCTGCACCAGGGTGCGCCCACCCCGCGTGAAGGTGCACGGCTGAAGTCCCTGTCCGAGGTGATGAGCGAGACGGACGAGAAGCTGCGCCTCGGGCACAGTGCCGGGGCCCGCGTGTGGCCCACGGGCTTCGGGGCCCTCGACGTGGCGCTCACCGGTGGCTTCCGCTCCGGCGAGCTCGTCCTGCTCGGCGGTCCCCAAGGCCTGGGCAAGACCGCGATGATGCTCCAGGTGCTGCGCAACGCCGTCGCGGCGAACCGCACTGCCGTGTTCTTCTCCTACGAGCACGGGGCCCACAGCATCCTGGAGCGGCTGCTCGCGATCGAGGCGGCCGAGGTGGCCGGCACCGACGGGGTGAACCTCACCAAGATCAGGGCCGCCTTCGAGGCGCGGCACAGCACCGCCAACAACCTCGCTTCCCGGTTCGCCAACGCCCCCGGTGGGCCGGAGGCGGTCCGGTCGCTCGAGGGCTACGCCGACCGGCTGCACATCCACACCAGCAGCGGCCTGCACACGACCCTGGAGACGATCCACGACACGATCGCCGAGCTCGCCCAGCGCGACGGGCGCGCCCCGATGGTCCTCGTGGACTACCTCCAGAAGATCCCGTTGCCCGGCTCCAGCCTCGCCGAGGAGGAGCGGGTCGCCACGGTGGTCGAGCGGCTCAAGGACTTCGCGCTCGAGTTCGCCGTCCCGGTGGTGTCGATCGTGGCCGCCGAGAAGGGCAGCCTCGTCGGCGGTCGCCGGATGCGCGTCCACGACCTGCGTGGCTCCTCGGCCCTCGCGTACGAGTCCGACATCGTGCTCATCATCAACGAGAAGTACGACGTGGTCGCCAAGCACCACCTCGTCTACCACCTCGGCAACGCCGAACGGTTCCGCCAGTGGGTCGTGCTGTCGATCGAGAAGAACCGCAACGGCGTGGACCACCTGGAGCTGGAGTTCCAGAAGCGGTTCGACCAGGGCCGGTTCGAGACGGAGGGTCGCGTCGTCGAGGAGCAGCTCATCGAGGAGCGGGTCTTCCGCGAGTGAGCCGGCCAACTCCACCGTTCGGGCGGTGGCGGGACGTCCGCTGCCCTGTTTCGACCCGTGTGCCGTGGCGTCGGGAGCCGCACCTCCGCCGGGCCGTCGGCCTGCCGTCCACCGGGAGCCGTCGTGGTGCGTGAGCTGGGGTCGGGCACGTCGGTGAGCGACCTCGTGCGATCGGCGCGCGACGACGGTCAGGACGTCCTCGTCGTGCCCGCGGGGGCAACCGTGGGACAGAGCCTGGACTGGTTCGCCGAGACGCTCCGCCTCCCCGACTGGTTCGGGCGCAACCTCGACGCGCTCGCCGACTGCCTGCACGACCTGGCGGAGGAGGATCCTCCCGAGGGCGCCGGCGGACGCGTGCTCGTCTGGGACCGCGTCGCCGCGCTCAAGGTCGTCGACCCCGACGGCTACGACGGCATCCGGTCGGTGCTCGTCGAGGTCGAGGACGAGCACCCCTGCCTGGCCGTCGTGGTCGTCGACCGCTGACGCCGGCCCGGCCCTGGATGGCGACTGTCTCGTCGGGCGCGTGCCGTCGGTGGTGCCGGGGTCCCTCCCGTGGAGTGGTGGCCCGCCTGTGACGTGCGGGGTCCACCAGGCAATGGGGGACAATGGGGACGTGACTCCACCGCGCACCGTCGCCGTCCTCGGCTCGACCGGGTCCATCGGGACCCAGGCCCTCGACGTCGTCGCGCGCAACCCCGACCGGTTCCGGGTGACGGCGCTCTCCGCCGGCGCCAACCTCGACCTGGTCGCCGATCAGGCCGTCGCCTTCGAGGTCGAGCTGCTGGCCGTCGCCCGGGGCACCCACGAGGCGGTGGCCGACGCGGTCGCCGCGCACGCGCGCCGGGCCGGCCGGCCGGCATACCGCCCGCAGGTCGTGGTGGGGCAGGACGCTGCGGTGACGGCGGCAGCGAGCGGTGCGGACGTGGTCCTCAACGGGATCACCGGGTCGATCGGGCTGCGGCCGACGCTGGCCGCGCTCGCGGCCGGGTCGCGCCTGGCCCTGGCCAACAAGGAGTCGCTCATCGTCGGTGGCCCGCTGGTGAAGGCCGCGGCTGCCCCCGACCAGATCGTGCCCGTCGACTCCGAGCACTCCGCGATCGCGCAGAGCCTGCGCGGTGGGCGTGCCGAGGAGGTGCGCCGGCTGGTCGTGACGGCCAGCGGTGGGCCGTTCCGCGGGCGCAGCCGCGAGTCGCTGCGCGGCGTGACGCCGGCCGAGGCGCTCGCCCACCCGAACTTCTCGATGGGCCGGGTCATCACCACCAACTCGGCCACGCTGGTCAACAAGGGCCTGGAGGTCATCGAGGCGCACCTGCTCTTCGACATCCCGTTCGACGCCATCGAGGTCGTGGTGCACCCGCAGCAGATGATCCACTCGATGGTCGAGTTCGTCGACGGCTCCACGATCGCCCAGGCAGGCCCGCCGCGCATGCTCGTGCCGATCGCGCTCGGCCTGTCCTGGCCGGACCGGCTCGCCGACGTCGACGTCCCGGTCGACTGGACCCGGGCGCAGGCCTGGGAGTTCGAGCCGCTCGACGACGAGGCGTTCCCCGCGGTCCGGCTCGCCCGGCAGGTGGGGGAGTCGGGAGGCAGCTACCCGGCCGTCTACAACGCGGCCAACGAGGTGGCGGTCGACGCCTTCCACGACGGGCGCATCCGGTTCACCGACATCGTCGACACGGTCGAGCGGGTCGTGCAGGAGCACGCCGGGATCGATTCGGCCGCGCTGTCCGTTGAGGACGTGTTGCGGGCCGACGAGTGGGCCCGCGGCCGAGCACGGAAGGTGCTGGGGCTGCCGGTCCCCGGCACCCCCACCACCACCGAAGACACCGCCACCCAGGGGGCCCCCGCGTGACTGTCCTGCTCTACATCCTCGGGGTGCTGTTCGTCGCGCTCGGCGTGGGCCTGTCGATCGGCCTGCACGAGATCGGCCACCTCGTGCCGGCCAAGAAGTTCGGCGTCAAGGTGACCCAGTACATGGTGGGTTTCGGCCCCACCCTCTGGTCGACCCGGCGCGGCGAGACCGAGTACGGCGTCAAGGCGATCCCGCTCGGCGGGTACATCCGGATGATCGGGATGTTCCCGCCGCGCCCCGGGGACAAGCCGGGCACGCTGCGCGTGTCGTCCACCGGGCGGTTCTCCCAGCTCGCCGACGAGGCGCGCCAGCTCAGCCTGGAGGAGATCAAGCCCGGTGACGAGGACCGGGTGTTCTACAAGCTGTCGGTGCCGAAGAAGGTCGTCGTGATGCTCGGTGGCCCGATGATGAACCTGCTGATCGGCGTCGTCCTGCTCGGCGGGATCGTCTCCCTCTACGGCGTGGCCACCCCCCAGAAGGGTGCCGACGTCGCCGCGGTCAGCGAGTGCGTCGTCTCGGCGGCCCAGGTCACCGCCAAGACGACCTGCACGCCTGCCGACCCCAAGACGCCGGCGTACCGGGCGGGAATCAAGCCCGGTGACCGGTTCGTGTCCATCGCCGGACAGCCGATCACGTCGACCACCGACGTGGGCACGCTCGTGCGGCCGCGCGTCGGCCAGCCCACCCCGGTCGTCGTCGAGCGCGACGGGCACCAGGTCACCCTGACCGTCACGCCGATCCGCAACACCGTCCAGCAGGTCGACGCCCAGGGCCGCCCCAGGGTCGACGCCCAGGGCAACCCCGTCACCGTCGACGCCGGCTTCATCGGCGTCAGCAGCCAGACGCCCGTGGCCTACGTCCCCCAGCCGGTGACCGAGGTCCCGGGGATCGTCGGCGAGCAGCTCAAGGCGACGGCGGGGATCATCCTGAAGATCCCGCAGAAGATGAAGGGCGTGGCGGAGGCCGCCTTCGGCTCCGGCCAGCGCGACCCCAACGGCCCGGTCTCGGTCGTCGGCGTGGGCCGGATGGCGGGTGAGGCGGCATCGGGCGGCGTGTCGTGGATCGGGGGCCCGAACGGCATCAACCCGTTCGTGTTCCTGCTGAGCCTGATGGCGTCGCTCAACTTCGCGCTCTTCGTCTTCAACCTGGTCCCGCTGCTGCCGCTCGACGGCGGGCACGTCGCCGGCGCGCTGTGGGAGGGCCTCAAGCGGTCGGTCGCGCGGATCCTGCACCGCCCCGACCCCGGTCACGTCGACGTCGCCAAGGCGCTGCCGGTGGCGTATGCCGTGTCCACCGTGCTCATCGTGATGTCGGCCCTGCTCATCTACGCCGACGTGGTCAAGCCCGTCAACCTCGGCGGCTGACGCACGAGCGGAGGAGGGTTGCGGGCCGAGGAACGAGGCACGCGGCCCGGGTGAGCGAGCAGGAAGCCGCCGTAGAGGCTCGGCGGGTAGCGTCCCCACCCTGCGGGGGGCGAGGGGCGCGGCATACCGGATAATGGACACCATGACTGTTGGTCTCGGTATGCCGGCGCTTCCTCCGCCCGTCCTCGCCCCCCGGCGCAAGACGCGCAAGATCAAGGTCGGCAAGGTCGAGGTCGGCGGCGACGCGCCCATCTCGGTGCAGTCGATGTGCACGACCCCGACGACGGACATCAACGCGACGCTGCAGCAGATCGCCGAGCTCACCGCCGCCGGGTGCGACATCGTCCGGGTGGCCTGCCCCTCGCAGGACGACGCCGACGCGCTGCCCGCGATCGCGCGCAAGTCGCAGATCCCGGTGATCGCCGACATCCACTTCCAGCCCAAGTACGTCTACGCCGCGATCGACGCGGGCTGCGCGGCCGTCCGGGTCAACCCGGGCAACATCCGCCAGTTCGACGACCAGGTCAAGCAGATCGCGCGGGCCGCCAAGGACGCGGGGGTCTCGATCCGGATCGGTGTCAACGCCGGCTCGCTCGACAAGCGGCTGCTGGAGAAGTACGGCAAGCCGACCGCCGAGGCGCTGGTCGAGTCGGCGGTGTGGGAGGCGAGCCTCTTCGAGGAGCACGACTTCCACGACTTCAAGATCTCGGTGAAGCACAACGACCCCGTCGTCATGGTGCGGGCCTACGAGCTGCTGTCCGAGCGGGGCGACTGGCCGCTGCACCTCGGGGTCACCGAGGCCGGCCCCGCGTTCCAGGGCACGATCAAGTCCGCGACCGCGTTCGGGGCGCTGCTGTCCAAGGGCATCGGCGACACCATCCGCGTGTCGCTCTCGGCCCCTCCCGTGGAGGAGGTCAAGGTCGGCAACCAGATCCTGCAGTCGCTCAACCTCAAGCCGCGCAAGCTCGAGATCGTCTCCTGCCCCTCCTGCGGCCGGGCCCAGGTCGATGTCTACAAGCTCGCCGAGGAGGTCACCGCGGGGCTCGAGGGCATGACCGTCCCCCTGCGCGTCGCCGTCATGGGCTGCGTCGTCAACGGCCCCGGCGAGGCGCGTGAGGCCGACCTCGGCGTCGCCTCCGGCAACGGCAAGGGCCAGATCTTCGTCAAGGGCGAGGTCATCAAGACGGTGCCCGAGTCGCAGATCGTCGAGACCCTCATCGAGGAGGCCATGCGCATCGCCGAGGAGATGGGCGAGCCCATGGACGACGCGGACGCCGGGGCCCCCTCCGTCACCGTCGGCTGAGCTTCCCGTCACCGTCGGCTGAGCTTCCCGTCACGGTCGGCTGGGCCTCCCCGCCGGCGGCAGCCCTTCCCTCGCGCCCACCGTCGTTCCGCGGCGTCGGGCCCCGGCGGGGCCTAGGCTGACACCGTGCTGCGCACCCGCAACCCGGTCCACGCCCTCTCGCCGTCGGACCGTGACGCCGCCCTCGAGGTCTGTTCGCGTGACCTCGCGGCCAACGTCTTCGTCGCGGCACGGCTGCTCGAGGGCGTCCTGACCACCCAGCCCGGCACCGTCCTCGGGCACAAGGTGGACGGGCGCCTGCAGTCCATGTGCTGGTCCAGCGCGAACCTCGTCCCCGTGGAGGCCGACGACCAGAGTATCGCCTGGTTCGCCGACCGGGTGCGGCGCTGGCGCCGGCACTGCGCCTCCATCCTGGGCCCTGCCGACCAGGTCGCCGAGCTGTGGCGGCTGCTCCAGCCGGCCTGGGGCCCGGCCCGCGCGGTCCGGGCCAACCAGCCTCTCATGAGCATGATGGAGCTGCCCTCGTCCCTGGGGGTGGAGCTCGACCCACGGGTCCGCCCGGCCCGCCTCGACGAGGTCGACCTCGTGATGCCCGCGGCCGCCCACATGTTCGAGGGCGAGATCGGCTACAAGCCGTACACCGGCTCCGGGGCGGCCTACCGTCAGGCGCTGCTGGCCCTGATCGAGCGAGGGCACACCTTCGTCGTCGTCGAGGACGGCGCGGTCGTCTTCAAGGCGGACGTGGGGTCCGTGGCCCTCGGTTGCGCCCAGATCCAGGGCGTGTGGCTCGCGCCGCACCTGCGCGGACACGGCCTCGCCACTGCCCTGATGGCCTCCGTGGTCGAGCAGGTGATGCAGACCCGGGCGCGCTGGGTGACGCTGTACGTCAACGACTTCAACACCAGTGCCCGCGCGACCTACCGCAGTGTGGGGTTCCACGACGTCGGGACCTTCTCGACCGTCCTGCTGTGACGCCGGGTCCGCACGAGGTCCCCCCGGAGGGCCGCCCAGCCCTCGGTGGCGAGCAGCCCGAGCAGCCCGAGGCGGCCGAGCAGCTCCGGGGCCGCGGCGCCCTCGGTGGCGAGCAGCCCGAGCCGGCCGAGCCGAGGGAGGGAGAGCCGCGGCCGGGGACCATCGGCTTCTGGTTCTGGGGCAGCCTGCTCGGCTTCGGGGTCTTCCTGGTGCTCGTCCCCGGCCGCGACCCCAGGGCGCGCTTCTGGCTGGTCGCCGGCCTCGTGCTCGCCCTCGCGTCGCTGGTCGCCCTGGTCCGCACCGTCGTCACGCGGGCGAGGCGGAGCAGGTCGCGCCCCTGACCCCGGCTGAATCTTGGCCCAACATTCCCTGTGCTGGTGAACCTTCACCGCCCCAGGGAATGTTGGCCCAAGATTCAGCGCCCCGGGCCCGAGGTCCCGGGGGGAGGGGGTCAGTAGAGGCCGGTGGAGTACTGCTCGCCGTAGTAGCGCTCGAGCTCCTCGACGCTGTCCTCCGGCCGCTCGAGCGCCTTGGCGATCTGCGGCCGGGAGCCCACGGCCATCGGGTCCCAGGTCTCGGGGTGCCAGAGCCGGCTGCGCATGAAGGCCTTGGCGCAGTGGTGGAACACCTCGTCGACCTCGACGACCAGGGCGAGGACCGGGCGGTGCCCCTCGACGACCATGTGGTCGAACCAGGGCGCGTCGCTGACCAGGTGCGCACGGCCGTTGATGCGCAGCGTGTCGCCGCGGCCCGGGATGACGGAGACCAGCCCGACGTGGGGGTTGGACAGGACGTTGCGGTAGCCGTCGGCCCGCTTGTTGCCCCTGCGCTCCGGCACGGCGACCGTCGTGTCGTCCAGGACCCGGACGAAGCCGGGCGGGTCGCCCTTGGGCGAGACATCGCAGCTGCCGTCCGCGGCCGAGGTCGCCACGAGGCAGAACGGCGACGCCGCGAGCCACTGCCGGTCGAGCTCGTGCAGCGCCGGACGCGCCTTGTCCCGCACGCGCGGGAGCGGCTCGCCCAGCAGCGCGACGAGCTGCTCCTGCGTCTCGACCCGGGTCCCCGTGCGGCCGTTGGCGTCCATGGAGGTCAGGATCGCACGTCGGCCGTGGCGCCCGGGCCGTGGCGCCCTAGGCCCGGGTAGCCCGGGGCGGGTCGCCCGGGCCGGATAGCCGGGCCGGATCGCCCGGGCCGGGCCACGTGGGAAACCGCGGTGAGCACCCGGCATACGGACGGATATCCTTCCCGGTGGCCCCCCACCCGAAGGAGACCGAAGTGGCCCTGCGCATGTCGACCCTGTTCCTGCGGACCCTCCGCGAGGACCCGGCGGACGCAGAGGTGCCGAGCCACAAGCTCCTCGTCCGCGCGGGCTACATCCGGCGCGTCAGCCCCGGCATCTACACCTGGCTGCCGCTGGGCCTGAAGGTGCTGCGCAAGGTGGAGGGGATCGTGCGCCAGGAGATGGACGCCATCGGCGCGCAGGAGCTGCTGTTCCCCGCCCTGCTGCCCAAGGAGCCGTTCGAGGCGTCCGGCCGCTGGGAGGAGTACGGCGACAACATCTTCCGGCTCAAGGACCGCAAGGACGCCGACTACCTGCTCGGCCCCACCCACGAGGAGATGTTCACCCTCGCGGTGAAGGACCTGTTCTCCTCGTACAAGGACCTGCCGCTCTCGATCTACCAGATCCAGACGAAGTACCGCGACGAAGCCCGTCCGCGCGCCGGCCTGCTCCGGGGCCGCGAGTTCGTCATGAAGGACAGCTACTCCTTCGACATCGACGAGGCCGGCCTCGACAAGGCCTACCAGCTGCACCGCGACGCCTACATCCGCATCTTCGACCGGCTCGGCTTCCACTACGTCATCGTCCAGGCGATGGCCGGCGCCATGGGCGGGTCCAAGAGCGAGGAGTTCCTCGCCACCGCCGAGAACGGCGAGGACACCTACGTCTACTGCCCGCACTGCGGGTATGCCGCGAACGTCGAGGCCGTGCGGGTGCCGGCGCCCGACCCCGTGCCGTGGGACGACGCGCCCGCGGCGCACGCCGAGGACACCCCGGACACGCCCACGATCGAGACCCTCGTCGCCCACCTCAACTTGGCCTTCCCGCGGGAGGACCGGCCCTGGGAGGCGGGCGACACGCTCAAGAATGTGCTGGTGATGCTCGTCCACCCGGACGGGACCCGCGAACCCCTGGCCATCGGCGTGCCCGGTGACCGGGAGATCGACGAGAAGCGGCTCGGCGCCCAGGTGGAGCCAGCGGCGGTCGAGGCGTTCGACGAGAAGGACTTCGCCGCCAACCCCGCCCTGGTCAAGGGGTACATCGGGCCCGGCGCCCTCGGGGCCGAGAACCCCTCCGGCATCCGCTACCTGCTCGACCCGCGCGTCTCCGAGGGGACGCGCTGGGTGACCGGTGCCGACGTGTCCGGCAAGCACGTCATCGACCTGGTCGCCGGCCGCGACTTCACCGCCGACGGCGCGATCGAGGCCGCGGACGTGCGCCCGGGGGACGCCTGCCCGTCCTGCGGTCACGGGCTGGAGTCCGCACGCGGCATCGAGATGGGCCACATCTTCCAGCTCGGCACCAAGTACGCCGAGGCCCTCGACCTCAAGGTGCTGGACCAGCACGGCAAGCTGCAGACCGTCATCATGGGCTCCTACGGCGTCGGGGTCTCGCGCGCGGTGGCGTGCGTCGCCGAGGGCAACCACGACGAGCTGGGGCTGCGCTGGCCGCGGGAGATCAGCCCCGTCGACGTGCACGTCGTGGCCACCGGCAAGGACGTCACGCGCGATCCGGACGTCTTCTCGACCGGCGAGGAGGTCACCCGGGCGCTCGAGGCGCAGGGCCTGTCCGTGCTCTACGACGACCGCCAGAAGGTGAGCCCCGGCGTGAAGTTCAAGGACTCCGAGCTCATCGGCGTCCCGACGATCGTCGTCATCGGCAAGTCGCTCGAGAACGGAGTCGTGGAGATCAAGGACCGCGCGACCGGGGAGCGGCGCGAGGTGCCGGTCGCCGACGTCGTGGTCGAGGTGGTCCGCGAGGTCCGCGGCAGCGACGCCTGATGGCAGCCAGCTCGTCCGCCGGCGGGCACGCCCCCGTCGAGGCGGTGATCTTCGACTGGGGCGGCACCCTCACGCCGTGGCACGAGGTCGACCTGCCGGCGCAGTGGCGGGTCTTCGCCCGCGAGGTGCACGGCATCCCCGTCGAGTCGCCCGACATGGCCCCAGAGGACCTCGCCGAGGCCGACTCGCTCGCCCACCGCATCCTCATGGCCGAGGACGCCGCGTGGAAGCGGGGCCGTTCCGAGCACTCCAGCGCCTCCCTCGAGGAGGTGCTGGCGGAGGCCGGCGTCGACCCCGAGCACGACCGGCACCACCTGGCGCTCGCGGCATACCAACGCTTCTGGGAGCCGCACACCCACACGGACCCACAGGTCCGGCCGCTCTGGGAAGCCTTGCACGACAGGGGGATCCGCGTCGGCGTGCTCTCCAACACCATCTGGTCGAGGGCCTACCACCGCGAGCTGTTCCAGCGCGACGGGGTCCTCGACCTGGTCGACGGTGACGTCTACTCCTCCGAGATCCACGTGGTGAAGCCGCACCGCGAGGCGTTCCTGCTGGCCTGTGCGGCCGTGTCCGTGCAGCCGGAGCGCGCGGTCTACGTCGGCGACCGGCTCTTCGAGGACGTCCACGGGCCGCAGCAGGTCGGCATGCGCGCGATCTGGGTGCCGCACAGCGACATCCCGCAGGAGCAGCGCGTCGAGGTCGACGTCACGCCGGATGCCGAGGCGCACCAGCTCTCCGACATCGTCGGCATCGTCGACCGCTGGATGGCCGGGCACTGAGTGGGCGACCTCGCGACGAGCACACTGGCGCTCATGGCCCTGGCCGGTTTCGCCGCCGGCTGGGTCGACGCCGTCGTCGGGGGTGGTGGGCTCGTGCAGCTCCCTGCGCTCCTGCTGGGCTTCCCCGGCTCCACGCCCGCACAGCTGCTGGCCACCAACAAGGTGTCGTCGGTCTTCGGCACCGCGACCAGCTCGCTGACGTACTGGCGGCGGGTCCGGCCGGACCTGCGCACGGCCCTGCCCATGGCGGCCGTCGCCTTCGTCGGGTCGGCCGGGGGCGCGCTCATCGGCCTGCACATCCCGAAGTCCGCGTTCAACCCGATCATCCTGGTGATGCTCGTGGTGGTCGGCACCTACACGGTCGCGCGACCCTCCCTGGGGCAGGAGACGGCCCTGCGGTTCGACGGCCACCGGCACACGGTCGTCGCCATGCTCACGGGCTTCTGCATCGGCGTCTACGACGGCGCCCTCGGCCCGGGGACGGGCAGCTTCCTGGTCTTCGCGCTGGTGGGGCTGATGGGCTACGCCTTCCTCGAGGCCAGCGCCAAGGCCAAGATCGCCAACCTGGCCACCAACCTCGGCGCGCTGGCGGTCTTCGCGCCGGGCGGGCACGTCATGTGGGGGATCGGGCTGGTGATGGCGGCGGCGAACCTGCTGGGCGGCTACGCCGGCGCCAGGACGGCCGTGGCGCGGGGGAGCCGGTTCGTGCGCGTCGTGTTCGTGCTCGTGCTCGTGGCCTTCGTCGTCCGGATCGGTGGGCAGCTCCTGGGGTGGTGGGCCTGACGGACGGCAGCACGGCCCGGCACGCCTGGCACGCCCGGCACGCCCGGCACGCCCGGCACGCCCGGCACGCCCGGCACGGTGAGCCGGCGCTGGACGCCACCCTGGTGGCGCGGGTGCGCTCGCTCGTCGCGGCCGCGCGCGCGGACGGCCGCAGGCGGGTGCTCGGCATCGCCGGTGCTCCGGGCGCGGGCAAGACCACCCTGGTCACCGCGCTGCTCGCGGCGGCCGCCGGCACCGCCGAGCTCGCCGGGCACGTCGCCCACGTGCCGATGGACGGCTTCCACCTCACCGACGCCGAGCTGGTCCGGCTGGGTCGGCGCGACCGCAAGGGCGCCCCCGACACCTTCGACGCGGCGGCCTACGCCGCGGTGCTCGAGGCGGCCCGCTCGGTGCCGCGCCGCACCGTCCGGGCTCCCGCGTTCGACCACGCGGTGGGGGAACCGCAGCCGGGTGCGCTCGTCGTGCCGCTCGGGGCCGACGTCGTCCTCACCGAGGGCAACTACCTGCTTCTGGACGACGCCGCCTGGAGGCCGGTGCGGGCCCAGCTCGACGAGGTGTGGTTCTGCGCGCTCGCGGACGACGTGCGCCTCGAGCGGCTGGTGCAGCGGCACGTCGCTGCCGGACGGTCACCGGCCGACGCCCGTGCCTGGGTGCTCCGCTCGGACGAGGCGAACGCCGCCAGGGTCGCGCCGACGGTCTCGGGAGCCGACGTCGTGCTCGTGGACGGGGTCGTCGTGCCGGCTGGCCCAAGGGGCGCGGGAGCACCGGAGGAAGTCTGAGTCGCGTCACGGGGCGTCCACAGCAACCTCACAGACGGCGACCGCACAGTCGTGGTGTGACCTCGACCGACCTCGCCGGCGCCCGTTCCGAGGCAGCCGCCACCGCCGGGACCGCCCCGCGCCCCCGGACCGTCCGGCCCGTGCCGGCTTGGTGGCGGGACGCCTCGGTGTCGCTGTTCTGGTTCGTCGTGCTCTTCGTCGTGACGCTGTGGGTGGCGAACGGTGGCGTGCAGGCCCTCGGCAGCCCGGGCACGGCCCTCACCTCGCTCGGCCGGCTCACCGGCCTGGTCGCCTCGGCGCTGCTGCTCGTGCAGGTCTTCCTCATGGCGCGGGTCCCGTGGTTCGAGCAGGCCTGGGGCCAGGACTCGCTCGCCCGGACCCACCGGTACGTCGGGTTCACCTCCTTCAACCTCCTCTGGGCGCACATCGTCCTCATCACCCTCGGCTACGCCGCCACCGGGCCGAAGGGCCTGTGGGGCACGATCGTCGACTTCGTCGTCAACTACCCCGGCATGCTGCTGGCCGTCGCCGGCACCGTGGCGCTGTGCATGGTCGTCGTCACCTCCGTGAAGAAGGCCCGGGCGCGGCTGCGGTACGAGTCGTGGCACCTCATCCACCTCTACGGCTACCTCGGCGCCGGGCTCGCGCTGCCGCACCAGCTGTGGACCGGGCAGGAGTTCCTCACCTCCCGCGTCTCCACCGTCTTCTGGTGGACCCTGTATGCCGTGTGCGCCGGCGCCGTGCTCGTCTACCGCCTGGGGCTGCCGGCCTGGCGCTCGCTGCGGTTGCCGATCCGGGTCGTCTCGGTGCGGCAGGAGGCGCCGGGCGTCACGTCGGTCGTCGTCGGTGGCCCCGGGGTCGAGCGGCTCGACGCGCTGCCGGGCCAGTTCTTCCACTGGCGGTTCCTCGACGGGCCGGGCTGGACCCGCGCCAACCCGTACTCGCTCTCCGCGGCCCCTGACGGACGGCACCTGCGGATCACCGCCGCCCACGTCGGCGACGGCACGGCCCGGCTCGCGCGGCTGCGCCCCGGGACGCGCGTCCTCGTCGAGGGCCCCTACGGCCGCCTGCACGAGGGCACCCGGACCCGCCGCAAGGTCCTGCTCATGGGCTCGGGCATCGGGATCACCCCGATGCGGGCCCTGCTCGAGGGCCTGCGGCAGCGGCCCGGGGAGGTGACGGTCATCCACCGGGCCCGCAGCGCCGAGGACCTGGTCCACGCCGACGAGCTGCACGACCTCGCGACGCGGCGAGGGGCCCGCTACTTCACCGTCGAGGGCCGGCGCGTGCCCGGCCGGGAGTCGTGGCTGCCCGAGTCGGCCGCCCACCTCACCGATGCCCAGGCCCTGGCCCAGCTCGTGCCCGACGTGGCCGAGCGGGACGTCTACCTCTGCGGGTCGCCCGGCTGGATGGAGGCCGCCCGGCGCGCCGCGCTGGCCTGCGGCACCCCGGACGAGCGCATCCACCTCGAGCGGTTCACGTACTAGGAGCACCCGTGCGACGCATCACCCTGTGGGCGCTGTCCACCCTCACCACCCTGGTCCTGCTGTTCAGCTACCACACGTCCACCGGCGCGGGGACCTCGCTCGCCGCCCCGGTGGTGGCCCAGGCCGCTGCCGGCGCGCACAGCTCCGGCTCGTCGGCCTCCGGCGGCTCGGGCAGCAGCTCCTCGGGCGGCGCCGGTTCCTCCTCGGGCAGCTCATCCTCGGGCAGCTCGAGCTCGTCCTCCAGTGGCTCCAGCGGCTCCAGCGGCTCCTCGGCGGCCAAGACCTACGACGGCGACACGGCACAGACGCGCTGGGGCCCGGTCCAGGTCCGGATCACGGTCAAGGGCGGCACGATCACCGACGCCGAGGCCGTCGTCTACCCCAACGGCAACGACCGCGACGCCGAGATCAACTCCTACGCCCTGCCGGTGCTCAACCAGGAGGTCGTGCAGGCGCAGAGCGCGAACATCGACATGGTGTCCGGCGCGACGGTCACGTCCGACGGGTACCTGCAGTCGCTGCAGTCGGCGATCGACCAGGCGCACCTGTGACCGCGGCCGTGACCCCGACCGCGACCCGTGGGGGCGCGACGGACGGCGCCGCGGACCCGCCACGGCGGGCCGTCGTCGAGCAGGTCATGGGCATGCCGGTGTCGGTCCACCTGCGCGGGGACGTCGACTCGCAGGCCGCGGACGCCGCCGTCGGCCAGGTCTTCGCCCACCTGCGCAAGGTGGACGAGGTGTTCAGCACGTGGCGCGCCGACAGCGAGCTGTCGCGGGCGCTGAGGGGCGAGCTGGACCCGCGCGACGCCCACCCGTGGCTGGCTGAGGTGCGCGACCTGTGCACGGTCGCCGAGCTGCGCACCGGGGGGCTGTTCAGTGCCCACACCTCCGACGGGGGCTACGACCCGACCGGCCTGGTCAAGGGCTGGGCGGTCGAGGGGGCGGCGGCCCACCTCGCGCACGTGCCCGGCATCTCGTTCTGCCTCAATGCCGGTGGCGACCTGGTCGCCGGCGCCGGCTACGGCGCGTCCCCCTCCACCTGGCGGATCGGCGTCGAGGACCCGCGCGACCGCAGCCGGGTGGCGGCGACGGTGGAGCTCACCCGTGGCGGCCTCGCGACGTCGGGCACCGCCGCCCGCGGCGCGCACATCCTCGACCCGCGCTCCGGTGCCGCCGTGGAGCGGTCGGGGTCGGCCACGGTCTGGGGCCCGACCCTGCTGTGGGCCGACGTCTGGGCCACGGCACTGTTCGTGGACCCGCTGGGCGGCGCCCGGGCGCTCGAGCTGGCCGAGCCGGCCTACCGGCACCTCGTGCTCTGAGCGCCCTGTGGCACGGTGGAGCCCGTGCAGGTCTGGTACGCGTGCTACGGCAGCAACCTCCGGCGTGATCGCTTCCTCTGCTACGTGCAGGGCGGCCGGCCGGAGGGGGCGCGGCGCAGCTACCCCGGCGCGCGCAACCGCACCCTGCCCGCCGACGACCGGCCCATGACGCTGCCCGGCAGCGTGCTCTTCGGGTGGGAGTCGCCCACCTGGGGTGGTGGGATCGCGTTCTACGACGCCGGCGCGGGCGGCAGCACGCTGGCCAGGGCCTACCTCGTCACCGACCAGCAGTTCGCCGACGTGGCGGCGCAGGAGATGCACCGTGAGCCCGGCCCCGACCTCGACCTGGCCCACGTGCTTGAGCACGCGCGGCACGACGTCGGCCCCGGGCGCTACGAGTCCCTGCTGCTCGTCGGTGAGCTCGACGGCCACCCCGTCCTGACCTTCACCACGCCGGATCCTGCTGCGGTGCAACCCAAGTCGCCCGCCCCGGCATACCTGCGCACCATGACCGACGGACTACGCGAGGCGCACGGTCTCGACGACGACCAGGTGGCGGACTACGTGCTGTCGTGCCCGGGTGCGGTCCCCGGCTGGGACGCCGCCCGTCTCGCGGCGGAGGTCACCGGGCCAGCGCGGCGCTGAGCGCAGCGACGTCGGTCACCGGTGCGTCGCACACGAACCCACGGCAGACGTAGGCCGCCGCGGCGCCCCCCACGAGCGGGCGGTCCGCGAGCAGCGGCACGCCGGGGGAGTCGGGTCGGCCGTGCGCGAGGACCAGACCCGGTGACGACGAGGCCCGGGCCACCGCGAGGAGCCCTGCGGCGTCGTCGCCCTCGCCGACGACTGCGACCTGCAGCGGGCCGGCCGCGGACGCCTCGGCCACCGCGAGCGCCCACCCAGCGAACCGGGGGTCCCGCGCGGCGAGGAAGCCGGAGGACGACAGAGCTGCCCCGGCGCGCTCGCGCATCGCGGTGTCGCCCGTCAGGGCCGAGCAGGTGAGCAGGGCGCCGGCGATGGCGGACTGGCCGCTGGGCTCGGCGTTGTCGGCGGGACTGCGGGGCCGCAGCACCAGCGGCTCGGCGTCGGCGGCGGTGTCGTGGAACCCGCCGTCGTCCGCGCCGAACTGCTCGACCGCGACCTCGAGCAGCTGCCGGGCCGTCTCCAGCCAGCGCGCCTCGCCCGTGGCCTGGTGCAGCGCGAGGAGGCCCTCGGCCAAGTTGCCGTGGTCGTCGGCCACCCCGGCGGCGGCCCCGACGCGGCCGTCGCGCGAGGAGCGGCGCAGCCGTCCGTCGACGAGGTGGGTGCCCACGACGAACTCCGCGCAGGCACGGGCCAGCTCCAGCAGCGACGGGTCGTCCAGGGCGAGGGAGGCATCGGCGAGGGCGGCGACCGCCAACCCGTTCCAGGAGGTCACGACCTTGTCGTCGCGGGCCGGCTGCGGGCGCTCGTCCCGGGCTGCCAGGAGGCGGGACCGCACGCCGGCCCACCACTGCGCGTCGTCCGGGTCCGTGCGCAGCTGGAGGGTGGAGGAGCCGTGCTCGAACGTGCCCCCCGCGGTCACGGACAGCAGCTCCGCGGCGTGGGCGCCGTCGTGCTCGCCGAGGACCTCGACGAGCTGCTGCGGCGTCCAGGCGTAGGTGAGCCCCTCGACGCCGTCGGTGTCCGCGTCGAGCGCGGACGCGAAACCCCCTGTGCCCGTGAGGAGGTCGCGCCGAAGGAACTCCGCCGTCTCGGCCGCGACGCGTCGGGCCAGCGGGTCGCCGGTGGCTCGCAGCCAGTGCGAGTACACGCGCAGCAGCTGGGCGTTGTCGTAGAGCATCTTCTCGAAGTGCGGCACGACCCAGTCGGCGTCGACCGAGTAGCGGGCGAAGCCCCCGCCGAGCTGGTCGTACGTCCCGCCACGCGCCATCGCGGTGCACGTGCGCTCCACCATCGCCAGCGCGTCCGCGGACCCGGTCCGGGCGTGGTGGCGCAGCAGGAACTCCAGCACCATCGACGGCGGGAACTTCGGCGCGCCGCCGAAGCCGCCGCGGGCGTCGTCGAACTGGCGTCGTAGACCGGCTGCAGCCTGCGCCAGGGCCTGCTCGTCGAGGGCGGACGGCGTCGCGGCCGAGGACATCTCCCGCAGCCGGCCGGCGATGTGCGCGCTGCTCTCGAGCACGCGCTCGCGCTGCTCCGCCCAGACCGTGCGCACCTGCGCCAGCAGCTGGAGGAACTGACCCCTCGGGAAGTACGTGCCGGCGAAGAACGGCTCGCCGTCGGGGGTGAGGACACAGGTCATCGGCCAGCCGCCGTGCCCGGTCAGCGCCGTGGTGGCGCTCATGTAGACCGCGTCGACGTCCGGCCGCTCCTCGCGGTCGACCTTGACCGCGACGAAGTGCGGGTTGAGCGCGGCGGCGACCTCCTCGTCCTCGAACGTCTCGTGCGCCATCACGTGGCACCAGTGGCACGCGGCATACCCCACGCTCAGCAGGACGGGCACGTCGCGGCGGCGCGCCTCCGCGAAGGCCTCCTCACCCCACTCCTGCCAGTCGACGGGGTTGTCGGCGTGCTGCAGCAGGTAGGGGGACGTGGAGTCGGCGAGCCGGTTGGGCATGCGCCCACCGTATGCCGCGTGCGCGCCGTGCGACGCCGGGGCAGCCCGCGGGCCACCTGTCAGGGGACCGCCCGGCCACGCACTCGGCCCCACGCTCCGCGCGGGCGCGCCTCACGGGGCGAAGAAGTTGGCCCTGAAGTCGCTGGACACCGGCTCGTGCACCAGCACCCGGGGCGCCAGGGGCCGGCGCAGCCTCAGCGTGGTCGCGCCCTCCCTGAGGCCGCCGCCGCACGCCGTCACCCTGCGCGGCGTGGCCCAGATGCCGACCGTGACCGCGCGGTCGGTCTCGGTGACGGTGACGCCCGTCCAGTCCTCGCAGCCCTCCTCGCCGGCCACGTACAGGATCGTCACGGTCGACCCGTCCTGGCGGACGAAGGCCCAAGGCATGCTGACGGCGTCGCTCGAGGGCCGGGTCGCCAGGAGGGTCACCGGCGCCGGCTCGGGGAAGCTGTCGAGGACCGCCCGGCGCGCGTGGACCAACGGGTCGACGCTGGGCGTGGACGCGGCGGCACCCGTCGCTCCCGACGTGCCGGCCCCAGGTGCCGACCCGCAACCGGACACCCCACCGAAGGCCACGCCGAGGGCGGCCACGACGAACGCCGTCCTGCCTGCCCACCGCCGCATCGCGACCTCCCTCGCCCCACGGACAGTGAAGCACTCGGCGTTCCCGCGCCGCAGCGAACCGGCCACCCTCCGTCGTCAGGTGAGGTGCCGCCCGCCCCCGGACCGGCGGTACCAGTCGCGCCAGACGAGCCGGTGCACCGGGATCCAGCGAGGCAGGTCGCGCAGACCCGGGATGAACGGCACCAGGGCGAGCCCGAGCGTGAGCACCATCATCAGACCCCACACCAGGGCGTCGGCGTTGTCCGAGGTGGAGAACGGCGGCACCTGGTACCAGAAGGTGTACAGCCACAACCACGGCTGGCCCGGGTAGTTGCCCGTCTCGTTCATCATCCCCCACTGGTCGCCGCCGAGGCTGCGGGCGCGTGCCTGGTCCTCGAGGTAGGTGCCGTCGGCGAGCAGCAGCAGCTGCCGGGTGGGGTCGCTGCGGTAGAAGGTGCTCCCGCCCAGCTGTTGCTCCAGGCCGCCGGAGGCCGCCAGCCGCTCGAACCCGCTCGCGATCGCGGGCACCGGGCCGTACTGCCCGGAGGGAACCTTGGCCGGGTCGCCGTCCGCCTTGCCGAGCGCGGCCTCGTACGTGGTCGCCCACTGCGCGCGCTGGGCCGTCGGCGCGACGGACCAGACCCCGAGGGCCGCGGCGACCACCTGGCCCGGGTTGGAGCGTCGCAGCGGCGTGAGGACCAGGTCGTTCGCGGAGTCGACGGGGTACCGCACGCCGGCCCACTTCTGCAGCGGGACGCCGAGCAGCGTCTGGCCGGTCGAGGCGGAGTTGTACGGAGGTCCGTAGGAGGCGCTCGTGGAGTCGCCCGACAGCTCGGCCACGGCCGTCGCGACCACGTCGTTCGGTGCCGCCTTCGCCCAGTCCTGCAGGGTGAGCGCCTTCTCGTCGGGGGAGCCGAAGACGGCCGCCAGCACGGCCGTGAGGACGACGACCGCCCCCAGGGCGAGGACGAACTCCTTGACGAGGTCGTACGGCCGGGTGGGGAAGCCGTGGGAGTCGGGGGTGACCCGGTGCACACGCGGGCGGGTGAGGGTCGTCATCGCGGCACCTCCCGGGTCGTCGCCGTGGGCGTCTCTCGCGTGGTCGCTGGCGCCGACACCTCGTCGAGGGGCGGCACCACCCCGTGCCGCCGGACGAGGATGACGTGGGCGACCGCGATGACCCCGACGGCGAAGGGCAGCAGGACGACGTGGAACAGGATCATCTGGCCGGTGTCGAGCACGTTGAAGAAGGCGCCGATGCCGACCGAGTTGAGGCCGTCCTTGGCCTGGGTGCTGATCCACTGGCTGTCGAAGTTGGTCTGCACCAGGTAGCCCGTGAAGGCGGTGCCGATCGAGGCCAGGAAGGCGACGACGCCGGTGATCCAGGTCAGGGCCCGGCCGCCCCGCCAGGCCGCCATCCAGAACTTGCCCCACAGGTGGATGACCATGACGACGAAGAAGAGCTCGACCGACCACAGGTGCAGGCTGTTGACGTAGCGGCCCACGGAGGAGGTGTGCCACCACCCCACGCCCCCGAGGCTGAGCACCATGCCCGTGAGGACGACGACGAGCAGGGAGGCGAGGGTGAGGACGCCGAAGACGTAGATCCACGACGCGACGTAGGCCGGCTGCCGGTCGGGCAGCACCTGGCCGGCAGGGACGGTGCGGCTGACCCGGTCGCGCAGCCGCTCGGTCCAGCTCGTCGAGCTCATCGCTCGTGTCCCGCCTCGTCGGTGCCGGGGGAGCCCGGGGCGGCAGCCGATGTGCCGGCGCCGCCGGCACTGCTGCCGGTGTGGCTGCCGGGGAAGGGCAGCAGCAGCGCTGCCGCGAAGACCACGAGCATCACCAGGATGATGAGGGCGTTGGACACGGACACGTGCACCACACCCCAGTCGAGGTAGGCGCCCGCTCCTGACGCGGCCGGGACGAGATGGACCATGGAGCGCTCCTTCCGCGGCGAGCACGCCGGCGCCCGCACGCTCCGGTCGGTTCGCCCCTGATCGACCCACGCTGCGCCTTCGCGGTGACTGCGAACAGGGACCAAGGACCCTCCCGGCAGCCGGCTGCCGGGCCCGGCGTGGCCACGGCGCCGCCGGTCGTGCAGACGGCACACGGCCGACCCGGCCGGGTCGACGCTGCGGGTCGGGCAGGGCGCGATCTACTTCTCCGTCCTCGACAACGGCCACTGGTCCACCCCGGCACGGCTGGCACCCACGCCGACCGGCCACCAGCTGTTCCCCGACGTCAACGCCGACGGGGGAGTGCTGCACGCGGTCTGGCACGACAGCCGCAACGACCCGGCGTACAGCGTCCGGTACCCACCCGGCAACAACGGGGCCGTCCGCGACGCCGCGGGCTTCGCGGCCGCCACCCCGGGGCTGGACACGTATGCCGCGTCCTCGCGCGACGGAGGTGCCACCTGGTCGATGGTGCGGCTGAGCACGACCAGCCAGATGCCGAACTACGAGATGTTCGGTGACCGGCGCGTGCCGTTCCACGGCGACTACAACTACGTGTCGTCCGTGGGCGCGAACGCCTACAACACCTGGACCGACACCCGCCAGGTCGTCGGTGGCGACGACCCGCGGTACGCCGGGGGCACGGGCTTCGACGTCCTCCAGTGCCGCACCCAGGACGCCTCCGGCGCCTGGTCGGCCGACACCTGCCCGAACGCGGGCGGTCTCGACCAGGACATCTACGGGGCGGCCACCACCGGCTGAACCCGTCGACGCCCGACGGTGCGGGGACTGCGCGCAGGCCGGTCCCCGCACCCGTGCGAGCCGGCACGTCTCCCGACGCGTGACGGGGACCCGCCCCGTGACGGGGACCCGCCCCGTGACGGGGACCCGCCCCGTGGCGCCGGCCCGGCCGCTCAGGCCTCGGCGACCAGCGCCCCGGGCTGGCCAGAGCGCTCGAGCGAGCGCGCCACCGACCCGTCCGCGACCAGCTCGCGGACCACGGCATCGAGGAACGACACGGTCTCAGCGGCCCGGTCACGGGTGGTGCCCACCGCCTGCCGGATCTGCATGAACGCCGGTTCGACGAGGCGGTGACCGGGGTGGGAGGCGACGAAGGCCTCGACCGGCTGGCGGATCCCCGCTCCCACCTCCAGCCCCTCCGCGACGAAGAGGTCGACCCCCTCCCGCCCGCGGACCAGCTGTGCCGCACCGAGCTCCCGCGTGAGGTGCAGGTCGTAGGCGGAGCCCTCCTTGACCCCGACCCGCACGCCGGCCTTGTCGACGTCCTGCACCGTCCGCACGGGCGACTCCTCGCGAACCATGTAGACGCCCTCGATGACGACGTAGGGCCGGGTGAAGGCGACCTGCTCCTCCCGGGCGGGGTCGACGGCGAGGAAGCACACGTCGGCCCGACCGTCCGCCATGGCCTCGTAGGACTTCCGCGCGGCGTCGAAGCAGACGAGCTCGACCGGCACCCCCAACCGATGCCCCACCTCACGGGCGATGTCGACGGTGACGCCTCGAGGGGAGCGCGGATCGCCCTGGGCGAGAACGGGGTTGCCGAGGTTGATCGACCCTCGCAGCGTGCCGGTCGGGGCGAGGTCGCGCACGAGCGCAGTGGACAGGGCGCTCACGTCACGACACCTCCGGTCCCGGTGTCGTGGTGGCCGTCGCTGCGCCGGACGCCCAGTGCCCGCGGGTGAGCCGGTAGAGGCGGTGCCGCCGGACCGGGCTGCCCTCCTCGACGAGCGGGTGGTCGAAGTCGGCGCCCTCGTCCCGGGTCATGCCGAGCTTGCGCATCACGCCCTGCGACCGGTGGTTGGCCGGCACGACCATCGCGACGATCTCCTCGAGCCCGAGGTCGGTGAAGCCGTGGGCCACGCTCGCGCGTGCCGCCTCCGTGGCGTACCCGTGGCCCCAGCCGTCGCGGGCGAGCCGCCACCCGACCTCGACGCACGGCGTGAAGTGCTCCTCGAAGCGGGGCACCGCCAGCCCGGTGAAGCCGATGAAGCGCCCGGTGTCGCGCACCTCGACCGCCCACAGCCCCCAGCCGTGCTCGTCGAGGAAGCCGGCGATGCGGTCGGCCATGGCGTCGCTCTGCTCCCGGGTCAGGTGGTGCGGGAAGTGCTCCATGACGGCCGGGTCGTCGTTGAGGGCGGCGAACGGTGCGCGGTCCTCGTCGCGCCAGTGCCGCAGGAGCAGTCGATCGGTGCGCAGCTCGGTCACCCGCAGACCGTATGCCGTGCGGCCACGGACCGCGGGCACCTCCGCGCCGATGCCCCCCGGTGGGCGGCTCACGACGGCTCGTGCCACGGTGGTCCCGTGCACGACGTCGTGGTGGTGGGAGCCGGCCTGGCCGGGCTGGGGTGTGCCCTTGAGCTGGAGCGACGAGGGCTCGACGTCCTCGTCGTGGAGGCCTCGGACCGGGTGGGTGGTCGCGTCCGGACCGAGGTCGTCGACGGGCACCTGTGCGACGTCGGCTTCCAGCTGCTCAACCCGGCGTACCCGGCCGTCCGCCGGACCGTCGACACGGCGGCGCTGCGGTTGCAGCCGTTCGGTGCCGGGGTCGAGGTCCGTCGCGGTGGCGTCACTGCCCTGGTCGCCGACCCGCGGCGTGAGCCGGCCTCGCTCCTGCGGACCCTCGCGAGCGGCCTGGTCACCCCCGGCGAGGTCGCCCGGCTGGCGGCCTGGGTGGCGCCTTCCCTCGGCCCGGTGCGGTGGCTGCTCGCCGGCAGCGACACCTCCCTGGCCACCTCCCTCGACGCGGCCGGGGTCCACGGGCCCCTGCGCCGCGAGGTGCTCGAGCCCTTCCTGGCCGGCGTGCTGGCGGAGGACCGGGCCGCCACGTCGGCCCAGTACGTCCGCCTGCTGGTGCGGTCGTTCCTCCTCGGGACGCCGGCCCTGCCGCTGGACGGGATGGGTGCCCTCCCGGCGCAGCTCGCCGCGCGGCTGCGCAACCCCGTGCAGCTCGACAGCCGTGCGGAGCTGGGCAGCGGCACCACGGTCCGCCTGCCCGCTGGCGAGGTCCCCGCCCGGGCCGCCGTCGTCGCCACGGACGTGGCCTCGGCAGCCGCGCTGGGCGTCGTGCCGCCGGCCCGCACGAACGGGCTGCGGACGTGGTGGTTCTCGACCACCGACCCGGCGCCCACGAGCCGGTGGTTGCGGGTGGACGGCGACCGCGGGCCGGTGGTCAACACGGCCGTCGTCTCGGACGCCGCCCCCTCCTACGCTCCCCGCGGTCGCCGCCTCGTCCAGGCCACCACCCTCTCGGGCGCCCCGGACGACGAGCAGGTGCTGCGAGCCGAGCTGGGCCGCCTGTGGTCGACGTCGGCCCGGGACTGGGACCTGCTCGCGCGGCACGACGTGCGCGAGGCGCTGCCCCTCGTGTCGCCGCCCCTGGTGGTCCGTCGTCCCGTGGACCTCGGCGGCGGCCTGTTCGTCACCGGCGACCACCGGGACACCTCCTCGATCCAGGGCGCGCTGGCCTCCGGCCGCCGCTGTGCGCGAGCAGTCGCCGGGCACCTCGGGACCCGTTGACCCCGGAGCCGACACCCTGCGGGCCCGCCACCTCTCGAGGAGGTGACGGGCCCGCAGGTCGGGGAAGCGGACGGCTCAGCGAGCCGGACCCACCGGCTGCGGCAGCGCCGCGGTGCGCTCCCGCGCCACGTCCGTGGCCGGCTCGGCGTCCTGCTCGTCGTCCTCGTCGACCATGGTGCTCTCGTCGAACGGCAGGTCACCGGCGAGCACGCGGTCCAGGCGGGGCCGGTCGAGCTCGCCCACCCAGTGGCCGATGAGGACGGTGGCGATCGAGTTGCCGGCGAAGTTGGTCAGCGCCCGCGCCTCGCTCATCAGCCGGTCGATCCCCACGATGAAGCCGACGCCGTCGACGAGGTCGGGCCGGTGCGACTGCAGGCCCCCGGCGAGGGTGGCCAGGCCCGCGCCGGTGACGCCGGCAGCACCCTTGGAGGCGATGATCATGAACAGCAGCAGCGAGATCTGCTGGCCCAGGCTGAACGGCTTGTCCATGGCGTCGGCGATGAACAGCGACGCCATCGTCAGGTAGATCGCCGTCCCGTCCAGGTTGAACGAGTAGCCCGTCGGCACCGTGATGCCGACGACCGGCCGGGACACCCCGGCGTGCTCCATCTTGGCGATGAGGCGCGGGAGGGCCGACTCCGAGGACGACGTCGACAGGATGAGCAGGAACTCCCGGCCCAGGTACCGCAGCAGCGAGAAGACGTTGACCCCCGTGAAGACCTTGAGCACCAGGCCGAGCACGCCGAACACGAAGATGGCGCAGGTGACGTAGAACGCGACCATCACCTGGGCCAGGCTCTTGAGCGCGTCCATGCCGGTGGCGCCCACGACGGCGGCCATCGCGCCGAACGCACCGATCGGCGCGGCATACATGATCATCGCCATGAGGCGGAAGACGAGCCGCTCGAAGTGCTTGATGCCCACCAGGATCGGCTCGCCGGCCCGGCCCATCTTCTGCAGCGCGAAGCCCACGAGCAGCGCGACCAGCAGCGCCTGCAGGACCGAGCCCGCGGTGAGCGAGGAGATCAGCGTGTCGGGGATCAGGCCGAGGACGAAGTCGACCGTCGTCTCGCTCTTCTCGCCGACCTGGGCCTGGCCGGTCTTGGCGAGGGCGTCGGTGAGGTGCAGCCCGGCACCGGGCTTGACGATGTTGCCCACGACGAGGCCGATCGCCAGCGCGAACGTCGACATGGTGAGGAAGTAGCCGAGGGCCAGGCCGCCGACCTTGCCGACCTGGGCGGCGCGGCGCACCGACCCGATGCCGAGGACGATGGTGCAGAAGATGACCGGCGTGATCATCATCTTGATGAGGTTGACGAAGCCGGTGCCGAGCCACTTCAGCTTGATGCCGAACTCGGGGAAGGCGAACCCGACGATGATGCCGAGGATCATCGCGGCGATCACCGCGAGGTAGAGGTAGTGCGTGCGGTCCCGCTTCGGTGCGGGCCGGTCGACGACGGTGTCGGCGGGTGTGCTCACGGAGTGCTCCCAGGTGTGTGTCCCGGGGACGTCCCGGGATGGCGAACAGCGACGATGCTGGTCCCCGAGGTGGTTAGGGTCACGTTTGTGTTCATTGAGTTCCCCGGCGGTGTCGTATGCCGCTGAGCCGCCTCCTGCGCGCGCCGGCGCGGTGGAGCGTGGCCCGCCAGGTGTTCGTGCTGCAGGTCCTCGTGGGTCTGCTCGTGGTGCTCGTCGGGGTCGCGGCCGGGTACGTCCAGGCCGGGCGGGCGAGCACGCAGGAGGCGACCGCCCGTGCCCGCGCGGTGGCCGAGACGGTGGCCAGCAGCCCGTCGGTCGTGCTGGGCGTGGAGGCCGGTGACTCCAGGAGCCTGCAGCGGTTCGCCGAGCAGGCGAGGACCGAGACGCGCACCGACTTCGTCGTCGTGATGAGCCCGCAGGGGATCCGGTACACCCATCCCGACACCAGCCAGATCGGGCGCCGCTTCATCGGGCACATCGCGGCGGCGCAGGAGGGCGGTGTCGTCGTCGAGGACTACACCGGGACCCTCGGGCCCTCGCGACGCGTGGTGGTGCCGGTGGAGGACGGCGGCAGGGTCGTGGGCCTGGTGGCCGTCGGCATCCGCAAGTCGGCGGTGAGCGCCCAGCTGCAGGGCCAGCTGCCGGGGATCCTGCTGGCCGGCCTGGCCGCCGCGCTGCTCACCGGGCTGGGCACCGCCCTGGTCTCCCGGCGGGTCGGGCGCCAGACCCACGGGCTGGGCGAGCGGCAGCTGCGCCAGATGGTCGAGTACTACGACGCCGTCCTGCACGCCGTCACCGAGGGCCTGCTGCTCGTCGACCTCGACGGCACCCTGCGCCTGGCGAACGACGAGGCGCGCCGCCTGCTCGCCCTGCCCGCCGACGCGGTCGGGCGGCCGGTCGACGCGCTCGGCCTGTCCGACGCGCTGGTCGACGCGCTCACCGACGAGACCGCCCGCGAGGACGAGCTGCACGTCACCGCCGCGCGGGTCCTGGTGCTCAACAAGGCCCGGGCGCAGTGGGACGGGCGCCTGCTCGGGTTCGTCGTGACGCTGCGCGACCGCACCGACCTCGAGCACCTCACCGGGGAGCTCGACTCGGCGCGTGGCCTCACCGAGGCGCTGCGCTCGCAGGCCCACGAGTCGGCGAACCGGCTGCACGCCATCGTCAGCCTCATCGAGCTGGGCCACCCCGAGCGCGCGCTCGCGTTCGCCACCGACGAGCTGCGCCTGTCCCAGGGGCTCACCGACGCCGTCGTCGGGGCGGTGTCCGAGCCGGTGCTGACGGCGCTGCTGCTCGGCAAGGTCGCCCAGGCGAGCCAGAGCGGGATCGAGCTGACCATCGCCGACGGTGCCCAGTGGCCGTCGCAGGCCGCGCCCGACCGAGACCTCGTGACCATCGTCGGCAACCTCATCGACAACGCCTTCGAGGCGGTGGCCGGCGCCGACGGCCCGCGCCGGGTGGGCGTCGACTGCCGCGTCGAGGGTGACGACGTCGTCCTCGTCGTGGAGGACACCGGTCCGGGGTTGCCGCCGGGCTCGGTCGACGACGCGTTCCGCCGTGGCTTCACGACCAAGGCCGAGGGCAGCGCCGGCCGCAGGGGCATCGGCCTGGCCCTGGTGGCGCAGTCGGTGGCCCGGCTCGGGGGCAGCCTGGAGGTCTCCGGGCCCCCGGGCGCGCGGTTCGTCGTGCGGCTGCCGGTGCAGGAGCACGCCCGTGCCTGAGGACGCGCCAGGCGACCCCGCCCGCCCCGAGCTGCTGCGGGTGCTCGTGGTCGAGGACGAGCCGGTGGCGCTCGAGGCGCACGCGGCCTACGTCACCCGCGTGCCCGGGTTCGCGGTGGCGGCGACGGCGGTGACCTCCCAGGAGGCGCTGCAGGCGCTCCAGGCGGTCAGGGTCGACGTCGTGCTGCTCGACATGAACCTGCCCGACCGGCACGGCCTCGACGTCATCCGCGCCATGCGGGCCGCCGGGCACCGCGCCGACGTCATCGCCGTGACGTCGGCGCGCGAGCTGGACGTGGTGCGGGCCGCGGTGTCGCTGGGCGTCGTGCAGTACATCCTCAAGCCGTTCGTGTTCGCGACGCTGCGCGACCGGCTGGAGTCCTACCGGGCCTACCGCGACGGGCTGTCGCGGACCGACCAGGTCGCGACGCAGGCCGAGGTGGACCAGGTGCTCGCCGGGGTGCGTCCCGCGCGTGCCGCCCTGCCCAAGGGCATGAGCGAGGAGCTGCTCGCCCGCGTGACCCGGGCCCTGCGCGACGGCGGCCCCTTGTCGGCGAGCGAGCTCGGGGAGGCCGTCGGCGTCAGCCGCGTCACCGCGCGCCGGTATGCCGAGCACCTCTGCGACGCGCGGAGGGCCGTCCGGACCCAGCGGTACGCAGGGGCGGGCCGCCCCGAGATCGAGTACCGCTGGGCCGGGTGACCGTCAGCCGATCTCGGCCAGCCGAGGGGCCACCTTCTCGCCGAACGCGCTGACGTGGGCGGCCGGGTCGGGGGTGATCGCGCGCAGGTGGATGTGCTCGATCCCCATGCCCCCGTACGTGTCGGCCAGCCGCAGGAAGCCGTCGACGTCCTCGAGCGGGTTGCCCTGCGGGCCCATGACGGTCTTCTCGATGCTGTCGTAGTCGCGGCCCACGTCCTCGCAGTGGCGGCGCAGGACGTCGAGCTTGTGGGCCGCCTGGTCGGTGTCGGCGACGATGAGGTTGGTCGCGTCGGCGTACTGCGCGACCAGCCGCAGGGTCTTCTTCTCGCCACTGCCACCGATGACGATCGGCGGGTGCTGCCGGCTGAGGTTCTCCGGCACGTTGATCGTCTCGGCCAGCTGGTAGTGACGGCCCTCGAACGGACCCTCGTCCTCGCTCCACATCTGCCGGATGATCTGCAGCGCCTCCTCGAGCCGCTCGAAGCGCTCGGCGACGGGCGGGTAGGGGACGCCGAGGGCCTTGTGCTCCCGCTCGTACCAGGCGGCCCCGATTCCCAGGAACGCCCGGCCGCCGCTGAGCACGTCCAGCGTGGTGCCGATCTTGGCGAGCAGGCCGGGGTGGCGGTACGTCACGCCGGTCACGACGGTGCCGAGCTTCACCCGCTCGGTCACCGCGGCGAGGAACCCGAGGGTGGTGTAGCCCTCGAGCATGGGGTCGTGGGCGGTGCGGAACTGCTCCATCTGGAAGTAGTGGTCCATCACGGTGAACCACGAGGCGCCGCTGTCGTCGGCGGCGGCCGCCGTGGCGCGCAGGGCCGGGGCGTAGGCCGCGGGGCCCCCGGGGAGGTTGAAGTCGAGGAAGTGGAATCCGAAGCGCATGGTTGCAGTCTGCAACCCGGCCGCCGGGTCGGCGCGTCGGGGGCCGTCGGGTCGTCGGGGCGTCGGGGCGTCGGGCCGTGGGGACATGGGGCCGTCGGGCCGTGGGTCGTCCTGGCCGGGCGCCCGGGGCCGGCGACGGTCAGCCGTCGAGGGCCTTGAGCAGGGCCACCGTGAAGGACACCCGCTCCTGGTCGCCGTCCTGCGCGGCCCAGCGCGCCTCCATGGCCGCGCCGACGTAGCTCCACGCCAGTGCCTCGTCCTCGTCGATCCCCGCGGACTCGCAGACCACCTCCAGCCGTCGGCGGACCAGCCAGCGGAAGGACGACCCGGTCCCGAGCTCGTCGACCCGGTTGCGCAGGAGGGGCTGGACCTCGAAGCCGGGGTGGCCGGCCATGGCGTGCGGGTCGATC
Source organism: Phycicoccus ginsengisoli (assembly GCF_054779295.1). Classification (NCBI taxonomy): domain Bacteria; kingdom Bacillati; phylum Actinomycetota; class Actinomycetes; order Micrococcales; family Intrasporangiaceae; genus Phycicoccus; species Phycicoccus ginsengisoli. The sequence continues at coordinate 74,875 of NZ_BAAGYN010000014.1, forward strand.
GCGACCCAGCCGTCGGTCGCGGGACGGGTGCTGCCGGGCAGGGTGTGCAGGACGTTCTCGTAGTGCAGGTCGGTGTGCACCAGTGTGGCGTCGCACGCGGGGTCCGCGACCAGGTCGCGGACCAGACCCCGCACCCGGTCGACCATCCGCGGCGGGAGCACGCCGTCGGCGGCAGCGATCTTCTCCGCCTGGTCCTGCGCGAACTCCGACAGCAGTCGCAGCCCCGGGGGCGCAGGCCGGTGCAGCTCGCCCAGCACGCGTCCCGCCACGTCGCACGCACTGTCGATGTCGAGGCTGCGCAGGTCACGCGCGGCGTCGAGGGCCTCGAGCAGCAGCACCCAGCGCGTGGGGTCCGCCTGGACGAGCCGGACCGCGCCGCGCCCGTCCCAGTGCCGCAGGACGAGCGCCTCGTCGCGCGCCTCGACGTGCGGCCAGACCAGCTTGAGCGCCAGCGGGCGCCCCTCGCGGGCGACGGGCACGACCAGCGCCGTCCACCCGGTGCGCGGCGACCCGGTCGGCTCCAGGTGCCACTCGGCGCACACCTGCGCCAGCAGCCGGGGGAGCCCCGAGGCCCAGTCCCCGCCGGAGGGCCCTCCCACACCGCCGTCCTGCGCGGTGTGCCGCTGGACGAACGCCACGAACGCGTCGGGGACGAGCGCGGCAGCGTCCTCGGTCCTCACGACAGCCCGGGGAAGGGCGCCAACGGCACGCCCCACCGCGACGCGAGCACCTCGGTCTCGCCGAGCCAGCGCACGAGCAGGCCGAGGGCGGCGGTGTCGGTGCCCGCGGTGCCCAGGTCGCGCGCACCCGCCGCGCGCAGACGGGTCAGCACGTCCACGGCGAGGCGCCGGGCCGCGGCCGGGGTGGTGACGGGGTAGGGCAACGGGTAGGCGAGGTCGGCCGGACCGGCGCTGGACCCCGCCATGGCCTCCTGCATGGCGGCCCGGGCCTGCAGCACGGAGAGGGTCGAGGTGGCCAGCGTTCGCTGGGCGCCCGAGGGGGACTGCGCCGCCACGACCTGGAAGGCGTAGACGGCGGCCCTGGTCGTCGAGAGGAACGTCGCGGCGAGCGACTGGCCCTTCCACTGCGCCTCCGGCCACGTCGCCGGGTGGCCGAGGAGGGTGGCGGCAGCCGAACGCTGGGCGAGGACGGACCCCACGAGCGGGACGGCGCCGGCCAGCACCCGGCTCAGGGAGCTGATGGCGGTGGGACCGAGGTCGCTGGCCTCGGCAGCGGCCAGGTCGGCCGACCCCGCCGGTCCACGGCCGACGGTGCCCGGGCGCGGCGCCGTGCTGGTGCCGGGCGTCGTGGTCGCGCCTGGGGTCATGGTCGCGCCGCGGGTCGGCGAGCCGCTGCCGCCGGTCGTGGGCGTGCCCGTCGCCGTCCCGCCACGGGACCCGCCCGGCTCGTCCGTGGCGCGGGCGTGCGCCAGCTCGGACTCCGGCACGCCCAGCCTGCGGAGCTCGGCCCGCAGCACGGTGGCCTGCGTGCGGTGCAGCGCCGCCAGCCGCGCAGGCAGCCCGGTGCTCGCGCCCCCGGCGCTCGCGGCGCGGGCCGCGAGGTCCTCGGTGTGGCTCCAGAGGGCGACGACGAAGGCCTCTCCGGGCACCGGCTCGCGCGCCGGCGTCCGCGCCGGGCCCGTGACGCCCTCGAACCGGATGCCGCAGGCCGACAGGGAGATCGACGCCAGCACGCCGGCACCGAGGCCGAGGGCCCGGCGCCGGCTCGGGGGCGCGCCCGGCCCGGCTCCGTCCATCGGCATGCGGCGATTCTGGCACGGGCCCGCGACGCGTGTGTGCGGCACCACGACGGCGTGGATAGAGTGGCGGTGCACGACCACCAGAACTTCAGAGAGGACGAGTCAGTGAGCGTCAAGGACCAGATTCGTCCCGTGGTCGAAGGCCCCCTGGGCGACCTCGGCCTGCTGGTCGAGGACGTCGCAGTGACCCCGACCGGCAAGCGCCGGCTCGTCCGCATCTGGATCGACCGCGTGGTGCCCGACACGGGCGACGCGACCGAGGTGGTGCCCCCGCTCAGCCTCGACGAGGTGGCGGACGCGACCCGCGCCGTGGGCGACGCGCTCGACGGCAGCGACGTCATGGGCGAGCAGCCCTACACCCTGGAGGTGACGAGCCCCGGGCTCGACCGCCCCCTCACGCTTCCGCGGCACTTCCGCCGCAACGTCTCCCGACTGGTCACGGTGACGCCCACCGAGGGCGAGGCCGTGACCGGACGGATCGTCAGCGCCGGGCCGGACGAGGTCGTCCTCGAGGTGCCGGCGACGAGGAAGACACCGGCCCGGACCACCGGCGTCCGGTATGCCGACGTGTCCCGGGCGGTGGTGCAGGTGGAGTTCTCGAGGCCTGCGGACGCCGCCGGCGCCGACGGGGACGACGCCGACATCCACGAGGAGGACTGACCATGGACATCGACCTGGCCGCCCTGAGGGCGCTGGAGCGCGAGCGGGACATCTCGCTCGACATCCTGATCCCCGCCATCGAGCAGGCGCTGCTCGTCGCGTACCACCGCACCGACGGCGCGTACCGCAACGCGCGCGTCGAGCTCGACCGCAAGAGCGGCCACGTCGTCGTGTGGGCGCGCGAGGAGCTGGAGCAGGAGCCCGTCGCCGAGGGTAGCGGGCACCTCCCGGAGACGGCGACGGAGTCGCCGAATCGGGGGGCGGAGCGCCCTCCCCGCGAGTACGGTCCCGAGTTCGACGACACCCCCACGGGCTTCGGCCGGATCGCCGCCGCCACCGCCAGGCAGGTCATCGTGCAGCGGCTGCGGGACCTCGAGGACGAGGCCATCCTCGGTGACTTCCGGGGTCGCGAGGGCGATGTCGTCGCCGGCGTGATCCAGCAGAGCCCGGACCCGCGCCACGTCACGGTCGACTTCGGCACCGTCGAGGGGATACTCCCGCTCGCCGAGCAGGTGCCGGGGGAGCGCTACGTCCACGGTGACCGCATCCGCTGCTTCGTCGTCTCGGTCCGCCGCGGCCCCAAGGGTCCGCAGATCGGTCTCTCGCGCACCCACCCGAACCTCGTGCGCAAGCTGTTCGCGCTCGAGGTGCCCGAGATCGCCGACGGGTCGGTCGAGATCGCGGCCCTGGCCCGGGAGGCCGGCCACCGCACCAAGATCGCCGTGCACTCCAAGGTGCCCGGGCTCAACGCCAAGGGCGCGTGCATCGGGCCGATGGGTGCCCGGGTCCGGGCGGTCATGACCGAGCTGCACGGGGAGAAGATCGACATCGTCGACTACTCCGACGACCCGAAGACGTTCGTCGCGGCCGCCCTGTCGCCCTCACGGGTGGAGTCGGTCGAGATCGTCGACCCCCAGCTGCGCTCGGCGAGGGTCGTCGTCCCCGACTACCAGCTGTCGCTGGCCATCGGCAAGGAGGGTCAGAACGCCCGCCTCGCCGCCAAGCTGACCGGCTGGCGGATCGACATCCGGCCCGACACCCCGGCCGGCGCACAAGCCGGTCCGGACCGGCGAGGTGGCGCCGACCGCGGTGCCGACAGGGGGTCGGGCAGCCGGGCCGCCAGGGGCTCCGACGGCCCGCGCGAGCACGCGTGACCCGGCCGGGCCCCGAGAGGGGATAGGATGGTGCGGACCGACCGGACTGGACTCCGGCCTTCGGCAGCAGCACCACCCACCCGCACCACGCACGGGTCACCCACCCGCACGTGTGTGGGCTGCCGCAGGACGGATAGCTGGTCGGCACTCCTGCGAGTGGTCGCGGAGACGGACGACACCGGAGCGATCCGGCTGACCCCCGACCCGCGGCACCGCCTGCCGGGGCGTGGCGCTTGGCTGCACCCGACAGGGGACTGCCTCGACCAGGCCCTGGGCCGACGGGCGTTCGGGCGCGCGCTGCGCACCAGCGCCGCCCCCGACCCGGCAGCGGTGCGGGCCCACGTCGAGGCCCGGTGACCCCGCGCAGGAGCAGCAGGAAGCACACGCAGTACGAAACACCGTCCGTAGGGAACCGACCAGAACTCTGAACCAGAGAGTGGGTTTGACCGCTGATGAGCACCCGATGAGTACTCAGCAATGAGCTCCCCCCAGCAGTAACCACGGTCCGCGCCTGTCACCTGACACACGGACCAGGAACAGGAGAAACGTGGCAAAGGTCCGTGTAAGTGCGCTCGCCAAGGAGCTGGGCACCGACAGCAAGACGCTGATCGCCCACCTCAACAGCATCGGCGAGTACGTCAAGACCGCCAGCTCGACCATCGAGGCCCCCGTCGTCCGCAAGGCGACGGAGACCTTCCCCGACGAGCTGAGGAAGACTTCCGCCAAGAAGGCCGCGGCCAAGCCCGCGCCCGCCAAGGCGGCCCAGCCGGCCCCGGCAGCCCCCCAGGCGCCCGCGGCCGAGGCAGCTCCCGCGCCGCAGACCCCCGCGGCCGAGGCGGCCCTGGCGGCAGCCCCGAGCCCCGCCGTCCCCGCGCCG
>NZ_BAAGYN010000015.1:0-76245 GCF_054779295.1 Phycicoccus ginsengisoli
CCTCCACACCTGTCGGATAGGCCGGGCAAGGCCACTTCCTCGTCCGGTAACCCACGAACATGTGTCAGCGAGGCCCCGGCCCGCAACCAACCCTCACACCGAGGGCGTCACGTCATACCGTCTGACCACGACAGGCCGAGGATCGCAGCGAGCGCCGGCGAGTGAGGACCGGAGGCCGGAGGATTCGGGCGCATCGGGTTCGACCGACGACGACTGGCCGAGGATCGCAGCGAGCGCCGGCGAGTGGGGACCGGCCATGGCGGGGTGGCTGGGGGTGCGGGGATGTGCGATGGTCGGGAAAGACCCTGCGGACCCGGCGTGTCGGCTGGACTTCGGCAGGGAGTTTCCTGAATGACTTCCCCACTGGTCACATCTGCCCCTACAGTTCGTTCTGCACGAGCGTAGAGGTCCGCCGGAGGGGAAGCCGGCGATGCGAGCGTGTAGAAGATCGAGGTGTCACATGACCAACGAGCGACAGCTCGCCGAGGTGCGGTTCCTGACCGTCGCCGAGGTGGCCTCGATCATGCGCGTGTCGAAGATGACGGTGTACCGCATGGTGCACGCTGGAGAGCTTCCCGCCATCCGCGTCGGACGGTCCTTCAGGGTCCCCGAGGACGCAGTGCACAAGTACCTCCGGACGTCCTACGTCGACACCGCGTGACGATGTGCTGACCGCACGACCAGGGGCGGACCCGGCCGGCAGGCCGGGTCCGCCCCTGTCGTGGGTGGACCGGGGGTCGTCGCGCGCACGGACCCCCGGCCCACGGCTCAGCGGTTGTCGACCGCGGTGACGTCGACCTCCACGTCCGCACCGGTGTACAGCTGGGTGAGCAGGTAGACCGACCCCGGCGGGATGACCGCGGACTCGTCGGCGGCGGCCGTCGCGACCGCGCCGGTGAGCTCGCAGCCGCTGTCGAGGAAGTACAGGTCCAGGTCGTGCCCGACGGTGGCGTCGGCGTCGCTCGTGCCCTTGACCGACACCGAGTGCAGCCCGTCGGAGAACCCGGCCGGGAGCTTGGTGACCCAGCCGTCGGCGCCCTGGGCAGCCGGCGGGAAGGTGCAGGCCGTGTTCATCTCCGTGCCCGTCACGCCGAACACGTTCTGCAGCCCGGTCGGGTCACCGGCAGCCGGGTTGGGCGCGGTGATGGTGCCGGAGTCGGTGTAGGGCGCGTCGGGGGTGACCGACCCGTTGGCCACGCTGGCGCCGGAGCCGAAGACCTCGACGTCGGCCACCTGGGCCTGCGTGGTCGTGTCGCCCTGCACCGAGTCGACGAAGAACCGCACGTAGGCCGCCTTCACCGGCTTGGCGAGGCTGAACGTGGCGAAGTTCAGGTCCGGGGCGACCGGCCGCGGCACGGAGTACGAGAACGACCCGGTGCGGGCGGTGGTCCACGTGACCCCGTCGGTGGAGGTCTGGACGGTGAAGTCCTTCAGTGCCGTGAACCGCGAGGCGTTCGTGGCCTTGTACGCGCTGACCCGCACGCTGCTGACCGTGGCCGGGGCGGCGAGCTTGACGGTCGCCCGCTGGTCGGGCCCGTCGTTGTACGGCGTGCCGCCGGTGTCCTTCGTCGCCCAGACGGAGGCGGCGGTGTCGTCGAAGGCGAACTTGGCCGGGCTGCCGTCGTCCTGGCTCGAGACGTCGACGAGGGTGGCGCCGGCGGCCGTGGAGGCCAGGTTGGGGGCGAGCCTGACGGTCTTGGCCGTGTTGCGGCCGGGGCTGACGGCCAGGCCCTCGATGGTCTGCACCCCGAAGCCGGGGGCCTGGATCGTGAGGGGGTAGGTCCCCGCCAAGGCCTTCACCGACGCGCCGCCGGTCGACCCGGTGCGCGCGAGCGGGGTGACCCGCGCCTCGAACCGGCCCAGGACGACCTTGGCACCCGCGACCGGCTGGCCGGTCGAGGCGTTGACCACCGTGAGCGCGACGGTGCCGTTGCGAGCGGCCGCCGGGTGGTCGAACGCGGGCGTCGGGTCGGTGTCGTCACCGGTGTCGGACTGCGCGCTCGCGCCCATGCCCCGCTTGGCGAAGACCGACCAGATGAGGTCGGTGTCGTCGCCGTGGTAGCGGTCCAGGTCGGCAGCGAGGATGCCGTCGCGCGCGTCGAGGAAGCTCGGGTCGGGGGCCGTGAGCGGCATCCCGTCGGTGATGATGCGCGCCGCCACGTCGGCGCCCTTCTCGGCGCCGTACCGCGCCACGAGCGCCTTGCGCAGGTCCCACAAGGTGGCCGTCCAGATCTCGCCGTCGGCGTGCACCTCCGGCCCGGTGAGGTCGTACCCGATGTCGCCGAACGTCGTCGGGTTGTCGTCGAAGTTCCAGTTGCGGATGCCCCGCGTCGGGTTGCCGGTGACGTACGCGCCCTCGATCGGTTTGGTCTCCAGGCCCGCGTTGAACGCGTGGTTGAGGGCGTACCAGTCCGACCAGCCCTCGCCCATCGAGCCCGCCTGCTGGCTGCCGAGGGCGCTGCCGCCGGCGACGTACCGGGTGGACAGGCCGTGCGTGTACTCGTGCTGGATGACGCTCATGTCGAACGAGCCGTCCCGGTGGGGACCCTCGAAGGCGTCGTCGATCGGCTCCCACAGGAACATGCCGCTCCACGGCGGCAGGCCGTCGTCGAGGGTGAGCATGTACGCGTTGTCGCGCCCCGTGTAGGTCGGGTCACCGCCGGAGGCCGCTCCCGCCTGGACCAGGCCGTGGACCGGGTCCCCGCCCTGGCCGCCCTTGCCGCCGTTGTCGAGCTGGAAGTTGCCGGCCGTCTCGGTGAACCCGAGCCGGTAGTACTCGTCATGGATCCGGTTGTGCTGGAAGAACAGGTTCGTCGCGGCCGGGTCCAGGTCCTCGGCGTACGAGGGCGGCACGGTCTGGCCCTTCGTCGCCGCCCAGCGGTTCGTGTACGTGTACGAGAAGTTGCCGGTCGGCGCGACCGGGCGGGGCGCGTTGTCCGCGGGGACGAGGAAGTTGGACCAGTTGGCGTAGGTGTCGGCGTTGTTGCCGTAGGTCGTCACGCCCGTCCCGGCGATCCCGGTGGGGTCGACCCAGCCCTTGGGCGACTCCGGGGTGGGCCCGAAGGACTGCTGCCGGGGCTGGCCGCCCTTCGCCGCGCCGGGGTAGTTGTCGTACACGGTGCCCTGCGGGTCGCTCTCGTGCGCGACCACCGAGGCGCGGTAGAGGGTGCGTCCCGTGGTCGCGTCGACGACGACCTCCCACGCCTGGGCCGTGCTCTTGAGGAAGTAGACGCGGTAGGCCGCGACCGGCCCCGAGCGCGTGCCGAAGACGGTGCGCTTCACGTATGCCGGGCCGGCGAAGGAGCCGCGGTCGAACGTCGTGTACCCCGCCTGGGTGCCGGTCGCCTTGGGGGTGAAGGCCGTTCCGGAGGCGAGGGAGCCGGTGACCTTGAGCAGGGCGCCGGCCTCGCCGAGCAGCCACGCGCCGGTGAGGGCCCCGCCCGGGGTGGGGTCGCCGGCATACGACAGGACGCGGCCGTCCCGCGTCACGGCCACGTTGAGCCGCCCGCCACGGGCGTACGCCACCCCGTTGCTGGTCTGGACGAAGCTCACGGCGTGCGTGCCGGTGCCGGGAAGGGTGTGGTCGCGGGCGACGGAGAGGGCGTCGACCTGCGCCGTGCCGAGCCCGAACGCGGCGGCGTGGGAGCGGAGCCAGCCGCGGGCCACGTCCACGGCCGGGCCGTCGGCGGCGGGCGTCAGGTAGCCGGTGCCGTGGACCGAGCGGAGCGTGCCGAACCGCTCGTCCCAGGTGGCGCGGGCGCCGGCCCCGGCGTCGGCGAGCAGGGCCTCCACGGCGTCCCGGGCGGCCGCGGACGGCACGACCGGTGCGGTGACGGCGCGCGTGTCCAGCGTGCGCGCCAGCGCGTCGACGGGGTCGCCGAGCGCGGGGAGGACCGGGGCCGCAGGGAGGGCGGCCGTGGCGGTGGACAGGGGGAGCGCGGTGGTGGCTGCGGCGAGCAGGCACACCCCCACGGCCATCGAACGTGTGCGGAACATCCGTGGACTCCTGCGGTCTGGCGGGCCGTCCTCGGCCCGGGATGTCGTGCTCAACGACGCGCGCCACGCGGAGTTACTGCGGGGCCGCGGCGGACCCGCGACGCGGTGGCGGCGGATCTCCGCCACGGGGGCGGGTTTGGGCTGCCGGGCCGTGGCCGCTAGAGTGTCGACCACTGTTCGGCGTGGTGCGTTGTTGCCCCGTCCGGCAACACGACCACGACCAAGAGGACACCATGGGCTCTGTCATCAAGAAGCGCCGCAAGCGCATGGCGAAGAAGAAGCACCGCAAGCTCCTTCGCAAGACGCGTCACCAGCGTCGCAACAAGAAGTGACGAAAGGCCCCCGCCCCGGCGGGGGCCTTCTCGCTCCCCCGGTCGACTGCGACGGACGTCACCCGGCCGCGTGCGGCAGGTCTCGGTAGGGTTCCGTTCGTGGCTGACGTCGTCCTGGTGACCGGTGTCTCCCGCTACCTCGGCGGGCGGTTCGCGCGCGCCCTGACGCAGGACCCGGCGGTGTCGCGCGTGATCGGCGTGGACGTCATCCCGCCGCCGCACGACATCGGCCGCGCCGAGTTCGTGCGCGCCGACATCCGCAACCCGATGATCGGCAAGATCATCACCCAGGCCGAGGTGGACACGGTCGTCCACATGAACGTGATCGCCACCCCGACGCACGCGGGTGGACGGGTCTCCCAGAAGGAGATCAACGTCATCGGCACCATGCAGCTGCTCGCCGCTTGCCAGAAGGCGCCGAGCATCCGCCGGCTCGTGGTGAAGTCCTCCGCCGCCGTCTACGGCTCCAGCCCGCGCGACCCTGCGATGTTCACCGAGGACATGGGGCCCAAGTCGCTGCCCCGCGCGGGCTTCGGCAAGGACTCGGTCGAGGTCGAGGGGTATGTGCGCGGCTTCTCCCGCCGCCGGCCGGACGTCGAGATCTCGATGCTGCGCTTCGCCAACATCATCGGCCCGGGCATCCGCACCGCGCTGACCGACTACTTCGCCCTCCCGGTGGTGCCGGTCCCGTTCGGGTACGACGCGCGGCTGCAGTTCGTGCACGAGAGCGACGCCGTGGGGGCGCTGTTGCGGGCGACCACGGGGCCCGCGACCGGGATCACGAACATCGCGGGGGACGGCGTCATCACGGTGACCCAGGCCGCGAGCATGGCCGGCCGACCCGTCCTGCCGGTGCCCATCCAGGCGGCCGGCCTGCTGGGGGGCATGGTGAAGCGGTCCGGGCTCGCGGACTTCAGCGGCGACCAGGTGCAGTTCCTGGCCTTCGGCCGGGGCCTGGACACGCGCCGGATGCGCGAGGAGATGGGCTTCGAGCCGGCCTTCACCACCCGGGAGGCGTTCGCGGACTACGTGCGCGGGGTCGGTTCGGTGGTGCCGGGCGGCGCCGCGCTGGCGTCGGCGGTGTCCGGCGTGGCCGGCACCGCGGTGCACGCCGTCGGCCAGGTCCTGGCCGCAGGGAGGAACGTCTGATGCCCGGAACCACCCGCAAGGCCACGACGAAGTCCACGACCGCGAAGACGAAGACCGCGAAGGCGAAGACCGCGAAGGCGAAGACCGCGAAGGCGACGACCCACAAGGCCACGAGTCGCAAGGCCACCACCGCGAAGACCACGAGTCGCAAGGCCACCACCGCCAAGACCACGATCCGCACGGCTGGGAGCGCGAAGACCGGGACTGCGAAGGCCGCCCGGGCTGCAGGGTCGCCCTCGACGGCCCGGCGCACCGGGGCGCTCGCCGCCGGCGCGGCGAGGGCGTCGGGGGAGCGCGCCCGGCGGCGCAGCACCCCGTTGCTGGCCGAGGCCGCCGCCACCCGCGCTGCCGAGGAGGCCGCCACTCGCGCCGCCTCCGCTGCCGAGGCCACCGCCACTCGCGCCGCCTCCGCTGCCGAGGCCACCGCCACTCGCGCCGCCTCCGCTGCCGCTGCCGAGGAGACCGCCGTGGCGGCCAAGCACCGGCCACGCCCCGTCGCCAAGGACGTGCCCTCCAAGAAGGCCGTCGCCCGGTCGGGAGCCCGTGCCCCGAAGCCCGCCACCCCACGGCGTCGCACGCGAGCGGCGCGCGCGGGTGCACCTGGGGCCGAGGCGCCGGTGCGGGTGCTCACGGCGGTGCCCGACGAGCCCGCCGAGGCGACGCAGCGTCCGGCGCCGGCTGCGACGCCCCCCGCGGCGTCCGGCGCCACCGGTCCCGGCCTCGAGGAGCTGCTGGCCGCGGGGATCAGCGCCATCCGCGTGGCCGCGGAGGCCGCGGGCCTGTCGCCCGACGACGTCGAGCGGCACCTGGCGACCACCCTGGCGTTCGTCCGCCGCCGCCTGACGGGCGACTACACGGTCGACGACTTCGGCTTCGACCGCGACTTCACCGAGCACTTCTACCTGCCCGTGCTGCGGCCGCTGTACCGCCGCTGGTTCCGGGTCGAGGTCCGGGGGATCGAGAACATCCCCGCCGAGGGTGGTGGCCTCGTGGTCGCGAACCACTCGGGCACCATCGCGATGGACTCGCTGATGACGCAGGTGGCGGTCCACGACGAGCACCCCGCCCACCGGCACCTGCGCATGCTGGGGGCCGACCTGGTCTTCCAGACCCCGGTCATCGGCAACGTGGCCCGCAAGTCGGGGTCCACCCTGGCGGCCAACCCCGACGCCGAGCGGCTCCTTGCCTCCGGCGAGCTCTGCGGGGTGTGGCCGGAGGGCTTCAAGGGCGTCGGCAAGCCGTTCCGGGAGCGGTACAAGCTCCAGCGGTTCGGGCGGGGTGGGTTCGTCTCCGCGGCGCTGCGCACCGGGGTGCCGATCATCCCGTGCTCGATCGTGGGCGCCGAGGAGATCTACCCGATCATCGGCAACGTCAAGACGGTGGCGCGGCTGCTGGGCGCCCCCTACGCCCCCATCACGCCGACCTGGCCGCTGCTCGGCCCGCTCGGCCTCGTGCCGCTGCCGAGCAAGTGGATCATCGAGTTCGGGACGCCGGTGGAGACGGCCGAGCTCGGTCCGGGTGCCGCGGACGACCCCATGCTCGTCTTCGACCTCACCGACCAGGTGCGGGAGACGATCCAGCAGACGCTGTACTCGCTGCTCATGCAGCGCCGCTCCGTCTTCTTCTGACCGGCCTCCACCGTCCGGCCGGCGTCCTGCTCCTGACCGGCGCCGAGGGTGCCGCGCGCAGGGCGGTCAGGGGAGCTTCAGGGTGGTGCTCGGCAGGGTCACCGGCCCGAGCGTCGCGCCGGGCAGGGTCGCGCCTGCGCCGCCGGTCCCGAGCGTGACCGAGGGCAACGGCACCGTCGCACTGGCCGACGGCAGGGGCAGGGACGCGCTCACGGTGGGCAGCCCCACGCCGACACCTCCGGTGCCGGCAGTCGCACCGCCGCCGCCTGCGCCGGCCCCGACCCCACCGACCCCCACACTGGCCGAGGGGCCGGGGAGCGAGGCGCCGGCGCCGGCACCGGACTGGGTCGCGGTGGGGGCGGGCACCCTCGCGACCACCGTCGGGGACGTGGCCGCAGGACCCGTGCTCGTGCCGCCGGTGCCGTTGCCGGCACCGGCCGTCGTGGTCGTCGGCGACGGCAGCGACGGGAGGGAGGCCGGGCCGATGGTCGAGGCCAGCTGCGAGCAGGGCGCGCCGCAGGCGGCGATCCGTCGTGCGGTCTGCTCCTGGGACTGCAGCAGCAGCGACTTCAGCTCGGCCACGAGGGGGATCGACTCCCGCGGCACCTCGCCGCCCAGCACGTCCACCTGCGGGACCGCCCGTGCGGTGAAGTCGCGCAGGGCGAGCAGCGCCTGCGGGTTGCCCGTCGTCGCGTAGGCCGTGTCGAGCGACTGCTGGCCACGGCGCACGGAGGTGATCGCCGCCTCCAGCGCCACGTCGACGTCGTCGTGCGGGGCCTGGTGCTCGGCCAGCTCGCGGGCGTCGGAGATGTGCTCCTGCGCCTGGCCGAGGTAGGTGCGACCCCGGTCGAGATCGCTGTCGGCGAGCCGGACCTGCAGCCCGTCGAGCCAGCTCTTCACGGGGTAGAGGGCCTGTCCCGGCACCGCGGAGCGCGAGGCCGCGCCGACGATGCCGCCCACGAGGAGCGCGGACGCGGCGAGGCCGGCGACGAGCCGTGGCGTGCCGCGACCCAGGACGAGCACCACCGGGGTGGTGCGGGCGGCGGCCCGGCGCGCGGCCGCTGCCCGTGCCGCGGCGGGGGACGGGGAGGGCATCCGCGCTGCCTCGGCCATGAGCCGCTCGTGCAGCGCGGCGGTGAACTGGGGGTCGGGCTGAGGGCCGTACGAGGCGGCCGCCACGAGGTGGCGGCTGGTCGCGACGAGCTGCTCGAGCTGCGAGTCGCTCACCCGCTCACCCTCGAGCGCTCGCTGGAAACGGTCGGCCGAACGGTTCAGCAGGGGCATGCCGGCACCTCCCTCCCCAGCTCGGTCACGGTCTCTCCCGCTGAGAACGAGCCGGTGGTGCCGAAGTTACGCACCGATTCGTAGCGATATGCGCGCGGTGGCCGCAGCGGGTCAGAGGTCCACATCGGCGAGCTCCCGGTGCAGTGCCCGTACCGCCCGCAGCTGCAGCTGCTTGACGGCTCCCTCGGACTTGCCCAGCACCTTCGCGGTCTCGGCCAGCGTGAGGCCCTGCAAGAACCGCAGGACCACGCACTCGGCCTGTTCGGGCTTGAGTGCCTTCACCGCCTCGAGGAGACGCTCGTCGCGCAGCCGCTCGAGCACCTCACCCTCGGGCGCCGCCTCGACGCGCGGGTCGGCGTCGAGCATGTCGGCCGTGCTGACCTCCATGCGGAAGCGGGCCGACTTGGCGTTGTCGGTGATGAGGTTGCGGGCGATGGTGATGAACCAGGCCGCGATGTCCCGGCCCTGCCACGAGAAGGAGTCCATCCGCCGCAGGGCCCGCAGGAAGGTCTCGGAGGTGAGGTCCTCCGCGAGCTGCCGGGTCCCCACGCGCACGTAGACGTACCGGTAGACGGTGTCGACGTACCGCTCGTAGAGCATCCCGAAGGCCTCGGCGTCGCCGCGCTGGGCCAGCTCGACGAGGGCCGACACGCGCTCGAAGTCCTGGGGCGCCTCGCCCGGCCCGAAGCCTGCGCTCGCAGCGTCGCGACCCGAGCCGCGCCCGCCGCCGGACAGGGTCCCTGCGTCGCCCGCGATGCTGAGCAGCACGCGCAGCGAGGAGAGGAAGTCGGCGGTGGCGGCCGGCAGGCCGTGGGCGCCGGTCCCGGTCCGCTGGTGCAGTGGCTGCGCCGAGGGCATCCCGTAACCCGCGGGCAGGGGAGTCGTTGACAGCACGAGGGCAGGCCGACCGGCCATCGCGAACGACGTCGCGGCTGGACTCCGGTACTGGCGAGCGCGGATGGGGACACCTCCTGACCGAGGGACAGTTTCCCCGATAACGCAGCATTTGTCAGGAGACCCCGGTCACAGTGCCGTGCCCGCGCAGATCCGCTCAGCGGCGGCGGCGGCGGGCTGCCGCGGCGAGCACCCCTGCCAGGGCGGTGGCGCCCACGGCCTGGACGCTCACCTTGGCGGCCCTGCGGCCGGTGCGGTAGTCGTGGATCGCCCAGCCGTGCGCCCTGGCGTGGTCGCGCAGCGCCCCGTCGGGGTTGATGGCGACCGGGTGCCCGACGAGGGAGAGCATGGGGATGTCGTTGGCCGAGTCCGAGTACGCCGCGCACCGCGCCAGGTCGAAGCCACGCTCGGCCGCCAGCGCCTCGATGGCGCGGGCCTTCGCCGCCCCGTGCAGGAAGTCGCCGACCATCCGTCCCGTGTAGACGCCGTCGACGGCCTCGGCGACCGACCCGAGGGCCCCGGTGAGCCCCAGCCGGTCCGCGATGACGGTCGCGACCTCGACCGGTGTGGCGGTGACGAGCCAGACCTCCTGGCCCTGCTCGAGGTGCATCCGGGTCAGGGCCTGGGTGCCCGGCCAGATGCGGTCCTGCATCGCCTCGTCGAAGATCTCCTCGCCGATCGCGTGGATCTCGGCGACGGAGTGCCCGGCGATGAAGCCCAGTGCCTGCTTGCGGATCTGCTCGACGTGGGCGAGGTTCTCGCCGAGGAGGGCGAACCGCGCCTGCTTCCACGCCATCGCGCTCACGTCGCGCAGGGTGAAGAAGTCCCGGCGCCACAGGCCGAGGGCGAGCTGCCAGATGCTCGCGCCGCGCAGCACCGTGTTGTCGACGTCGAAGAAGGCTGCGGCCCCGGGGTCGCGGGGCGTCGCCGGCTCGGTGTCCAGCTCGGTGGCGGCGGCCTCGGTCATGGGGCCGAGCCTAGGACCAGGCCCGCAGCCACGCGGCATACGCTGGAGCGGTGTCCGCCACACCCGCCCCGCCGCCGCGCATCACCCTCATCGGCAAGCCGGGGTGCCACCTGTGCGACGACGCCCGCGTCGTCATCGAGCGGGTCGCCGCCGACCTCGGGGTGGGGTGGCGCGAGGTGTCGGTCCTGGACGACCGCGAGCTGCTGGAGCGGTATGCCGAGCAGATCCCGGTGACGCTCGTCGACGGCCGCCAGCACGACTACTGGCGGGTCGACGAGGCGCGGTTGCGCGCGGCGCTGGCGGGCTGACCGGCCGCCCGCCGGGGCCGCCCACGTCGACCTGTCTCACGCACGGGACGGCGGCCTGCTTGTGACTTTGTGCATCCGTTCACAAGAGCGTAACCTGCAAGGGCTCCCGTCCGCTCCAGCCAGGCGCGGGCTGCCTGTGTCGAGAAGGAGCCCGAAACAACGTGTCTGCCGACCCGAGCGCCCGTCGGGGCATCCCCGACGCCACGGTCGCCCGGCTTCCCGAGTACCTCCGGGCCCTGACGGGCTTCGCCGAGCGGGGCATCGCCTCCGTCTCCTCCGAGGAGCTCGCAGCCGCCGCCGGGGTGCGCAGCGCCAAGCTCCGCAAGGACCTGTCCCACCTGGGGTCCTACGGCGTGCGCGGCGTCGGCTACGAGGTCGACCACCTCGCCTACCAGATCTCCCGCGAGCTCGGGCTCACCCAGGACTGGCCGGTCGCCATCGTCGGCATGGGCAACCTCGGCCACGCGCTGGCCGCCTACAGCGGCTTCGCGACCCGCGGGTTCCGCGTGGTCGCCCTGCTCGACCAGGACGCGCGGCTCCACGGCGAGCAGATCGCCGGCATCACGGTGCAGTCGATGGACGCCCTCCCCGCACTGGTCGCCGAGCAGGGGCTCGCGATCGGGGTCATCGCCACGCCCGCCGGCTCCGCCCAGGACGTCTGCAACCAGCTCGTCTCGGCCGGGGTCTCCTCGATCCTCAACTTCGCCCCGAGCGTGCTCGTCGTCCCCGAGGGTGTCGACGTGCGCCGGGTCGACCTGTCCACCGAGCTGCAGATCCTCGCGTTCCACGAGCAGCGCAAGGCGCTCGCGGCCGACGGCGTCCGCCCGGTCCCCAAGGCGGTTGTCCGGTGAGCCTCGTGATCCTGGGCCTGTCCCACCACACCGCGCCGCTGCCCCTGCTCGAGGCCATGTCGCTGGAGCCGGCGCGCCGCGCCGACCTCGAGGGGCGCCTCACCGCCCGCGAGAACGTCTCCGAGGCGCTCGTCGTCTCCACCTGCAACCGCACCGAGGTGTATGCCGAGTCGCTCACCTTCCACGGTGCCGTCAGCGACATCACGGAGGCGCTGACCGAGGCCACCGGGGTCGACCGCGCCGAGCTGCGCGAGCACCTCTACGTCCACTACGAGGACCGCGCCATCGCCCACGCCTTCACGGTCGCCTGCGGGCTCGACTCGATGGCCGTCGGCGAGGCGCAGATCCTCGGCCAGATGCGCACGGCCCTGCGCGACGCCCAGCGCCTGGGCCACGCCGGTCCGTCCCTCAACGCGCTGTTCCAGCAGGCCCTGCGGGTCGGCAAGCGGGCGCACACCGAGACCGGGATCGACGCCGTGAGCGTCTCCCTGGTCGAGGCCGGCCTGGCCCGCGCCGAGGCCCACCTCGGACGCCTGGGCGACCTGTCCGTCCTCGTCGTGGGTGCCGGAGGCATGTCCTCCCTGGCGGCCGCGACCCTGAGCCGGCGGGGTGTCGGGTCGCTGACCGTCGTCAACCGCACGCTCTCCAAGGCGCAGCGGCTCGCCGAGCGCACCGGTGGCACCGCCCGACCGCTCGCCGAGCTGGGGCAGGCCCTCGCCGGTGCCGACCTCGTCGTCTCCTGCACGGGCTCGACCGGCCTGGTGGTCGACCTCGCCGCCGCCGCCGACGCCCAGGTGGCACGCGCCGGCCGGTCGCAGGCGTACGTCGACCTCGCGCTCCCGCACGACGTCGCCCCCGAGGTCGCGTCGCTGAGCGGGGTCGTCGTGGCCGGGCTGTCGAGCCTCGGCGAGGACCTGTCCGCCGGCCAGGCCTCCGCCCAGGTGCAGGAGGTCGCGGACCTCGTCATCGGCGAGGTGGCCGCCTACCTCACCTCCCGCGCGGCCGAGTCGGTCGCCCCCACCGTCGCCGCGCTGCGCCGGCACGCTGCCGACGTCGTCGCCGGTGAGCTGGGCCGGCTCGAGCAGCGGCTCCCCGACCTCGACGAGTCCACCCGGGCCGAGGTGCAGCTCGCCGTCCACCGGATCGTCGAGAAGCTGCTCCACACGCCCACCGTGCGCGTCAAGGAGCTCGCCGTGGGTGGCCAGGGCGACGACTACGCCCAGGCGCTGCGCGAGCTCTTCGACCTGCGGCCGGGCCAGGCCGCCACCGCCTCGGTGCCGCCGCAGCAGGGAGGCCTGCCGTGAGCAGCCCGCGCGTCCTGCGCCTCGGCACCCGCCGCAGCGCCCTGGCCACCACCCAGTCCGGCTGGGTCGCCGACCGCCTCCGGGCGCTCGGCCACACCGTCGAGCTGGTCGAGGTCGTCACCGAGGGTGACGTGTCGACCGCCTCCCTGTCCTCCCTCGGGGGCACCGGCGTGTTCGCCGCGGCCCTGCGGCAGGCGCTGCTCGCCGGCGAGGTCGACCTCGCCGTCCACTCGCTGAAGGACCTGCCCACGGCACCCCAGCCCGGCCTGGTCGTCGCGGCCGTCCCCACGCGGGAGGACCCGCGGGACGTGCTCGTGTCCTCCGGTGGGCGCACGCTCGGGGAGCTCGGGGACGGCGCCCTCGTCGGCACCGGATCGCCCCGCCGGGTCGCCCAGCTGGCCGCGCTCGGGATGGGCTTGTCGTTCAAGGACATCCGCGGCAACGTCGACACCCGGATCGCCATGGTCCGCGACGGAGCCCTCGACGCCGTCGTCCTGGCCCGGGCCGGCCTGGCCCGGCTGGGGCGCCTCGACGAGGTCGCCGAGGTGATCGACCCGCTCCAGGTGCTGCCGGCGCCCGGCCAGGGCGCGCTCGCCGTGGAGTGCCGCGCCGACGACCCCGACGTGCTCGCGGTGCTCGCGCCGCTCGAGGACCCCGACACCCGCGCCTGCGTCACCGCGGAGCGCGCGGTCCTCGCCGCCCTGGAGGCCGGCTGCTCGGCCCCCGTGGGGGCGCTGGCCGAGGTCGTCGAGGGCGAGGACGGGCTCGAGCTGTCGCTGCGCGCATTCGTCGGAGCCGTCGACGGGTCGTTCGACCTGCGCCGCTCCCTCGTCGGCCCGGTCGAGGAGGCCGAGTCGCTCGGGCACCGCCTCGCCGGCGTGCTGCTGGAGGACGGCGGTGCCGAGCTCGTCGGCCCGGACCCGCGACCACCGGTGGCCGAGGACCCGCAGCGCGCCCGACGCCGCCCGCCCGACCCACCCGGGGCGGCCGGACAGCATTCGGTCGCCGCCGTCGACAGCAGCAACCCCCGCAGCCCAGAACGAGACAGCACGGAGCGTGCACTGTGAGCCCCACGCGCTCGACCCAGCCCACCCAGACCCGTCCCACCCGCGCCGCCAAGGTGCCCGGTCGCGTCGCCTTCGTCGGCGCCGGACCGGGTGACGCCGGCCTCATGACCGTCCGCGCGGTCGAGCTGCTTCGCGCCGCCGACGTCGTCGTAATCGACCAGGTCGCCCGCGAGTCGGTCGTCGCCCGCTACTGCAGGACCGACGTCGAGGTCGTCGACGCCGGCCACGGCGAGCACGGCCAGCCCCTCACCCACGCCATGCGGGCCAAGCTCGTCGTCAAGGCGGCCAAGGCCGCGCCGGGCGGGCTCGTCGTCCGGCTCATGGACGGCGACCCGGCCCTGTTCAACGGCCTGGCCGAGGAGGCGCTGGCCTGTCACAAGGCGGCCATCGGCTTCGACGTCGTCCCCGGCGTGAGCGCGGTCTCGGCCGTCCCGGCCTACGCAGGCATCCCGCTCACCTCGAGCAGCTCGCCCGCGGTCCACGTGATCTCCGCCAACGACCGCCACGTCGACTGGGCGGCCTCCGTGGCCGACTCGGTCACCGTGGTGCTGCTCGGGCCGCCCGAGGACCTCGGTGCCGCGCTGGCCAAGCTGCTCGACGCCGGGCGCTCCGCCGACACCCCGGTCGCGCTGACCGAGCGCGGCACCACCATCCGGCAGTCGACCCGCGTCACGACCCTCGGTGAGGTCGCCAAGGTCATGAAGTCGGTGGAGTTCCCGGCCCTGGCGGTCGTCGGCTCGACGGTGGCGATGCGCTCGGAGCTGTCCTGGTTCGAGACCAAGCCGCTGTTCGGCTGGAACGTCCTGGTGCCCCGCACCAAGGAGCAGTCGGGTGGCACGATCGCCCGGCTCGAGTCCTACGGCGCGACGGCCGAGGTCGTCCCGACCATCTCGGTCGAGCCCCCGCGGACGCCGCAGCAGATGGAGCGCGCGGTCAAGGGCCTGGTCACCGGTCGCTACGAGTGGATCGGCTTCACCTCGGTCAACGCGGTCAAGGCCGTCCGTGAGCGGTTCGAGGAGTTCGGGCTCGACGCCCGTGCCTTCGCCGGCCTCAAGATCGCGGCGGTCGGCGGCGTGACCGCCGAGGCGCTGCGCGAGTGGGGCATCGTGCCGGACCTCGTGCCGTCGGGCGAGCACTCGGCCCAGGGCCTGCTCGCCGACTGGCCGCCGTTCGACGAGGTGCTCGACCCGATCAACCGGGTCTTCCTGCCGCGCGCCGACATCGCCACCGACACCCTCGTCGCCGGCCTGCAGGAGATGGGCTGGGAGGTCGACGACGTCACGGCGTACCGCACCGTCCGGGCCGCCCCGCCGGCCGCACCGGTCCGCGAGGCGATCAAGGGCGGCCAGTTCGACGCCGCCGTGTTCACCTCGTCCTCGACCGTGCGCAACCTCGTCGGCATCGCCGGCAAGCCGCACCCGTCGACGGTGATCGCCTGCATCGGGCCGGCCACGGCCAAGACGGCCGAGGAGCACGGCCTGCGGGTCGACGTCCTCGCGCCCGAGGCCTCCTCGGACGCGCTGGTCGACGCCCTGGCCGACTACGGCCTCGGCCTGGCGGCCGCGGCGATCGAGGCCGGCGAGGCCGTCGTCCGCCCGTCGCGCAAGAAGCCGTCGGCGCGCCGCCGGGCCCGCTGAGGTGGAGCTCCTGAGCAGCACGCCGCGGCCGGAACCGGGAGGTCCGGTGCTCCGGCCGCGTCGGCTGCGCCAGTTCCCGGCGCTGCGCCGCCTCGTCGCCGAGACGCGGCTGCACCCGGCCGAGCTGGTGCTGCCGGTGTTCGTCCGTGAGGGCATCACCGAGCCGCAGCCCATCTCCGCCATGCCCGGGGTCGTCCAGCACACGCTCGACTCGCTCGTCGAGGTGGCGCAGGGGGCGGTCGAGGCCGGGATCGGCGGCCTCATGCTCTTCGGTGTCCCCGAGCACAAGGACGCCGTCGGTTCGGGGGCCGACGACCCGGACGGCATCCTCAACGTCGCCCTGCGGCGCGTGGTCGAGGCCGTCGGCGACCGCACCGTCGTCATGGCCGACCTGTGCCTCGACGAGTTCACCGACCACGGCCACTGCGGGGTGCTCACCGAGCGCCGCCCCGGCGAGGTGGTGGTCGACAACGACGCCACGCTGGAGCGGTACGCCGCGATGGGCCTGGCGCAGGCACGGGCCGGGGCCCACGTGCTGGGTCTCTCCGGGATGATGGACGGCCAGGTCGCGCACGTCCGCGCCGCCCTGGACGCCGAGGGCTTCACCGACACCGTGATCCTGGCGTATGCCGCGAAGTACACCTCGGGCCTCTACGGCCCGTTCCGCGAGGCGGTGCAGTCCTCGCTGCAGGGCGACCGCGCGGCCTACCAGCAGGACCCGGCCAACGCGACCGAGTCGCTGCGCGAGCTCGAGCTCGACATCGCCGAGGGTGCCGACATGGTCATGGTCAAGCCGGCCATGCCTCACCTCGACATCGTGGCCGCCGCGGCAGCGATGTCGCCGGTTCCCGTTGCGGCGTACCAGATCTCGGGGGAGTACTCGATGATCGAGGCGGCCGCGGCCAACGGCTGGATCGAGCGCGAACGCGCGCTCATGGAGTCGCTGCTCAACATCCGCCGCGCCGGGGCGCAGGTCATCCTGACGTACTACGCCCTCGAGGCGGCTGCGCTGCTGGGTCGCCCGGCTCGCGGCTGACCGCGCCGCGGGCCTGCGCCCCGACGGGGTCGCCCAGGACCCACGGCCCGATCTCGCGGACGATGTGCGAGGCCTCGACGTGCATCGCCTCGACCACCTCCGGGGCGTCCGGCCGTGACAGCAGCCGGACGCCCGCGTCCGGGTGCTCGGCCAGCCGCGCGACCCCGAAGGCCCTCGTCGGGAAGACGCGCGCGACCCAGCCCGGCGCGAAGGCGCCGGCGGTGCCGGCGAGGATGACGTCGCGGGTCTGCTCGAAGCCCTCGACCGGCGGTCCCGAGCGTCGGTAGTCGCCGTCGCCGTTGGCCAGCCAGGCCAGCGTCCAGAAGTCCGCGACCGCGCGCGCCGGCAGGTCCGCCATGTCGGCCAGCGGCAGCGCCAGGGCGTCCGCGAGGGAGATCGTCGCCGGCCGGTCCGGCAGCAGGTCGCTCGGGTAGGCCAGGACCACCTCGTCGGCGAGCAGCTCGGTCACGCGCAGCTCGCGGTCCGGCCACGGCGGGTTGGCGACGAGCAGGTCGACCTCGTCGCACAGGCCGTCGTGCCACGACGCGAGCTCGACCGGGCGCACGACGAGCTCCACGCCGGGGAAGCGGCTGGCCAGCCCGGTGAGCAGCGGCGTCGTCAGCTCGGCCGCGCCGCCCGGCATCAGGCCCACGGTCACGGTGCCGGAGTGGCGCAGGTTGGCCGCGGTCCGGCGGGCGCTGTCGACCGCGTCGACGAGGTGCTGCGCCGGGCCGAGGAGGGCGGCGCCCGCCGGGGTGAGCTCGGCCCCGCCGGCGCGCCGGTCGAGCAGCGTCACCCCGAGGCTGCGCTCGAGGTCACGGACCTGCGCGGAGAGGGCGGGCTGGCTGACGTACGTCCGCGCGGCCGCCCGCCGGAAGCCCCCGTGCTCGACCACGGCGAGGAACGCCTGCACCTGCCGCAGCTCCACGTGGCCCCCTCCCTGCGCGACCTGGGGTGCAGACCATGGTGCGCTCGTTCGCGAGCGCCCGCAAGCAGGTCCACCGAGGTCAGGGACCTGCGGGCCGGGGTGGGGCGGCGATGCGCACGGGGCGGGAGTGCCGGGCGGGCCGTTGTCCCCCGTGCCCCTGACGGCCCGCCCGGAGTCCCTCGCGGACAGGTTCGCAGCGGCAGGGCCGGCAGGGGAGGGGGTCGGCCCGGTTTGCTGATCGGGTTTCGTGATCGGCCCGGCGTCGCCCGGGGCCGGGTGCCAGCCGTCGCAGGGGGGTGTCCGCGAGGAGGTGCGTCCCCGGCATCCACGCGAAACGGCGGTTGCTCGACGTCCCGCGGGACAGGATCCCGAGGTTTGCCGAGCAACCGCCGTGTCGCGGTGTGGTGCTGCTGGGTCAGGCAGCCTTGAGCAGCTGGACGTCCAGGTTGATCTTGATCTTCTCGGAGACGAGCACGCCGCCACCCTCGAGGGCGACGTTCCACTCCAGGCCCCAGTCCTTGCGGTTGATCTCGGTGGTGGCCTCGAAGCCCGCCTTCTGGTTGCCCCACGGGTCGGTGGCCAGGCCGTTGAAGTCGAGGTCGAACACGACCGGCTTGGTGACGCCCTTGATGGTCAGGTCGCCCTTGAGGGAGTCCTCGGTGACCTCGGTGGAGGTGAAGCTCATGGTTGGGTTGTTCTCGACGTCGAAGAAGTCGGCGGACTTCAGGTGGGCGTCGCGGTCGGCCGAGCCGGTGTCGACGGAGGCGAGCTGGGCCACCGCGGTGACCTGCGAGTCGCTGATCGCGTCGCCGACCTTGACCGTGCCCTCGAACTCCTTGAACTGTCCGCGGACCTTGGTGACCATCAGGTGGCGGGCGACGAAGCCGAGCTCGCTGTGCGAGGCGTCGACGGTCCAGGTGCCGGCGGGAAGGTCGTGGATGCTGGCCATGGTGAGGATCTCCTGTGTGTTCGAGAGGCTGCCGGGGAGGTCCCGGCGCGTTCATCCCTCTCAACATAGCAGGCATCGTTTATATTTCAACTAATCGAATGTGACCTGGGTCACGTCAGCGCCGGTGCCATACTTCCGAACCATGAGCACCAAGGGGGAACCGCGCTGGCTCAGCGCGGAGCAGCAGCGCGCCTGGCGGGCCTACCTGCGGGGCAGCCGGCTCATCGAGGAGGCGCTCGACCGCGACCTGCAGTCGCACGGGGTCCAGCTCACCGAGTACGAGATCATCTCGATGATCTCCGAGGCGCCCGGCCGGCGGCTGCGGATGTCGACCCTGGCCGACCTCGTCGTGCAGTCCCGCAGCCGGCTCACGCACACCGCCTCGCGCCTGGAGAAGCGCGGGTGGGTGCGCAGGGAGTCGTGCCTGGAGGACAAGCGCGGCGTCGAGCTGGTCCTCACGCCGGCGGGCATGGAGGCGGTCCGGGAGATGGCCGTCGTCCACGTGGACAGCGTCCGCAAGCACGTCATCGACCCGGTGTCGCCGGAGCTGTTCCTCGCGCTCGGCCAGGCGATGGACGCCATCCGCACGGCGCTGGCCCCCGACGACGGCTCCCCGCACCCCGCCGTGACCGCAGAGGCGCGCGACCAGGGCCCGCTGGCCGCCGAGGGCTGAGCTCCCGCGCCGGCCCCTCCGCAGCCCCCACACCGGGCGCTCAGGGACGGCTGGGACAATGGCGGGCATGACGGCATACCCCCTCGACGCACCCGTCTCGGCCGCGCTCCTCGACCGCGCGCTGGCGGTGACCCCCGGTGGGGTGAACTCTCCCGTGCGCGCCTTCCGGGCGGTCGGCGGCACGCCGCGGTTCATGGCGTCGGGGCGGGGCCCGTACCTGTGCGACGTCGACGGCCGCGAGTACGTCGACCTCGTCTGCTCCTGGGGCCCGATGATCCTGGGGCACGCGCACCCGGCCGTCCTCGAGGCCGTCCGCGGCGCCATCGAGAACGGCTTCTCCTTCGGGACGCCCAGCGAGAACGAGGTCGCGCTCGCCGAGGAGATCGTCCGCCGGGTCGAGCCGGTCGAGCAGGTGCGCCTTGTCTCCAGCGGCACCGAGGCGACCATGAGCGCGATCCGGCTGGCCCGCGGGTACACCGGGCGCTCGCTCGTCGTGAAGTTCGCGGGCTGCTACCACGGCCACGTCGACTCCCTCCTCGCCCAGGCCGGCTCCGGCGTCGCGACCTTCGCGCTGCCCGACTCCGCCGGCGTGCCCAAGGAGATGGCCGCCGAGACGATCGTGCTGCCCTACAACGACCTCGCCGCCGTCGAGGAGGCCTTCGCCGAGCGCGGCGCCGACATCGCGGCGCTGATCACGGAGGCCAGCCCCGGCAACATGGGCGTCGTCCCGCCGACCCCCGGCTTCACCGAGGGCCTGCGCCGGGTCACCGCCGAGCACGGCGCCCTGCTGATCTCCGACGAGGTCATGACGGGCTTCCGCTGCTCGGCCGCCGGCTGGTACGGCCTCGAGGGCCCGTATGCCGCGGGCGCGCCCGACCTGTTCACGTTCGGCAAGGTGATGGGTGGCGGCTTCCCGGCGGCAGCCTTCGGTGGCCGGGCCGACGTCATGGCGCTGCTCGCCCCGCTCGGGCCGGTCTACCAGGCCGGCACGCTGAGCGGGAACCCGGTCGCGACGGCTGCCGGCCTCGCCACTCTCCAGCAGTGCACCGACGCGGTGTACGACCGGCTGGCCGCGGTCGCCGACACCCTCACCGGTGCGGTCGGGGAGGAGCTGTCGCGTGCCGGGGTGCCGCACGTCGTCCAGCGCGCCGGCAGCATGTTCAGCGTGTTCTTCCGCGACGGTGCGGTCACCGACTACGACACCGCCCGGGCCCAGCACGTGCCCGCGTTCGCGGCGTTCTTCCACTCGATGCTGTCGCAGGGCGTGTACCTGCCGCCGAGCGCGTTCGAGTCGTGGTTCGTCAGCGCGGCGCACGACGACGCGGCGGTCGAGCGCGTCGTGGCCGCCCTGCCGGCGGCGGCGTCGGCGGCCGCAGAGGCGTTTGCGACAATCGACTCGTGAGTGCCGCCCCCCACGACCGCACGGTCGTGCACCTGATGCGCCATGGTGAGGTGCACAACCCCGAGGGCGTCCTCTACGGCCGGCTCGACGGCTACCACCTGTCCGAGCTGGGCCGGCAGATGGCCCAGGCCGTGGCCGACCACCTCGCCGACCACGACGTCACCCACGTCGTCGCCTCCTCGCTCCTGCGGGCGCAGGAGACGGCCGCGCCGGTGGCCGCCGCCCACGGCGTCGCCGTGACGACCGACGACCGGGTCATCGAGTCGGCGAACCTCTTCGAGGGCCACCGGGTCGGCTCGATGCGGCCGGTCGAGTTCCTGCACCCGCGGCACTGGAAGCTCGTCACCAACCCCTTCAAGCCGTCGTGGGGCGAGCCCTACGCCGAGGTGGCCGCCCGCATGGTGGCCGCCATCGCCGACGCCCGGGACGCGGCGCGAAGCCACGAGGCCGTGGTCGTCTCCCACCAGCTCCCGATCTGGACCGCGCGCAACGAGCTGCTGGGCAACCGCCTCTGGCACGACCCGCGCCGGCGCGAGTGCCGCCTCGCCTCCCTCACGACGCTGAGCTGGGTCGGGGACCAGCTCGAGTCGATCACCTACTCCGAACCGGCCGGTGCGCTGCTCGTCCGGTCCGCAGGGGGTACAGGATGAGCACGCCCCGTATGCCGCGCGGTCGCCGCGCGCCTCGCGTGCCGGGCGGGCGGCGCGCGCTGGCCCTGCTCGCCGTGCCGGTCCTCGCAGCCTCCCTCGCCGCCTGCAGCAGCGACGCCAACTCGATCGCCGCCCAGGCCAAGGACGGCAGCCGCAAGGGCTACATCTCCGGCGACGGCGCCGTCGAGGTCATCGCGCCCGCCGACCGCGGCAAGCCGGTGGGGCTCTCCGGCACGCTGCTCGACGGCAAGCCGTGGGCCCTGCCCGACGCCGGTGGCGACGTCGTCGTGCTCAACGTCTGGGCGTCGTGGTGCGGCCCGTGCCGCACCGAGGCGCCCGAGCTGGAGAAGTCGTGGCAGGCCGCCCAGCAGGCGGGCAAGCCGGTGACCTTCATGGGCATCAACACCCGGGACAACACCTCCTCCGGCATCACGTCGGCGAAGCGCTGGGGCATCACGTTCCCGTCCCTGGCGGACCCGTCCGGGGTGCTCATCCTCAACCTCCAGGGCAAGGTCAGCGCCCCGCCGACGACCTTGGTGCTGGACAAGACCGGACGGATCGCCGCCCGGGTCAACGGCGAGGTCAAGGCCTCGACCCTGACCGGGCTCGTCGACGACGTGCTGGCGAAGGGCTGAGGCACCGCGACGATGAGCAGCTCGATCTCCGTCGCGGCGACCGCCGCGGGCGTGCAGGACACGGTGACCTCCGGTGCGCTGCCGGTGGCGCTCGCCGTCGCCCTGGTCGCCGGGTTCGTGTCCTTCGCCTCGCCCTGCGTGCTGCCGCTCGTGCCGGGCTTCCTCGGCTACGTCACCGGGCTGTCCGACGAGACGCTCGAGCAGCGTCGTCGCCACCGGCTGGTCCTCGGCTCGCTGCTGTTCGTGCTGGGGTTCACCGTCGTCTTCATCCTCGTGACGGCCTTCCTGGCCGGGGTGGGAGCGGCCCTCGTGGAGCACCGGGGCCTGCTCATGCGGGTCGGCGGCGTGCTGGTGCTGGTCATGGCCGTCGTCTTCCTCGGGGCCGGCACCCAGCGTGAGCTCAAGCTGCACTGGCGTCCGGCGTCCGGGCTCGCGGGCGCCCCGCTGCTCGGCGCCGTCTTCGGCCTGGGCTGGGCGCCCTGCACGGGCCCGACCCTGGGCGCGGTCACCATCCTCGCCACCACGACGGGCAACTCCTCCGCCGTCACGCGAGGGATCGTCCTGGCCGTGGCGTACTCCCTCGGGCTCGGGCTGCCGTTCCTGCTCATCGCCGCGGGGTTCGAGCGCTTCGGCGCGGTGTCGGCGTTCCTGCGACGGCGGCAGCGCGCCATCCAGCTCTTCGGCGGCGTCCTGCTGCTCGCCATCGGCCTCATGCTCGTGACCGGCGTCTGGGAGAGCTGGACGCGCTACCTCCAGACCGCCCTCGTCGGCGGATTCCAGACGGTGATCTGACGTGCCCGACCCCTCGACCATCACCCAGCCGCGACTCGGCGCCGTGGGCTGGGCCCGCTGGACCTGGCGCAACCTCACGAGCATGCGCACGGCGCTGTTCCTGCTGCTGCTGCTGGCGATCGGAGCCCTGCCGGGCTCGATCTGGCCGCAGCGCAGCATCGACCCCGCGCGCACCTCCGACTGGATCGCCCAGCACCCCAAGGCGGGCCCGGTCCTCGACCGGCTCGGCTTCTTCGAGGTGTACGCCTCACCGTGGTTCGCGGCGATCTACCTGCTGCTGTTCATCTCGCTGGTCGGGTGCGTGCTGCCGCGCACCCGGGTGCACTGGCGCGCCATGCGGTCCACCCCGCCGCGGACCCCGTCGCGACTCGAGCGGCTGGACGACTCCGCCCGCGCCGAGGTGGACGCCACCGCCGAGGACGTCGTGTCTGCTGCACGGGAGGTCCTGCGCGGCAGGCGGTTCCGGGTGCACAGCCACGACGGCGCGACCGTGAGCGCAGAGAGCGGCTACCTCAAGGAGACCGGCAACCTCGTCTTCCACCTGGCGCTCATCGGCGTCATCGTCGGCGTCGCCATCGGGCACCTCCTCGGGTGGAAGGGCGACGTCATCGTCCCCGTGGGCAAGTCGTTCTCCAACACCCTGTCGCAGTACGACACCTTCGCCCCGGGGCCCTGGGTGAACCCGGACACGCTCCAGCCCTTCACCATCACGGTCGACAAGCTCGACGCCACCTTCGAGGAGAGGGTCACCGGTCGCGGCCAGTTCGGCCAGCCCCGGGACTTCACCGCCCACCTCACGACGACCAGCCGGCCCGGCGCGACGCCCACCACCGAGACGGTGAAGGTCAACCACCCGCTGGAGATCGGCGGCGCCGGGGTGTTCCTCCTCGGCAACGGGTACGCGCCGGTGGTCACCGTCAAGGACGCGAAGGGGCAGGAGACCTACAGCGGGCCCGTGCCCTTCCTGGCCCAGGACAACAACTACCGGTCGGTGGGCGCCATCAAGGTCACCGGCGCCGACCCCAAGCCGCTCGGCTTCTCCGGCCTGTTCCTGCCGACGGCGGTCATCGACAAGGAGCAGGGGCCGATCTCGATCTTCCCCGACGCGAAGAAGCCGGCCCTGGCCCTCACGGTCTACGAGGGCGAGCTGCTCCCCGGTGGGCGGCCGCAGTCGGTGTACGTCCTGGACACCTCGGAGCTGACGCAGCTGAAGAACGCCAAGGGCGAGCCGCTGCGGATCTGGCTCGAGCCCGGCCAGACCTACCAGTTGCCCGGCGGACGCGGGTCGATCACCTTCGACTCGGTCGACCGGTTCGCCGGCCTGTCGATCCGGCACGACCCGGGCAAGGGCATCACGCTCGTCGCCGCCCTGCTCGCCCTGGCCGGCCTCATCACCTCGCTCGTGGTGCGCCGTCGCCGGGTGTTCGTCCGGGTTTCCCCCGCCGAGGGTGGGGGACGTACCGTGGTGACCGTCGGCGGCCTGGCCAAGGGTGACGACGACGGCCTGCGCCGGGTCGTCGAGCAGGTGCTCGGCGAGGTCACGACGCGAGCCACCGCAGCAAGCAGCACCCGACCTCGAGCCACCGCATCCACCGGCACGGAGATGGACCCACGCCCATGACGAACGAGACCCTCGCGGGTTACGCCAACCTCAGCCTCTACTCAGCCATGGCGGTCTTCACCATCGCCATGGTCTGCCACGCGATCTACCTCGCGGGCCTGCTGCCCGCGCGCGACCGCGCGACGGCCCGGGACGCCACCTCGGCCCGCGAGCGCGAGCTGGTCGGGGCCGGGGGTCCCGCCGAGCCCGTTGCGGCAGCCGCGGGGGGCGCGACGACGGACGCCCCGGCAGGGGCCGGTGACGCCGCTGCGGGCGCCGACGAGCCGTCGAAGCGGGCCCGCTCGGCGGCCGGCATCGCCTCGACCACGACGTGGCTGGGCGGCCTGCTCCTGCTGGCCTCGGTGGTGCTGCGCGGCCTCTCGGTCGACCGCTGGCCGCTGGGCAACATGTTCGAGTTCGCGGTCATGGGCTCGATGTTCACCTCGCTCGCGTACTCGATCTGGTCGACCCGGCGTGACCTGCGCTGGCTCGGGCTGTTCATCACCGGTCCGGTGCTGCTCGTCCTCGGCATGGCCGTCGCGGTCTGGTACACCGAGGCGGCCGAGCTGCTCCCGTCGCTTAGGTCGTACTGGCTGGTCATCCACGTGACCGTGGCCGTCATCTCGACCGCCCTGTTCACCCTGGCCGCCGCGGCCACGGGGATCTACCTGCTCAAGGACGCCTTCCAGCGGTCCGGGCGCTCCTCGGTGCTCGACCGCTTCCCCGACGCGCCCTCGATCGAGCGCACGGCCTACGGCCTGCACATCGTCGCCTTCCCCCTGTGGACCTTCACCCTGATCGCCGGTGCCATCTGGGCCCGCCAGGCGTGGGCGTCCTACTGGAACTGGGACCCCAAGGAGGTGTGGACGTTCGTGATCTGGGTCGTCTACGCCGCCTACCTGCACTCGCGCGCGACGAGCGGCATCAGCCGCCAGACGGCCGCGTGGATCTCGCTGGCGGGGTACGCCTGCGTCATCGTCAACTTCGCCGTCGTCAACGTGTTCTTCGTCGGCCAGCACTCCTACTCCGGGCTCTGAGATGGTGCGCTACTCGGTCCTGCGGGTGCTTATCTTCTTCGGCGTCGTCTGCCTGCTCTGGCTGCTCGGCCTGCGCGACCGCGACCAGGAGTGGATGCTCCTCGTGCTGTCCGCGCTCATCTCGATGGTGATCTCGTACTTCGTCCTCGCGCGGTTCCGTGAGGAGTCGACGCAGCGGCTGCAGGAGCGGCTCGAGCGTCGCGCCCAGGCCCGAGAGGCGGGCGCTGCGCACCGGGACGAGGCGGCCGAGGACGCCGAGGACGAGCGCTCCGAGTACCGCTGAGCTGTCCTCGTCAGGCGGCCACCGCGTGGCCCACGACGAGCCCGACCGCCAGCAGCACGGCATACACGACCTCGAACAGGCCGGTGGCGGCGAGGACGGTCACGAGGTCACGGCCGGTGGCGCCGCTGCGCAGGACCTGCACGGGCTTCCAGGCCACGGCGAAGGCGAGCAGCGCGAGCAGCGCCCACGGCTGCCCGACGGCGACGGCCACGACCATGACGAGCGCCACGGCGAGCAGGCCCACGTAGAGCAGCCGGGTGCCGCGGTCCCCGAGGCGCACGGCGAGGGTGCGCTTGCCGGTCTCCCGGTCGGTGGGGATGTCGCGCAGGTTGTTGGCGACCAGGATCGCCGAGGCGATCGCGCCGACCCCGACCGCGGCGGCCAGGCCGGTCCAGGTGAGCTGTCCGGCCTGGGTGTAGAGCGTGCCGAGCGTGGCCATGAGACCGAAGAAGACGAAGACGTAGACCTCGCCCAGGCCCCGGTAGCCGTAGGGGTTGTCCCCCCCGGTGTAGCGCCAGGCGGCGAGCACCGCGAGGGCGCCCAGCGGGATCATCACCCAGGCCTGGCTGAGGGCGACGAGGGCCAGCCCGACCAGCGCCGCGAACCCGAAGAAGGCGAACGCCATGAGCTTGACGTTCTGGGGGTCCGCCTTGTGCTGGCCGACCAGCCGGACGGGCCCGACCCGGTCGGTGTCGGTGCCGCGGATGCCGTCGGAGTAGTCGTTGGCGTAGTTGACGCCGATCTGCAGCGACACCGAGACGAGCAGGGCGAGCAGGGCCAGGCCGAGGTTCGCCTTGCCGAGGGGGTGCGCCGCGGCGGTGCCGACGACGACCGGGGCGATGGCGGCGGGCAGGGTGCGCGGGCGGGCGCCGGCGACCCACTGGGCGGGAGTGGCCATGGAGGGTGCTGTCTCGCTTCGGGTCGTGCGGGCGGGGCGGTCGGTCAGAGCCTACGGAGGAAGTCCGGGTCGTCGTCGGGGCCACGCGGGGCCTGGGGACGCTCGATCCGGCCCGCTGAGTTCGGGCCCCGCAGCGGGCGTCCGGCGATGAACCAGACGACCGGGCCGACGATGGGGAAGACCAGGACGACGAGCAGCCAGATCAGCTTGGGCAGGTTGCGGACCCGGCGCTCGTCGGTCTGCACGCAGTCGACGGCGGCGTAGATCGTCAGGGCGATCGTGAGCAGCCAGGGCAGGACCCGGATCATGGCTCCATGGTCGCACGCGCGGCCCGGTCGGCCGCGAGCAGCCCGACGACCGCGCCCCGGTCCGGCTTGCCCGGCCCGCGCAGCGGAACGGCGTCGAGGACGAGCAGCCGGCGGGGCAGCGCGTGCGCCGGCAGCGTGCCCCGGAGGGCCTGGCGGGCGCCGGTCAGCGTGGGCGCGTCGGCACCGGGCGCGAGGACGAGCGCGGCGGCGACGACCTGCCCCCACTCGGGGTCGGGCAGGCCCACGACGACGGCCTCGGCCACGCCCGGGAGGACGTCGGTGAGGGCGTCCTCGACGACCCGGGGCGCGACCTTGAGGCCGCCGGTGTTGACGAGGTCGTCGAGCCGGCCGTCGACCTGCCAGCGACCGCCGCCGTCGCGGTGCCCGACGTCGTCGGTGCGGAACCAGCGGGTGCCGTCGGGGTCGGTCGAGAAGGACCGGGCGGTCAGGTCCGCCCGGCCGAGATAGCCCGTCGCCAGGGTGGCGCCCCCCAGGCTGAGCCGGCCCTCGGCGTCGGCGCGGACCAGCGCCCCGCGCAGCGGCTCGCCGTCGTAGACGCAGCCGCCGCTCGTCTCGCTCATGCCGTAGGTCGTGACGACGCGGATCCCCTTGGCGCGGGCGGCTGCCAGGACACCGGGCGGCGTCCCCGCACCCCCGACGAGGACCGCGTCCAGCGAGGCGAGGGCCTCGGTGGCCGCCGGGTCCGCGAGCACCCGGACGAGCTGCGTGGGCACCAGGGCGGTGTACCGGCGCGGGGCCGCGCCCATCCGGCCGACCGCCTGCGCGAGGGCGGCCGGGGTGAACCCGGCCGTCAGGTCGACGAAGTGCGGCTCGGTGCCCGCGGCCAGGCACCGCAGCATCACCTGCCCCCCGGCGATGTGGTGCGGCGGCATCGCCAGCAGCCAGGTGCCCGGGCCACCGAGGCGGTCGTGCGTCGCGTCGGCCGACGCGCGCAGCGAGGCCGCGGGCAGCATGGCCAGCTTGGGGGTGCCCGTGGACCCGGAGGTCCCGACCACGAGCGCCGTGCCGGGGTCGGGGACCGCGCTGTCGGGCACCGGTGGCGGCGCTGCGCCCTCGGCACACGGCAGGACCGCGGGCCCGGAGCCGTCGAGGGCGGCACGCAGGACCGGCAGCGCCTCCCGGGCCCGTTCGCCGGTGGCGATCGGCAGGGGCCGGAGGGCGGTCACGGGTCGACGCTACCTCTCGGAGCGGCCGTGGACGGCCGGAGGGTTGAGCGGGACCATGGACGGGCGACGGATCTCTCACGGCACGGACCGGGAGGTGGGCATGGACGAGCAGCTCGCGGCATACCTCGACCGGGTGCGCGTGCACCGCGCCGAGCTGCGCGACTCGGTCGCCGCCGTCGACGAGGCCCTCGCCTCCCCCATCGCGCGCGGCGGCGCCTGGCGTGAGCGCGTGCGCGCCGCGCTGGCCGAGCTGGCCCACGACTTCCGGGACCACGTCGAGCTGGCCGAGGGGCCCGGTGGCATCTACGAGTCGGTGACCCGGGACAGCCCGCGCCTCGCCGGGCAGGTGCACCGGCTGCGGGGCGAGCACGAGCGGTTCCGGGCGGACATCGACGCCTACCTCGCGGTCCTCGAGCACGGGGGCACGATGGCCGACCTGCCGGTGTTCCGCGAGGAGGTCACCACCCTCATGGGGCAGCTCGTGCGGCACCGGCAGAAGGGGGCCGACCTGGTCTACGAGGCGTTCGAGGTCGACCTGGGCGGCTCGGGGTAGCGGGATGGGTCCCCGTGAGGCGTCGCCCCGGCGGGGCGGCTCAGAAGTACCAGGGGAACGGCGACCAGTCGGGGTCGCGCTTCTCGAGGAACTGGTCGCGACCCTCGACCGCCTCGTCGGTCATGTACGCCAGCCGGGTCGCCTCGCCCGCGAACACCTGCTGCCCCATGAGCCCGTCGTCGACGAGGTTGAAGGCGAACTTGAGCATGCGCTGGGCCTGCGGACTCTTGCCGAGGATCTCGCGGGCGACCTCGAGCGCCGTGGACTCGAGCTCGGCGTGGTCGGCGACGAGGTTGACCGCGCCCATCCGGTGCATGTCCTCGGCGGTGTAGGTGCGCCCGAGGAAGAAGATCTCGCGGGCGAGCTTCTGGCCGACCATGCGGGCGAGGTACGCCGAGCCGTAGCCGCCGTCGAAGCTGCCCACGTCGGCGTCGGTCTGCTTGAACCGCGCGTGCTCGCGGCTGGCGATGGTGAGGTCGCAGACGACGTGCAGGCTGTGCCCGCCGCCCGCGGCCCAGCCGTTGACGACGGCCACGACCACCTTGGGCATGGTGCGGATGAGCCGCTGCACCTCGAGGATGTGCAGCCGGCCGCCGGCGGCCTTGACCCGCGCCTCGTCGACGGTGTCGGCGGTCTCGCCCGCCGCGTACTGGTAGCCCGAGCGGCCACGGATGCGCTGGTCGCCGCCGGAGCAGAAGGCCCACTTGCCCTCGCTGCCGGTGCCGGCCGGCCCCGGGCCGTTGCCGGTGACCAGCACGCAGCCCACGTCGGGGGTCATCCGAGCGTGGTCGAGCGCGCGGTAGAGCTCGTCGACGGTGTGCGGCCGGAACGCGTTGAGCACCTCGGGCCGGTCGAAGGCGATCCGGACGGCGCCCACGTCCCTGGCCCGGTGGTAGGTGATGTCGGTGAGGTCGAATCCCGGCACCTCCTCCCAGGCCGCGGGGTCGAAGGTGTCGCTCACGCTGGTCTGCTCGCTCACCCGCGCGAGCCTAACGGCGGCCGGTGAGCGGTATGCCGTGTGGTCGGCAAGCAGGTCGGCGCGGCGCGTGGCGGGCAACGGGTGGTGGGTCGTGGTTCGTGGTTCGAGTAGTGGGTCAGTGATGCGCGTGACGCATCAGTGCCCCAGCACCCGTGCCGCCGAGGTGCAGGCCCCAGGTCCGGCTGTGGATATCTCGTGCTGCCCCGGTCCGTGCTGTGACAGTGGTGGGATGCCTGCCGCGACACCTCGTAGCAGGACCAGGCGAGAGGGGACGATCGATGGACCACACGAACGGCCAGGGGGAGGAGCCGGGGCGTCCCGTGACGCGGCTCGTGGACTGGCGCGGCCGGCCGCCGCGCCCGGTGGGACCGGGCGACTGGGCCCTCCTCGACGCGATCGACGACCCCGAGGGCCTCGACGGGTTGGAGTACCACGACGCGGGGACCTACGAGCGACCGGGGCAGTCGGACCGGCTGGGCTCCATGACGCTCTTGGTCATGATGGACGACCAGGTGGTCGACGTCCTGCGCCGGCCGGTCGAGGGCACCGGGTACGAGTGCGCGGCCCTGGAGGGGGGCCGGGGCAGGAAGCAGACGCCACCGACCGTGGTGGCCCCGCGGCCCCCGCAGCCGCCGCGGCACGTGCGGGAGCTGGCGTGGCTGGCCAGGCTGGTCGGTGGCGAGGACGCCCTGGCGAACCTCCCGGTCGATCCCCTGCCGCACGACGAGCCGCTGGACCTCGATGCGGTGCCTGCGCACCTGCGGGACAGGGTGGGCGCGATGGGCGAGCGGCTCGACGACGTGGTCACGCGCCTGTTCGACGCGGAGGTGAGGACCGTCTGCCGCCGCCTGCTCGTGCGAGCCGTGGCCGCCGAGCCGAGCCTGCTCAGGGGCCCGGCTCGCGACGAGGTGGTGCCCGGGGCGGTGCTGTGGGCGGCGGCGAAGGCCAACGACCTCGTGGGCAGCGGGCACCAGATGCCGGTCTCGGCCATCCAGGCCGTCTGCGGGCTCAGGTCCTCGCCCAGTGAGAGCGAGGCAGGGCGTTCGCGCATGCGGTGGCCGGACCGCGCGGAGTCCCCTTCGGCGAGGTCCGCTACTCGGCCACGCCCGACCTGCTCGAGCTGGCGTCCGCCGACCTCCTGGTGGCGCGGCTGCGGCGCTTCCTGCGCGTCCTGCGCGACATCGCCCTGATGGAGCGAAATCGACTGGTCGCTGTCGGCGCCTCGTCGTAGCGTCAGGAGCATGGCTCTCCGCTGGTACTCCGTCGTCGTCGACTGCCACGACATCGCCGCGCAGGCGCGGTGGTGGGCGCAGACCCTGGACTACGTGATCGTCTTCGAGAACGACGAGGAGGTCGCGGTCATCCCGAAGCACATGTCGCAGGACCCCATCACCGACGGGGCCGAGTGGATGCGGCAGGCGCAGGGCCTGGTGTTCGTGCGCGTCCCCGAGGACAAGACGCTCAAGAACCGGCTGCACCTCGACCTCGCGCCGCACAGCAGCCAGGACCGCGAGGCCGAGATCCAGGCGCTGCTCGACCGCGGCGCCACCCTGGCCGACGTGGGCCAGGGCGACGTGCCGTGGACGGTCCTGCGCGACCCGGAGGGCAACGAGTTCTGCGTGCTGTCCAGCCGCGAGCGCTAAGGCCCACGGACGGCGCCGCGGAAGGACCGGACGCATCCGCCCCGGGACGCCCGAGTCAGGCGGCGAGCGCCTTCTCGATGTCGCCGGCGATGTCCGCGGGCTTGGTCGTGGAGGCGTAGCGCTTGACGACCCGGCCGTCGCGGCCGACGAGGAACTTGGTGAAGTTCCACTTGATCGCGCTGCCCAGCAGCCCGCCCTTCTCCGAGCGCAGCCAGGTCCAGACGGGGTGGGCGCCCTCGCCGTTGACCTCGACCTTGTCGAACATCGGGAAGCTCACGCCGTAGTTGCGCTGGCAGAACTGCGCGATCTGCTCGGCGTCGCCGGGCTCCTGGCCCCCGAACTGGTTGCAGGGGAAGCCCAGCACGACCAGCCCCTGCTCGCCGTACTCGCGGTAGAGCTGCTCGAGCCCCTCGAGCTGGGGCGTGAACCCGCACTCGCTCGCCGTGTTCACGACCAGGGCGACCTTGCCGGCATACGCCGACAGGTCCTGCTCGGTGCCCTCGAGGGTGGTGGCGGAGAAGTCGGACAGCGTGGGCATGGGGCTCCTGACATCGGGGAGGGGACTCGTCGCCACGGTATTCGGTCCGCGAACCGGCCCGGATTGCCGGTCTGGTGGAATGACCCCCATGGCCGGACTCCCTGCCCTCGCGGAGCTGCTCGAGGGCATGCGCGTGGTCGCCATCCCGATGCGGACGCGGTTCCGTGGCGTCACGGTCCGCGAGGCCGCGCTGCTGCGCGGGCCGCTCGGGTGGGGGGAGTTCTCACCCTTCACCGAGTACGCCCCGGCCGAGGCCGCTCGCTGGCTCGCCGCCGCGGTCGAGGCGGCCTGGCTCGGGTGGCCGGCGCCGGTGCGCGACGAGGTCCCGGTCAACGCCACCGTGCCGGCGGTGCCGGCCGCGCGCGTCGCCGAGGTGCTCGCCCGGTACGACGGGACCACGACGGCGAAGGTCAAGGTCGCGGAGCCGGGCCAGTCGCTCACCGACGACCTGGACCGGGTGGCCGCGGTGCGTGACGTCCTCGGCCGGGCCGGCCGCATCCGGGTCGACGCCAACGGTGCGTGGTCGGTGGACGACGCGGTCCGGGCCCTGACCGCACTCGCCGCCCACGACCTCGAGTACGCAGAGCAGCCGTGCGCCACCGTCCCCGAGCTCAGGGACCTGCGCCTCGCCCTCGCCCGGGCCGGGGTCGCCGTTCCCGTGGCCGCCGACGAGTCGATCCGCAAGGCCGACGACCCGGTCCTCGTGGCTCGGGAGGGCGCGGCCGACCTCGTCGTGGTCAAGGTCGCCCCGCTGGCGGGCGTGCGCCGCGCGCTCCAGGTCGTGGCCGAGTGCGGCCTGCCGGCCGTCGTCTCCTCCGCCCTGGACACCAGTGTCGGGATGCGCGCCGGGGTCGCCCTGGCGGCCGCCCTGCCGGCGCTCGACCACGCCTGCGGGCTCGGCACGGTGGCCCTGCTCGAGGGCGACGTCACCGCGGACCCGCTGGTCCCCGTCGGCGGCACCCTCCCGGTGCGCGAGGTCGTCGCCGACGAGGGGCTGCTGGACCGCTGGGGAGCCCCGGCCGACCGGGTCGACTGGTGGCGGGAGCGGGTGGCGGCGGCGCACGCCGTGCTTGCCGGGTGAACCCGGCCCTCGTGTCCGGCGCGACGCGACGGGGGGCCGGATCGCCGCTACGGTCGGACGGGTGAACATCGTCTTCGTCGAGCCAGGGTTCCCGGCCAACCAGCGCCGGTTCGCCCTCGCCCTCGCCGCGGTGGGGGCGAACGTCTTCGGGATCGGCGAGTCCGACGAGTGGGCGCTCGACGACGAGCTGCGCGGGGCCCTGTCGGGGTACTACCGGGTCGGCTCCGTCACGAACCTGCGCGAGATGACCGACGCCGCGAGGTCCATCCAGTCCAAGGTCTGGGTCGACCGGCTCGAGGCCACGGTGGAGGCGCACACGATGGTGGCCGCGCAGGTGCGCGAGGCCACCGGCATACCCGGCACGTCGGTGCACACGACGTGGCTGTGCCGCGACAAGCCGTCGATGAAGGAGGCGCTGCGCCAGGCCGGTGTCCCGACCGCGGCCTCGGCCGCCGTCGACCACGCCCACGAGGCCTGGGAGTTCGCCGAGCGGGTGGGCTACCCGCTCGTGCTCAAGCCGCGCGACGGCGCCGGCGCCAAGGACACCGTGCGCGTCGACGACGACACCGAGCTGGGCCACGCCCTGACCGACTTCGGGGCGCACGGCGCGACGTCGATCGCGATCGAGGAGTTCGTCGAGGGGCACGAGGGCTTCTACGACACCATCGCCCACGACGGGCGCGTCGTCCACGACTGGACCACGCACTACTACCCCAACGTCCTCGAGGCGATGCGCACCCGGTGGATCTCGCCCCAGTTCGTCACGACGAACCGGATGGCGGACTCGCCGTTCTACGACGAGGTGCGCGACCTCGGGCAACGGGTCATCGAGGCACTCGGGATCGAGACGAGCGCCACCCACATGGAGTGGTTCCACGGGCCCAAGGGCCTGAAGTTCTCCGAGATCGGCGCGCGGCCTCCCGGCGTGGGCTGCTGGGACCTGTACTCCGCGAGCAACGACGTCGACGTCTACCGCGAGTGGGCGCACGTCATCGTGCACGGGACGCCCGAGCGCGAGATGCACCGCCCCTACTCGGCCGGGATCGTCGCGCTGCGCCCCGACCGCGACGGCCGCATCGTCGGTCACAGCGGGCTGCACGAGATCCGCGACCGGTACAACGAGTGGGTGATCGACGCGTACTTCCCGCCGGAGGGCCACCTGACCCAGCCGGTGGAGGCCGGCTACATGGCCAACGCCTACGTCCGGATGCGCCACCCCGACTACGACGTCCTGCGCGGGATGCTCGACGACGTGGGCCGCACGGTCCACGTCCACGCGGTCGCCTGCTGAGGCGACTGCTGCACCATGCGCACCGTGCTGCTGGGTCCCCAGCGCTTCATGACGACCGCGGGCACCGCCCTGCGCTCCCTCGGCGTGCACGGCCCGGTCGCGACGATCAACGCCGGCTGGGAGGAGCGCGAGGACGACGTCGCCGAGCTCGACAGCGTCCTCGGCGGTGACACCCGGCACCTGCGCCTGCACCACCGGATGTTCGACGTCCTCGAGAAGGACCCCGCCTTTGCCGCCGCCGGGCTGGCTTTCCGCGACCGCCACGACACGCTGCTGTCGGTCTACCGGCTGCGGCTGCAGGGCGCGCTCGACGACGCGTACGCGCTCCAGCGGCGCGGTGCCGGCTTCGACGCGCTCGACGACGCCGTGGAGGTCGTCCGGCACGTCGACCGCTGGTATGCCGGGAAGCTCAAGGAGCTGTACGCGGACCTCGACGCCACGGCGCCGATCGACGACAGCGGCGTCATCGGGTGGCACCGCGGGGAGATCGCGGCGCTGCTCGCGGGGTCCGCGGCGCTCGCGCTGACCGGCGGCCACGTCGGCACGTTGCTGCGGGCGTTGCGGCTGTTCGCGATCCGCATCCCGGACGACCTGCCCGTCGTGGCCTGGTCGGCCGGCGCGATGGCGCTGACCGAGCGGGTCGTGCTCTTCCACGACCACGGGCCGGAGGGGGCTAGCGAGGCCGAGGTCTACGACCGTGGGCTGGGCCGGGTCCGCGGGGTGGTCGCGCTGCCGCACGCCCGTCGGCGGCTGCGGCTCGACGACGCGGCGCGGTGCTCGGTGCTGGCGCGCCGGTTCGGTGAGCAGCACTGCGTCCTGCTCGACGACGGCACCGCGCTCGAGCTCGGCGAGGACGGCGGACTGCCGCCAGGGGCACGCATCCTGGGACTCGACGGTGCGGTCCACGACATGCGCGAGGCGCTGCGGTGAGGGGGGTGGGGCGGTGAGCGGCAGGCTGGCGGTCAACCGGCTGCGCGACCGGCTGCCCGTGGGGCCGGCGTCGGTGGACCGGTTCGTCGCCCGGTACGGCGCGCCGATCGTCGAGGGGGAACGCGTCACGTTCCTGTTCCGGGGCGAGGCCGACGAGGTGCGGGTGCGGCACCGGGTCGTCGGCCTCACCGACCCGCTGCCGATGCGGCAGCTGGCCGGGACGGACCTGTGGGCCGTCACGACCGAGCTGCCGAGCGGGTCGCGGGTCGAGTACCAGCTCGAGACCCGCCGCGGCGAGCACTACGAGACCTTCAACGACCCGCTCAACCCCCGGGTCGCGCACTCGCCCGTCGGGTCGAGCTCGGTGTGCGCCGCGACCGGGTACGAGGTGCCCGACTGGGTGCACCACGACCCCGAGGCCCGGCAGGGTGAGGTCGTCGAGGACACGCTGCGCTCCAAGGCGTTGCGCCGCGAGCAGCCGGTGCGGCTCTACCTGCCCGCCCGGTACTCGACGGCCCAGCGCTACCCCCTGCTCGTCGTCCACGACGGCACCGACTACCTCGACTACGCGGCGATGAAGACCGTGCTCGACAACCTCATCCACCGCCTCGACGTCGCCCCGCTCGTCGCAGCGTTCGTCCCCCCGCGCGACCGGCTCAAGGAGTACCCCAACCACGCGCCGCACGCCCGGTTCGTCGCGCGCGAGCTTCTGCCGACCCTGGCCGAGCGACTGCCCCTGGTCGACGACCCCGCCGGCCGGTGCCTCATGGGCAGCAGCTTCGGCGGGATCGCGTCGCTGTCGACGGCCGTGCGGTACCCGGGGGTGTTCGGGTCGCTGTTCCTGCAGTCGGCCTCGCTCGTCTTCACCGACATCGGGACCGACCACGGTGGCGGCCCGCCGTTCGACCCGGTGGTGAAGTTCGTGAACCGTTACCGCGCCAAGCCGACGGCCCCCGTCGAGCGGATCTTCATGTCCTGCGGCACCTACGAGCCGCTCATCACGCCGAACCGGTCGATGGTGCAGGTGTTCCGAGCCGCGGGCATGGACGTGAAGTACGTCGAGGCCCGGGACGGGCACAACTGGGAGGACTGGCGCGACCGGCTGCGCGACGGCCTCTCGTGGCTGTTCCCCGGGCCGCAGAAGTTCGTCTACGAGTGAGGATCCCGACGTGAAGGTGACCGAGCGCTGGCACTCCGACCGCATGGACCGCGACATCACACTGGTCCGCTGGGGTCACTACGGCACGCCCGTGCTGCTCCTGCCGACCGCGGGCGGCGACGCCGAGGAGGTGGAGCGCAACCAGCTCGTCGGCCACCTCTGGCCCATGGTCGAGGCCGGCCGGGTCAAGGTCTACTCGTGCGACAGCGCGGCGGGGCAGGCGATGATGCGCCGCGACGGCTCGACCGACCACCGGCGCTGGCTGTTCGACGCCTACCAGCGCGCGGTCGCCGAGGAGGTCGTGCCGGCGATCCACGCCGACTCCTCCGCCTCGCCCGTCGTCGTCGCCGGTGCCTCGATCGGCGCCTTCAACTCCCTGGCCCTGCTGTGCCGCTTCCCCCACCTGTTCGGCGCCGCCGTCTGCATGAGCGGGACGTACTCGATCGAGCGGTTCATCGGGGGCGGCTTCACCGACGACTTCTACTACGCCTCGCCGCTGCACTTCCTGCCCGGGCTCGAGGGGCCGCAGCTGGACACCCTGCGCAGCCGGTTCGTCGTCCTCGCCACCGGGTCGGGCCGGTGGGAGGACCCCGGCGGCGCCTGGGAGGTGGCGGGGGTGCTCGGCGACAAGCGGGTGCCCAACCGCGTCGATGACTGGGGGCCCTCCTACGACCACGACTGGCCGACGTGGTGGGAGATGCTGCCGCTCTACCTCGACGACCTGGTCCCGTGAGCGGGGACGTCGCCGAGCGGCTGGCCGCGGCCGTCGAGGCCGGTATGCCGCGGGTGCGGGACGACCTCGCGCGGCTCGTCGCGTGCCGGTCGGTCGCCAACCCGGCGATCGAGCCGGTGGAGGAGTGCCGGCGGGCGGCATCGCTGGTCGCGGAGCTCCTGCGCGACGTCGGGCTGGACGGTGTGGAGGCGCTGCCGGCACCGGACGGGTCGCAGGCCGTGGTGGGCCGGACAGCGGGACCGACCGGGGCCCCTCGCGTCCTGTTCTACTCCCACCACGACGTCGTCCCGGTGGGTGACCCCGCCTCGTGGTCGATGCCGCCCTGGGAGCTGACCGAGCGTGACGGACGTTGGTACGGCAGGGGATCCGCCGACTGCAAGGGCAACTTCATGGCCTCCGTCCTCGGCCTGCGGGCGCTGCGCGAGGTGCTCGGGTCGTGGCCGGTCGAGGTCGCGGTCGTCTGCGAGGGCTCCGAGGAGCAGTCGAGCGGCGGAATGGAGGCGCTCGCCCGGCAGTCGCCCGAGCTCGTCGACTGCGACGCCCTCCTCATCGCCGACACGGGGAACGTCGAGCTGGGGCTGCCGACGCTGACCACGTCGCTGCGTGGCACCGGCAGCGTGCTGGTCACCGTCCGCACCATGGAGCACGCCGCGCACTCGGGGATGTTCGGCGGCGCCGCGCCCGATGCGCTGCAGGCGCTCGTCGCGACGCTGGGGACCCTGCGCGACGACACCGGCGAGACGACCATCGACGGACTCGACCACTCGGGGACGTGGGACGGGAACCCGTTCGAGGAGAGCAGGTTCCGCCAGGACACCGCCCTGCTCGACGGCGTCGACCCGCTCCGGGGCGACGGCACGGTCGGCGACCTCCTGTGGGCGCGGCCGGCCGCCACCGTGATCGCCCTCGACGCGACGGCGGTTTCGCAGGTGACCGCCGCGGTGCACGCCGAGGCGCGGGCGGTGGTGAACCTGCGCGTGCCACCGGACGTCGACGCCGCACGTGCCCAGCAGCTCCTGGTCGAGCACCTGGTCCGGCACACCCCCTACGGTGCCCACGTCGAGGCCAGGCCGGTGTCGCTGGGACAGGGCTTCCGCGCCCGCACCGACGGCCCGGCATACGCGGCCATGGGTCGGGCGATGCGTGCGGCGTTCGGGCGCGAGGTGGTCACCACGGGCCAGGGTGGCTCGATCCCGCTCGCGACGGCGCTGGCAGAGCTGGTGCCTGACGCCGAGATCCTCCTGCTCGGGGTCGAGGAGCCGGCCTCGCGGATCCACGCGGTCGACGAGTCGGTCGACCCGGGGGAGCTGCAGCGGACGGCCCTGGCCCAGGCGCTCTTCCTCGCCGACCTCGGGGGGCTGCTCCCCGGCCGCGGCTAGCGTGTCCCCATGGTGGGAAGCCGGGGGAGCGAGGCGCACGTGCACGCCGGCGCGCACCCGGGCGAGCCGGGCGGAGCCGGAGCCGGTGGACCGGACCGTGCCGACGCCCGGACGGGGGAGGGCTCCAGTCCGCGTCGGGGGGCCGGGAGGCAGGTGGTGGTGGTCGTCCTCGCCGCCCTCGTCGTAGGGGGCCTGGCAGCGGTCGGGCTGCGCGCCGTGGCGCCGTACACGGACGCGTACCACCGGCGGCCGCTGCTGCTGGTGGGGCCCTTCGACGCGGGTCAGGCGCAGATCGCCCTGTGGGCGCTGGTGTGGCTGGCTGCGACAGCCGTCGGGTGCTCGGCCGTCGTCGCCGTCCGGCGCCTGGCGCGGGGACGCCTGCGTGGCCCTGCCGTCGTCCTCACCGTCCTCGCAGCCGCGGGCGTGGGAGCCGTCGCGGCCGGCTGCCTCGCCCTGCTCGGGGTGCAGTGGAGCCTCTCGCCCACGTACACGCGGCTGTCGGTGACGGACGTCGACGGGCGGCACTGGGTCGTCGCCGAGCAGTCTGGCGGGTTCGCCCCGGTCACGAGCTGGCGGGTCTACCGGGGCGGGCCGTTCGTCTACGACGAGGTCCCGCGGCTGTACCGGCAGGCGGACGGCAGGGTCACGCCGATCGCAGACGGCGACTACGCGGTACGGGTCGACCCGGACGGGACGCCGGTGCTGCGCTTCGCGGCCGACGGGCCCCAGTCGGTGCCGTTGCGCTGAGGCCGTGGGGCGGCCGGGTCGTCCACACGGGGCGCCTCGGCCTCTCGTCGTCCACAGGAGCCCGGGCTCGAGCCGGGCCTGCGCCGGCGGTCCGTCGAGGATGGCCGGGTGGAGGTGGACTCGAGCAGGCTGCGGAGGCTGGCGGCCACGGTGCGCGACGAGGCGGAGCGCGTCCGTGGGGGCGCCCGCCGCCTCGCGGGGGTGGGCGCGGTGAGGTGGCACTCGCCCGCAGGCCGGCTGTTCCGCGACCGGGTCGAGGAGCGCGTGCATGCCCTGCGCGCGACGGCGGCCCGTCTCGACCACGCGGCCGACCTCGTCGAGGCCCACGCCCGCGCGGTGGACCGGGTGGTCGCGGAGCTCGCGACCGCCGCCGGGGCAGCCGCCGACGTCGCCGACCACGTGCGGCGCACGGTGCAGCGAGGCCTGGATGGCTGAGTTGCCCGTGCTGCCGGCCGCTCCCGCAGTCCGCGTGCGGGGTGGGGTCGCCGGCACCGCCGTCGAGCTCGCCGGGGTCGAGGACGCGGCCCGCGTCCTCGCGCTCGAGGGCACGGGCCTGGGCGCCGTCTGCGCGAGGCTCGTGGCTGTCTCGGTGGATCCCGGGCTGGTGGCCAGCGGCTCGCTCGCGCCGGTCAGCCTCGCCCTGGCCCAGGCGGCGCTGGCGCTGGCCCGCCGGGACGCAGGCGGCCAGGCCGCGGCGCTCCTGGGGCTGTCGGCAGGTGCCGCGGCGGCGGTCGAGGCCTACCGGGCGACCGACCAGGCGGTCGCGGCGACCGTGGAGGCGGTCCAGGACGCAGCCTTCGTCGCACTCGTGCGAGTGGCTCCCGAGATCACGGTCGGTCTCCTCGCCCTGCACGCCGCGGGGGTCGACGTGGCAGGTGCCGTCGACGAGGCGCTGTTCGTCGTGCCGGGGGTGGCCGATGTCGCCGGCGGGGTCGACGGCCTGGTCGAGCCGGCCCCCACGGGGCCGCCGACGGGGCGAGGGCTGCCGACACAGGACAGGCCGGCCGGGGACTACGAGACCGCCCTGCGCGTCCTCACGCAGGTGGCCGGGGTGGCCGGGCTGCTGCGCGAGTCCGGTGGCGCGAAGGTCACTGCGGAACGGTGGCCGCGCGCCGGCTCCCGGGCTCCCGACGACCTCACCGCCCTGGCAGACGACCTCGCGAACCTCAGCGACGCGGAGGACTACCCGGGCCACGTCCGGGTGGTCGAGGTGCCCCAGGC
Organism: Phycicoccus ginsengisoli; assembly: GCF_054779295.1. NCBI lineage: Bacteria > Bacillati > Actinomycetota > Actinomycetes > Micrococcales > Intrasporangiaceae > Phycicoccus > Phycicoccus ginsengisoli. The sequence goes on from NZ_BAAGYN010000015.1 coordinate 40,050, forward strand.
GCAGGGTGGATCGGTCTGGCTGGTCGAGGTCAGCGGCACCCAGTCGTGGGACGCGCAGTCGGGGGACAACCCCTTCGACGTCACCTCCGACGTCCGGCTCATGGCGGGGGAGTCGACGGCGCTGGCCGTGGGGGTCACGACCGCCCTCGACCAGGCGATGGCCGCCACCGGACGGGACACGTCGGGGGAGCCGGTGATGCTCGCCGGCCACAGCCTGGGCGGCATCGTGGCCGCCGGGCTGGCCTCCTCTCCTCGCTTCCGGGCCGCACACCGGGTCACGCACGTCGTGACGATGGGCTCGCCGGTGGCACGCATGCCCGTGCCCGTGGACGTCTCCGTGCTGTCGCTGGAGCACCAGCAGGACGCCGTCCCGCGGCTGGAGGGCCAGCCGAACCCCGACCGCCGCGGCTGGGTGACCGTCACCCGCGACCTGCGGGGTGGCCCGGTGCGGACGGCGAGCGGTGCCCACGCGACGGCGGAGTACGCCCGGACCGCTGCCCTCGTCGACGCGGCGACCGATCCCTCGACCGTCGCGTGGCGCGACGGCAGCACGCGCTTCTTCGCCCGGCCCGCGGCCCCGGACCCGGTGGTGCGGGACTTCCGCGTCGAGCGGCTGGTCGATCCCGGCTCGGCGCCGCCGTGAGCTGCGGCCTCCGAGAACTCCCGCGCCCGGAGGGGGCGTGGGTCAGGGACTGGCCGCCGGCACCTGGTCCCCGACCAGTTGCGCGCGCAGGGCGGCCACCGCGTGCTCGCGTGCCCCCGTGAGGGCGGCGTCGACCACCATCGCGCCCCGCACCCCCACCGGGCGCTTGGCGCTCGCGACGCGGTCCCGGACGGCCGCCACGACCTGCGGGTCGCGACCCCACGGCCCACCGAGGACCACCTCGTGGGGGTCTGCCAGCGCGACGAGGGCGGCCACCACGTCGGCGACCGCACCAGCCAGCGCTGCCAGCCCGCGGCGCGACCGGGGGCCGGTGCCGTGCACGAGCTCGCGCAGGCGGGCGACGTCGACGGCGGTTCCGCCGTCGTGCCGCAGCCCCAGCTCGGCGAACACCGCGGTGAACGGCATGGCCCGGCGCCCCGGGCCACCCACCACGACGTGCGAGACCTCACCGGCCAGGCCGTGGGCTCCCTCGAGCACCCGGCCGTTCGCGACCACGGCGCAACCGAGTCCCTCGCCGAGGTAGAGGTAGGCGAAGTCGCCGGTCGGCGCTGCCGCTTCCGGGTCCTCCGGCTGGCCCGAGTGGGCGGCGAGCTCGGCGAGGGCCGACCAGTTGACGTCGTTGCCCACCACGACCGGTCCCTCGACGATGTCGGCCAGGACGGCAGCCGGGTCGAGGTCCCCCACGAGGAAGGGGGCGTCGGGCAGGTGCACGAGACGCCCCGTGGCCCGGTCCACCGGGTCCGCGGCGCTGACCACGGCGAGCCGCACCGGCGCCGTCCCGGCCGCGGACGGTCGGTCCACCGCCTCCTGGTCCACCGCCTCCTGGTCCACCGCCTCCTGGTCCACAGCCTCCTGGGGCGCCGCGGCCTGCGCCAGCGCCGCCCTGACGGCCGTCGTGAGGGCACGCCCGACCGCCGCCGGCCGAACGGGTCGTGTCACCCGGGCGCTGCCGCGCCCGACGACCGCGCCCCGGACGTCGATCACCTCCGCGACGACGCCCTCGGGTGCGATGGCGACCGCGAGCGCCGTGCCGACCCCGGGTGCGAGGTCGTAGTAGAGGCCGGCCCGTCCCGGGCCGCTGCTGCGAACGCCGGTGTCGGCCAGCACGCCGGTCGACTCCAGCCTCCGCACGCTCTCGGCCACCGTGGGCTTGGAGATGCCGGTGACGGTGGCGATCTCGGCGCGCGTGAGCCGACCGCGGTCGACGACGGCACCGACCACGTGGCTGTCGGTGAGCCGCCGCAGCAGGTCCAGCGACGGCTTCTGCGGGGTCATGGCGGCATCCTAGTAAGGACTGTTGCCCAAAGCCGCGCCTGCCGCTAACCTCGCTGTTGGTAAGGAGTCCTACCGAAGGAGCACCCATGACCTCGCCGGCGTTCACCACGACCCGCCCGGAGCTGCCGCACTGGGAGACGGTCCCCGAGGACCTGTCCGGGGCGATCCGCGAGGTCAAGGCCGCGCTGCGGGCCCGGATCGAGGCCTCCGGCCGTACCGTCGACGAGGTCTTCGGGGTGGTCGAGCGCCGGGTCGCCGACCGCGTCGCCGAGATCTCCGCGGCCAGGGAGCGGGGCGGGCAGGTCTGGCCGGTGATCGACTACGCCGACATCGAGGCCGGCACGGTCACCCCCGAGCAGGTGGCCCTGCTCAGGCGCCGCGGCTGCCTCGTCGTGCGTGGCCACTTCCCCCGCGAGCAGGCGCTGCAGTGGGACCGCGACATCGTCGACTACGTCGAGGGCAACGGGTTCTTCGAGGCCTACCGCGGCCCCGGCGACGACTTCTTCGGCAGCGTCGGCTCCAAGCCCGAGATCTACCCGATCTACTGGTCGAGCGCGCAGATGCAGGCCCGCCAGAGCGAGCGGATGGCCACCGTGCAGGGCTTCCTCAACTCCCAGTGGGTGTCCGAGTCCGACGGCGTCCGGTGGTTCGACCCGCACCGCGACTCGCTGTACCCCGACCGCATCCGCCGCCGTCCCGAGGGCGCCGACTCCGCAGGCCTCGGGACCCACCTCGACCCCGGCACGCTCGACCTGTGGATGACGCAGGCCTACCAGCAGGCCTTCCGCCACCTCTTCGACGGCACCGTCGAGGAGTACGACCCGTGGGACGCCAGCCACCGCACGGACGGCCCGCAGTACCCCGGCTCCACGATGTGCTCGGTCTTCCGCACCTTCCAGGGCTGGACGGCGCTGTCGGACATGGACCACGACCAGGGCGTCCTGCACACCGTCCCGATCCCCGAGGCGATGGCCTACCTCATGCTCCGCCCGCTGCTCGACGACGTGCCGGACGACGAGATGTGCGGCGTCACGGTCAACCAGGTCTTCCCCGCCGACTGGAAGTGGCACTCGCTGCTCATGGAGGGCCTCGCCGGCATCCCGGACGTGAAGGCCGGCGACTCGGTGTGGTGGCACTGCGACATGGTCCACAGCGTCGCCCCCGTCCAGGACCAGAAGGGCTGGGGCAACGTCATGTACATCCCCGCCGCCCCGTGGTGCCCGCGCAACGAGCGGTATGCCGAGAGCGTCCGCGAGGCGTTCCTCACCGGGTCGAGCCCGAGCGACTTCCCCGAGGAGCACTACGAGCGCGAGTGGCCGGACCGGTTCCACCTCGAGGACCTCAACGAGACCGGCCGCCGGGGCCTGGGCCTGGAGTGACGGGGCCCGGCCGTCGTCAGGCGGCCGGCTGACACAATCCCCGGTGTGAACCCGTCGACCGCGCTGGCCACCGTCGTCGTCGACGAGCTGGTGCGGCAGGGAGTGCGGCACGTCGTGCTGTGCCCCGGGTCGCGGTCCGCCCCCTTCGCGTATGCCGTGCTCGCGGCCGAGCGCGCGGGCCGCCTCACGCTGCACGTCCGGGTGGACGAGCGGTCCGCGGGGTTCCTCGCGGTCGGGCTGGCCAAGCTGACACGGGTGCCTGCGGTGGTGGTCACGACGTCCGGGACCGCCGTGGCGAACCTGCACCCCGCCGTCCTCGAGGCACACCACGGGGTGGTCCCCCTGGTCGTGCTGTCCGCCGACCGGCCGGCCGAGCTGCGCGGTACCGGCGCGAACCAGACCACGACCCAGCCCGGGATGTTCGCCGACGCCGTCCGATGGTCGGCCGACCTCGACGCCCCGGCCGCCGCCACCCCCGCAGAGGCGGTGCAGGAGGCCGTCGCCTGGCGGAGGGCCGCGCGCGACGCCGTGGCGGCCGCGACCGGGACCGGTTGGGCCGACGCGCAGACCTCGGGGTCGCTGCTCCACCCAGAGCCCGGGCCCGTGCACCTCAACGTCCAGCTGCGCGAGCCGCTGGTGCCGACGGACGAACCGGCGTGGTTCGGGCCGCTCGAGCCGGTCGCGGAACCGGCTCCCGGCGTCGCCGTCGCATCGGCGAGCGATCCGGGGGAGCGGGCGGCGGCCATCGACCCGCACCCGGCGCGCACCCTCGTGGTCGTCGGTGACCTGCCGGAGCCCGGCCAGCTCGAGCGGGCGGTGCGCTGGGCGACCAGCCACGGGTGGCCCGTCCTGGCCGAGCCGTTCGGCCCGCGCCCGCGGCCGGACGTCCTGCCCCACGGCCACCTCGTGCTGGCCGACCCGGACTGGCTGGACGCCCACGCTCCGGAGCGCGTGGTCACGGTCGGCCGCCTGACCCTGTCACGGCCCGTGGCGGCGCTGCTGCGGCGGCCGGGGACCCGCGTCGAGGCCGTCGGGACGCACGCGTGGGTGCGCTCGCGCCCTTCCGTGGCGACGGTCCACCCCGTCGGCGTCCTGGACGTGCTCGGTCCCCATGCTGACGCCGACGAGGACGACGCCGGGGCGCCGACGGACTGGGCCGGGGAGTGGCGACGCGCAGGCGAGCGGGTCGCCGCGGCCCTCGACGCGACCGGCGCTCCCTGGCCCAGTGGCAGCGCGGTCGCCCACACGGTGCTCGAGGCCCTGCCCGACGGGGCCACCCTCTTCCTCGGGTCGTCGAACTCGGTCCGAGACGTCGACGTGGCCGGCGGCCGGCGCCGTGGTGGTCCCGTCCACGTCGTCGCGAGCAGGGGGCTCGCCGGCATCGACGGCTGCGTCTCGACCGCGTCGGGGCTGGCGCTGGCCGGTGCCGCACCGGCATACGCGCTCATGGGGGACCTCACGTTCCTGCACGACGCCAACGGGCTGCTCGTCGGCCCGCTGGAGCGGCGCCCGGACCTCACTGTCGTCGTCGTCAACGACGACGGCGGCGGCATCTTCACCCTCCTCGAACCCGGCGGCCCCGAGCTCGCCGGCGACTTCGAGCGGGTGTTCGGCACGCCGACGGGGACCGACCTCGCGGCCCTGTGCGCCGCCCACGGTGTGCGGCACGTGCTCGCCGGGGACGCGGAGGGGCTCGCCGGGCTGGTGGCCGAGGAGCCGGCCGGGACCACCGTGGTCGAGGTGCGCCTCGACCGGTCCCGCCACCGGGACGAGAACGCCCGGCTCGGCGCGCTGGCCCGCGCAGCGCTCCGGTCGGGCTAGCGGGCCGTGAGGGCGTCGCGCATGGGGACGAGCTTGGCGTCCGACTCCGCGACCTCGGCGTCGGGGTCGGAGCCGGCGACGATCCCGCACCCCGCGAACAGCCGCATCGAGGTCGTGGACCCCGGCTCGTAGGCGCCGCTGCGCAGGGCGATGGCCCACTCGCCGTCCCCGCTGGAGTCCATCCACCCGACCGGCCCGGCGTAGCGGCCCCGGTCCATGTGCTCGAGCTCGGTGATGACGGCGTCGGCGCGGTCCGAGGGCGTCCCGCAGACCGCCGCGGAAGGGTGCAGCGAGGCCGCCAGCACCAGCGAGGTCGAGCCGTCGGCCAGCACGCCCGCGACGTCGGTCGCGAGGTGCATGACGTTGGACAGGTGCAGCACGAAGGGCGACTCGGGCACGTTCATCGACGAGCAGTGTGGGCGCAGGGCGTCGGCGACAGAGCGGACGGCGTACTCGTGCTCCTCCAGGTCCTTGCTCGACCGCGCGAGCGAGCCGGCGAGGGCCAGGTCGTGCTCGTCGTCGCCCGTGCGGCGGATCGTGCCGGCCAGGACGCGCGAGGTCACGAGACCGCGCTCGAGCCGGACCAGCATCTCCGGGGACGCCCCGACGAGACCGTCGACCGCGAAGACCCACGTGGTGTCGTAGCGCTCGGCGAGGCGCTGCAGCAGCCAGCGCGCGTCGACCGGCTCGGTCGCCTGCACGCGCAGGTCGCGCGCGAGGACGACCTTGTCGAGCTCGCCCGCGGTGATCCGCCGAACCGCCTCGTCGACCGCGACGGCCCACCGGGCCGGTGACAGCGAGCCGTCGGCGAAGGTGACGCCGACCGGCTCCGCGGGCTCGGGCTGGGGGGTGGGCTCGACCGGGACCGGCAGCTCGGCCGTGGTCCCGATGGTGGTCACCCACCAACGCCCGTCGCGGGCGCCCACGACCACCTCGGGGACGACGAGCGTCGCGCCGGCTGGTGAGCCCGCGGCATACGAGATGGACCCGAAGGTGACCGGCCCGGTGCCCGGCACCCGGACGTCGTCGCGGACCACGGCGGTGTCGACGACCTGGCGCCACCACCGTTCGCACTCGGCGAAGCGGTCCTCGCCGTGGGCGGTGAACTCCAGGGCCCGCCCCCAGCCCACGAGGCCCTCACCGCGGCGGACCCAGCTGGTGAGGGCACGGGGGTCGGCGACGTCCGGCAGCAGGGCGAGCAGGGCGCCGGGGTGGTCCAGGGCGACGGTCCGCGCCACGACCGGGGCGGGCCCGGCGCTCGCCGCAGCGTCGGGAGTGGGCAGGCTGCTCATGTCGGGGGCAACGATACGACCGCTGCGCCGCTGGTCGGGACCCGGACGGCGTGACCACCGGCACAACCTCCGGGAGGGCGCCGGCGGCTGCTCTGGGAGGATGGGTCCATGACCCGCGCCAGCCTCGACAAGGACCCCCGTGACGTCGCCGCGATGTTCGACGACGTGGCCGGCAGGTACGACCTGACCAACGACGTCCTCTCGCTCGGGCAGGACCGGCTCTGGCGCAGGGCCGTGACCCGCGCCGTCGCCGCGCAGCCGGGGGAGACCGTGCTCGACATCGCCGCCGGCACGGGGACCAGCAGCGAGCCGTTCGCCGACGGCGGCGTGCACGTGGTGCCGGCCGACTTCTCGCTGGGGATGCTGCGGGTGGGGAACCGCCGGCGTCCGGACCTCGGCTTCACCGCGGCGGACGCGATGCGGCTGCCGTTCGCCGACGACAGCTTCGACGTGGTGACGATGTCGTTCGGGCTGCGCAACGTCGCGTCCGTCGAGACGGCGCTCGCGGAGTTCCTGCGGGTGACGCGACCGGGTGGGCGGCTGGTCGTGTGCGAGTTCAGCCACCCGACCAACGGCGCGTTCCGCAAGGTCTACACCGAGTACCTCATGCGCTCGCTGCCCCCGATCGCCCGCAAGGTGTCCTCGAACCCCGAGTCCTACGTCTACCTCGCGGAGTCGATCCAGGCCTGGCCGGCCCAGCGCGCGCTCGCCGAGGCGGTGCGACGCGTGGGCTGGGGCTCGGTCGAGTGGCGCAACCTGACGGGCGGCATCGTCGCGCTGCACCGAGCGGTGAAGCCCGTGGGAGGGCCCGAGGGTGGGACGAGCGAGGCCCGGACCGCGGGCTGAACGCGACCGAGGGCACCGAGCGGTGAAGCCCTCGGCCTGACGCTCTGCCGGTAGAAGTGCCCATCCTCCGGATCCGGGCGGAAGGTTCTGGCCGGGGACGGAGAGTGGGCACTTCTGCCGGGTCAGGTAAGGCTGCCCTCACTGGTGACCATCGCCGGGTAGCGGAGTAGTCTCCGCAGGAGCAGTTCGTGAAGACGTTCACAAGCGAGGCACGAGGGTGACTGAGACGACCAGCGCGGCGAGTTCGGCCGCGATCCCGACGGAGACGGCCGACGTCATCGTCGTCGGCGCCGGCCCGGCCGGCTCGGCCACCGCGGCCTACCTCGCGATGGCGGGGCTCGACGTCCTCGTGCTCGAGAAGACGGCCTTCCCCCGCGAGAAGGTCTGCGGCGACGGCCTCACCCCGCGCGCGGTCAAGGAGCTCATCACCCTCGGCATCCCCACGCCCGAGGAGGACGGCTGGATCCGCAACCACGGGCTGCGGATCATCGGCGGCGGCATGCGCCTGTCCCTGCCGTGGCCCGACCTCGCGAGCTTCCCGCCCTACGGCCTGGTCCGCACGCGGCAGGACTTCGACGACATCCTCGCCAAGCACGCCGTCAAGCACGGCGCCCGCCTGCGCGAGTCCACCAACGTCACCGGACCCGTCCTCGACGACCGCGGCCGCATCGTCGGGGTCACCGCCCGCGCGACCGACGAGAAGGGCCGCTCCACCGGCCCCGAGCTGCGGTATGCCGCGCCGCTCGTCGTCGCCGCCGACGGCAACTCCTCGCGCCTGAGCCTGTCGATGGGCCGCGAGAAGCGCGAGGACCGCCCGATGGGCGTCGCCGTCCGCACCTACTACACGAGCCCCCGGCACGACGACGACTACCTCGAGTCGTGGCTCGAGCTGTGGTCGACCGACGACCAGGGCAAGAAGGTGCTGCTGCCCGGCTACGGCTGGATCTTCGGCGTCGGCGACGGCACCTCCAACGTCGGCCTCGGCATCCTCAACACCTCCTCCGCCTTCGGCAGGACCGACTACAAGGACGTCATGCGTCGCTGGGTCGCGACCATGCCGGAGGAGTGGACCTACAACGACGAGACCATGGTCGGCCCGATCCGTGGCGCCGCCCTCCCCATGGGCTTCAACCGCCAGCCGCACTACGACAACGGCCTGCTCCTCGTCGGTGACGCCGGCGGCATGGTGAACCCGTTCAACGGCGAGGGCATCGCCTACGCCATGGAGTCCGGCCGGCTCGCGTCCGAGGTGATCGCCCAGGCCTTCGCCCGCGGCACCGACGCCCAGCGCGAGCGCGTGCTGCAGAGCTACCCCAAGGTCATGAAGGACTCGCTCGGCGGGTACTACACGCTGGGCCGCTGGTTCGCCCAGATGATCGGCAGCCCCGAGGTCATGCGGCTGGCGACCAAGTACGGCCTGCCGCGCACGACGCTGATGAAGTTCCTGCTCAAGGTGATGGCCAACCTCGCCGAGCCGCACGGCGGCGACGCGAGCGACCGCCTCATCACGGCCCTGTCGAAGATGGCGCCCGACGCATGAGGACCGGTCAGGGGGCCGCGCGTGCATTCTCGGGGCGCGCTCATAGGATTGGGCACTGCGTGAGCGCCGTCACGGCGAGCCCGCCCTCGGGCGCCCCCCTCGGACGCACCCCCCACGAACACACCAACGGAAGGGAAGTGGCACGGCGATGAGCAACCCCTACGTCCCGCTGCTGTTCCTGCTGGCGATCGGTGGGGGCTTCGCGGTCTTCTCCGTCTTCGCGGCCGCCATCTCCGGCCCCAAGCGCTACAACCGCGCCAAGCTCGACGCGTACGAGTGCGGCATCGAGCCGACGCCCCAGGCGGCCGGCGGTGGCCGGGTGCCGATCAAGTACTACCTGACGGCCATGCTGTTCATCATCTTCGACATCGAGTCGGTGTTCCTCTACCCGTTCGCGGTGGCCTTCGACAAGCTCGGCCTGTTCGCGCTCGTCGAGATGGTGCTGTTCATCCTGACCGTCTTCGTCGCGTACGCCTACGTGTGGCGTCGCGGCGGCCTGGACTGGGACTGATCCGTATGCCGTGCACCTCCGTCCGCACGACCGCGGGACCGCGCCCGGTCCGCCCTCGAAACGAAGGATCGTCTGATGGGTGTTGAGGAGAAGCTGCCCGCAGGGTTCCTGCTGACCACGGTCGAGCAGGTCGCGGGCTACATGCGCAAGAGCTCGGTGTGGCCGGCCACGTTCGGCCTGGCCTGCTGCGCCATCGAGATGATGGCGGTCGGCACGCCGGACTACGACATCGCGCGGTTCGGGATGGAGCGGTTCTCCGCCACCCCGCGCCAGGCCGACCTGATGATCGTCGCCGGCCGCGTCAGCCAGAAGATGGCCCCGGTCGTGCGCCAGGTCTACGACCAGATGCCCGAGCCCAAGTGGGTCATCTCGATGGGTGTCTGCGCCAGCTCCGGCGGCATGTTCAACAACTACGCGATCGTGCAGGGTGTCGACCACATCGTCCCCGTCGACGTGTACCTGCCCGGCTGTCCGCCGCGGCCCGAGATGCTGCTCAACGCGATCCTCACGCTGCACGAGCAGATCCAGGGCTCCAAGCTCGGCGTCAACCGGGTCAAGGCCGCCCGGGCCGCCGAGGAGGCCGCCCTCGCGGCCACCCCGACGCACCAGATGACCGGGCTGCTGGCCCAGGGCGCCGGCAGCGGCAGCCCCTACCAGCTGCCGGTCGTCGGCCACACCCACGACCACACGCACGACCAGCCGCACGGCCACGCGCACGCGCACGACGCCGCCCGCGGGGGTGTCGCCTGATGGCCGGGGAGAAGGACGACGTGACTCCGGCGAAGGACGACGTGACGCCCGAGAAGGACCCGAAGCAGGCCACGGCCAACAGCGACGTCCTGGGCAACAAGGCCAAGGACGCCGCCGCCGACCAGGGCGCCGGTCCCGACCAGCCTGCCTCCGAGATCGCAGCGGCGACCGCCTCCACGCAGCCGGGCACCGTGGTCGACCGCGAGACCGGCGAGCGGCTGCCCGCCCCTCCCGGCACCGGCCCCGACCCGGTCGTCGTCGGCGAGCGGCACGGCATGTTCGGCGCCCGCGACAGCGGCGACACCACCGGCTACGGCGGCATCGTCCGCCCGATCCTGTTCCCCGCCGCGGCGGTGCGCCCGTACGGCGGCTACTTCGACGAGCTGGCCGACCGGCTCGAGGCTGCCCTCGCCGGCGGCACGACGTCCTACCCCCAGGCGATCGAGCGCGTGGTCGTCGACCGGGGCGAGCTCACCCTGTTCGTGCGTCGCGAGCACCTGCCCTCCGTCGCGCGGGCGCTGCGCGACGACGCGGCCCTGCGGTTCGAGATCTGCACCGGCGTGTCCGGCGTGCACTACCCGCAGGAGGAGGGTCGGGAGCTCCACGCGGTCTACCACTTCCTCTCGATCACCCACGGCGGCCGCCGGGTCCGGGTCGAGGTGACCTGCCCCGACGCCGACCCGCACATCCCGTCGATCGTCGAGACGTACCCGGCGAACGACTGGCACGAGCGCGAGACCTGGGACATGTTCGGCATCCAGTTCGACGGCCACCCCTCGCTCACTCGCATCCTCATGCCCGACGACTGGCCGGGCCACCCGCAGCGGAAGGACTACCCCCTCGGCGGCATCCCCGTCGAGTACAAGGGCGCAACCGTCCCGCCGCCGGACCAGCGGAGGTCTTACAGCTGATGACCACGACCCACGACGACATCTACGCGACCTCCGGCGCCGACACGGCCGCCGCAGAGGGAGCTCACGTGTTCAACGCGAGCGGCGGTGACTGGGACCAGCTGGTCGACGAGGCGGCGGCACTCCACGAGGAGCGCATCGTGGTCAACATGGGCCCGCAGCACCCGTCGACCCACGGCGTGCTCCGGCTCATCCTCGAGCTCGACGGCGAGACGGTGACGGAGACCCGTGCGGGGATCGGCTACCTGCACACCGGCATCGAGAAGAACATGGAGTTCCGCACCTGGACGCAGGGCACCACGTTCTGCACCCGGATGGACTACCTCACGCCGATCTTCAACGAGACGGTCTACTGCCTGGCGGTGGAGAAGCTGCTCGGCGTCACCGAGCAGATCCCCGAGCGCGCCAGCGTCATCCGCGTGCTCATGATGGAGCTCAACCGCATCACCTCCCACCTCGTGGCGCTGGCCACCGGCGGCATGGAGATGGGTGCGACGACCGTCATGACGGTCGGCTTCCGCGAGCGCGAGCGCATCCTGTCGATCTTCGAGATGGTCACCGGCCTGCGGATGAACCACGCGTTCGTCCGCCCCGGCGGTGTCGCGCAGGACCTGCCCCCGGGTGCCATCGACAAGGTGCGCGACACGATCCCGCTGGTGCGCAAGGGCCTGCACGAGCTCGAGCTGCTGCTCAACGAGAACCCGATCCTCAAGGGCCGCACCGTCGACGTCGGCTACCTCGACCTGGCGGGCTGCATGGCGCTGGGCATCACCGGGCCGATCCTGCGCTCGACGGGGTTGCCGCACGACCTGCGCAAGCTGTCGCCGTACTGCGGGTACGAGACGTACGACTTCGAGGTCATCACCCGCACCGAGGCCGACGCCTACGCGCGGCTGCGGATCCGGATCGACGAGATGTACGAGTCGCTCAAGATCGCCGAGCAGTGCATCGACCGGTTGGCGTCGTCGGCGGGTCCGGTGATGGTGGCGGACAAGAAGATCGCGTGGCCGGCGCAGCTGGCCATCGGTGGGGACGGGATGGGCAACAGCCTGGACCACATCCGCGAGATCATGGGCACGTCGATGGAGTCGCTGATCCACCACTTCAAGCTGGTGACCGAGGGGTTCCGGGTCCCGCCGGGGCAGGTGTATGCCGCGGTGGAGTCGCCCAAGGGTGAGCTGGGCTGCCACGCGGTGTCCGACGGTGGCACCCGTCCGTACCGGGCCCACTTCCGGGACCCCTCCTTCAACAACCTGCAGGCAGCGGCCGTGATGTGCGAGGGCGGCCAGGTCGCCGACGTCATCGTCGCCGTCGCCTCGATCGACCCGGTGATGGGAGGAGTTGACCGCTGATGGCTGGTGACAACTTCGGGATGCAGACCGCGGCCGGCCACCTCACGGTGCCCGCCGAGTCCAAGGAGCCGTATGCCGCGGACGTGCTCGCGCAGCTCCATGAGGACGCCGCACAGGTCGTTGCCCGCTACCCCCAGAGGCGCTCGGCCCTGCTGCCGCTGCTCCACCTGGTGCAGAGCGTCGACGGCTATGTCACCGGTCGCGGCATCGACTTCTGTGCCGAGGTCCTCGACCTGACGACGGCCGAGGTCTCCGGTGTGGCCACCTTCTACACGCAGTACAAGCGCCACCCCAACGGTGAGTACACCGTCGGCGTCTGCACCAACACGCTCTGCGCGATCATGGGCGGCGACCAGATCTGGGACGAGGTGTCCGAGCACCTCGGCATCGGGCACGACGAGACGACGGCCGACGGCAGGATCACCCTCGAGCGGGTCGAGTGCAATGCGGCGTGCGACTACGCGCCCGTCGTCATGGCGAACTGGGAGTTCTTCGACAACCAGACGCCCGAGTCCACCAAGCAGCTGGTCGACGACCTGCGCGAGGGCAAGGACGTGCGGCCCACCCGCGGCCCGTCCCGGGTCTGCAGCTTCAAGCAGGTGTCGCGCGTCCTCGCCGGGTTCCCCGACGGGCTCGCCGACGAGGGCGTCGGCGCTGGCGCGGCCTCCCTGGAGGGGCTGCGCCTGGCCAGGGAGAACGACTGGACGGCCCCCGACGGCGACTCCCCGCGCGAGCAGCACCAGCCCGAGGCCACCACCGACCGGACGGCACCCGGTCGGCAGGACTCCACCGACAGCCCGGCCAACGAGCCGGACGAGAAGCCCGGTGAGGGCTCGGTCGCGCCGGCGACGCTGTTCGACGCCGACGACAAGGGCGACGGGAAGGACGCGAAGTGACCACCACGCTGACCCCGATCCTCACGAAGTTCTGGGACGACCCGCAGTCCTGGACCCTCGCGACGTACGAGAAGCACGAGGGCTACCAGGCGCTGCGCAAGGCCCTGGGCATGAAGCCCGCGGACCTCGTCCAGATGACCAAGGACTCCGGCCTGCGCGGCCGCGGTGGCGCCGGCTTCCCCACCGGCATGAAGTGGGGCTTCCTGCCGCCCGACGACGGCGGCCCCCGCTACCTCGTGGTCAACGCCGACGAGTCCGAGCCGGGCACCTGCAAGGACATCCCGCTGATGATGGCCGCCCCGCAGTTCCTCATCGAGGGCGTCGCGATCACCTCCTTCGCGATCGGCTGCCACCACGCCTTCATCTACGTGCGCGGTGAGGTCGTGCACGTCTACCGCCGCCTGCTGCGCGCGGTCGAGGAGGCGTACGCCGCCGGGCACCTCGGGAAGAACATCCACGGCTCCGGCTTCGACCTCGAGGTCACCGTGCACGCCGGCGCCGGCGCGTACATCTGCGGCGAGGAGACGGCGCTGCTCGACAGCCTCGAGGGCCGCCGCGGCCAGCCGCGCCTCAAGCCGCCGTTCCCGGCCGTCGCGGGCCTCTACGCCCGCCCGACCGTGGTCAACAACGTCGAGTCCATCGCCTCCGTCCCGCCGATCCTGCTCCACGGCGCCGACTGGTTCTCCGGCATGGGCACCGAGAAGTCCCAGGGCTTCGGCATCTTCAGCCTCTCCGGCCACGTCAAGCGCCCGGGCCAGTACGAGGCGCCGCTCGGCATCACGCTGCGCGAGCTGCTCGACATGGCCGGCGGCATGCGCGACCCCAACAAGAAGCTCAAGTTCTGGACGCCGGGTGGCTCCTCGACGCCGCTGTTCACCGACCAGCACCTCGACATCCCCCTCGACTTCGAGTCCGTCGCGGCCGCGGGGTCGATGCTCGGCACCCGGGCGCTGCAGATCTTCGACGAGACGACCTGCGTCGTGCGCGCCGTCGACCGGTGGACCGACTTCTACATGCACGAGTCCTGCGGCAAGTGCACCCCGTGCCGTGAGGGCACCTGGTGGCTCAAGCAGATCCTCGGCCGGCTCGAGCACGGGCAGGGCTCGGAGGAGGACCTCGAGAAGCTGCTCGACATCTGTGACAACATCCTCGGTCGGGCGTTCTGCGCGCTGGGCGACGGCGCGACCAGCCCGATCACCAGCAGCATCCAGTACTTCCGCGAGGAGTACCTGCAGCACCTCGAGCTGGGCCACTGCCCGTTCGACCGGCAAGACTCGACCCTGTTCGCGAAGGATTCGGTGTCCGCATGACCGTCCAGACCTCCCCGGCCGCCGGCGGCAACGCCGTCAGCAAGGGTGGCGACGCCAGCACGCCCCCGCCCGTCGACCTGGTGAACCTCACCATCGACGGCGTCCCGGTGTCCGTCCCCAAGAACACGCTGGTGATCCGGGCCGCCGAGGAGATCGGGGTCGAGATCCCGCGGTTCTGCGACCACCCGCTGCTCGAGCCGGTCGGCGCCTGCCGCCAGTGCCTCGTCGACGTCGCGACTCCGGGCCCCGACGGCTCGATGCGCGCCATGCCGAAGCCGCAGGCGTCGTGCACGATCACCGTGTCCGAGGGCATGGACGTCAAGACCCAGCACACCTCCAAGGTCGCCGACAAGGCGCAGCAGGGCATCATGGAGATGCTCCTGGTCAACCACCCGCTCGACTGCCCGGTCTGCGACAAGGGCGGCGAGTGCCCCCTGCAGAACCAGGCGATGAGCAACGGCCGCGCGGTGTCGCGGTTCGAGGACGTCAAGCGCACCTACCCCAAGCCGATCAACATCTCCTCGCAGGTGCTGCTCGACCGCGAGCGCTGCGTCCTGTGCGCCCGCTGCACCCGCTTCTCCGACCAGATCGCCGGTGACCCGTTCATCGCCCTCGTCGAGCGCGGTGCGCTGCAGCAGGTCGGCATCTACGAGGAGAAGCCGTTCGAGTCGTACTTCTCCGGCAACACCGTCCAGATCTGCCCCGTCGGAGCCCTGACCGGCGCCGCCTACCGGTTCCGCAGCCGCCCCTTCGACCTCGTCTCCACCCCGAGCGTCTGCGAGCACTGCGCCTCCGGCTGCTCGATCCGCACCGACCACCGCCGCGGCGCCGTGCTGCGCCGGATGGCCATCAACGACCCGGCGGTCAACGAGGAGTGGAACTGCGACAAGGGCCGCTGGGCCTTCCAGTACGCCACGACGGGTGACCGGTTCGAGTTCCCCATGGTCCGGGACGAGGACGGCCAGCTGCAGGTCGCCTCGTGGCCCGAGGCGCTCACGGCCGCCGCGCGTGGGCTCGCCGCGGCCAGGGCCGTCGGCGTGCTCACCGGTGGACGCGTGTCCGCCGAGGACGCCTACGCCTACGGCAAGTTCGCCCGCGCGGTCCTCGCGACCAACGACGTCGACTTCCGCGCCCGCCCGCACTCGCAGGAGGAGGCCGCCTTCCTCGCCTCCACCGTCGTGGCCACCGGCCCCGACGGGGGAGCGGTGACCTACGCCGACCTCGAGACCGCGAAGACGGTCGTCCTCGTGGGCTTCGAGCCCGAGGAGGAGAGCCCGATCGTCTTCCTGCGACTGCGCAAGGCGCACCGCAGGAACAAGACCGCCGTGTACGCCGTGGCCCCCTTCGCCACGCGCGGCCTGGACAAGCTCGGCGGCACCCTGATCCCGTCCGCGCCCGGCACCGAGGCCGAGGTGCTCCGCGCCCTCGGCGACGGCGTGACCGGTGACGGTGCCGCCGCCAGGGCGGCCGCTGCCCTCGAGGGCGACGGCGTGATCGTGCTCGTGGGCGAGCGCCTGGCCACCGTGCCCGGGGCGCTCTCCGCGGCCGTCGCGCTGGCCTCGTCCACCGGTGCGCGCCTGGCCTGGGTGCCGCGGCGCGCCGGTGAGCGCGGCGCGCTCGAGGCCGGCGCCCTGCCGACCCTGCTGCCCGGCGGTCGTCCGGTCGGCGAGGCGGCGGCCCGCGAGCAGGTCGCCGACGTCTGGGACGTCGTGGGCCTGCCCGACCAGCCCGGCCGGGACACCGCGGGCATCCTGCGTGCGGCCACGACCGGTGAGGTCGACGCCCTGCTCGTCGGCGGCGTGGACGCGGCCGACCTGGCCGACCCGCACAGCGAGGAGGCCCTGGCCAAGACGTTCGTCGTCTCGCTCGACTTCCGTCCCTCCTCGGTGACCGAGGTCGCCGACGTCGTGCTGCCGGTCGCGCCGCACGCGGAGAAGGGCGGCACCTTCGTGGACTGGGAGGGCCGCACCCGGCCGTTCGCGACCGCCCTGGACACCAACGCGATGTCCGACTACCGCGTCCTGGACATGCTCGCGGGCGAGATGGGCTCGTTCCTCGGGACCCGCACGCTCACCGAGGTGCGCTCGGAGATGGCAGCCCTCGGGCCGTGGAGCGGCGAGCGGCTGCCTGCGCCCACCGTGGAGCCGGCCGCGGTGCCGAGCTTCGGCGAGGGCGAGGTCGTCCTCGCGACCTGGCACCACCTGCTCGACCGCGGTTCGCTGCAGGACGGCGAGCCGTTCCTCGCCGGCACCGCCCCCCGCAGCCTGGCCCGGGTCTCGCCCGCCACGGCCGAGGCGTTCGGGCTCGTCGACGGCGACACCGTGCGCGTCTCTGCCCCGGCCGGCTCGGTCACCGTCCCGCTGGCGGTCACCGAGGACATGGTCGACCACGTCGTGTGGCTGCCGACGAACTCCGTGGGCAGCGCGGTGCGCGCCGCCCTCGCGGTGGGGGCGGGCGCCGTCGTCACCCTGGCCAAGGCCGAGACCACCCTGGAGGTCACCCCGTGAGCACCGTGACGTACGCCGCCGAGGTGCTCGGCGGCGTACCCCACCTCGTGGCGCCGCTCGCCGGTGCCGCGCCGGGCGGCGACAACCCGACCGCCGACTTCAGCGACACGCCGTGGTGGCTGCACCTGGTCAAGGCGCTGTTCGTCTTCGTCTTCCTGCTGGTCAACACGCTCATCGTCATCTGGTTCGAGCGCCGGGTCATCGGGCGGATGCAGCAGCGTCCGGGACCGAACCGCACCGGCCCCTTCGGGCTGCTCCAGACCCTGGCCGACGGCATCAAGCTGGCCCTCAAGGAGGACCTGACGCCGAAGAAGGCCGACAAGTTCGTCTTCGCCCTCGCTCCCGCGATCGCGGGCGCGATGGCGTTCGTGTCGTTCGCGATCATCCCGCTCGGGCCGACCGTGTCGATGTTCGGCCACCGCACGCCGCTGCAGCTCACCGACCTGCCGGTCGCGGTGCTGCTCGTGCTGGCGGTCGCCGGTGTGGGTGTCTACGGCATCGTGCTCGCCGGCTGGTCCTCCGGCTCGACCTACCCGCTGCTCGGTGGCCTGCGCTCGACGGCCCAGGTCATCTCCTACGAGATCGCGATGGGCCTGTCGCTCGTCGCCGTCTTCCTCTACAGCCGCTCGATGTCCACGTCGCAGATCGTCGCGGCGCAGTCCGACCTGTGGTTCATCATCCCGGCGTTCTTCAGCTTCTTCGTCTACGTCATCACCATGGTGGGCGAGACGAACCGCCTGCCCTTCGACCTCGCCGAGGGCGAGGGCGAGCTCACCGGCGGCTTCCACACCGAGTACTCCTCGCTGAAGTTCGCGATGTTCTTCCTCGGCGAGTACGTCAACATGTTCACCGTCTCGGCGCTGGCCACGACGATGTTCCTCGGCGGCTGGCAGGCGCCCCCCGGCGTCGCCGCCATCAACTCGGGCATGTTCAACCACGGCTGGTGGGGCCTGCTCTGGTTCGTCATCAAGCTGTGGCTGTTCATGTTCTTCTTCGTCTGGCTGCGCGGCTCGCTGCCCCGGGTCCGGTACGACCAGTTCATGCGCTTCGGCTGGCGGTTCCTCATCCCCGTCACGCTGGCCTGGGTCGTCGTCGTCGCGTTCATCCGCGGCAGCCAGCTCGGCTACTTCGGTGACGCCGCCTTCACCCTCGGCAACCGCAGGTTCCCCGTCTTCAGCATCGTGTTCGTCGTCGTGGTCGCCCTCGCGGCGCTGCTCGTCGTCTGGGTCTGGGACAACAAGAAGATCGAGCGCGACGCGGCCCGCAACGCGGCCCCGCCGGAGGAGGTCGACCCGTTCGCGGGCGGCTACCCCGTGCCGCCGCTGCCCGGCCAGCGGCTGCGCGAGCCCTCGCTCTCCCTGACCGACCGAGCATCCGCCGCGACGGAGGAGGACATCCATGCCTGACCGCCCCACCGAGGAGAAGAAGAGCGGGTTCCTCGCGGACCTCTTCGCGCCCGTCGGCGGCTTCGGCGTCACTTTCGCGACGATGTTCCGCAAGCTGGAGACCGAGGAGTACCCCGAGGAGAAGCGGCCGACCCAGCCGCGCTTCCACGGCCGGCACCAGCTGAACCGCCACCCCGACGGGCTCGAGAAGTGCGTCGGCTGCGAGCTGTGCGCCTGGGCGTGCCCCGCGGACGCGATCCTCGTCGAGGGCGCGTCCAACGACGACAGCGAGGGCGGGACCGGCCGGTTCAGCCCCGGCGAGCGGTACGGCCGCGTCTACCAGATCAACTACCTGCGCTGCATCTTCTGCGGCCTGTGCATCGAGGCCTGCCCGACCCGCGCGCTGACCATGACCAACTTCTACGAGCTGGCCGACCACAACCGCGGCGACCTGATCTTCACCAAGGAGCAGCTGCTCGCGCCGCTCCAGGAGGGCATGCTGCTGCCGCCGCACCCGATGGTGGACGGGCTCGAGGAGCGCGACTACTACCAGGGCAAGGTCGCCCGAGCGACCGACGAGCAGGAGGAGTGGGTGAAGGCTCACCACGCCGAGCCGCAGGACGGCCTGGCCCCCAGCGGTGACCCGGTCGAGGGCGTCGACGTCGTCGCCGACGGCCGGCAGGCGACCCGCCCGACCACCGAGGCGGTGCACCGATGACCGGCCTGGGCGAGCAGATCCTGTTCTGGATCCTCGGCCCCATCAGCGTCCTCGCGGCGCTGGGTCTGCTCTTCGCCAAGAAGGCCGTCCACGCAGCCATCGCCGTGGCGCTCGTGATGATCAACCTGGGCATCTTCTACATCGCCCAGGAGGCCGACTTCCTCGGCATCATCCAGATCTTCGTCTACACCGGCGCCGTGATGATGCTCTTCCTCTTCGTGCTCATGCTCGTCGGCGTCGACTCCTCCGACTCCCTCGTCGAGACGCTCAAGGGCCAGAAGGTCGCCTCGCTGCTGCTCACCCTCGGCCTCGCCGTCCTGCTGTTCACCGCGGTCGGCCGGGTGCGGTTCGGCCCGATGAAGGGCCTGGCCGAGGTCAACGCCGCCAAGGGCAACGTGTCCGGCGTGGCCGAGCTGATCTTCGGCCAGTACGTCTGGGCGTTCGAGGTCACCTCGGCCCTGCTCATCACCGCCGCGCTCGGCGCGATGGTGCTGGCCCACCGTGAGCGGATCGGCACCAAGCCGACCCAGCGCCTGCTGGCCGAGCGCCGGGTCCGGGAGAACCGCAACGTGGCCGGCCTGCCGGCCCCCGGTGTCTACGCCCGCCACAACGCGGTCGACACCCCGGCCCTGCTGCCCGACGGCACGCCGAGCGAGCTGTCGGTGTCGCGGGTGCTGCACGCCCGCGAGCAGGTGACGGTGCCCACCCGGCACGTCGACGCCGAGCACGCCATCGAGCACGAGATCGAGGAGGGCGACGCCCGATGAACCTCGTCAACTACGTCTACCTCGCGACCATCCTGTTCGCGATCGGCGGCGCCACGGTGCTCATGCGCCGCAACGCCATCGTCGTGTTCATGGGTGTCGAGCTCATGCTCAACGCGACGAACCTGGTGTTCGTGACGTTCGCGCGGATGCGCGGCAGCCTCGACGGGCAGGTGATCGCCCTGTTCGTCATGGTGGTCGCAGCCGCCGAGGTCGTCGTGGGGCTGGCCATCATCGTGGCCATCTTCCGTGCCCGCCGGTCGGCCTCGGTCGACGACGCCAACCTGCTGAAGCTGTAGAAGGGGCCACCCGGTGACTTCCCTCGCAACCCTCGCCACCGCCGGAGGGGCCGCCTCCGCGGCCACCGGCGTCACGGCATACGCCTGGCTGCTCGTCGCGCTGCCGCTGCTCGGCGCCGCGGTCCTGCTGCTCGGCGGCCGCGCCACCGACCGGTGGGGCCCGCTCTTCGCGGTGGCCATGTCCTGGGCGGCCTTCGTCGTCGGGCTGCTCGTGTGGATCGCCATGCTCGGCCGCAGTGGGGAGGGCCGCGCGCAGCACCTGCACCTGTTCAGCTGGGTGCCGGCCGGCTCCTTCAACCTCGACGCCGGGATGCTGGTCGACCAGCTGTCCGTGGTCTTCGTCCTGCTCATCACGTTCGTCGGCTCGCTCATCCACGTGTACTCGCTCGGGTACATGGAGCACGACCCGGACAAGCGCCGGTTCTTCGCCTACCTGAACCTGTTCGTCGCGGCGATGCTACTGCTCGTCCTGTCCGACTCCTACCTGCTGCTCTACGTCGGCTGGGAGGGCGTCGGCCTCGCGTCCTACCTGCTCATCGGGTTCTGGAACCACAACCCGTCGTACGCGTCGGCAGCCAACAAGGCGTTCGTGGTCAACCGCGTCGGTGACTTCGGCCTCTCGGTCGCGATCATGATCATGTTCGCCGCGTTCGGCACCGTGACCTTCGCCGGCGTCCAGCAGGCCGCGGGGGGCGGGGCCAGCGAGGGCCTGCTCACCGCCATCGGGCTGATGCTCCTCCTGGGCGCCTGCGGCAAGTCCGCGCAGTTCCCCCTGCAGTCCTGGCTGGGGGACGCCATGGCCGGCCCGACACCGGTGTCCGCGCTCATCCACGCGGCGACCATGGTCACCGCCGGCGTCTACCTCGTGGTGCGCAGCAGCTTCATCTTCGACCACGCGCCCACCGCCCAGCTCGTCGTCGTCATCGTCGGTGCGATCACGCTGCTCTTCGGTGCGGTCGTGGGCTGTGCCAAGGACGACATCAAGAAGGCGCTGGCCGCCTCGACCATGAGCCAGATCGGCTACATGATGCTCGCCGCCGGCCTCGGCCCGGTCGGGTACGCCTTCGCGATCTTCCACCTGCTCACGCACGGCTTCTTCAAGGCCGGGATGTTCCTCGGGGCCGGCTCGGTGATGCACGGCATGAACGACCAGGTCGACATGCGCCGGTTCGGCAACCTGTCCGGCGCCATGAAGATCACCTGGATCACCTTCGGTCTCGGCTGGCTGGCGATCCTCGGTGTCCCGCCGTTCTCCGGCTTCTGGTCCAAGGACAAGATCATCGAGGCGGCCTTCGTCGGCGAGGGCTGGCGGCCCTGGGTCTTCGGCGGTGCCGCCCTCATCGGCGCCGGCATCACCGCGTTCTACATGTCGCGCCTGTTCTTCATGACCTTCCACGGCAAGAAGCGCTGGACCGACGACGTGCACCCGCACGAGTCGCCGCTGACGATGACCGTGCCGATGATGGTGCTGGCCGTCGGGTCCGCGCTGCTCGGCCTGGTGCTGGCGCTCGGCAACACCTTCACGCACTGGCTCGAGCCGGTGGTGGGCGCCCACGACGAGAACGAGCACGCTGTGCTCTCCGTGCCGGTGCTCATGACCCTGACCCTGCTGCTCGTCGCCGGCGGCATCGCCCTGGCGTGGATGCGCTACTGGCGCGACGAGGTGCCGCAGGTGCAGCCGACCGGGTCGTTGCTCACCCGGGCCGCCCGGCGTGACCTCTACCAGGACGACGTCAACGAGGGCGTGTTCATGCGCCCCGGCGTCCACCTGACCCGCGCGCTCGTCTTCGCCGACAACCGCGGTGTCGACGGCGGGGTCGGGGGCCTGGCCGCCCTCGTCGGCGGGACGTCGAGCCGCCTGCGCCGTCTCCAGAACGGTTTCGCGCGGTCCTATGCCCTGACGATGCTCGCCGGCGTCGTCGTCCTCCTCGGTGCTGTGTGGGTGATCAACTGATGTCCAACTTCCCCTGGCTGACCGTGATCGGGCTCGTCCCGCTCGTCGGTGCGGTCGTCGTGGCGGCGCTGCCGGCCTCCGTGGCCGACCAGGCCAAGCGGGTGGCCCTGGGCTTCTCACTCGTGACGCTGCTGCTGGGCGTCGCGGCGGCGCTGCAGTTCGACACCGGCTCCACCCAGCAGTTCCAGCTGTCCGAGCGGCACGAGTGGATCCCGCAGTTCGGCGTCTCCTACGCGCTCGGGGTCGACGGCCTCGCGCTGGTCATGATCCTCATGGCGCTCGTCCTGCTGCCGGTCTGCATCCTCGCCTCGTGGCACGACGTGCCCGAGGGCGGTGCGCGGGAGAAGAACTACTTCGCGCTGATGCTCTCGCTGGCCACCTTCATGGTGGGCGTGTTCGCCGCGACCGACGTCTTCCTCTTCTACGTCTTCTTCGAGGCCATGCTCATCCCGGTGTACTTCCTCATCGGGTCCTTCGGCGGTCCGCGCCGGCAGTACGCCGCGGTCAAGTTCCTGCTCTTCTCGCTGGCCGGTGGGCTGGTCATGCTGGTCGGCGTCATCGCGCTGTACCACTACGGCCCCGGCGGCTCGGACGGCTTCCTCGTCAGCAAGCTCACCGGGCTGGACCTGCCGCAGGGCGCCGGTCGCTGGATGTTCGTCGCCTTCTTCTTCGCCTTCGCGGTCAAGGCCCCCATGTGGCCGGTCCACACCTGGCTGCCCGACGCCGCCACGGAGGCCAAGCCCTCGACGGCCGTGCTGCTCGTCGGCGTGCTCGACAAGGTCGGCACCTACGGGATGATCCGGTTCTGCCTCCAGCTGTTCCCCGAGGCGTCCAAGTGGGCGACCCCCGTGGTGCTGGTGCTGGCCGTGATCTCGGTGCTCTACGGCGCGCTGCTCGCCATCGGGCAGACCGATCTCATGCGCCTGATCGCCTACACCTCGGTGAGCCACTTCGGCTTCATCGTGCTCGGCATCTTCGCCCTCACGACGACCGGCGGCGCCGGCTCGACCCTCTACATGCTCAACCACGGGTTCACCACGGCCGCGCTGTTCCTCGTCGCGGCGATGCTGGTGGCCCGGCGCGGCAGCAAGCGGATCCCGGACTTCGGCGGCTGGCAGCGGGTCACGCCCGGCCTGGCCGGCGTCTTCCTCGTGTCCGGTCTCGCCGGCCTGGCGCTGCCCGGCCTGAGCCCGTTCGTCTCCGAGATCATGGTGCTGGTGGGCACGTTCCAGCGGTACCCGTTCGCGGCCGTCGTCGCCACCTCGGGCATCGTGCTGGCCGCGCTCTACATCCTGCTCATGTACAAGCGGATGATGACCGGCCCCAAGCCGGTGCTCGAGGGCTCCCTCGTGCGCGACATCACGCTGCGCGAGAAGGTCGTCGTCGCGCCGATCCTCGCGGTCCTCATCGTCCTGGGGTTCTACCCCAAGCCCGCGCTCGACCTGCTCAACCCGGCCGTGAAGACGACGCTGCACCACGTGGGCGTCTCGGACCCGGCACCCTCCTCCGCTGCTGACGGGAGCACGAAGTAATGCCCGCCCTGACGGTCCTCGCCGCGACGGCACTGCCTGCCGCCGTGCCCGCCGCCTTCAAGGCCGCCGACATCGACTACGGCGCGGTCGCGCCGATGCTCGTCGTCGTCGCCGGTGCCCTCGTGGGAGTGCTGCTCGAGGCGTTCGCCCCGCGCCGCGTCCGGCACACGGCCCAGGTGACCCTCGCGCTCGTCACCCTCGTCGCCGCGTTCGTCGTGCTCGTCACCGTCTCGGTGCAGAGCGCCCACCAGGGGGCCACGCTGGCCCGGGCCGTCATCATCGACGGGCCCGCGCTCTTCCTGCAGGGCGCCATCCTGGCCATGGCCGCCCTCGGGGTGCTGACCATGGCGGAGAAGTTCGGCGGCCAGGGGGCCGACGCCTTCACCCCGATGGGTGCCGCGATCCCCGGGTCGGCGCACGAGGCCGCGGCCCTGCGCGCGGGCCTGGCGACCAGCGAGGTCTTCCCGCTGACCCTGTTCGCCGTCGTCGGCATGATGCTGTTCCCCGCCGCGGGCGACCTGCTGACGATGTTCATCGCCCTCGAGGTCCTGTCGCTGCCGCTGTACCTCATGAGCGGCCTGGCCCGCCGTCGCCGGCTGCTCTCCCAGGAGGCCGCGCTCAAGTACTTCCTGCTCGGCGCGTTCAGCTCGGCGTTCTTCCTCTTCGGGGCGGCCCTGCTCTACGGGTATGCCGGGTCGCTGTACCTCAGCGACATCGCCGCCGCGGTCACGGCCGCCAACGGCCAGTTCGAGGGGCTGCTCCTGCCGGGCGTCCTGCTCGTGCTGGTCGGCCTGCTGTTCAAGGTCGGCGCGGTGCCCTTCCACTCCTGGACCCCGGACGTCTACCAGGGTGCGCCCACCCCCGTGACCGGCTTCATGGCCGCGTGCACCAAGGTCGCCGCGTTCGGCGCCATCCTGCGCTTCGCCTACGTCGCCGCCGAGGGCAACCGCTGGGACTGGCGCGCCGGAGTCATCGCCGTCGCGGCCCTCACGATGGTGGTCGGTGCGGTCCTGTCGGTCACCCAGACCGACGTCAAGCGGCTGCTCGCCTACTCCTCGATCGCGCACGCCGGCTTCATCCTCGTGGCGGTCCTGTCCTTCGACAGGACGGGCGTGAGCGGCACCATGTTCTACCTGGTCGCCTACGGCTTCATGACGATCGCCGGCTTCGCCGTCGTCTCCATGGTCCGCCAGGGCGGGTCCGAGGCCTCGCACCTGTCGCAGTGGGCCGGCCTGGGCCGTCGCCACCCGGTCGTCGCCGGCGTCTTCGCCTTCCTGCTGCTCGCGTTCGCGGGGATCCCGCTCACGTCCGGCTTCGCCGCCAAGTACGCCGCGTTCGCGCCGGCCGTCGCCTTCGGCGGGACGTCGGGAGTGGCGCTGGTCGTCATCGGTGTCATCGCCTCCGTCGTGACCGCGTTCGTCTACGTCCGGCTCATCGTCCTGATGTACTTCACCGAGCCGCCGGCCGGCGAGGCCGTCGTCGCGGAGACCGCCTCGCCGTTCCTCACCGTCGCGATCACCATCGGCACGCTCGTCACCCTGGCGCTCGGCATCCTCCCGACGCAGGTGCTCGACCTGGCCGACCGGTCCTCGCAGTTCCTGGTGAAGTGACCCGGTCTGCTGAAGTGACCCGGTCCGGTGACGTGACCCGGTCCGGCGAGGCGATCGCGCCGGCGGGGACGGGTGGCGCCGTGCCCGGGCTGTCGCTGCCGTCGGTCCCGGACGACCTCGCCGACACCCTCCAGCAGGGGCTCGACCAGGTCGACGCCCTGCTGCGGCGCGAGGTCGACCACGACGACCCGTTCATCGCCGGCGCGAACGTCCACCTCATCGAGGCCGGCGGCAAGCGGTTCCGGCCGCTGCTCACGCTGCTCGCGGCGCAGCTGGGCTCGGGCACGAACGAGGACGTCGTCGCGGCGGCAGCCGGTGTCGAGCTCACCCACGTGGCGTCGCTGTGCCACGACGACGTCATGGACGAGGCCGACGTGCGCCGCGGCGCCCCCAGCGCCAACGCCCGGTACGGCAACTCGACCGCGATCCTCGTCGGCGACCTGCTCTTCGGCACCGCGTCGTCGATCATCGCCGACCTGGGGGCGGAGGCCGTCAAGATCCAGGCCGAGACCTTCGTGCGGCTGTGCGCCGGTCAGATCCGCGACACCCGCCGGGCGCCGGAGGGCACCGACCCGGTCGAGTACTACCTCGGCGTGCTCGCCGACAAGACCGGCGTGCTCATCGCGACGGCGGCGCGGTACGGCGCCATGTTCTCCGGGTGCGACGCTGCCACCGTCGAGGTGATGCGCGAGTACGGCGAGCGGATCGGCATGGCGTTCCAGCTCGCCGACGACCTCATCGACGTCTCGTCCGACGAGGCCGAGCTGGGCAAGCGGCCCGGCACGGACCTTCGCGAGGGCAAGCGGACCCTGCCGGTGCTCTACGCCCTGGCCTCCGACGACCCGTCCGACGGCCGCCTGCAGCAGCTGCTCGAGCGGGACCTGCGCGACGACGAGGACTCCCTCGCCGAGGCGCTGGACCTCCTGCGCGTCAACGCCGCCATGGACCGGGCGCGCGAGCACACCGCGGCCGTCGCCCGCCGGGCCCAGGAGGTGCTCGCGCCGCTGCCGGAGGGCGCCGCCAAGGACGCCCTGCACGCGCTGGCGACCAGCGTCGTCACCCGCGTCGGCTGAACCGCACACCCCACTTGTTGCCAGCAGGTGGTCACGCCGGCGCCGGAACGGGGGACCGGTGACGATCTGCTGGCAACAAGTGGGAAGGCGGGGGTCGTCGAGCAGCTGCCGTTTTGCGCGGGGCGGGGGGTGCCCGGCGCCGGGCGTGGGTATCGTCACGGCTGTGACCGCCGACCACGACGTCGCACGCTGGGACGCCGCCACCGCCGACCTGCAGCCACCGTTCGCGGTGGTCGACCTCGACGCCTTCGACGCCAACGCGGCGGACCTGCTGCGGCGCGCGAACGGCGTGCCGGTGCGGGTCGCCTCGAAGTCCGTGCGCTGCCGCAGCCTCCTGGCGCGGGGGCTGGCGAGGGACGGCTTCCGCGGGGTGATGTCGTATGCCGTGGCCGAGGCGGCGTGGCTGGTCGCCGAGGGGGTCGAGGACGTGTTCGTCGCCTACCCGAGCACCGACCGGGCGGCGATCGCGGCGGTGGCGGCCGACGAGCACCTCGCTGCCCGGGTGACCCTGACCGTCGACAGCGCCGAGCACGTCCGGCTGCTGGCCGCGCTGGACCGCCCGCACCCCCTGCGGGTCGCGGTGGACGTCGACTCCTCGCTGCGGCTCGGGCCGGTCCACCTGGGCGTCCGTCGGTCGCCCGTGCGGACGCCGGCCGACGCCGTGGCGGTGGCCCGCTCCGCCCGGGCCGCGGGCCTGCAGGTCGTCGGGGCGATGTTCTACGACGCGCAGATCGCAGGTCTCCCGGACTCCTCGCCGGCCGTGCGAGCCGTGAAGCGACGGTCGGCGGCCGACCTGCTCGAGCGACGCGGGGCGGTCGTGGCAGCGCTGCGTGAGGTGGCCGACCTCGAGTTCGTCAACGGCGGCGGTACCGGCTCGCTGCACGTCACCGGCCGGGACCCGGTCGTCACCGAGCTCGCCGCCGGGTCGGGGCTGTACGGGCCGACGTTGTTCGACGGGTACGACGACTTCTCACCGCGACCCGCTGCGGCGTACGCGCTGTCGGTGGTGCGGCGGCCCGGGGCCGGGTTCGCCACGGCCTTCGGCGGCGGGTACGTCGCGTCCGGCCCGGCGAGCCGGTCGCGCCTCCCGCGTCCCTACGGCCGCCCCGGTGTCGGGCTGGTCCGCCGTGAAGGGGTCGGCGAGGTGCAGACCCCCTTGCAGGGCAGGGGGACCCGCCACCTGCGGGTCGGCGACCGCGTCTGGTTCCGGTACGCCAAGGCGGGGGAGATGTGCGAACGGTTCGACACCCTGCACCTCGTCCGGGGTGAGGAGCTCGTCGACAGCGTGCCCACCTACCGGGGCGAGGGGAGGAACTTCGGGTGACCACCCGGACGACGGCCGCCTCGCGCGGCTGGACCAACTGGGGCGGCAACCAGACCTGCCACCCGGCCGAGGTGACGGCCCCCGGCAGCACCGAGGAGGTGGCCGCCGTGGTCCGCGCCGCGGGGGAGCGCGGCCTGACCGTGAAGCCGGTCGGCAGCGGCCACTCGTTCACCGCCGTCGCGGCCACCGGCGGGGTGCAGCTGCGGCTGGACGGGCTGTCGGGCGTCCTGCGCGCCGACGTGGCGACCGGTCGGGTCCGGGTCCTCGGGGGCACGCCGCTGCACGAGCTCAACCCGGCCCTGCAGGCCCTCGGGCTGGCACTGCCCAACCTGGGCGACATCGACCGCCAGACGATCAGCGGGGCCATCTCCACCGGCACCCACGGCACCGGCCTGCGGTTCCAGGGGATCGCGTCGGCGGTGCGGGGCCTGACGCTCGTGCTCGCCGACGGGTCGGTGCTCACCTGTTCGCCCGACGTCGAGCCCGAGGTCTTCCAGGCCGCCCGGGTCGGGCTCGGCGCGCTCGGGGTGGTCACCGAGGTCGAGCTGCAGTGCGTCCCGGCGTTCCGCCTGCACGCCCGAGAGTTCGGCGCCGACCTGCACGACGTCCTCGACCGC
The DNA here is from genome assembly GCF_054779295.1 of Phycicoccus ginsengisoli. Lineage (NCBI taxonomy): Bacteria > Bacillati > Actinomycetota > Actinomycetes > Micrococcales > Intrasporangiaceae > Phycicoccus > Phycicoccus ginsengisoli. The sequence continues at coordinate 68,380 of NZ_BAAGYN010000015.1, forward strand.
CTCGACGACGACCTCGCCGCCCACGACCACGTGGACATGCACTGGTTCCCGCTCACCGACCGGGTCCTGGTCAAGCACAACGACCGGGTCGGTCAGGACGCCCCCGGTGACCCGCTGCCCGCGTGGCGGGCCTGGCTCGACGACGACTTCCTCTCCAACCGGCTCTACGAGGTGACCAACCGGGCCGCGACCCGCTTCCCCCGGATCGTCCCGCCCCTCAACACGGTCAGCGCCCGGCTCCTCGGCGCGCGCGAGTACACCGACGACTCGTGGCGCGTCTTCGTCGCCGAGCGTGCGGTGCGCTTCCGCGAGAGCGAGTATGCAGTGCCGAGGGCCCACGCCCGCGACGTCGTGCTGGCGGTCCGGGGCTGGCTCGAGCGGCACCGGCCGCCGCTCACGTTCCCCCTGGAGCTGCGGTTCACCGGGCCCGACGACGTCTGGCTGTCGACCGGGTACGAGCGCGAGAACGCGTACGTCGCCATGCACCAGTACCACCGGATGGACGACGCGGGAGCGTTCGCGGCGTTCGAGGAGATCGTCGCCGAGCACGAGGGCCGCCCGCACTGGGGCAAGCTGCACACCCTCGACGCCGAGCGGCTGCGCGGGCTCTACCCGCGCTTCGACGACTTCCGCGCCGTGCGCGACCGCCTCGACCCCGGACGCGCGTTCGCCAACGACTACCTGCGCCGCGTCCTCGGCGACTGAGCGCTCAGGGGTGCCGCTCAGGGGGTGGCGTCGGCGAGCGCGGCCGCACGCGCCCGGGCGAGGCCGGTGCGGTGCCGCAGGGTGTCGACGGTGAGCACCACGAGGGCCAGCCAGACGATGGCGAAGCCGGTCCAGCGCGCGGCGGACATGTGCTCGTCGAGCAGCAGCACGCCGCACAGCAGCTGCAGCACCGGGGTGATGAACTGCAGGAGGCCGATCGTGACCAGCGGCACGCGACGGGCCGCCGCGGCGAAGAGCAGGAGCGGCGTGGCAGTGGCGACGCCGGCCAGGACGAGCAGCGTCGTGTGCCACGCGCCGTCGGTCGTGAACGTCGTGTCACCGCGCACGGTGAGCACGGCGAGCATCACCACCGCGATCGGCCCCAGGACCAGCGTCTCGGCCGAGAGCGACTGCATCGCCGTGAGCGAGACGCCCACCTTCTTCTTGACCAGGCCGTAGCCGCCGAACGAGAACGCGAGGGTCAGCGCGATGACGGGCACCGACCCGGCGGCAACGGACAGGTACACCCCCGCCAGCGCGCCGATCGCGACGGCGACCCACTGCAGCGGCCGCAGCCGCTCGCGGAGCACCAGCACCCCGAGGGCGACGGTCACGATCGGGTTGAGGAAGTAGCCGAGGGCGGCCTCGGTCGTGTGGCCGCCCAGGACCGCCGCGACGTAGACGACCCAGTTCACGCCGATCAGCAGCGCGGCGGCGGTGACTCCACCGGCGAGCCGGGGCCTGCGGGCCAGGTTGCGCAGCCACGCGAGGTCACGCCGCAGCCCGAGGACGACGAGGCACAGCAGCAGGGTCCACAGGATCCGGTGGGACAGGATCTCCCACGCTCCGGCCGGCTTGAGCGCGGCGAAGTAGAGGGGGAAGAGGCCCCACACGGCATACGCGGTGAAGCCGTATGCCGCGCCGCGCCGCTGCTCGTCCGCGTCGCTCCGCCGGCCGGCCGCACTGCTCCCGTCGCCCGGCTGCTCGTCGGCGCCGCTCACGCGGCGCCCCTGCGGTTCCGCGCCGCTCACGCGGCGCGTCCGGGGGTCCGCGTCACGCCACGGTCCAGGTGTCGCGCCCGCGGATGAGCGCGTCGAGGTCGGCGTCGGTGGCCCGGCCGCCGGCCGTGTCGACGGCGGCCGCCACCTGGCCGCGGACGAGGTCGTCGTAGGTCGGGCGGTCGACGTCGCGGAAGATGCCCATGGGGACGTGCGTCATCTCCGGCGAGTCGAGCCGGGAGAGGGCGAAGGCCTGCGTCGGGTCGGGCGCGGCCGTGTCGTGGACGACGACCTCGCGGCCCTCGGCGTCAGCCTCGGGGACGAACTCCATCCCGCCGCCGGCGGTGCGCACGAGCACCTGGCGGTCGCCCTCGGGGCCGACCCGCACCGGCTCGCCGTCGGCGAGGTGGACGATGCGCGCTTCCTGCTCGCTGCGGTCCTTGATCAGGTCGAACGCGCCGTCGTTGAAGATCGGGCAGTTCTGGTAGATCTCGACGAGCGAGGTCCCGCGGTGCTCGGCGGCCCGGCGCAGGACCTCGGTGAGGTGCTTGCGGTCGGAGTCCATGGTGCGCGCGACGAAGGTCGCCTCGGCGCCCAACGCCAGCGAGACCGGGTTGAACGGGTGGTCGACCGAGCCCATCGGGGTCGACTTGGTGATCTTGCCGACCTCGGACGTGGGCGAGTACTGGCCCTTGGTGAGGCCGTAGATCTGGTTGTTGAACAACAGGATCGTGAGGTTCACGTTGCGGCGCAGCGCGTGGATGAGGTGGTTGCCGCCGATCGACAGCGCGTCGCCGTCGCCGGTGACGACCCACACCGACAGGTCGCCGCGGCTCGTGGCCAGGCCGGTCGCGATGGCCGGCGCACGGCCGTGGATCGAGTGCATGCCGTAGGTGTCGAGGTAGTACGGGAACCGCGAGGAGCAGCCGATGCCGGAGACGAAGACGATGTTCTCGCGCTTGAGCCCGAGGTCGGGCAGGAAGCCCTGCACCGCGGCGAGGATCGCGTAGTCACCGCAGCCGGGGCACCAGCGCACCTCCTGGTCGGAGGTGAACTCCTTCTTGGTCTGGCGGGCCGCGTCGTCGGGCAGCTGCGGCACGCCGGCGGTGCCGCTGGGAGGGGTGCTGCCCGGCATACCCAGGTCGGTGGTGTTCACGCGCTGACCTCCTGCGTGCTGTCGGTGCTGGCGGAGCCGGCCTCGGCGAGCAGCGACACGACCGCGTCGGCGAGCTCGACGGTCGTGAACGGCAGCCCGCGCACCTGGGTGAACGAGTGGACGTCGACGAGGTACTTCGCGCGCAGCAGCATCGCGAGCTGGCCCATGTTCATCTCGGGCACGAGCACGCGGTCGTAGCGGCGCAGCACCTCTCCGGTGTTGCGGGGGAACGGGTTGAGGTGGCGCAGGTGCGCGCGGGCGACCTTGGCGCCGGTGTTGCGCACGCTGCGGACGGCGGCGGCGATCGGGCCGTAGGTGGAGCCCCACCCGAGGACCAGCACCCGGGCCTCCCCGCTGGGGTCGTCGACCTCGAGGTCGCCGATGGAGTCGGCGATCCGGTCGACCTTGGCGGCGCGCAGCCGGGTCATGAGGTCGTGGTTGTCGGGGTCGTAGGAGATGTTGCCGGTGACGTCGGCCTTCTCGATGCCGCCGACGCGGTGCTCGAGGCCCGGCGTGCCGGGGACGGCCCAGGGCCGGGCCAGGGTCGTCTCGTCGCGCAGGTACGGGTGGAAGACCGGGGTGCCGTCCGCGGAGGTGCCGTTGGGCTCGGTCGCGAACTGCACCGTCAGGTCGGGGAGGTCCTCGACCTGCGGGACGGCCCACGGCTCGGAGCCGTTGGCGAGGTAGCCGTCGGAGAGCACGAACACCGGCGTGCGGTAGGTCGTCGCGATGCGGACCGCCTCGAGGGCGGCGGGGAAGCAGTCGGCCGGCGACTGGGGCGCGACGATCGGCACGGGCGACTCGCCGTTGCGACCGAACATCGCCTGCAGCAGGTCGGACTGCTCGGTCTTGGTGGGCAGGCCGGTCGAGGGACCGCCGCGCTGCACGTCGACGATGACGAGCGGCAGCTCGAGGCTGACGCCGAGCCCGATGGTCTCGGACTTGAGCGCGACCCCGGGGCCCGAGGTCGTCGTGACGCCGATGGCCCCGCCGAAGCTCGCGCCCAGCGCCGCGCCGATGCCGGCGATCTCGTCCTCGCACTGCATCGTCGTGACGCCGTACCGCTTGAGGCCGCTGAGGGTGTGCAGGATGTCGGAGGCCGGCGTGATGGGGTACGAGCCGAGCACGAGCGGTATGCCGGCCCGGTGCGCCGCCGTGGTGAGCCCGAGCGCGAGCGCGAGGTTGCCGGTGATGTTGCGGTAGGTGCCCGGCTGCATCTTCGCCGGGGCGATCTCGTACGAGACGGCGAAGTCCTCGGTCGTCTCGCCGTAGTTGAGACCCGCCTTGAGCGCCGCGAGGTTGGCGGCGAGGATCTCCGGCTTGCTGCCGAACTTCTTCTCCAGGAACGCCTCGGTCCCGCTGGTGGGCCGGTGGTACATCCACGACAGCAGGCCGAGCGCGAACATGTTCTTCGCGCGCTCCTTGTCCTTGCGGGACAGGCCGTCGAACTCAGCCAGCGCCTCGACCGTGATGCTCGTGAGCGCCACCGGGTGGACGTGCCACGACTCCAGGCTGCCGTCCTCGAGCGGGTTGGTGGCGTAGCCGACCTTGCCCAGGTTGCGCTTGCTGAACTCGTCGGTGTTGGCGATGATCGTCGCGCCGCGGGGCAGGTCCCGCAGGTTCGCCTTGAGGGCGGCCGGGTTCATCGCGACGAGCACGTCGGGGGCGTCGCCCGGGGTCAGCACGTCGTGGTCGGCGAAGTGCAGCTGGAAGCTCGAGACGCCGGGCAGCGTGCCCTGGGGCGCGCGGATCTCCGCCGGGAAGTTGGGGAGGGTCGACAGGTCGTTGCCGAGGGCCGCGGTCTCGCTCGTGAACCGGTCCCCCGTCAGCTGCATGCCGTCACCCGAGTCCCCGGCGAACCGGATCACCACCCGGTCGAGCTGCTGGACGGACTTGCTGCTCATGTGCGTTTCCCCGCCACCTGTTCTCCATGTCGTTCCCGCTCCTGCGGGCGTTCTTCCATGGTAGATCGAGGCCGGAGAAGGGCAGGGGGCCACCCGCCACTCGGACGCAGGCGGGTGGCCGAACCCTCAGGCGGTGACGGTGATCTCGTGGATCTCGTCGTACGGGTGCCCGGCGCGCTCGTGGATCCGCTGGATCGCCTCGGCGTCGGGGCCCTCGGAAAGGCAGAAGACGTGTCCGGTCTTCGGGTCACCCCACGCGTGCTGGAAGTCGACGCCCTCCTCGCCCTGGATGGCGAGGTCGGCACGATGCGCCTCGAGCAGCGCCTCCGGCGTGACTCCCTGCATGCTCGTGTGGACGTCCATGAACTGGGCCATGACCTTCTCCTCCTCGCTGGGTCCCTGCAGGCTCCGGACGCTACGCCCGGCGCGAGCGGCCGGGATCCGTCACAAGGGTGGTTCGTGGCAGGCGATAACCCGTGGTCGCGACCGTCGGCGTCCGGTTAACGTCGAGGTCATGGACCGACCGACGCTCGAGGACGCGCTGCGTGACCGGGACTCCGTGCTCCGGGCGTTCGTCGAGCCCGACGGCTCGCTGCGCTCGATCCCGACGAGGATCCGCAAGCGGATCGTCGTGCTGGACCTCCTCGCCCAGGACTTCACGCCGGGCGAGACGTACGACGAGACCGAGGTGAACAACCTCCTGCGACCCCGGCACCCCGACGTGGCGGCCCTGCGCCGGTACCTCGTCGAGGAGGGGTTCCTCGAGCGCCGGGAGGGCCGGTACTGGCGCGCCGGCGGCACGGTGGACGAGCAGTAGCGCGGGGACTCCCGCGTCGCCACACTGTGCGCATGCTGCGGCTCGACGACCTCTGGGTCTGGGACTCCTGGGTGGCCGACGACGGCGACCGCTACCACCTCTTCTTCCTCCAGGCGCCGCGCTCGCTCGGTGACCCGGGCAAGCGCCACACCGCGGCCCGGGTCGGCCACGCGACGTCGCGCGACCTCGTGACGTGGGACTACCTGGGCGAGTGCCTCGGGCCGGCCGAGACCGGCTTCGACGACCTCGCGATCTGGACCGGGTCGGTGGTGCGGGACGGTGACCGGTGGCGGATGTTCTACACCGCCATCTCGACCGCCGGGCACCACGTCTACGACCAGCGTGTGGGGTCCGCGGTGTCCGACGACCTGCACCACTGGACCCGGGTCTCGGACCAGCCGGCCGTGCGCGTCGACGGCCGCTGGTACAAGAACCTCGCCAACACCCCGGCCCCGACCCAGGGCCCCGACCTCGAAGGGTCGAGCGAGACCTGGCGCGACCCGCTCGTCCTGCCCGACCCGGACGGCGACGGCTGGCACATGCTCGTCTCCGCCCGGGCCGTCGAGGCGGGCAGGAACGACGACGGGGTGGTCGCCCACGCGACCAGCCCCGACCTCGAGCGGTGGACCCTCGGGCCGCCGCTGAGCCGACCGGGCACCGGCTTCGGCCAGCTCGAGGTGCTGCAGGACAAGCAGGTCGACGGCCGCTGGGTGCTCGTGTTCACCTGCCACCCGCAGGAGATGACGCCGGAGCGCGTTGCCCGCACCGGGGAGTACTGCACGTGGTCGGTGCCCGGCCCCGGGCCGCTCGGGCCGTGGGACGTGGACGCGGCCCGACCGTTCGAGGCCGAGCCGCACCTGTTCGCGGCCCCGCTGGTGCAGCAGCGCGACGGGTCGTGGGTGCTCATCGGCTTCCGCAACCTCGAACCGCTGGGCATCGACGCCTTCGAGATCATCGACCCCGTGCCGGTCGCCCTCGACGCCGACGGCTACCTCGTCGCCCGCTGAGAGCTCCGTTCACCGCCTCGGCCTGCCCGGGCAGGCCGGAGCCATCATCGCGTCCCGAATTCGACTGCGCAGCAACGGAATCGATGTGGACAACCATGGCGTTCGCGTTCGAACAGGTGTACGATGTGAGCATGTCACCCACCCCGCTCGCACAGGCCCGGGACTCCCGGCAGCGGGAGCTGTGGGCGCGCACGGCGCAGGTGGCGGGGCGGCTCAACCGGGCGCAGGCCGAGCTGGTCGAGGTGGCCCGCGAGCTGGTCGAGGACCGGCACTGGGGCGATGGGGGCTTCCGCTCCCCGGAGCACTACCTGGTGGTCCGGGCGGGACTGTCCCCCGAGCCCGCGGCCGACGTCGTGCGGGTGGCCCGGCGCACGAAGGAGCTGCCCGAGGCCGCCGCCGCCCTAGACCTGGTCGAGCTGTCGCTCGACCAGGTCGCGGTCGTGGCGCGCCGGGTGCCGGTCACCCACCAGGCCTCGATGACGCACTTGGCCCGGCACGCGACGGTGCCGCAGCTGCGCCGGATGTGCGCGCGGCACGCGTTCGACCAGCCCGGTGGGATGCCGCCGGTGGGCGAGGACCCACCGACCGAGGGGCCGCTGACGGTCGTGCGGGACTCCCTGGCCGGGCAGCCGGAGACCGAACGCCGCGCGTGCGCGAAGCCGCAGCTCTCCATGCACTACGACGCCGACGGCCGGTTCCAGCTGCGCTACTCCGCCCCGGCCACGGTGGGGGCGCTCGTCGAGCAGGCGATCAAGGAGGCCAAGGACGCCCTGTTCACCCGGGCCCGGGGATCGGGCTCCGACGACGATGGCGAGCCCGGGGCGGGCGCAGGCGAGCCGGACCCGAGGGCCGGGACCGGTGGGGCTGGTGCCGGTGGGGCGGGGCTGCCGACGTATGCGGACGCGCTGGAGGAGCTGGCCAACCGGTCCCTCGCGTCGGTCGCCTCCACCAGCCGGGCGTCGCACTACCGGGTCTACCTGCACCTGTCGACCGACGGCGCCTGGGTGGGCGGCGGCCACGCCATCCCGTTGCGGCTGCTCGGGCGGTTCCTCAGCGACGGGGTCGTCCAGCCCGTGTGGGAGACCGACGGCCGCCCCGTCTCGGTCGGGCGCAGCATGCGGATCCTGCCCGACCGCACGCGACGCCTGATCGAGGACCGCGACCGCGGCTGCCGCTTCCCCGGGTGCACGGCGACACGCTTCGTCGAGGTCCACCACCTGCACGCCTGGGCCGACGGGGGCCCCACCGACGAGACCAACCAGGTCAGCCTGTGCCCCCA
>NZ_BAAGYN010000016.1:0-66538 GCF_054779295.1 Phycicoccus ginsengisoli
TGGGGGCACAGGCTGACCTGGTTGGTCTCGTCGGTGGGGCCCCCGTCGGCCCAGGCGTGCAGGTGGTGGACCTCGACGAAGCGTGTCGCCGTGCACCCGGGGAAGCGGCAGCCGCGGTCGCGGTCCTGGATGAGGCGGCGGGTGCGGTCGGGGAGGATCCGCATGCTGCGCCCGACCGAGACGGGGCGGCCCTGGGTCTCCCAGACCGGCTGGACGACCCCGTCGCTGAGGAACCGGCCGAGCAGCCGCAGCGGGATGGCGTGACCGCCATTGACCCACGCGCCGTCGGTGGACAGGTGCAGGTAGACCCGGTAGTGCGACGCCCGGCTGGTGGAGGCGACCGACGCCAGGGACCGGTGGGCCAGCTCCTCCAGCGCATCCGCGTACGTCGGCAGGCCGGTCTGGCTCATCGCGCCCGGCCGCGCGGCGACAGGGCCGCCGGGCGTGGCGGCATCGTCGTCCTCGCCCGACGAGCCCCCTCGGCTGGCGGTGAAGAGCGCGTCTTTCGCCTCCTTGATGGCCTGCTCGACCAGCGCCCCCACCGTGGCCGGGGCGGAGTACCGCAGGTGGAACCGGCCGTCGGCGTCGTAGTGCATCGCCAGCTCCGGCTTCGCGCACGCCCGCCGCTCGGCCTGCGACTCTCCTGCCAGCGAGTCCCGCACCACCGTCAGCGGCCCCTCGGCAGGGCCGTCCTGGGCCGCGGACGGCATCCCGCCGGGCTGGTCGAACGCGTGCCGCGCGCACATCCGGCGCAGCTGCGGCACCGTCGCGTGCCGGGCCAGGTGGGCCATCGACGCCTGGTGCGTCACCGGGACCCGACGGGCCACGACCGCGACCTGGTCCAGCGACAGCTCGCCCGCATCCAGGGCGGCGGCGGCCTCGGGCAGCTCCTTCGTGCGCCGGGCCACCCGCACGACGTCGGCGGCGTGCTCGGGGGACAGTCCCGCCCGGACCACGAGGTAGTGCTCCGGCGACCGGAACCCGCCATCACCCCAGTGCTTGTCGTCGACCAGCTCGCGGGCCACCTCGACCAGCTCGGCCTGCGCCCTGTTGAGCCGCCCCGCCACCTGCGCCGTGCGCGCCCACAGCTCACGCTGCCGGGAGTCCCGGGCCTGTGCGAGCGGAGTGGGTGACATGCTCACATCGTACACCTGTTCGAACGGCGACGCCATGGTTGTCCCCAAGGAAATCCATTGCCGAGCAACGGAATTCGCGCCTTCGCCTGGCGCAGCCGGCGGTTCTGGGAGAAGCAGGGCTGGCGGCCCACCGGGCGCACCTCCCGGACGCTGTACCCGCCCCATCCCGTGCTGCTCGAGTACGGGCGCGAGCTTCGGCGGTAGGCGCGGCACCCACCCGGCACCTGCCCCGGTTCCTGCCCTCAGCCCGGGCGCCACCCGGCGATCACGGCGCAGGCCGCGTTGGTGGCGTCGGCCAGCGTCCGGTCCGCGCTGCGCTGCAGCCTCAGCAGCAGCGCGTGCCGCCGTCCGGCGTCGGTCGCGGTGAGCGCGCCGTCGCCGGCAGCCAGCGCGACGTCGACGATCTGGCCCACGGTGCCGGCCAACGCGATGACACGCGCCGCGCGACCCGGCATACCGGAGGGGAGCCCCCACCGCCCACCCAGGGCGGCGTCGGCGAGGTCACGAGCCGCCGAGCCGGCGAACGGTTGGCCGCCGAGGGCGTCGAACGCCGCGGTCGCCGTGAGCAGCTCCTCGCGCAGGTGCCGCTCGAGCTGTGAGGTGTCGAGCGCCTCGACCGTGTGCCGGGGGACCGGGGCGCTGTCGTATGCCGTCCAGTCCACCCGTGTGCCGGTATCGAGCCCGGTCTGCGCCGGGTCGCCAGCCGGGCGCCCGCCGTACGTGGACACCGACGGAACCAGCATCCCGCCGATGCCGGGCACGAAGACGCACTCGCCACTGTCCGCGGCCGCGCCCTGGGCCTCCACCATCGCCTTGGGTAGCCCGGCGAGGTCACCGGGCGCAGGCAGGGCGACGAGCAGCGCCTGCTCGCCGAGGTCGCGCCACAGCGCCAGCCGGTCGAGGTCGCCGGCGACGTGGTCGGCGTCCGGGGTAGCCAGCCGCATGGCGTCCTCGAGGCGGCCGCCGGTCGCCCACGCGTGCGTCGTCCACAACGCGAGGCGCACGGAGGCGGGGAGCTCGGGCATCTCGTCATGCTAAGCCGATAGGGTCCCGAGCCATGAGTGACGTCCTGGAGTTCGCCGGCGTCAGCGTCGTCCGTGGCTCGACCGTCCTGCTCGACGACATCACCTGGGAGGTCGAGGAGGGCCAGCGCTGGGTCGTCCTGGGGCCCAACGGGGCCGGCAAGACCACTCTGCTGCAGCTGGCGGCCGGCAGGATCCACCCCACCAGCGGAGTGGCGGGAGTGCTCGGCGAGGTCCTCGGCGCGGTCGACGTCTTCGAGCTCCGGCCCCGCATTGGCCTGGCCTCGGCCGCGCTGGCCGAGCGCATCCCCGCCCACGAGGCCGTCCACAACGTCGTCGTCACCGCCTCCTACGGAGTCGTCGGCCGCTGGCGCGAGGACTACGACACGCTGGACCACGTCCGGGCTTCCGAGCTGCTGGGCGCGCTCGGTGCCGAGCACCTCGCGGACCGCACCTTCGGCACCCTCTCCGAGGGCGAGCGCAAGCGCGTGCAGATCGCCCGCGCCCTCATGACCGACCCGGAGCTCATGCTCCTCGACGAGCCCGCCGCCGGACTCGACCTGGGTGGCCGCGAGGACCTGGTCCGACGGCTGGGCGAGCTCGCCGCGGACCTCGAGGCGCCGGCCCTCGTCCTGGTGACGCACCACGTCGAGGAGATCCCGCCGAACTTCACCGACGTGCTGCTGCTGCGCGAGGGCCGCATCGTGGCCCAGGGCCCGGTCGAGATCACCCTGACCGCGGCGAACCTGTCCGAGACGTTCGGCATGCCGCTCGAGCTCGAGCAACGGGGCGACCGCTGGACCGCCCGGCTGCGCACCGGCGCGGGAACGCCCGGTGGCGGCGAAGCGTCCTAGGGTTGTGCGCACTGCGTCGTCAGGAGGGGACGGATGAACTGGATCGGTGACAGCCCGTGGCTCGCGTGGCTGGGCGTGGCGTTGGTGCTGGGGGCGATCGAGGCCGCGACCGTGGACTTCGTCTTCATCATGCTGGCCGCCGGGGCGCTCGCCTCGGCGGTCGCCGCTGCGATGGGCGCCGGCTTCGCGCTGCAGATCGTCGTGGGCATCATCGTGGCCGTCGTGCTCCTGCTCGTCGTGCGGCCCTACCTCAAGCGGAAGTTCAACGAGAACTACGCAGCGGACACCATCGGGGCGCGGGGCCTCGTCGGCCGCACGGCCTACGTGCTGCAGACGGTGACCGACACCGAGGGGCGGGTGAAGCTGGGCGGCGAGACGTGGTCCGCCAGGGTCGCGGACGCGGCCGACCGGATCGCTCCGGGTGAGCAGGTGCGTGTGGTGTCGATCCAGGGGGCGACCGCCTTCGTGGACCGGGTGTCCGACCAGCACGTGTCGGACAAGACAGGGGAGTGACAAGTGGACTTCAGTGCAGGCTTCATCGTCCTGGTGCTGCTGGTCGTCTTCGCGGCGATCGTCATCATCAGGACGGTCCGGATCGTGCCGCAGCAGACGGCCCTGATCATCGAGCGGCTGGGGCGCTACTCGCGCACCCTGGAGGGCGGCATCCACTTCCTCGTGCCGTTCGTCGACAAGGTGCGCGCGAACGTCGACCTGCGTGAGCAGGTTGTCTCATTCCCCCCGCAGCCGGTGATCACCAGTGACAACCTCGTCGTCAACATCGACACGGTCATCTACTACTCCGTCATCGACGCCAAGTCGGCCGTCTACGAGATCGCCAACTTCATCCAGGGCATCGAGCAGCTCACGGTCACCACGCTGCGCAACGTCATCGGCTCGCTCGACCTCGAGCAGACGCTGACCAGCCGTGACCAGATCAACGCCCAGCTGCGCGGCGTCCTCGACGAGGCCACCGGCAAGTGGGGCATCCGCGTGAACCGCGTCGAGCTCAAGGCCATCGACCCGCCCATGTCGGTGCAGGAGTCGATGGAGAAGCAGATGAAGGCCGAGCGGGAGCGCCGCGCCCAGATCCTGTATGCCGAGGGCACCAAGCAGTCCGCGATCCTCACCGCCGAGGGTGAGAAGCAGAGCCAGATCCTGCGTGCAGAGGGCTCGGCCCAGGCCCGCATCCTCGAGGCTCAGGGCCAGGCCCGCGCCATCCAGCAGGTGTTCGACGCCATCCACCGCGGCAAGCCCACCCAGAAGCTGCTGGCGTACCAGTACCTCCAGGTGCTCCCGCAGATCGCCCGGGGCGACTCGAACAAGATGTGGATCATCCCCAGTGAGCTCACCGACGCCCTGCGCGGCATCGGCGGCGCCCTCGGTGCGACCGACAAGGGCAACGGCCCCGACGGTGGCGGCGAGGACGAGTGGGTGGACCCCGGCCAGCTCCAGGACGCGTTCGACGAGACGGTTCTCGAGGACCCGATGCAGGCCCTCGCCGAGGCGCGTGGCCTCGCGGGCAAGGCGAGCCAGGAGGCGACAGAGCACGCTGCGCCGGTCCAGCGGGTCCAGCCGTCGATCGGCCGCCCCGCCGACGCCGTGCCCGAGCGCGAGCCGGGCCCGGCGCCGGACGCGGCCCTCGACCCGGCGCCACAAACCGACCTGCCGACGGCGCCCCCCGTGCCGCCGACCCCACCGCCGGTGGAGGGCACGGAGCCGCCGCGCCCCTGACCCGGGTCCTGCTCGGTCCGTGTGCCGTGTGCCGCCCCTCGACCTCGCGTCGTGCGGGCGGCACACCGCTGTGAGGGTGGTCAGATGCGGGACACCGTGTCCGGTTCGTCCCGTCGGGTGGCTAGGGTGGCGAGGTGTCCGCCTTCGAAGCCCTCGGCATCCTCCTCGCGGGCATGGCCGCAGGGACCATCAACACCGTGGTCGGCTCCGGGACCCTGGTGACGTTCCCGACCCTGCTGTTCTTCGGCTACCCGCCGGTGGTCGCGAACGTCTCCAACACCGTCGGCCTCGTCGCCGGGGGAGTCACCGGGATCCACGGGTACCGCCACGAGCTCCGGGACTCGGGGGCCACGTTGCGCCGCCTCGGACCCGCCTCCCTGGTGGGCGGCGTGGTGGGTGCCGTGCTGCTGCTCGTCCTGCCCGCCAAGGCGTTCCAGGCCATCGTCCCGGTCCTCATCGCGCTCGGCCTCGTGCTCGTCATCCTCGGACCGCGGCTGCAGGCCCGGGCGCTCGCCCGGCACGAGGCCGGCATCCCACCGGCCCCGTGGCACGGCTCGGCGCTCGTCGGGGGCACGTTCGTCGCGGGGGTGTACGGCGGCTACTTCGGCGCGGCGCAGGGCGTGATCCTCATGGGCATCATGAGCGCCCTGTCGACCGACCCCATCCAGCGGCTCAACGGCTACAAGAACGTCCTGGCCACGATCGTGAACGCCGTCGCGGCCATCACCTTCATGGTCGTGGCCTGGGGCCGGATCAGCTGGCCCGCCGCGCTGCTCATCGGGATCGGCGCGTTCGCGGGCGGCATCATCGGGGCGCGCGTGGGCCGGCGGCTCCCGCCGCTGGTGCTGCGGTCGTTCATCGTCCTGGTCGGCGTCGTCGGGATCGTGAAGATCGTCTGGTTCAGCTGATGGACTGGGTCCCGGTGCTGCTGCTCGGCGCTGCCCTCTTCGCCGGGGCGTTCGTGCAGTCCTCGATCGGGTTCGGCATGGCCGTCGTGGCCGCACCCTTCGTCGTGGTGGCCGCGCCGGACCTCATGCCGGGCAGCCTGCTGGTCACGAGCTTCGCGCTGCCGGTGGTGCAGCTCCTGCACGGCGCCCGCGACATCGCCTGGCGGCCGCTCGGGTGGGCCCTGGGCGCACGGGCGCTGCTGACCCCGCTCGGGGTGCTGCTCGTGGCCGAGCTGTCGGTCCGGGCGATCTCGGTCGTGGTCGGGGTCCTCATCCTGGTCACCGTGGTGGCCTCCGTCTCGAGGCTGGACGTGCGCGCCACCCCGCCCAAGGCAGCCATGGCAGGGGCCGTCGCAGGCGTGTCGGGCACGGCGGCGTCGATCGGGGGCCCCTTCTTCGCGCTGGTGCTGCAGCACGAACGGCCCGAACGGCTGCGCTCCACCCTGTCGGCGTTCTTCCTCATCGGCACCGGCATGGCCATCGGCGGGCTCGCCCTGGCCGGCGAGTTCAGCCGGCACCAGCTGCTGTCCGGGCTCGTCTGGCTGCCCTTCCTGGGCCTGGGGTATGCCGCGGCCGCACCGGCGCGGGCGCGGCTGGACCGAGACCGCTTGCGCCGCATCGTGCTCGTCTTCTGCGTGGTCGCCGGCGTCAGTGTCATCGTCCGGGCCCTGGTGTCCTAGCCTGCCTGCGTGCCGACCCAGATCTCCCGTGCCGACGACGAGCGGCTCACCGACTACGTCGCCCTGACCGACGTGGCGCTGCGCCGGCGCACCGAGCCCGAGCGCGGGCTGTACATCGCCGAGTCCGAGAAGGTCATCCGCCGCGCGCTGGCGGCAGGGCACCATCCTCGCAGCTTCCTCATGGCGAGTCGGTGGCTCGAGGACCTCGCCGACGTGGTCGGGCAGGCGGAGGCCGACGGCGTCCCCGTCTTCGTCGGCAAGCACGACGTCATCGAGCAGCTCACCGGATTCCACCTGCACCGCGGCGCCCTCGCGGCCATGCAGCGGCCCGAGCTGCCCTCGCTGGCCTCGCTGCTGGCCGGCGCCCGCCGGGTCCTCGTCCTCGAGGACGTGGTGGACCACACCAACGTGGGTGCGGTGTTCCGGTCGGCCGCGGCTCTGGGGGTGGACGCCGTCCTGGTCACTCCGCGCTGCGCGGACCCGCTGTACCGCAGGGCGATCCGGGTCTCGATGGGCACGGTCTTCCAGGTGCCGTGGACTCGCATCGCGCCGTGGCCGGCCGCGATCGCCGACCTGCAGGCGCAGGGCTTCACCGTCGCGACGCTGGCCCTCGCCGACGACGCAGTGTCCCTCGACGAGCTGGCCGCCGCCCCACCGGAGCGCCTGGCCCTCGTGCTCGGCACGGAGGGCGACGGGCTGTCGCACCACACCCTCGAGGCCGCCGACCTGACCGTGACGATCCCGATGGCCGGCGGGGTGGACTCCCTGAACGTGGCTGCGGCGGGCGCAGTGGCCGCCTGGGCCCTGCGCCCGCCGCAGCGGCACCGTTCCTGACCCGGTCGTCGGTGCGACCGGGTCAGGGTCCGGCTACTTCGTGGAGTCGTTGTAGGTCTTGGCCTGCGCCGCCACCGCGTCGGCAGCCTTGGTCATGGCGGTCTTCGGGTCGGCTCCGTTGAGGGCCGACTCGAGGCCGTCCTCGGAGGCCTTGCGCGCCTGCGGCATGACACCGAGCAGGCAGCCCTGCGTGGCCGTCGTCAGCTTGGTCGCGTCGAGCTGCTGGACCGCGACGTCGAACAGCGGGTTCGCCTTGCGATACTCCACGTCGACCGGCTGGTTCAGGGCACCCTTGGAGTTCGGGAAGTAGCCGGTGCCCGTGTGCCAGGTGGCCTGGCTCTTCGGGCTGCTCAGGAACTTCACGAACTGCCAGGCGGCCTCCTTGTTGGCGTCCTTGTGGTTGACGCCGTTGATCCAGAGCGACGCACCGCCGATGATCGGGCCACCGGTGTCGCCGGCCTTGACGTGCGGGTAGTTGGTCGCGCCGAGCTCCCAGCCGCCCGCCTTGGCCGCCTGGCTGTAGCCACCGAGCTGCCCGGTCGACTCGAGGTTCATGGCAACCTGGCCAGACTTGAACGCTGCCTGGGCGGCCTTGGTGTCACGACCGGTGTTCGCGGCCAGACCGTCCTCGACCATCTTCTGCCACCACGAGACGACGGCCACGTCGGTGTCGGAGGCGAGGTTGACGCTGGTGGCGCGACCGTTGCGGCCGTTGCCGTTGTTGCAGTACTCCTGGCCGCTGGTGGCCATGAACTGCTCGAGCAGCCAGCCGTAGATCGCGGCACCGAAGCCGTAGTCCGCCGGGCCGCCCTTCTTCTTCGACAGCTTCTCCGCGGCGGCGCGGATCTCGTCGAGGTTCGTCGGCGGCTTGTTCGGGTCGAGCCCGGCCTTGGTGAACAGCGACTTGTTGATGTAGAGCAACGGCATCGAGGTGTTGAACGGCATCGAGTTCAGCTTCTTGTCGACCGAGTAGTAGCCGGTGATGTTCGGCTGCAGGTCGGAGACGTCCAGCTTGTCGCGGTCGATGAACGACTGCATGGGCACCGTCTGCTTGGCGTCGATCATGAACTGGGTGCCGATGTCGTAGATCTGGATGACGTCGGGCGTGGACTTGCTCTGGATCGCGGCCTTGTACTTCGTGATGGCGTCGTCGTACTTGCCGGCGTAGGTCGCCTTGACCTCGATCTTGCCCTTGTTCTGGTCGTTGAACTCCTTGACCAGCTGGGCCAGGACCTCGGCGTTCTTGCCGTCCATCGCGTGCCAGAACGACACGGTGGTGACGCCCTTGGCGTCCTTGAGGACGCCCGCCTTCGGGGCGTCGGCGCCGTCGGAGGCGGAGCTGCCGCCCCCACCACAGGCGGCGAGGACCAGGGACGTCGCGAGCAGGCCAGCGGGCACGGCATACCGGAGCCCCCTGGGTCGCGTCGTGGCTGTCTTGCTTCTCATCACGTCGACCACTCCTTGTTGCGGACTGACTGGGAACTACTTGACGGCACCCGCGGTGAGCCCGCGGACGATGAAGCGCTGCCCGAAGATCACGAGCAGCAGGGTCGGGAAGAGGGCGAGCATCACGCCGGCGAGCACCATGCCGGGGCTGTCGCTGTCGGAGGACTGGAGCTGGCTGATGCCGATCTGGATCGTCTGGTGGCGCGGGTCCTCCGTCGCCAGCAGCGGCCAGAAGTACATGTTCCACGCCGACAGGGCCGACCAGATGCCGAGCGCGGCGAGGCTCGGTCGGCTGAGCGGCGTGAGGATCGAGACCAGGAACCGCAGGTGCCCCGCCCCGTCGACCCGCGCGGCGTCGCGCAGCTCGGTCGGGAAGGACAGGAACGACTGCCGCATGAGGAACGTCCCGAACCCGGTGGCCAGGAACGGCAGGGCCAGCCCGGCGACGGTGTCCTTGAGTCCCAGGCCGGAGATGAGCAGGTAGTTCGGGATGATGATCGACTCGAACGGGATCATCATCGTCGCGAGGAACACCCCGAACCAGAACCCGCGCCAGCGCAGGGGCAGGAACACGAACGCGTACGCCGCGAGGACGCTCGTGACGAGCTGGCCCACCGTGATGGCCACGGTCTGCAGCACGCTCGTGAGGTACTGGCTGCCCAGCGGGATGATGTCGAGGGCCTTGCCGTAGTT
This sequence comes from Phycicoccus ginsengisoli, assembly GCF_054779295.1. Lineage (NCBI taxonomy): Bacteria > Bacillati > Actinomycetota > Actinomycetes > Micrococcales > Intrasporangiaceae > Phycicoccus > Phycicoccus ginsengisoli. Next base: position 9,344 of record NZ_BAAGYN010000016.1, read on the forward strand.
GTCGAGGTGCAGGCCGTTCACCGGCCACAGGGCGGGCGGGAAGCTGTTGGTGTCGCGCTCACCCATGACCGAGCCGACGAGGCCGTAGTACACGGGGAACAGCACGACCACGATCATCAGCGCCAGGACGAGGTAGGTCGCCCAGGAGCCGGGTCGGCGGCCGGTCCTCATCGGTAGAACACCTTCCGCTCGAGCACGCCGAACTGCAGCGCGGTGATGACGAGGACGACGAGCAGCAGGACCATCGCCTGCGCGGAGGCGTAGCCGTAGTTCGAGTTGTTGTTGGCGAACGCCTGCTCGTAGATCGAGTAGACGAGCGTGGTGGTGCGTCCCTCGGGACCCCCGACGGTGAGGATCTTGATCTGGCCGAAGCTCTGCAGCGAGTGGATCGTGCCGACGACGACGAGGAAGAACAGCTGCGGCGTGATGAGCGGCATGATGATGGAGCGCTGCAGGCGCAGCCCCGACGCGCCGTCGAGCCGGGCGGCCTCGATGACGTCCTCCGGGAGGGCGCCGAGGCCGGCCGAGATGACCAGCAGGTTGTAGCCGATCTGCATCCAGACGGTGGCCGCGGAGACCGACCACAGGGCGAGGTCGGGGTCGGTGAGCCACCGGACCTTGTCGACGCCCACGTGCGACAGCAGCCCGTTGAGGACGCCGCTCGCGGGGTTGTAGAGGACGCCGAAGATGACCGAGGCGGTGGCGACGGAGAAGGCGAACGGCAGGGCGAAGGCCGTCCGGAAGAAGCGCACCGCGCGGATGCGGCTCTGCAGGAGCAGGCCGAGGAACAGCGCGATGGCGATGCTCGGCAGCACCGTGAGGACCGTGAAGGCGAAGGTCACCCACAGGACCTTGAGGAACTCCTCGTCAGTGAAGAGCTTGGTGTAGTTGACGAAGCCGACGAAGCCGCTGGCGTTGCCGAGGATGTCGGTGCCCTGGACCGACAGCAGGATGGACTTCACCAGCGGCCAGAAGACGAAGATGCCGAAGACGACGAGCGCCGGCAGCAGGTAGGCCAGCGCCAGCCACGAGCCCCTGCCCCGGCCCTTGCCGACGACGGCGGTGGGGACGGTCATGGCGCGACCCTATAGTCCGCATTGGGGCTTTGTTGCCCGCGCGTCCCGTGTCGTGGGGATTTGCCACCGATGGGCGGCTCAGGCCACGAGGCGGTCCAGCAGCGTCCGGAGGGTCGCGGCGGGGTCGGAGGTGAGTCCTCCGTGGACCGGTCCGGGCTGCACCACGGTGCTGCGGGGCGCGCTCAGCCAGCCGAACCGGCGCCCGAGCTCCCCGAGCGACGGGAGCCCACCGCCGGTCTCACCCCGGCAGACACGGCACACCGTCTCGAGGGAGGCCCCCACCGCACCGAGGTCGAGGCCGGGGGCGAAGGCCCGCAGCCGGTCCTCGTCCAGCCGCCAGGCGGCCTCGAGGTAGTCGGCCGTCTGGCTGTAGACGACGACGCCGACGTTGAGGAACTCCTCGCGCTGCACCTCGGGGACGCAGCGCAGGACGACGTACTGGTAGCCGACGGCGGTCATGCGGCACCTCCGGGGAGCCATGCGGCGGGGTTGGCGACCCGGGCGAGCAGGTGCTCACGGTAGGCCGCGCGGAGGTCCTCCGGGCCGGAGAGCCCCGGGGCCGGTTCGAGCCACTCGTCGGGGACGGCCGCGGTGACGTCGGCGAGCAATGCCTCGGTGACCTGCGGGGCCAGCCGCTCGTGCGCAGCCGTCGGGTCCGAGGCCACGTCGCGCAGGACGTGCTGGTCGGCGTCGTAGGCCTGGTCGGCGAACCGGGCCGGGTCCGCGCCGCGGCTGGGCCACCCGTGGTGGAAGTACAGCGCGGCGCCGTGGTCGATCAGCCAGGGCTCGCGGTGCCAGACCAGGAGGTTGGGGTTGCTCCAGGTCCGGTCGACGTTGGCCGTGAAGGCGTCGAGCCACAGGATGTCGGCAGCGGTGTCCGCCGCCGGGGGTCGCGACCCGTCGTACCCGAACGAGCCCGGCAGGAAGTCGACCCCGAGGTTGTGGCCGAGGCTGGCGGTGAGCAGGTCCTGCACCTCCTCGTCCGCCTCGTACTTGGCGATGGGGGCCTGCAGGTCGACGACGGCCAGCCGGGGGACGCGCATCCCCAGGGCCCGCGCCAGCTCACCGATCAGGACCTCGGCGACGAGCACCTTCAGCCCCTGCCCGGCACCGCGGAACTTCAGGACGTAGGTGCCCAGGTCGTCGGCCTCGACGATGCCGGGCAGCGAGCCGCCCTCCTTGAGGGGGGTGACGTACCGCGTCGCGGTGATGAACTCGAGCACGGCGCCAGCCTAGGGTGCGTGGCGCCGTGCTCGAGGTCGGTGGGCGGCTCAGGCGTCGCCGACGGTGACCGCCTCCGCCTCCAGCGGGCTGTCGATCGCCTCGGCGCCGTGGCCGGGCTGCGCGTCGACCGCCCTGAGGTACGGCAGGGCGGTGAGCAGCACGAGCACCGCGAGGACGACCGCGCCGGCACCGACCCAGAACGGGATGTTCGCGGCCCGCTCGCCCAGCGTGCCGGCGAGCCACGGCGCGACCGCGCCACCGCCGAACCGGACGAAGCTGTAGGCCGCGGACGCGACGCCGCGCTCGACGGGGGAGACCTTCATGACGGTCTCGGTAATGAGCGTGTTGTTCACGCCGAGGAACGCGCCGGCGAGGATGACGCCGACGACGAGCACCGGCTTGTGCTCGGCGCCCAGGGCCATGCCGGCCAGCACCAGGGCGAAGCCGAGCAGCGCTCCGACCACACCGGGCACCGTGCCGAACCGGCGCTGCAGCCGGGGGGCGACGACGACCGAGGTGAAGGCGAGCAACACGCCCCAGCCGAAGAAGACGAGGCCGACCTGGTGGGCACCCATGGCCAGCGGGAACGGCGTCCAGGCCAGGAGGGTGAAGAAGCCGAAGTTGTAGAGCAGGGCGGTGATACCCACGGTGAGCAGGCCGCGGTGGCCGAGGGCGCGCAGCGGTGCGCTGATGCTGCTGCGCTTCGCCGGGGCGGGGGTCGGGGGGAGGGTCGCGAGGATGGCGACGAGGGCGACGAGCATGAGGGCGGAGACGCCCCAGAAGGGCCAGCGCCACGAGTGGCCGCCGAGCCAGCCGCCCAGGAGGGGGCCGGTCGCGATGCCGACGCCCAGCGCGGCCTCGTACAGGATGATCGCCTGGCCCACCGAGCCGCGGGCCGCGTTGACGATGGTGGCCAGGGCCGTCGCGATGAACAGGGCGTTGCCCAGGCCCCAGACCGCACGGAAGGCGACGATGCCGTTGACGCTGTCCTGGGCCCCGGCGAGGCCGGCGCCGACGATGATGACGAGCAGGCCGATCAGCAGGGTTCGCTTGGCCCCGACGCGACTGGAGACCCAGCCGGTGCCGAGCATGGCGACGCCCATGACCGCCATGTAGCTCGTGAAGAGCAGCGAGACCTGGGACGCGCTGGCGCCGAGGTCGTCGGCGATGGGCTTGAGGATGGGGTCGACGAGACCGATGCCCATGAACGCGATGACGCAGGCGAAGGCCACGGACCAGACTGTCTTGGGTTGACGCCACATACGGGGTCAGGCTTCCTCTCGGGTGGGTGGTGCGGGGGAGTGGTGCGGGAGAGCGGCCCGCGCGAGCAGGTCCTCCAGGACGGCGACCGCATCGCGCAGCCGGTCCCGCTCGACCTCGTCGAGCGAGCCGAGCGTCGGTGCCAACACGGCCACGCGGGCCCGGCGCACGTCCGCGAGGGCCTCGTGGCCCGCGGCGGTGATCGAGACGAGGGTGGCCCGCGCGTCGGAGGGGTCTTGGTCGCGTCGCGCCCACCCCTGCGCCTCGAGCCGCTGGACGCCGGCGGTGGTCGTCGGCTGGCTGCTGTGGTCGATCTCGGCCAGCTCGCTGACGCGGCACGGGCCCCACTCGTCGAGCAGGGACAGCAGCCGGGCCTGGGCCACCGGGATGTCGAACGAGGCGTACCGCGACGCCCACCGGGTCAGACGGGCCGCGGCGCGCAGCAGGTCGTTCCCGGGGTCGTCATGGTTGCTCATGACAACCAGTTTACATAGGTAACCTATGCAATATCAAACGACCCGCCCCGGGCCTGGCCCGGGCAGCACCGGCCCTCAGCCCCGCAGGGCCCGCACGGTCTCGACGGTGTCGGCCTCCTCGGCCGTCTTGTCGTCGCGGTAGCGCAGCACCCGGGCGAACCGCAGCGCCATGCCGCCGGGGTAGCGGGAGGACGTCTGGATGCCGTCGAACGCGATCTCCACGACCTGCTCGGGCCGCACCGGCACGACCCAGCCGTCGGTGCCGTCGGTGGCGAGCTCGGTGAACCGCTCGGTCTGCCACTGCAGCATCTCGTCGGTCATGCCCTTGAACGTCTTGCCGAGCATGACGAAGCCGCCGGTCCCGGGGTCGCGGGCGCCGAGGTGGATGTTGGACAGCCACCCCTGGCGGCGGCCGCTGCCCCACTCGACCGCGAGCACGACGAGGTCGAGGGTGTGCCTGGGCTTGACCTTCACCCAGCCGGCGCCGCGACGTCCCGCGGCGTACGGGGCGTCGGTCGCCTTGAGCACCACGCCCTCGTGCCCGCCGGAGACCAGGCGGTGGAAGAACTCGCGGGCCTCCTCGTCCGACCCGGCCAGCACCCGGGGCACGAGCGTGTCCGCCGGCACGAGGCCGGCCAGCCGCTCCAGGCGCTCGGTGGCCGGCAGGTCGAGCAGGTCCTCACCGTCGACGTGGAGCAGGTCGAAGAAGTACGACGACACCGGCACCTGCGCCCGCAGGGTCTCCACGCTCGTGCTGCTCATGGTGCGCGACGCCGTCTCCTGGAAGGGCCGCGGCCTGCCCTGCTCGTCCAGCGCGATGGCCTCGCCGTCGACGACGACGCGCCCGGCCGGCAGCGCCCGAACGACCTCGACCACCTCGGGGAGGCGCTCGGTGATGTCGTCGAGCGAGCGGGTGAACAGGCGCACCTCGTCACCGTCCTTGTGGGCCTGCAGCCGTATGCCGTCGAGCTTGCCGTCCACGAACGCGCGGCCGTCCTCGCCCGCCACCTGTTCCCACCCGGCGTCCACGTCGGGGGCCGACGCGGCCAGCATCGGCCGGACCGGGCGCCCCACCTCCAGGCCGATCTCCTCGAGCGCCGGCACGCCCCCGGACAGCGCCGCGACGGCGACGGGCGCGGCATACCCCGCCAGCATGGTGGCCCGGCGTACGGCCGCCTCGGGCACCTCGGCGGCGGCAGCGATGGCCTGGAGCATGACCCCGTCGAGCGCGCCCTGGCGCACCTGACCGGTGATGAGGGCGCGGAGGTACTCCTGCTCGGGAGAGGTGAGCTGCCCGAAGAGGTCGGTCACCGCGGCCCGACGCTGCGCCGCGGAGCCGCTGCCCGACACGGAGGCCAGGCGGCTCAACGCCGCGTCGACCTCGCCGACCGTCGCGGTGGCCTCGACTGCCGGCTCGGGCAGGTCGGTCAGGCCGCGCCAGCTCACGCCGACCCGGCGCTGGGGCAGGACACCGGACAGGTAGGCGGCCACGGTGCCCGCCTCGTCGGGGCCGGCAGCCCGCAGGGCGTCCGCGACGGCGGCGGTCTTGGCCAGCCGGGACCGCGTGGCGGCAGCGGCGGTGGAGGCGGCGACGACGTCGGCGAACAGCACGTGCCGAGGCTAACCGCGCGGGCCGACAGCCGCCGGGGAGCCGAGGGCGGCCGGCCCCCCGACTGTCACTAGGCCTTGCCGAGGATCGTCTCGAGCTCGACCGACTCCAGGCCGTGTGCGTCGCCCACGGGTCCGTTGGTGACGGCGCCGTCGTGGGTGTTGAGGCCCAGGGCCAGCGGGTGGTTCTCGCGCAGCGCCTCGCGCCAGCCCCGGTCGGCCAGCTCCACGGCATACGGGAGCGTCACGTTGGTGAGGGCGTAGGTACTGGTGTGGGGCACGGCGCCGGGCATGTTGGCGACGCAGTAGAAGACCGAGCTGTGCACCTCGTACGTCGGGTCGTCGTGCGTCGTGGGCCGGGAGTCCTCGAAGCAGCCGCCCTGGTCGATCGAGATGTCGACGAGGACGGATCCGGGCTTCATCCGCGAGACCTGCTCGTTGGTGACGAGCTTCGGGGCCTTGGCGCCCGGGACGAGCACCGCGCCGATGACCAGGTCGGCGTCGCTGATGGCGCGCTCGATCTCGTAGGTGTTGGAGGCGACGGTCTGGCAGTGGCCCTGGTAGACGAAGTCGGCGTGCCGCAGCTTGGCGATGTCGCGGTCGAGCAGCAGCACCTCGGCCTGCATGCCCAGGGCGATGGCGGCGGCGTTCATGCCGGAGACACCGGCGCCGATGACGACGACCTTGGCGGCATAGACCCCGCTGACGCCGCCCATCAGGACGCCGCGACCACCCTGCGCGCGCATGAGGGTCTGCGCGCCGACCTGGGGGGCGAGCCGGCCCGCGACCTCGGACATGGGGGCCAGGAGGGGGAGGGTGCGGTCCGGCAGCTCGACCGTCTCGTAGGCGATGCCGGTCACCTTGCGGCGCAGGAGCTCCTCGGTGAGCGCCCTGTCCGCCGCGAGGTGCAGGTACGTGAAGAGCGTCTGGCCCTCGCGCATGCGCGCGTACTCCTCGGCCACCGGCTCCTTGACCTTGAGGACGAGGTCGCCCGTCTCCCAGACCTTGTCGGCGGTGTCGAGGATCGTGGCGCCCGCGCCGACGTAGTCCTCGTCGAGGATCGAGGAGCCGACGCCGGCTTCCTGCTCGACGTAGACCTCGTGCCCGTGCCGCACCAGCTCGTGGACGCCGGAGGGCGTGATGGCCACGCGGTACTCGTTGTTCTTGACCTCGCGGGGAATGCCGATCTTCATCGAGCTGCCTTCCTGGATCGCAGTGGTCCTCGAACAATGCAGGACTGCGGCCCATCTGCCAACCGCCGACGGGACGACGGCTGGGCCGCCCGCAGCCACAGGTCCCGGGCTCCGTGCGTGGAGGGCTCCGCCCGCGGGCGCGGGGGTCGCCGGACGCTCAGGAGGCGATGCTGCCGGAGTGCAGGAGGGCGCCGATGAGGGCGGTGCGCCAAGGGAGCGGGGCGCGGTCCGGCGTGCGACAGGACGCGCTGCCGCATTCGCAGACCCAGATCCAGCCCCGGGCGCCGCGCAGGACGCGGGGGTGGTGGCCCTGGGTGCGGTGCATGGTGCGAGTGCTCACGGTTCGACGGTAGGACGGCGCCGGGCCCGCCGGTCGCGGGCGCGCCGCAGGTCACCCGACCTCCCGGTGCGAAATGGTCCGAACGGGGGAGCAGCGGGCGAGTCGGGCGTCGGCACAGGGGTGCCGCTCAGCGCACCGTCTTGCCCAGACCCGGCCCGACGACGGCGCTCAGGGAGCGTCCCCAGTAGCGGGCCCGGTCGAGCTCGTGGGCGACGAGGGGCCCCATCGCGCCGGACACCCAGAACGACATGGGTGGCGCGGCCACGGCCCGGTGCTGGCGCCGGACCAGCGTCGCGGCCCGGCGCGCGGCCGAGCCCGGAACGCGGGGGCGGTTCACGCGAGTGTCGAAGAAGGCGAACGGGGGCGTGTGCCTCTCCTGGGCGAGTCCCTCGAGCCACTCACGGATCCCGCGCCTGCTCACGGGGGTGCCGTCCCCGAGCCGCTGCCTGGCGTCCTCTCGGGTGGACGGACGGCTCAGCCCGAACGCGTGGGTGGGCCCCCCGACGACGAGCAGGTCGACGCCGATCAGGTCAGGGGGCACGGCGTCGACGGGGTGCACCTCCACCCAGGCCCAGTCCCGCAGCCCCTCCGCGATCGCGTGGGCCACCTCCTTGGTGTTCCCGAACATGGACTCGTACACCACCCACACCGTGGTCATCTCGGCCTCCAGCCCCCGGCTCCTGCCGACCATGCTCGGCTCGCCACCCGGTGGGTGCTCAGGGTCCAAGGTCCCGGCCGGCGGCCAGGGACCTACGACCCGTGCGCGGGGTTCCCGGGTCGGCCACGGTGTGGTCATGGACCCGATCCGCCCCGTGGCCGTCGCCGTCGGAGAGTCCTCCCCCGGCCCGGTCGTCGTCGGCTACGACGGGTCCGCCGGGAGCCGTCGAGCCGTCGGGTGGGCCACGCGGGAGGCCTCGCACCGGAGGGTCCCGCTGCGGGTCGTCGTGGCGGCCGACGACACGGGAGTGCCCGGCGCGCACCGGACGGCGACCCGCAGGGCGCCGTTGCGCCCGGCGGACGCCGAGGAGGCACTCGCGGACGCCGTGGCCCTGGCGGAGGCCCACCAGCCGGGGGTGATCCGCGCCGGGGCCGTGCGCCGGGGGCAGCCCGGCGGGGTGCTCGTGGACCAGTCCCGGACCGCCCAGGTGCTGGTGGTCGGCTGCCGTGGACGCACCGGGCTGCCGGCGTCGGAGTCCTCGACCTCGATCATCACCGCCTCGCGCTCCGGCTGTCCCGTCGTGGTGGTGCGCGGGCGTCCCGACCCACGGCCCCGGGAGGCCGTGGTCGTCGGGGTCGCCGTCGGCCCCGAGACCATCGAGGGTCCGGTGCGGTATGCCGTGGAGCACGCCTCGCGAGAGGGTGCGCCGCTCGTGCTCGCGTGCGGCTGGGGGGACGGGGGCGGGACGACGCCCCGGATGCCGCGGCCCACCCCGGCGGACAGGGCAGGACCGCTCGCGACGGTCGTGCGTGACCTGCGGCACCAGGCGCAGGAGTCGCTCGACCGCGCGCTCGCCCTGGCGCAGCGCCTCGATCCCGGTCTCGAGATCCGGGGGGAGCTGGTCGACGCCCGCCCGGAGCGCGCCCTGGAGGGCCTGTCCTGGGGAGCCTCCCTGCTCGTCCTCGGCCGCGGCGGGACCGGACCGTTCCCCGGGCTGCCGCTCGGGCCGGTGACCCGTTCGCTGCTCGAGCACGCCGGGTGCCCCGTGGTCGTGCTGCCGGCCCCCGAGGCGCCCACGCGCTGAGTTGTGGCCGGGCGCTGAGGTCTCGGCTGGCCGCCTCACCCCTCGGTGGCGGCCCGGGGGCGGGGCCTGTCCTGCCCGTTGACGTCTCGGGCCGTCGAGGGGACGACGAGCAGGGGACGCGGGCTCAGGTGCAGCAGCCGGGTGCCCACCGAGCCGAGGAGCAGGCCGGCGAACCCGCCGCGCCCGCGACTGCCCACGACGAGCAGCTGGGCCTCGCGGGCCTCGTCGCAGAGCACCGGCACGGCCTGTCCGCGCACCAGGCGTGGTCGCACCTCCACGTCCGGGTACCGCTCCTGCCACCCGCTCAGCATCTCGGCCAGGACCACGTGCTGGGCGTCGGCGAGCTCTCCCCAGTCCCCGAACCACTCCGGCTCGGTGGCCAGGGGGTCGGGTGGCTCCCACCACCAGGCGTGCACAGCCAGGAGCGGGACCCCGCGGGCCGACGCCTCGGCGAAGGCGGTCTCGAGGGCCGGCTCCCCGTGCGGATCGGGGTCGACCCCGACCACGACGAAGCCCGCCGTGGGGGCGGCGGCCGCCGTGGGGACGACGAGGACGGGACACCGCGCGTGGGCCGCCACCTGCTGGGTCGTCGCCCCCAGGACCGCCGCCGGGAGGGCCCTGAGGTGCCCTGCCCCGACGACGACGCGGTACGCCTCGTGGCTGGCGTCGACGAGGGCCCGGGCGGCCCCGCCCACGACCGTCTCCGCGGTCACCGGGTGCTCGAGCCGCTCCTGCAGTCCCAGCCGCACCCGCTCCAGCCGCGCGGCCTGCTGATCGAGGAGCGCCGGCGTCCACGGGGCCACGCCCTGGCCGGTCGCGTTCACCAGGTGCACCCGGCGCCCGCTGCGCCGGGACGCGTCCACCGCGGCGTCGAGGACCGCCTCCACGGGGTGGTCGGCGTCGATCCCGACCACGATGCTGCCCCTGGGCGCCGCGGGGGAGCTGGTCATCGGGTCTCCTTCGTCCTACCCACCCTCCCCGGTACGGGAACCGCCGCCGCAGGGGCCAAGGTCCCGTGAGCGCCAGCGGCACCGGCTGGACGGCCTCGCAGGCGCAGGGAGCCGAACGGGCGACAGCGGTCGTGAACACACGGGACCAAGGTCCCTATGGCCCCACCGAAGCGTTCGGCCCAATGGTGGTGCGCCCCCGGTCACGAGGGCGATACCGACGGAGGATCCGACGCCGAGCGTGGGAAGCCGCGTTCACCGCCCTGGCCGGGGCGGGGTGCCGGGGGTGCTGTCGGTGCTGGGAGGTCGCGACGCCCGGCAGACGGGTCCCGGTCGGTCAGCCAGCCGGCCGGGGTCCCGCCCACCCGGGCTGCATGGCTCACCGAGCGGAATCCATCCTCCGCATGTCACAGGCCCCTTGGAGGCATTCGTGCTCCCCGTCCCCCAACCAGTGCTGTCCCTTCCCGTCCCAGCCCCTCCGCGGGGCATCGCCGTCGACCTCCGGTCCCCGCAGGGTGTGGTGATCCACCTCCTGCGCCAGGTGATGGAGCCGTCGTGGTCCCCCGGCCCCGCCGCGGAGGCGCTCCTGCAGGGGGTGGACGACGACCGGGTGCTGCGCCACGCTCGTGTGCTGCTGCGCATCGCCACGCGGGAACGCATCGTTCCCGCGCACGCCCGGGCCTTCGCCACCGTGACCATGGCCCTGCACCGGTTGGAGGACCGGTCATGACCACCCCGCGCAGCGCCCACGTGTCCTCCCGACCCGAGCCGGCGACGCACGCGCGTCGCCCCGTCCACCGTCCGGTCGGCCGGGTGCCCGATCGCGACGCCGGTGAACGTCCGGAAGGACTGGTCGCCCGCCTCGAAGGGATCCGCGACCGGCTGCGGGCGCTGCTGCCGATCGTCCACGACGAGGGCGGCCGGCAGGTGGCCGCTGCACTGCGGGAGGTGGATGCGCTGCTCGCGGACCTGCACCCCCGCGCCGCGCCCGCCCCACAGTCCCCGGCGCCTGCGCCGGGCTCTCGGACGGTCACGCAGCCTCCACCCGACCCAGCGACAGGGTCCCCGGCCCGGGCCGCTCGGCGGCGGCCGCCCGCGCTGCCGTGCGGTCCGGACTACCCGCTGGTGCCCGTGAACCGGGAGCGCTGAGCAGCAGCCGGACCGGGCCGGCCCGACCTCTCGTGGTCGGCGGCCCGTCGGAGCACCTCGAGGACCTCCTGGTCCGTCGTCTGCGGGAAGTCCTCGTACCACTCGCCCACCGAGCGCAGGTGGCGTGGCAGGACGAGGGGCCGCACCGAGTCGCACACCTCACGCAGCCTCACCGCAGCGTCGGGGGCGCAGACGGGGACGGCCAGCACGACGCGTGCGGCACCGCGTGCCCGCGCCACCAGACAGGCGGCTCGCGCGGTGGCGCCGGTGGCGACCCCGTCGTCGACGACCACGGCAGTCCGTCCTGTGAGGCACGTCGGCTGCCTGCCGGCCCGGAAGCGGGTGGCCCGACGGGCCACCTCCCGCTCCTGCTCGGCGACCAGCCCGGCCAGCTCCTCTTCGGGGACGTGGCACCCGCGCACGATCCGGTCATCGACGACCAGGATCCCCTCCTCGCCGACCGCCCCCATGGCCAGCTCGGGCTGCTGCGGTGCACCGAGCTTGTGGGCGACGACCACGTCCAGTGGGGCCGGCAGGGTCCGCGCGACCTTGGCGGCGACCGGGACGCCGCCCCGCGGCAGTCCGAGCACCACGACGTCGGCTCCACGCAGGTCCCGGACCAGCACGGCCAGGTGCTGACCGGCGTCGACCCGGTCCCGGAAGCCATGGACCGCTGCGTCACTGCCCACGAACGCCACCCTGGTCCCGGACTGCGATGCGTGCCAAGGACGTTCGGCCCTGCGCCCACCGCACCCGGACGGCGTACGAACGGGGTGGCAGCAGACATCGACCCGGAGGTGACACCGTGCAGGTGACCCAGTCCCTGACCCCGCACGACGTGAGGGTGACGATCAGCGGGGTGGACGAACCCGGCCTCGCGGACGTCGTCCGCGCCAAGGTCGCAAGGGCCGCCCGGCACACCCACGCCCCCGTGACGTCGGCCTGGGTGCGGCTGAGCCGGCACGGTGACCCGGCCGTCCCGCGCCCGGTGGTGGCGCAGGCGAACCTCGACATCGACGGACGGCTGGTCCGGGCCCAGGTCGAGGCGACGAGCGCCCACGAGGCCGTCGACCTGCTCGACGCCCGGCTCCGGCGCCTGGTCCAGCGCGCGGCCCGGCACTGGGAGGCCCGGCGCGGCCACGAGCCGTCGTCGGCCCTGCACGAGTGGCAGCACGAGACGCAGCCGACCCACCGGCACAGCTGGTACCCCCGCCCGGAGTTCGAGCGGGAGGTGGTGCGGCACAAGGCATACGACATCGTGCGCCGGACCGTCGACGAGGCGGTCCAGGACCTCGAGCTGCTGGACTACGACTTCCACCTGTTCGAGGACGCCCGGACGGGCATCGACTGCGTCGTCTACCGGGCCGGTCCCACGGGGCTGCGCCTGGCGTACGCCCTCTCACCCCGGCCCGGAGCCGGTGACACCTAAGGGCCGGAGGTGACGGTCAGCCCCCAGACCGCGCCCCGGTTGACCACTGCCCAGGCCGTGGAGCGACTCAACCTCAGCGGCCTGCCGTTCTGCTTCTTCCGGGACGCGACGACCGGACGGCGGGGATGCGTCCTCTACCACCGGTACGACGGCCACTACGGCCTCATCACGCCGGCCTCCCGCAGCGTCAGCCGGTCCTGAGGCGGCGAACCCCGGTGCCCACCGACAACGCCCATCGCCCCGTCCCGCACGCGAGGCGGCCCGCGCGCGCACCGGACCGTTCGGGCGTCACGGCGTGGGTGACGCGGCAGTACCGGGTCCTGCGTGCCCCAGCCGGCACGCTGGTGCGCGGCTCGGACCGGGTCGAGGCAGCGACGCGGCTGGCGGTACTGCTCGTGCTCGCCGCGCTGGTCCCGGTCCTGGTCGGTCTCGGACTGGCCGTGGACCGCAACCTCGTGGCCGAGGCCGCGCAGCAGCGGGCCGGCGGTCACGAGGTCGTCGCGGTCCTCCAGGAGGACACGCGACCACTGGTGCTCGATGGGGCCGGCGAGATGGTGGCGGTGCCGGTCCAGGTCCGGGCCCGGTGGGAGCTGCCCGGCGGAGGCAGCCGCGAGGGCCTCGTCCCGGCCGCGCGTGGGCTGCGTGCCGGCGCCCAGGTCCCCACGTGGCTCGACCACCGCGGATGGCCGGCACCGCGACCCCTGTCGGCGGCCCGGGCGGCTGCCATCAGCCTGCTCGTGGCCGCCAGCGGCTGGATGGCCGCTGGCGGTGGCCTGGCGGTCCTCGCCCTCCTGGTCCGGCGCGGCCTGGACCGGCAGCGGTACCGGGCGTGGGCCAGGGAGTGGTCGGCCACCGCTCCCGGCGCCACGGGTGCCGGCCCCTCCGAGAGACCCTGACCGGCCCCGGTCCCTGGGTCTCGCATTTTCACGCCACTGCCGCAGGACCAGTGCTCTCGACGTCCGGGACTCTCTCGCCCTCCCGAGGCGGATGCGGGACCAACGCCCCTTCCGCGGTGACCCCGCAAAGGGTCACGCTCGAGTTGGCCCCAGTGGGGAGGTACGGGTCATGAGCAGGGTCTTCACGTCGTGGCGATTCCTGTGGGATCGCCGCGCGAGGCGGGAGCTCACCGCGTTCCAGCGGTTCTTCCTCGCGCTACAGGGGTTCTCGTCGTCGGCATTCCCCTCATCTGGTGGGCCGCGAGCATCACCTGCGACCCCGGCGACGACGTGTGCATGGCCGAGTCGTGGGGGCGGGGCTTCTACGTGGTCTTCTTCGCCGCGGCCTGGGTCTTCCTGACGAGCACCATCCTCATCGCTCGGGCTGTTGCCGAGGTAGGTCGGGCGGTCAGGTCCCGCAGGGCTGGGTCCAGCGAGCCGTCCGAAGCGCAGGCACCTGCGACGGACTCCCCGGCAGGAAGCGGCCGCGCCGGGTCTGGTGGTCCTCCGGGCACGGGCCCGCACGGGCCGTAGGTGGAGTGGCGGTCCTCGCGCTCCTGGTCCGGCTCGGCCTGACCGGCAGCGGTGCCGGGCGTGGGCCAGGGAGTGGTCGGCCACCGCCCCCGGCGCCACAGGTGCCGGCCCCTCCGAACGGTGACCCGGCGGACCGCTGTCGTCCTCGGACTGGCTGCCGGCCGGCCAGGCCCGGCGCGGCATACGTGAGAAGGACCCCGACGAAAAGCGTGTCGGGCTCCTTCTGCGTTGGTGTCCGGAGGGGGAGCCGTCGCCCGCTCGTCCCAAGTCCACCTGCTCGATCCAACGAAGAAGGACCCCGACGAAAAGCATGTCGGGGTCCTTCTTCGCTGGTGTCCGGAGGGGGAGCCATCGCCCGCTCGTCCCTCGCGGGCTCCTCCCAAGTCCACCCGCTCGACTCAACGCAGAAGGACCCCGACAAAAGCGTGTCGGGGTCCTTCTGCGTTGGTGTCCGGAGGGGGACTTGAACCCCCACGCCCGATAAAGGGCACTAGCACCTCAAGCTAGCGCGTCTGCCATTCCGCCACCCGGACAGGGTGTCAACAGGCCCTCTGGGGGAGCGCCTGCTGCGACCCGGAACGATAGCACCCGGCCCCGTGCGTCTCCCAATCCGCCCTAGGGTGGCAACCATGACGAACCCGACCGCCGACGTGCGCCCCGAGGACGAGGTCGTCCGCATCTGCCAGGAGCTGATCCGGATCGACTCGACCAACTACGGGGACGGCAGCGGGCCGGGGGAGAGGGAGGCTGCCCACTACGTCGTGGGGCGCCTGCGCGAGGTGGGTCTCGAGCCCGAGCTGGTCGAGTCCGACCCGGGCCGCACCAGCGTCGTCGTGCGCCTCGAGGGGGAGGACCGCGACCGGCCGGGGCTGTGCCTGCACGGCCACCTCGACGTCGTCCCGGCCAACGCCGCGGACTGGCAGGTGGACCCGTTCTCCGGCGAGCTGCGCGACGGCTGCGTGTGGGGACGCGGGGCCGTCGACATGAAGGACATGGACGCCATGATCCTGGCCGTGGTGCGCGACCTCGCCCGCCGCGGCGCCAAGCCACCGCGCGACCTCGTCGTGGCCTTCTTCGCCGACGAGGAGGCCGGAGGGGTCAAGGGCAGCCACCACGTCGTCGACACCCGCCCCGAGCTGTTCGAGGGGGTGTCCGAGGCCGTCAGCGAGGTCGGCGGCTACAGCGTCACCCTCCCGGCCAAGGACGGCGGCGACACCCGGGCGTACCTCGTCCAGACCGCGGAGAAGGGCATCCTCTGGCTGCGTCTGGTCGCCACCGGTCGCGCCGGGCACGGCTCGGTCCCGAACCCGGAGAACGCCGTGGTCCGCCTCGCCGAGGCCATCGCCCGCATCGCCGCCCACAAGTGGCCGCGCGAGTACGTCGCGAGCGTGCGCGAGCTGCTCGACGGCCTCAGCGCCATCACGGGCACCTCGTGGTCGGACGAGGACCTCGACGAGCTGCTCGACCACCTCGGGGGGGCCCAGGGGTTCGTCCGCGGGACCCTGCAGGACACCGCCAACTTCACGACCGCCGACGCGGGGTACAAGCACAACGTCATCCCGCAGAGCGCCGCCGCCTCGCTCGACTGCCGCTTCCTGCCCGGCCACGACGACGAGCTGCTCGAGACGGTCCGGCAGCTCGCGGGCGAGCACGTCGAGGTCCAGGTCGTGCACCGGGACATCGCGTTGGACTCGCCGTTCGAGGGTCCGCTCGTGGAGGCCATGAAGGCCGCGCTCCTCGCCGAGGACCCGGGCGCCCAGATCCTGCCCTACTGCCTCTCCGGTGGCACCGACAACAAGGCACTGAGCACCCTGGGGATCACCGGCTACGGCTTCGCCCCGCTCCAGCTGCCCGCCGACCTCGACTTCGCACCGATGTTCCACGGCATCGACGAGCGCGTGCCGGTGTCCGCGCTGCAGTTCGGGGCGCGGGTGCTCCAGCGCTTCGTCGCCACCTGCTGAGCCGGTATGCCGCGCGCCCGCGGCACGAGGAAAGTTCCGGTTACCGGGGCGTAGCCCCCGGCAGCCCGGCTCGTTGTCCCGGTATCAGGTCCTGCGCCGAAAGCGAGCCCCACCGATGCGACTCCACCGCACCAGCGTCCTGCGTGGCTGCGCCGCGCTCCTCGTCACCGGCGGCACGCTGGCCGCGGTCGCCGGACCCAGCCAGGCGGCCGGAAGCACCGACCCGCTCGCTCCCGTCACCCAGCCGCTCGCCTCCGTGACCCAGCCGCTCACGGGCGCGTTGCCGACGCTCCCGGCTCCCCTCCCGAGCGTGCCGGCGGCGCCTCTCCCGACGAGCACCGGCGGGTCGGGCGGCACCGGCGGTTCCGGGGCGGCGACCTCGGCTTCGGGCGGGACGACCGCGGCGCCGAGGCCGGCTGCCCGCTCGGGCTCCTCGCGCGCGGCGGCCTCCACCGCGGCACCGTCGGCGGCGTCGAGCAGCTCCGCCCCGCCCGCCTCCGTCGCCGCCGACACGCCGGTCGCGACCCTCTGCCTGTTCGCGACCGGTGGCGCGTCGCCCGCCTTCGAGGTGGACGCGAAGGCGCTCGGCACCGACCTCTCCTCCCCGCTCGTCCAGCGGTTCCCCCAGGTGTTCGCGCCCTGCCCGGCCGGGGCCGTTCCCGCGGGCGACCACGTCGTGGCCGTCGATGCCGCAGTCCGCGGGCTGGTCGGCGCGTGCGTGCGCGTCACCCGTCAGGTGGCACCGCTCCAGACCACGCTGGTGGTCCTCGACCGCGACCTGATCCGCGAGCTCACCGCAGCCGGGCTGCCGCTGCACCAGCTCGTCGTGCCGTGCCCCGGCGGGTCGCCGTCCTCGCACGCGACGTCGTCGCCGCACGCCTCCAGCGGCGGTGGGTCGTCGTTGACGCAGGCCGACCAGGTGGCCGCACTGTCGTCCCTGGGACGCCTGGCCTTCACCGGCTCCGACGTCCTCCCGACGGTGCTCTCCGGGCTCGGCATGCTGGTCCTGGGCGTCCTGCTCGTCCGCGCGCGGACCCTCGTCCCGGCCCGCCGGCGGCACTGAGGGCATCCCGCGGGCGGCACACAGCACGCTGCTGTGCACGACGGCCGCAGCAACGGACCGGCCGCTCAGTGGGCCCGCGGTGCCCGGATGATCTTGCGGCGCAACCAGGTCCGCTGGGACCCGCCCAGGTAGATACGCGTGCGGTGCAGCTCCCACTGCCCGTACTCCGCGTGCTCCGCGAGGGTGCGGCGGATCTCGGACCGGGAATCCTGGCGCGTGAAGCTCAGCACGCGGTACTCGTACTCGACCATCGTTCTCCATTGTGGCCCAGAACCCGCTACGGTCGGCACATGACCGCTGACCCGCGTGGCGCGCTGACCGCCCTCGTGACCGCGTTCGAGCGGCACCTCGAGGCCTCCGCCACCAAGCGCGGCGAGGACGACCCGACCGTCATCGCGGCCTACGACGACCTCGCCGACGCGTTCGCGACGTACGACGACGCGCTGCTCCAGGCGTACGGCGAGATGACGCCCCTCGACATCTACGACGGCGACGAGGACGACGACGAGGACGACGAGGAGCTGGACGACCACTCCGACGAGGACGGCGACGGCGTGTACTCCGGCCTCGACGACGAGGAGTACGACGAGGACGACGACGACCACTGACCGGTCGCCCGCCCAGGCCCTCCCCGGTACCGCAACGGGTGACCTCGCCGTCCCTTCAGGCGGACACCTCGTCCAGGGCAGCCACGAGCTCCTCGGGGAGCTCGAGGGACTCGGAGGCCAAGGAGGTCCGCAGCTGGGCCGTGGTCCGCGCCCCGACGACGGGCGCCACCACGCCCGGACGGTCGCGGACCCACGCCAGGGCCACCTCGGTGGGGGAGACGTCGAGGCCCTTGGCGGCGATCGCCAGCGCCTCGACGACCTGGACGCTGTGGTCGTCGAGGTAGCGCGCCGTGAAGCGCGGGAAGTCGCGGGAGGCCGCGCGCGAGTCGGCGGGGATGCCGTTGCGGTACTTGCCGGTCAGGACTCCGCGGCCCAGCGGTGACCAGGGCAGCAGGCCGAAGCCGAGGGCCTGCGCCGCCGCGAGCAGGTCCGGCTCGGCAGCCCGGTTCACGAGCGAGTACTCGACCTCGTTGGCCACCAGCGGCACCCGCGCCCGCTCCAGCAGCGACAGCGCCCGGGTGGCCTGCCACCCGCTGTAGTTCGAGACCCCGACGTAGCGGGCCCGGCCGGTGCCGACCGCCCACTCCAGGGCCGACAGCGTCTCGGTCAGCGGCGCCTCGTCGGACCACGTGTGCACCAGCCACAGGTCGACGTGGTCGGTCCCGAGCCGCTCGAGCGAGGTGTCGAGCTGGCTCAGCAGGCTGTGCCGCGAGGTGTCCACGACGCGCTGGCCGGACCGGCGCGAGATCCCGGACTTCGTGCAGATGACGAGGTCCTCCCGGGCCACCTCCTCCTCGAGCAGCCGCCCGATGATCTCCTCGGAGGCGCCGTCGGCGTACCCGTGCGCGGTGTCGACGAGGTCGCCCCCCGCGTCGAGGAAGGTGCGCAGCTGCTCGCGTGCCCCTTCCTCGTCCGTGGTCCGCCCCCACGACATGGTGCCGAGGGCGAGACGGGAGACCGACAGCCCGGAGCTGCCCATTCGTCTGTGGCGCATGTCTCGGTACCGTACTGGGCCGCGCCCGGGAGGCCGGCTCGGCCCGCCGCTAGCCTCGCTCCATGGAACTCGGCGTGAACCTGGGGTACTTCGGCATGGGCGTCGACGGCGACAACGTCGCGGTGGCCAAGGAGGCGGACCGGCTGGGGTATGCCGTGGCGTGGGCCGCCGAGGCGTACGGCTCGGACGTGCCCACGGTGCTGGCGTGGATCGGCGCGCAGACCGAGCGGATCGGCCTCGGTGCGGCGGTCATGCAGATCCCCGGCCGCACGCCCGCGATGACCGCCATGACGGCCGCGACCCTCGACACGCTGTCCGGCGGCCGCTTCCGCTTGGGCCTCGGGGTCAGCGGCCCGCAGGTGAGCGAGGGCTGGCACGGGGTGCGCTTCGACGCGCCGCTCGGTCGCACCCGCGAGTACGTCGACATCGTGAGGATGGCGCTGCGCCGGGAGACCGTGTCGTACCAGGGGAAGCACTTCACGCTGCCGCTGCCCGACGGTCCGGGCAAGGCCCTCAAGCTCACGGTCCACCCACCACGGCCGCACATCCCGCTCTACCTCGCTGCCGTCGGCCCGAGGAACCTCGAGCTCGCCGGTGAGGTCGCCGACGGCTGGCACGCCATCTTCTTCAGCCCCGAGCACTCCGGCGACCTCGTCGAGTCGGTGCGGGTCGGCCGCCGGCGTGCGGGCCACGGTGCGGACGGCACCGACCCGCTGGGCGGCTTCGACGTCGCGCCGTCGGTGCCGGTCGTGATCGCCGACGACGTGCAGGCCGCCGCCGACGCCGTCCGCCCGTACGCCGCGCTGTACGTCGGGGGCATGGGCTCGCGCGAGCAGAACTTCTACAACCGGCTGGCCTGCCGGATGGGCTTCGAGGAGGCGGCCGCCGAGGTGCAGGACCTGTACCTGGCCAAGCGGCACCGTGACGCGGCAGCAGCCGTGCCCTTCGAGTTCATCGACGCCACCACGCTCATCGGGCCCCCGGAGCGCATCCGGGAGCGGCTGCACCGGTATGCCGACGCCGGCGTGGGGACGCTCTCCGTCGCGCCGTTCGCCGGTGCCCTCGAGGACCGCCTGCGGGTCGTGCGCACCATGGCCGAGCTCATGCGCGACACTGGCCTCGCCGATCCCACCCCCACGAAAGCAGTCCAGTGACGCTGAGCTTCCTCCAGGCCATCATCCTCGGCATCGTCGAGGGCCTCACCGAGTTCCTGCCGGTGTCCTCCACCGGGCACCTGACCATCACCGAGAAGCTGCTGGGCCTGCAGGTCGACGCCCCCGCCATCACGGCCTACACCGCGATCATCCAGCTCGGCGCGATCCTGGCGACCCTGCTGTTCTTCTGGCGCGACATCGTGCGGCTGCTGCTCGCGTGGGTCAGGGGGCTCGCCAGCGCCGAGGCCCGGCGGCACCACGACTACCAGCTCGCCTGGGCCGTCATCGTGGGCTCGATCCCCGTGGGGATCGTCGGGTTCCTCGCCAAGGACCTGATCAGCGGGCCGCTGCGCAGCCTGTGGGTCGTCGCGGCCGCGCTCATCCTGTGGAGCGTCGTGATGTGGCTGGCCGAGTCACGCCACACCAAGCTGGCCCGCGAGGGCGTCGAGCGCACCGAGGGCGGCGTCACCCTGATGGACGGCCTCATCATCGGCATCGTCCAGTGCTTCGCCCTCATCCCCGGGGTGTCGCGGTCGGGTGCCACCATCTCCGCCGGGCTCTTCCGCGGCATCGACCGCGTCTCGGCCACCCGGCTGTCCTTCTTCATGGCGATCCCCGCCCTCACCGCGGCCGGCCTGTTCGAGGCCGTCCAGGAGAAGGACCACCTCGAGCTGCTCGGCGGCGCCCAGATGGCCGTCGGCATCGTGGTGGCCTTCGTCGTCGCCTACGCCTCGATCGCCTGGCTGCTGAAGTTCGTCTCCAGCAACAAGATCACGGCCTTCGTCTGGTACCGCGTGGCCCTGGGCCTCGTGCTCGTCGTGGTGCTCGCCACCGGCACCATGTCGGCGACCTGACCGGCGAGCCGACCGGCGACCCGCCAGGCGAGCTGACGGGCGGCGCCTACAGCCAGCCCGACTTCTTGAACATGCGGTAGAGCGTCACGCACGCCACACCCATGAGGGCCAGCGCGCCGTAGTAGCCGTAGTACAGGTGCAGCTCGGGCATGTGGTCGAAGTTCATGCCGTAGATGCCGGCGATCATCGTGGGCACCGCGGCGATCGCGACCCACGCGGAGATCTTGCGCATGTCGTTGTTCTGCTGCACGGAGATCTGGGCGAGGTGGGCGCTCAGGATGTCGGTGAGCAGCCGGTCGTAGGACTCCATGTGGTCGATGACGCGCAGCAGGTGGTCGGCGACGTCGCGCAGGAGCAGCCGGACCTCCTTGTCGGGCAGCGGCGAGCGGGAGCCGTCGTGCAGCATGCGCAGGGGAGCGGCCAACGGCGTCGCCGCCCGCCGGAACTCGAGGACCTCGCGCTTGAGCCGGTAGATCGTCTCGGAGGTCACGGTCGTGGACCCCGCGAAGACCGACTGCTCGATCTCCTGCAGGTCGTCCTGCAGCTCGGTGTCGATCGCCAGGTAGTTGTCCACCACCGCGTCGGTGACGGCGTGCAGCACTGCGATGGCCCCGTGCGACAGCATCTCCGGGTTCGCCTCGAGCCGGGCCCGGACCGACTTCAGCGGCCCGGCCTCGCCGTACCGCACGGTGACGACGAAGCGGTCGCCGACGAACATCATGACCTCACCGGTCTCGATGTCGGAGGTCTCCTCGACGTACCGCAGCGGCTTGAGCACCACGAACATCGTGTTGTCGTACAGCTCGACCTTGGCCCGCTGGTGGCCGTTGACGGCGTCCTCGACCGCGAGGGGGTGCAGCTGCAGCTCCTCGTTGACCAGCTCGAACTCGGCCTGCGTGGGGTCCTTGAGACCGATCCACAGGAAGTCCTTGGTGGCCGGATCCGCCCTGAGGCCGTCGAGGGCGTCGCTGAGGTCGCCGCAGGGTTCACGGCGCCCACCACGGTAGATGGCCTGGTCCACGATCACGGGCACCACTCCACCACGTCCGGCGCCGGTGGGCACGCAGCCACACGTACGCAGCCACCCGTATGGTTCGTGCGTGCCCACCGTCATCCTCGTCCGCCACGGCCACTCCACGTCCAACGGCGACGGCACCCTCGCCGGCCGCACCCCGGGCATCCACCTCAGCGACCGTGGCCGTGAGCAGGTGGCGCGTCTGGCCGAGCGGTTCGCGGGGACCGAGCCGGCCCGCCTCGTGACCAGCCCCCTCGAGCGGTGCCGGGAGACTGCCGAGGCGATCGCCGCCGTCGTCGGCGCGGACGTCGTCGTCGAGGAGGACCTGCAGGAGTGCGCGTACGGCGCGTGGACGGGCCGCAGGCTCGCCGAGCTGGCGAAGGAGCCGCTGTGGTCCACCGTGCAGGACGACCCCGCCTCCGCGCGGTTCCCCGACGACGACCGGTACGCCGCCGAGAGCCTCGCGCAGATGTCCGACCGCGTCGTGCGGGCGGTGCAGCGCCACGACGCCGAGGTGCGGGAGGCCAACGGCGACAACGCCCTCTGGGTGGCGGTGACCCACGGCGACCTCGTCAAGGCGGTGCTCGCCGAGGCGACCGGGGCCGGCCTCGGCCGCTTCCAGCGCTACACCGCCGACCCCGCCTCGGTGTCGGTGGTGCGGTACGGCGGACGCCACACCTTCCTGCTCGCGGCCAACGACCTGGCGCCCGACCTGTCCCGCTTCCGCACCGAGGAGGCCCCCGCGGCCGACGCGGCCGTCGGCGGGGGCGCCGGTTAGGCTCGGGTCATGGCGCTCGTCGAGTTCGATCCCCCGGACCGGTTCGTGGCCGGCACCGTCGGCCCCCCGGGCCAGCGCACCTTCTTCCTGCAGGCCAGCTCGGGCCGCCGCCTCACGAGCGTGTCGCTCGAGAAGGAACAGGTCTCGGTGCTGGCCGACCGGATCAACGACCTGCTCGACAGTTACGCCGGGGGCGCCGGTGGCGACCACGCCGTCGCGGGGGCCGTCGACAACGCCCCGCTCGACACCCCCATCGAGGACGAGTTCCGGGTCAACACCCTGAGCCTCGCGTGGGACGAGGCGCGCCAGCGGGTCGTCATCGAGTGCCTCGACCGCGACCCCGACGACCCCGAGGCGAGCCTGGACCCCTCGGTCCTCACCGAGGAGCCCCGCCAGATCCGGGTCGTGCTGCCGCCGGCCAGCGCCCGTGCGTTCGCGCGCCGGGCGCAGTCGGTGGTGTCGGCCGGGCGGCCGCCCTGCCCGTTCTGCGGGGGGCCGCTCGAGCTCGAGGGCCACATCTGCCCGCGTGCGAACGGCTACAAGCGCTGACCGCCTGGCCGAGCGACCCTGCCGCCGTCGAGCAGCTGCTGACCACGGCGGACCTCGTCGTGCTGGGCGCGCTGGCCGACGCCTCCAACCTGGCCCTGCTCGTGCGGCTGGGCGACGACGACGGGCCGCTCGCGGTCTACAAGCCGATCTCCGGTGAGCGACCCCTGTGGGACTTCCCCGACGGGTCGCTCGCCGCCCGGGAGGTCGCCGCCCGGCGCGTCAGCGACGTCGGCGGCTGGGACGTCGTCCCGCCGACGGTGCTGCGCGCGGGCCCGCACGGCCTCGGTTCCGTGCAGCGCTGGGTGGGGGACCCGGAGGAGGTGCCCGAGCACCCGGTCGACGTCGTCCCCGCGGGCCGGGTGCCCGAGGGCTGGATCCCCGTGCTGCGGGGCGAGGACGAGCGCGGGCGGGCCGTCGTGGTGGTGCACGAGGACACCGCTGCCGCCCGGTCCGTGGCGGCCTTCGACGCCGTGATCAACAACGCGGACCGCAAGGGCTCGCACCTCGTGCGGGCCGAGGGCGGCCTGCGGGGGTTCGACCACGGCGTCAGCCTGCACGAGGAGCACAAGCTGCGCACGGTGCTGTGGGGCTTCGCCGGCCAACCGCTGCCGCGCGCGGAGATGGCCCGCGTCGAGCGCGTGCTGGCGGCCCTGTCCGACGGCACGTCCGACCTGCGGACCGACCTCGACCTCCTGCTCACCGCGGCGGAGGTGGCGGCACTCGAGGAGCGCTGCCGCGCCCTCCTGGAGGCCGCGGCATACCCCGTGCCGTCGGGGCAGTGGCCGGCCATCCCGTGGCCGCCGCTCTGAGGCGCCCACGTAGGCTTCGCTCGTGATCTCCTGGCCCACGCCCTCCCTCCCCTCCGTGCCGGGCACCGGCCGACCGGTCCAGCTCTTCGACACCTCCACCGGGGTCGTCCGGGCCCTCACCCCCGGCCCGACCGCGCGGATGTACGTCTGCGGGATCACGCCCTACGACGCCACCCACATGGGCCACGCCGCCACGTACGTCACCTTCGACGTGCTGGGCCGGGCGCTGCGCGACGCCGGCCACCGGGTGCAGTACGTCCAGAACATCACCGACGTCGACGACCCGCTACTGGAGCGGGCGCAGCGCGACGGGATCAGCTGGGAGCAGCTCGCGGCGGACGAGATCGCGCTCTTCCGCGAGGACATGACCGCCCTCGCGGTGATCCCGCCCGACCAGTACGTCGGCGTGGTGGAGAGCGTCGTCCCGGTGGCCGGGGCCGTGCAGGCCCTGCTCGAGTCGGGCGCGGCCTACACCGTCGACACCCCGGACTCCCTGGCCGGGGACGACGTCTACCTCGACATCAGCCGCGACCCGGGGTTCGGGTCGGTCTCCAACTGGTCGCGCGAGCAGATGATGGCGGTCTTCGCCGAACGGGGCGGCGACCCTGACCGCAGCGGCAAGCGTGACCGGCTGGACCCGCTGCTGTGGCGCGCCGCCCGTCCGGGGGAGCCCTCGTGGCCGGCGAAGGGACTGCCCGACGGTCGACCGGGCTGGCACATCGAGTGCACCTCGATCGCGCTGGACCATCTGGGCATGGCGTTCGACGTGCAGGGCGGCGGCACCGACCTCGTCTTCCCCCACCACGAGATGAGCGCCACCCAGGCCACGGTCCTCACAGGGGAGCGGCCGTTCGCGCGCACCTACGCCCACCAGGCCATGGTCGGCCTCGACGGCGAGAAGATGAGCAAGTCCAGGGGCAACCTCGTGCTCGTGTCGAAGCTGCGCGCCGACGGCGTCGACCCGATGGCGATCCGGCTGGCGCTGCTCGCCCACCACTACCGGACCGAGTGGTCCTGGACGGACGAGGGCCTGGCCGAGGCGCAGCAGCGGCTCGACCGCTGGCGAGCGGCCTTCTCCGTCGCGACGGCCCCGCCCTCGGACGGGGTGGTGCAGGAGCTGCGCGCCCGGGTGGCCGACGACCTCGACACTCCCGGTGCCCTCGCGGTCGTGGACCGCTGGGCCCACCGCACCCTCACCGCCGGCGGCGACGACGGCACCGCTCCGGGCCTGCTGGCCCGGGCGGTCGACGCCATCCTCGGCGTCCGGGTCTGACCGGCGGCTACGCCCCGGGGCCGCCCTGCGGTCCGCCGTCCTGGCCACGCCGGCGCAGGTAGCGCTCGAACTCGCGGGCGATCGCGTCACCACTGGCCTCGGGCAGGTCGGCGGTGTCCTGGGCCTGCTCGAGCGACTGGACGTACTCGGCCACCTCGTCGTCGGTCTCCGCGAGCTCGTTGACGCCGCGTTCCCAGGCGCGGGCCCCCTCGGGGAGGTCGCCGTGCGGGATGGGCGCGTCGAGCAGCTCCTCGAGCCGCGAGACGAGCGCCAGGGTGGCCTTGGGGGAGGGGGTGTGGCCGGCGTAGTGCGGCACGGCGGCCCAGCACGAGACGGACTGCAGGCCGCTCTGGCTGGCGGCGTCGGCGAGCACGCCCACGATGCCCGTCGGCCCCTCGTAGCGGCTGGGCTCGAGGTCGAAGCGGTGGATCACGTCCTCGTCCTCGGACGTGGCCGTCACGGGGATCGGCCGCGTGTGGGCGACGTCGGCCATCAGCGCACCGAGCGTGATGACGGTGGTGGCGCCGACCTCCTGGGCGAACTCCATGAGCTCGATGGTGAACGCCCGCCACCGGAACGACGGCTCGATGCCCTGGACCAGCACCACGTCCCGGTCGAGCCCGGCGCTGGAGGCCACGAGGATCCGGGTCGTGCGCCAGTGGATCCTGCGCCGGCCGTCGTCGAGGACGACGCGGGGGCGGTTGACCTGGAAGTCGTAGTAGTCCTCGGGGTCCAGGGCCGCGATCGGCTCGGCGTCCCAGACGTCGACGAGGTGGTCGACCGCCGCGGTCGCCGCCTCGCCCGCGTCGTTCCAGCCCTCGAAGGCGGCGATCACGACGGGGTTGTCGAGCTCCGGCACGTCCTCGAGTTCGATCACCGTTCCTCCTCTGCGCACCGGCGGGGTGCCGGTCTTCCCAGCCTACGGTCCCGCGGTCGGGAGGGTGAGCAGGCCTGCGTAGACTCGGCCGACGTGACCGACCTGCCCGCCGCCGTCTTCTGGGACATGGACGGCACCCTCGTCGACACCGAGCCCTACTGGATCAGCGCCGAGCACTCGATCGTCGAGGAGGCCGGGGGCGTCTGGAGCGACGAGTACGCCCACGAGCTGGTCGGCAACGACCTCATGGTGTCCGCCCGGTTCATCCGCGACAACAGCCCGGTCGACCTCGACCCGGTGGAGATCGTCGACCGGCTGCTCGAGGGCGTCATCGTGCAGGTCCGCGAGCACGTGCCGTGGCGGCCGGGCGCCCTGGAGCTCCTCGAGCGCCTCGCCGCCGAGGCGGTGCCCAGCGCCCTCGTCACGATGTCGTGGCGCTCGCTGGCGGACGCCGTCGTGGGCGCCCTTCCCGAGGGCACCTTCGCCGCCGTCATCACCGGCGACGAGGTCGAGCACGGCAAGCCGCACCCCGAGCCGTACCTCGCGGCGGCCCGCGCCCTCGGGGTGGAGCCGGGCGAGTGCGTCGCCATCGAGGACTCGCCGACCGGCGTCCGCTCGGCGGTCGACGCGGGGGTGCCCACGCTCGCTGTCCCGCACATCGTGCCCGTGCCGGTCATCGTCGGTGCCGTGCAGGTCCCCAGCCTGCGGGGCCTGACCCCCCGTGACCTGCGGAGCGTGTTCGACGGCGCCCGTCAGTCGTCGGCCGGCACGACCTGACCCGACACGCCCGGGTCGAGCGCGATCCGGGCGGCGTCCTCGGGCAGCGGCGGCGGGGTGCCGCCCCAGGCCGGGCAGAACTGGCGGTAGTCGCACCAGTCGCACAGCTTGGAGGTCTTGGGGCGCCAGTCGCCCGTCGTGGCGGCCCGCTCGATGGCCACCCACACGGCCTTGAGGTTGCGCTCCAGGCTGAGCAGGTCGTGCTCGTCGGGGGAGTACCGGACGACCTCGCCGTTGCCGAGGTAGACGAGCTGGAGCAGTCGCGGGATCTCCCCGCGCAGCCGCCAGAGCACCAGCGCGTAGAACTTCATCTGGAACAGCGCCTTGCCCTCGAACAGCTCGCTCGGGGACCGGCCGGTCTTGTAGTCGACCACGCGCATGGCGCCGTCGGGGGCGACGTCGAGCCGGTCGACGTACCCGCGCAGCACGAGCCCGTCGACGTCGGTCTCGACGTACAGCTCGCGCTCGGCCGGCTCGAGCCGGGTGGGGTCCTCGAGGCTGAACCACGTCTCGATCAGCGCGTTCGCCTCACCGAACCATGAGTCGAGAGTGCGGCGCTCGTCGCCGGCGATCATCTCGGCCAGCTCGGGCTCCTGCTCCACCAGCGACTGCCACTGCGGGCCGACGAGGTCGGCCGCCGCCGAGGGCGTGCGCTGCTCCGGCGGGAGGTCGAAGAGGCGCTCGAGCACGGCGTGGACGAGCGTGCCCCGGGCCGCCGCCGGGGAGGGCGGCGCGGGCAGCTTGTCGACCGCGCGGAACCGGTAGAGCAGTGGGCACTGCTTGAAGTCCGACGCTCGGCTCGGGGAGAGGGCGGGAACCATGCCACGCACTCTAGGTGCCGGTGCCGACACGACCCGGCGCCCCGCGCCATACCCACACCCCTCGTCTCCCACTTGTTGCCAGCAGGTGGTCACGAGGCCGCGAAAAAGGTCCCTTGGTGACCACGAGGTGGCAACAAGTGGGGGAATGCGCGCGTCGGGGTCAGTCCTCGGGGAGGTAGCCGAGGTTGGGTGACAGCCAGCGCTCGGCCTCGGCGAGCGTCCAGCCCTTGCGCTCGGCGTAGTCCTCGACCTGGTCGCGACCCAGCCGTCCCACGACGAAGTACTGCGACTGGGGGTGCGAGAAGTACCAGCCGGACACCGAGGCGCCGGGCCACATCGCCATCGACTCGGTGAGCTCGATGCCGGCGTTCTCGCGGACCTTGAGCAGGTCCCACAGGAGCTGCTTCTCGGTGTGGTCGGGGCAGGCGGGGTAGCCGGGTGCCGGGCGGATGCCGGTGTACCGCTCCGCGATGAGGTCCGCGTTCCCCAGGTGCTCGTCGGGCGCGTAGCCCCACAGGTCGTGCCGGACGCGCTCGTGCATCCGCTCGGCGAACGCCTCGGCCAGCCGGTCGGCCAGGGCCTCGAGCATGATGGCGCTGTAGTCGTCGCTGTCGGCCTTGAACTGCATGACCCGCTCCTGCGACCCGAGCCCGGCGGTCACCGCGAACGCCCCGACGTGGTCGGCGAGACCGGTGTCGCGCGGCGCGACGAAGTCGGCCATGGCGCGGTTGGGGACGCCCTCGCGGTGGGACCCCTGCTGGCGCAACGTGTGCAGCGTCGTGGCGACGTGCTCCCGGGTCTCGTCGGTGTAGACCTCGATGTCGTCGCCGACCGCGTTGGCGGGGAAGAGCCCGACGACCCCCTCGGCCCGCAGCCAGTGCTCGGACTCGATCCGGTCGAGCATCTCCAGGGCGTCCTGGTAGAGCCGGGTCGCGGCCTCGCCGGTCGAGGGGTTGTTGAGGATGTCGGGAAAGCGCCCCTTCATCTCCCAGGCGAGGAAGAACGGCCCCCAGTCGATGTACTCGCGCAGCTCGGCCACCGGGTAGTCGTGGAAGATCCGCACGAACTGGGTGTGACCTCGGCCCGGCACGCCGGACTGCCGCCTCAGCAGCTCCTTCTCCTGGGCGGCCACCAGGTGCGGCACCGGCGGGTGGTAGCCCGACCAGTCGACCGGGGTGCGGTGCTCGCGCGCCTGCTCGATCGACACCAGGGGCCGCTCGGTGGTCTTGGCCGCGTGCCGGGCGCGCAGGGAGTCGTAGTCGGCCGCCACCTGCGCCATGAGCTTGGGGCGCTGCTCGTCGGACAGCAGCTGGGAGACGACCGGCACCGACCGCGACGCGTCCTTCACCCACACGACCGGCCCGTGGTACCGCTGGTCGACCTTGACGGCGGTGTGTGCGCGCGAGGTGGTCGCGCCGCCGATGAGCAGCGGCAGGTCGAAGCCCTGGCGCTCCATCTCGGCGGCGAAGCTGACCATCTCGTCCAGGCTCGGCGTGATGAGGCCGGACAGCCCGATGACGTCGGCGTTCTCGGCCTTCGCGGCGTCGAGGATCTTCTGGGCCGGCACCATGACGCCCAGGTCGACCACGTCGTAGTTGTTGCACTGGAGCACGACCCCGACGATGTTCTTGCCGATGTCGTGCACGTCGCCCTTGACGGTGGCCATGACGACCTTGCCCTTGGCCCGCTTGGGCGCGTCGGTCTTCTCGGCCTCGATGAAGGGGATGAGGTAGGCGACGGCCTTCTTCATGACCCGGGCCGACTTCACGACCTGCGGCAGGAACATCTTGCCGCTGCCGAACAGGTCGCCCACGACGTTCATGCCGTCCATGAGGGGACCCTCGATGACCTCGATGGGCCGGCCGCCCCGCTCCTCGATGAGGGCCCGCAGCTCCTCGGTGTCGGCCTGGACGTGGTCGTCGATGCCCTTGACGAGGGCGTGCGTGATCCGCTCCTCGACCGGCAGCTCGCGCCACTCCTCGGTCTTCTCCTCCGCGGCCTCGCCGCTGGCCGCGAACCGGTCGGCGATCTCGAGCAGTCGCTCGGTGGAGTCGGGACGACGGTTGAGGACGACGTCCTCGATCCGCTCGCGCAGCTCGGGGTCGATCTCGTCGTAGACGACGAGCGCACCGGCGTTGACGATGCCCATGTCCATGCCGGCCCGGATGGCGTGGTAGAGGAACACCGCGTGGATCGCCTCGCGCACGGGGTTGTTGCCGCGGAACGAGAACGAGACGTTGGAGACGCCGCCGGAGACGAGCGCGCCGGGGAGGTTCTCCTTGATCCAGCGGGTGGCCTCGATGAAGTCGGTGCCGTAGGCCGCGTGCTCCTCGATGCCCGTCGCCACCGCGAAGATGTTGGGGTCGAAGATGATGTCCTCGGCCGGGAGACCGACCTCCTGGGTGAGGATGTCGTAGGCGCGCCGGCAGATGACCTTGCGCCGCTCGAGGCTGTCGGCCTGGCCCTCCTCGTCGAAGGCCATGACGACGACCGCGGCACCGTACTTGCGGCACAGCCTGGCCTGCTCGACGAACTTCTCGACCCCCTCCTTCATCGAGATGGAGTTGACGATCGGCTTGCCCTGCACGCACTTGAGTCCGGCCTCGATGACCTCCCACTTCGAGGAGTCGATCATCAGCGGCACTCGGGAGATGTCCGGCTCGGACGCGACGAGCTTGAGGAACCGGTCCATGGCGGCGACGCCGTCGATCATGCCCTCGTCCATGTTGACGTCGATGACCTGGGCGCCCGCCTCGACCTGCTGGCGTGCGACGTTGAGGGCCGTCGGGTAGTCCTCGGCCTGGATGAGCTTGCGGAACCGCGCCGAGCCGGTGATGTTGGTCCGCTCGCCGACGTTGACGAAGAGCGACTCCTCGGTCACCGTCAGCGGCTCCAGCCCCGACAGGCGCAGGGCAGCCGACCCGTCACGGGGCACGCGCGGCTGCTGGCCGGACGCCGCCTCCGCGATCGCCTTGATGTGGTCGGGGGTGGTGCCGCAGCAGCCGCCGAGGAGGTTGACCAGCCCCGCCTGGGCGAACTCGCCGACGACCGCGGCCATCGCGTCCGGGGTCTCGTCGTACTCCCCGAAGTGGTTGGGCAGCCCGGCGTTGGGGTAGCAGGACACGAACGTGTCGGCGACGCGGGCCAGCTCCGCGGCATACGGCCGCATCTCGGCGGCGCCCAGCGCGCAGTTGAGGCCGACCGCGATCGGGCGCGCGTGCCGCACGCTGTGCCAGAACGCCTCGGTGACCTGGCCCGACAGGGTGCGGCCGGACGCGTCGGTGATGGTGCCCGAGACGATGACCGGCCACCGGCGCCCGTGCTCCTCGAAGAGGGTCTCGAGGGCGAAGATCGCGGCCTTGGCGTTGAGGGTGTCGAAGATCGTCTCGACGATGAGCGCGTCCGAACCGCCGTCGACGAGGCCGCGGGCCTGCTCGAGGTAGGCCTCGACGAGCTCGTCGTAGGTGACGTTGCGCGTCCCGGGGTCGTTGACGTCGGGGGAGATCGAGGCCGTGCGGTTCGTCGGCCCGAGGGCGCCGAGCACCCAGCGCGGGCGCTCGGGCGTGCGCGCGGTCATCGCGTCGCAGGCCTCGCGGGCCAGGCGCGCCGCCGCGACGTTCAGCTCGTAGGCGAGGTCGGACATGCCGTAGTCGGCCAGGGAGATGCGCTGCGCGTTGAACGTGTTGGTCTCGATGAGGTCCGCGCCGGCCTCGAGGTAGGCGTCGTGGATGCCGCGGATGACGTCCGGCTGGGTGAGGGAGAGCAGGTCGTTGTTGCCCTTGAGGTCGTCGGCCCAGTCGGCGAAGCGCTCGCCGCGGTAGTCCTCCTCCGCGAGGCCCTCGCGCTGGATCATGGTGCCCATGGCACCGTCCATCACCAGGATCCGCTCGCGCAGGGCGGCTCCCAGCTGGTCGGTGGCGTCAGGTCGGTGGGTCAGGGTCTCGGGCACCGGTCAAGTATCGCGCATGCCCTCGCCGGGACGTCGACCGTGGTCACGTAGGGTCGCCGCATGAGCGACCCCGCCACCCGTGAGGCCGAGGAGAGCGGGCACGGCGTGCGGATCGCCCGCGTGGCCGGCATCCCCGTCTACCTCGCGCCCAGCTGGTTCGTCATCGCCGTCGTGATCATCGCCATCGTGGCGGGTCCGGTGCTCACGACCCGCCCCCTGTTCGGGATCGGCGTGGGGGTCCTGCAGGCGTTGCTGCTGCTCGTGAGTGTCCTCGCGCACGAGGCCGCCCACGCGGTGACCGCACGCGCCTTCGGGATGCCGGTGCTGCGCATCGTCGCGAACGTCTGGGGCGGCCACACGTCCATGGAGGCGGTCCGCTCGACCCCCGGGCGGATGGCCGCGGTGGCCGCAGCCGGCCCGCTCGCCAACGCCGTCCTCGCCGTGCTGGCGTATGCCGTGGCGCCCCTCGTGACGGGGGACCTCAGCCACCGGCTCGTCCAGGGCATGGTCATCATCAACGGCAGCCTGGCCGTGCTGAACCTGCTGCCCGGCATGCCGCTCGACGGTGGCCAGATCGTGGAGTGCCTGGTCTGGAAGGCCACCGGTGACCGCAACCGGGGCGCGGTCGTGGCCGGCTGGTGCGGGCGCGTCGTCACCGTCCTGGTCGTGCTGTGGTTCGTCGTCCGCCCGCTCGCGCTGGGGCAGGGGCTCGGCTTCGGCTCGATCTGGGTGCTCGTCATCGCGTCGGTGCTGTGGGCCGGCGCCAGCGAGTCGGTCCGGCGCGGCACGGCGTTGGGGCGGCTCGGCCGCCTGCGGCTGCAGGACGTCGCCGAGCGCGCCGTCGTCATGCCCCGGGACAGCACGGTCGGCATGGCCCTGGACCACCCGGACATCGTCGTCACGACCGACGAGCGCGGGGTGCCGTGCCTCGTGTTCGGCGCCATGGACGTGGCCCTGCACGCGGACCTGGACCGGCAGGCGCCGGTCAGTGCCGCCGTCTTCCGGGTGCCGGACGACAACGTCGTCGACGCCGCGCCCCAGGACGGCGTCGACGACGTGGTGGCAGCGATGCAGCGCACCGGCTCGGGGACCGTCGTGCTGACCAGCGCCGGTCGCGCCTGGGGCGTGACGAGCGCCGACCGGATCAACGCGGCCGCGGCCCGCAACTAGACTTCCGGCCCATGACCACCGGGCCGCAGGACTCCGCCACCCCCACCTCCGCGGCCGTCGGTGCCGACCTGCGCCGCGGGCCGTTCGGCGTGGGGGAGCGGGTGCAGCTCACCGACCCCAAGGGCCGGCTGCACACCATCACCCTCGAGCCCGGCCGGGAGTTCCACACCCACCGGGGCAGACTGGCGCACGACGACCTCATCGGCGCCCCGGACGGCTCCGTGGTCCGCAACACCGCCGGGGTCGAGTACCTCGCGCTGCGGCCCCTGCTGTCCGACTACGTGATGTCGATGCCGCGCGGCGCGGCGGTCGTCTACCCCAAGGACGCCGGCCAGATCGTCACCATGGCCGACGTCTTCCCCGGCGCGCACGTGGTCGAGGCCGGGGTCGGCTCGGGTGCCCTGTCGATGTCGCTGCTGCGCGCGGTCGGCGAGCACGGCACGCTGCACTCCTTCGAGCGGCGCGAGGACTTCGCCGACATCGCCAGGGGCAACGCCCGGGCGTTCTTCGGTGTCGACCACCCCGCGTGGACGGTCACCGTGGGCGACCTGGTGGAGGAGCTGCCCCGGACCGTCGAAGCGGGCACCGTGGACCGCGTCGTGCTGGACATGCTCGCCCCCTGGGAGTGCCTCGACGTCGTGGCGCAGGCGCTGCTGCCCGGTGGCGTGCTCATCTGCTACGTCGCCACGGCCACCCAGCTGTCCCGCGTCGCCGAGGCGATCCGCGACCACGGCGGCTACACCGAGCCGGAGGCCTGGGAGTCCCTCGTCCGTGGCTGGCACCTCGAGGGACTCGCCGTACGCCCGCAGCACCGCATGCACGGCCACACCGGCTTCCTCATCACCACCCGCCGGCTGGCCCCCGGGGTGACCCCGCCCCTGCGCAAGCGGCGACCGGCCAAGGGCGCCTACGGCGAGGACGGCGAGGCCGGTGCCACGCCCGGCGACACCACGGCCTTCGGCCAGGAGGCAGAGTTCTCGCCCGAGGAGCTGGGCGAGCGCGTCCCATCAGACAAGAAGATCCGGCGGCTTCGCCGTTCTGTGACTCAAACCTCCACGACGACCGAGCAGTAGCGCGTTAGGTTGGGTCATCGGTCGCGCTGCTGCGGCCGGTGGGTACGTCGATCGCCACCGAGGGAGCCGACATGACCGACCAGCACCGCCACGACCCGTCCGACGAGCGCCGCCAGGCCGAGCTCCTCGCCGAGGAGGTCGCCGCGCTGCGCCAGCGGCTCGCCGACGCGCCGGCGCGCTCCCGCGACCTCGAGACCAAGGTCCTGCAGCTGCAGTCGAACCTCGCCACCATCTCCTCCCAGAACGAGCGGCTGGTCCGCACGCTCAAGGAGGCTCGTGAGCAGATCGTCACGCTGAAGTCCGAGGTGGACCGGCTGGCCCAGCCGCCCGCGGCGTACGGCGTGGTGCTGGAGTCCTACGACGACGCGACGGTGGACATCCTCACCGGCGGCCGCAAGATGCACGTGGCGGTGAGCCCGGCCGTCGACCCGGCGGAGCTTTCGGCGGGTCGGGAGGTGCGACTCAACGAGGCCATGAACGTCGTGGCGACGTGCGGCTACGAGCGCACCGGCGAGGTCGTGATGATCAAGGAGATGCTCGGCGACGGCCGGGTCCTGGTCGTCGCGCACGCCGACGAGGAGCGGGTCTGCCGCATCGCCGACTCCCTCGAGGGCGAGCCCATCCGGGTCGGCGACGCCCTCATGCTGGAGTCGCGGTCCGGCTTCGTCTACGAGCGCATCCCCAAGGCCGAGGTGGCCGAGCTGGTCCTCGAGGAGGTGCCGGACATCGACTACGAGGACATCGGGGGCCTGGCCGGCCAGATCGAGGCGATCCGCGACGCCGTGGAGCTGCCCTACCTGCACCCCGACCTGTTCACCGAGCACCAGCTCAAGCCGCCGAAGGGCGTCCTGCTCTACGGCCCTCCCGGCTGTGGCAAGACCCTGATCGCCAAGGCGGTCGCCTCGAGCCTGGCCAGGAAGGTGGCCGAGCGCGAGGGCAAGCCGGTCGGCAAGTCGTTCTTCCTCAACATCAAGGGCCCCGAGCTGCTCAACAAGTACGTCGGGGAGACCGAGCGGCACATCCGCCTGATCTTCCAGCGGGCCCGGGAGAAGGCCTCCGGCGGCACGCCGGTCGTGGTGTTCTTCGACGAGATGGACAGCCTGTTCCGCACGCGCGGCTCCGGGGTCTCCTCCGACGTCGAGACGACGATCGTGCCGCAGCTGCTGTCGGAGATCGACGGTGTCGAGCGGCTCGAGAACGTCATCGTCATCGGCGCCTCGAACCGCGAGGACATGATCGACCCGGCCATCCTGCGGCCAGGCCGGCTGGACGTGAAGATCAAGATCGAGCGCCCGGACGCCGAGAGCGCCCGCGACATCTTCACCAAGTACCTCACGGCCGACCTGCCGCTGCACGAGCACGACCTGTCCGAGCACGGCGGGTCCAAGCAGGCGACGGTCGACGCCATGATCACCGCCACGGTGGAGCGGATGTACTCCGAGATCGAGGAGAACCGGTTCCTCGAGGTGACCTACGCCAACGGCGACAAGGAGGTCCTGTACTTCAAGGACTTCAACAGCGGTGCCATGATCCAGAACATCGTCGACCGGGCGAAGAAGATGGCCATCAAGGACTTCCTCACCGTCGGCGCCAAGGGCATCCGGGTCGACCACCTGCTGGCCAGCTGCGTCGACGAGTTCAAGGAGAACGAGGACCTGCCCAACACGACCAACCCGGACGACTGGGCCAGGATCTCGGGCAAGAAGGGTGAGCGGATCGTCTACATCCGCACGCTCGTCACCGGCAAGAGCGGCACGGAGCCCGGGCGGTCGATCGACAACGTCGCCAACACCGGGCAGTACCTCTAGGAGGGCTGCGCCCGTCGGCGTCCCCACCACGCCGTCCGGGCCCGGGTCTCGAGCCAGGTCCACCCGCGGTGGTACGCCACGCCCACGGCGATCGACGCCGCCATGGCGAGCACCGAGCTGTACGCCATGATCCGCGGGTAGACGACGAAGTGCGTGAGGTAGACGAACAGGGACGCGGCGGCGACCGTTGACGCGGCCCGGGCGAGCCCCCCCGGGAGCCGCACGCTGGGGAGCCAGATGAGCGCCAGCACCCCGAGCATGATCGTCGGGCCCCGCATCGGCATGCTCGGCCAGAAGCCGGGCAGCGTCAGGAGCGGGACGGCCGAGACCAGCAGCCGCTGCGGCACGGTCCGTGCCCGTGCCGCCGCCCACCCCGTCGCGAACAGCCAGAGCAGGACGTAGGCGTTGGCGCCGCGGTACGGCCCGGCGTCGGGCACGACCACGTCGTAGCGGGTCAACAGCCCCACGCCCACCAGCACCATGGGGAAGGCGAAGGGGAACCGCCGCTCCCAGCGGTCCACCGCCGGCACGGCCAGGAGCGCGGTCGCACCCAGGAGCAGGGCGACCAGTGCCTCGACGAACCAGTAGTGCCAGTGCGGCGACCACCGCGACCAGTCCCCGAGCACCTGGTTGAGCAGCAGGACGTTGCGCCAGTCGTACGTGCCGGCGAACAGCGCCACGGCGCCGATCCACGCGGCGCTGGGCGCCCAGATCCGCAGCGCGCTGCGCAGGATGCCGCGGGCGCGCTCGGCCCGGGGCCGGGCGGTGAGCTGGAACCGGGCGAGGTTGTAGCCGGCCAGCGCGAGCAGCGTGTGCGCCCCACCGGGAACGAAGGACAGGTGGGTGTGGTTGGCGAGGATCAGCAGCACCGCCACCGCACGCACCACGACGCTCGTCTCCACCGCGTGCCAGCCGCGGCGCCACCTCGGGGTCGGGCGGCCACCGCCGGCCGCCACGCCCCGGCCGGGGTGGGAGCTGCCTGCTGCCGCGACGAGCTCGACGGGGGAGAGCAGGTGCCACCCGGCCGGGAGCGCCCCCAGGAGCCGCTCGAGCCGCAACGACACCTCGACGTAGGACAGCGAGTCCCCGCCGAGGTCGACGAAGCTCGAGTGCTCGTCGGCGTCCGGGGCCTCGAGCAGGTCGCGGTAGAGGGCGGCGACGGCCGCGGGGGACAGCTCTGGCGCGGCGCCGGCTCGGGTCCCGGCCCCGGCGTCC
The DNA here is from genome assembly GCF_054779295.1 of Phycicoccus ginsengisoli. NCBI lineage: Bacteria > Bacillati > Actinomycetota > Actinomycetes > Micrococcales > Intrasporangiaceae > Phycicoccus > Phycicoccus ginsengisoli. The sequence goes on from NZ_BAAGYN010000016.1 coordinate 46,005, forward strand.
GCCGCCCGCCTGCGTGCGCGGTGCGCCTCGACGAGGGTCGCCATGCCGGGGTAGTCCGGCTTGCCGGTGGGCAGGACGAGCACGTCCGTGCCCTCGAGGACGACGATGCCCCCGGCCGGTATGCCGTGCCGGCCGGTGAGCGTCGCGACGACCCGCTCGCCGGTGCCGGGATCGGCGGTGAGGACGCCGAGGGCGTCACCGAGGTCGACGCAGTGGGCGGGCACCCCGGCCTCGGCCAGGTCCCGCTCGGCCCGGTCCAGGTCGATCCGCAGGCCGACGACCTTGGCGAAACGGCTGCGGCGGCCCACGACCTCGACCGTGCCGTCGGGACGCAGGTGCCCCAGGTCGCCGGTCCGCAGCTCGGTGACGTCCCGCCCGCGGGCCAGGTCCTGCGGGTGCTCGGCGTAGCCGAGCATGACGTTCGGCCCCGAGTACACGAGCTCGCCGAGCCCGCAGTCGAGCTCGGAGATCGGGTCGAGCCGGAAGCCGCCGCCCGGGACGGGCCTGCCGACCGTGTCCGCGTGGGTGTCGAGCAGGTCCGGGGGCAGGACGGCCATCCGGGCGGTCGCCTCCGTCTGCCCGTACATGACGAACAGGTCCCACCCGCGGGCGCGGCCGAGGGCGGCGTACCGCCGCACGGCGTCCGGCGCGAGGCGGCCACCCGCCTGGGTCACCACGCGCAGGCTCGGGTGCACCCGGTCGGCGAAGCCGCTGCGGTCGAGCAGCTCGAACGTGTGCGGGACGCCGGCCAGGGTGGTGACGCCGGCGTCGTCGACGAGCCGCCAGAAGCACGGGGCGACGACCGACAGGTCGGTGAGCACCAGGGAGGCCCCGACTGCGAGGTGGCTGTGGGCGACCGACAGGCCGTAGCAGTAGTGCAGGGGGAGGGTGGTGGCCGCGCGGTCGTCCGGCCGGGTGCCGAGGGCCTCGGCGATGGCGTGGGCGTTGCTGTCGAGGTTCTCGTGCGACAGGCGGACGAGCTTGGGGGATCCCGTGGACCCCGACGTCGGCAGCAGGAGGGCGAGGTCGGGGTGCAGGTCGTGCGCCGGGTCGACGCTGCGCGACGTCAGCTGCCAGCGGCCCCCGTGGCGGCCCGCCACCACGTCGGGCGCGTACCGCTGGACGAGCGCGGCGTGGTGCTGGGGCCGGTCCCCGGGGACGACGAGCGGGACGTGCCCCGCCGCCAGCGCGCCGAGGTAGGTGACGAGGAAGTCGAGGGAGTTCTCTGCGGCCAGCAGCACCAGGCGTCGCCCCGTGCCGAGCGCGCCGGCCGCCTCGGCCACTCGCCTGGCCAGGGCGGCATACGAGAGGTGCCCGTCCGGCGTCCACACGGCGCACCGGTCGCCGTGGCGGGCGAGGCCGTCCACGAAGCCCACGCCGCACGCGGGGCGGGCGGCCGGGGTCGGCACGGTGGTGGGGCGCTCGGTCACCCGCGGAAGGTTATTAGGTAAGCCTTACCAAACTCAAACCGGCCGCACGGGGCCGGTCAGCGGCGGGAGGCGGCCCGCGCGGACCAGCGCGCCAGGCCCTCGCCACCGAAGCGCAGCACCTCGACCGCGCACCGCCAGCCGACGAGGAAGAGCCCGAGCACGAGCAGCGTGACGAGGCCGAACGACCACGCGAACCCACCGCCGGTGAGGACCCGCAGCACCAGGCCGAGGACCACCGTCACGAGCCACACGACCTCGGACCCCGGCACCCGCACCGGCCAGGCGCGCACGCGTACGGCCAGCGCCCACCCCGCCACCAGGGCCAGGAGGAACGGCCAGGCCACCAGGAGGACCCCCGCCAGGGTGAGGCCCTCGCGGTGGCTCGCCCGGCCGATGGTGGCGAAGATGAGGACGAACGCCGCGTCCGCGGCGAACGCCCCGGCGCGGCGCCTCACCCGACCACCCGTCCCGGTGTCCGGCGGCGCATCAGTGGACCTTGTCGAAGAGCGTGGCCTGCGGGGGCGCGTGGGTCGGGTCCACCCCGTCGAACAGGCTGCTCACCGACTCGCCGGCGTGGATCCGGCTGATGGCCTCGGCGAAGAGCTGGGCGACGGTGCGGACCCGCAGCTCCGGCCAGCCGGTGGGGGCCGGCACGGTGTCGGTGGTGACGACCTCGCCGACCATCGGGTGCTCGCGCAGCCGCTCCACCGCCCGGCCGGCGAAGAGCCCGTGGGTGCACGCCACGTCGGCCCGGGTGCAGCCGAGGTCCTTGAGCCGCTCGAGCAGCTCGATGATGGAGCCGCCCGTCGCGATCTCGTCGTCGAGGATGATCGCCCGCCGGCCGGAGACGTCGCCGACGATCGAGTCGATGACGACGCGGTCGTCGGCCAGCCGCTGCTTGCTGCCCGCGGCCACGGGAAGCCCCAGGAGGCGGGCGAACTGGGTGGCCGTCTTGGCGTTGCCCAGGTCGGGGGAGACCACGACGGAGTCGGCGAGGTCGGTGCCGCGGAAGTGGTCGGCGAGCACGCCGATGGCCGTGAGGTGGTCGACCGGGACCGAGAAGAACCCGTGGACCTGCGGTGCGTGCAACGTCATGGTGAGCACGCGGTCCACGCCCGCCGCCACCAGCATGTCGGCGACGAGGCGGCCGCCGAGGGAGATGCGCGAGGCGTCCTTCTTGTCCGACCGGGCATAGGCGTAGTGCGGGATGACCGCCGTGATCTGGGCCGCGGACGCCCCGCGGGCCGCGTCCACCATGAGGAGGAGCTCCATGAGGTGCTCCTGCGTGGGTGGGACCAGCGGCTGGACGATGTAGACGTCGCGCTGGCGGCAGTTGGCCAGCAGCTGGGCCTGGAGGCAGTCGTTGCTGAACCGCTTGATCTCCACGGGCGAGAGGTCGACCCCGAGCGCCCCGCAGATCCGGTGGGCCAGGGCACGGTGGGCGTTGCCGCTGAAGATCACGATGTCGCGCAAGTGCGTCTCCCGGGTGGGTCCGTGCCGGATCGGTCCGTGGCGGATCGGGTCGAGCCTAGCCCGCTCCGGTGGGATCCGGGTCACCCACGGGGTACAGGTGCCTGCGCAGCTCGGCGACGAGCTCGGCCCGGTGCCGCCGCCCGACCGGCGTGGCCCCCGGCATGGAGGCGAACCCGTGGGTCACCCGGCGGTAGTTGGTGTGCCGTACCGGCACGCCGGCAGCCCGCAGGGCCTCGGCGTACCGCGTGCCGTCGTCGCGGATCGGGTCGAGGTCCGCCGTCTGCACCAGGGCCGGCGGGAGGCCGTCGAGCCGGCCGAACAAGGGCGAGACGAGCGGCTCGGACCAGTCGGCGTCCCGGGGCGCGTAGTGGTCGCGGAAGGCCAGGACGCTCGCCCGCGTCAGGATCGGGGCGTCGGCGTGCTCACGGATGGACGGCGAGCCGAGCGTCAGGTCCGTGGAGGGGTAGAGCAGCGCCTGGTGGCGCAGCGGCGAGCGGCCGAGGTCGCGCATCAGCTGGGCCGTGACGGCGGCGAGCGCGCCCCCCGCGCTGTCGCCGACCACGGCCATCCGCGTGGTGTCCGCACGCAGCACCGACCCCTGGAGCGCGAGCCACGAGGTCGCGTCGTAGGCGTCCAGGGCGGCCGTGGGGGCCCTGTGCTCGGGGGCCAGCCGGTAGTCGACGCTGACGACGACGGCCCGTACCCGCGCGGCCAGGTGGGTGCACAGCGGGTCGTAGGACACGACGTTGCCCTCGACGAACCCGCCGCCGTGGAAGAAGACGACCACGGGCGCGTCGGTGTCCGTGTCCTTCAGCGCCCGGGGGCGGTAGAGGCGCAGCGGGACCTCGTAGCCGTCGCGGGCCGGTGCCGTGCCGTAGGTGATCCCCACGGAGCGGTCCACCGGGCCGGTCACCCACGTGAACGGGGGCCGCGCCGGGTAGGTCGTGCCCCGGTCCCGGACGATCTGCTCGGGGGTGCGCCGCTCGACCGGGGGCACGAGCACGTGGTCGAGCAGCGCGGTCAGGGCGGCGAGCCGCAGGGGCATCGCCATGGGGGAGTGCCGCATGGGCCGGAAGTCTCTCACCTAGGGTGGGGTGCGTGACCGTGCGCCGGGTGATGGGGATCGAGACCGAGTACGGCATCTCCGTGCCGGGTGACCCCGCGGCCAACCCGATGATCCTCTCCGGCCAGGTGGTCAACGCGTACGCGTCGATGCAGGGCATCCGCGCGGCGCACGCCTCCTGGGACTATGCCGACGAGGCCCCCCTGCGCGACGCCCGCGGCTTCGACATGGCTCGGGCGCTCGCCGACGCGAGCCAGCTGACGGACGAGGAGGACCCGACCCTCGCGAACGTCGTGCTCACCAACGGCGCCCGCCTCTACGTCGACCACGCCCACCCCGAGTACTCCTCGCCCGAGGTCACCTCGCCGCGGGCCGCGGTCGCCTTCGACCGGGCCGGCGAGCTGATCATGGCCGAGTCGGTGCGGCGGCTGTCGCAGGTCCCGCCCGGCGTGAACCTGTACAAGAACAACACCGACGGCAAGGGCCAGTCCTACGGCACGCACGAGAACTACCTCATGCGGCGCGAGACCCCCTTCACCGACATCGTCCGCCACCTCGTGCCCTTCTTCGTGGCCCGGCAGGTCTTCACCGGCTCCGGTCGCGTCGGCATCGGGGTGGACTCGCGCAACCCGGGCTACCAGCTCAGCCAACGCAGCGACTTCTTCGAGGTCGAGGTGGGGCTCGAGACGACGCTCAAGCGGCCGATCATCAACACCCGGGACGAGCCGCACGCCGTCGCCGACCTCTACCGCCGGCTGCACGTGATCATCGGGGACGCCAACCACTGCGACGTCGCGAACCTGCTCAAGCTCGGCACCACCTCGCTGGTGCTGGCGATGATCGAGGACCGCGCCATCGACGTGGACCTCACGGTCGCCCGGCCGGTCGCCTCACTCCAGCGGATCAGCCACGACCCGACCTGCCGCGAGACCCTGGAGCTGCGCGACGGCACCCGGCTGACCGCCGTCCAGCTGCTCTGGCGCTACCACGAGCTCGCCGAGCGCTACCTCCAGCAGCGGTATGCCGGGGAGCCGGACGAGGACACGGCCGAGGTCATGCGCTGGTGGGCGCTCGTGCTCGACAAGCTCGAGCGCGACCCGCAGGAGGCCGCGCGGGAGGTCGACTGGGTCGGCAAGCTGAAGGTGCTCCAGGGGTACATCGACCGCGACGGGCTCGAGTGGTCCGACCCGCGGCTGCGCGCCGTCGACATCCAGTGGTCCGACGTGCGACCCGACAAGGGGATCTTCCACAGGCTCCGGGACGCCGGGCGGTTCGAGGAGCTCGTGGGCCATGACGAGGTCCTCCGGGCGGTGCACGAGCCGCCCACCGACACCCGTGCCTACTTCCGCGGCAAGTGCCTGGAGAAGTACGCCGACCAGATCGCGGCGGCCTCGTGGGACTCGGTGATCTTCGACATCCCCGGCCAGACCTCGCTGCAGCGGGTGCCCATGCTGGAGCCGCTGCGCGGGACCAAGGCCGGTGTCGGCGCCCTGCTCGACCGCAGTCCGGACGCCGCCACCCTGCTGCGCGAGTTGGCCTCGGCATCGGGTTAGGGTCGCACTAGGTTGGACGCACGCGGCGCAGTGGCGTCGCGGCAGCACGACGAGCGGGAGGTCACGCAGATGCCGAGCCAGGAGCAGAGCCGACCACAGCGCCGGGACGACGCGCCCGACGAGGCGCCCGAGCCCACCCCGGCGTCGCCTGAGGCGAGTGCCCGCAAGGAGAACCTCGACTCCGACATCGACAGCGTCCTCGACGAGATCGACGGGGTGCTGGAGTCCAACGCCGAGGAGTTCGTCCGCGGGTTCGTCCAGAAGGGCGGCCAGTGACCACGGACGCAGGCGCAGGGCGGCTGCCCGCGGCATACCTCGCCACGGGCTCGTCCTCCTTCACCGAGTTCGTCGGGGCGCACGCCCCCCACCTGCTGCCGTCGCGGCGTGCGCTGCCCCCGGGCAGCACGCTCGAGGCGCCGCACGGCACGACGATCGTCACGGCGACCTTCGACGGCGGGGTCGTCATGGCGGGCGACCGCCGCGCCACGATGGGCAACCTCATCGCCAACCGCGACATGGAGAAGGTCTTCGCCGGCGACGAGTACTCCGCGGTCGGCATCGCCGGCACCGCGGGGCTGGCCATCGAGCTGGTCAAGCTGTTCCAGGTCGAGCTCGAGCACTACGAGAAGATCGAGGGCACGCTGCTCTCGCTCGAGGGCAAGGCGAACCGGCTGGCCTCGATGATCCGCGCCAACCTCGGCATGGCCATGCAGGGCCTGGCCGTCGTGCCCCTGTTCGCCGGGTACGACCTCGACCGGCAGACCGGCCGGATCTTCTCCTACGACGTGACCGGCGGCTGCTACGAGGAGCACGACCACCACAGCGTCGGGTCCGGCTCGCTGTTCGCGCGCGGCTCGCTCAAGAAGCTGTGGCACCCCGGACTGTCGGCCGACGACGCCGTGCGGGTGGCGGTCGAGGCGCTCTACGACGCCGCCGACGACGACTCCGCCACCGGCGGCCCCGACGTCGGGCGCCGGATCTGGCCCACCGTCGCGGTGGTCAACGTCGACGGCGTCCGGTTCGCCGCCGACGAGGCGCTGCGCGGGGTGGTCGAGTCGGTCATCGCCGGGCGCCAGGGCAACCCGGGAGGTGCGCGATGACCAGCATGCCGTTCTACGTCTCGCCCGAGCAGCTGATGAAGGACCGGGCCGACTACGCCCGCAAGGGCATCGCCCGCGGCCGGTCCGTCGTGGTGCTCGGCTACGACAAGGGCATCGTCTTCGTCGCCGAGAACCCCTCGCGCGCCCTGCACAAGGTGTCCGAGATCTACGACCGGATCGCCTTCGCCGCGGTCGGCAAGTACAACGAGTTCGAGAACCTCCGGGTCGCGGGGGTGCGGTATGCCGACCTGCGCGGGTACTCCTACGACCGCACCGACGTCACGGCTCGTGGCCTCGCCAACGCCTACGCCCAGACGCTCGGCACCGTCTTCACCCAGGAGTCCAAGCCCTACGAGGTGGAGATCGTCGTCGCCGAGGTGGGCGACACCGACGCCGAGGACCAGATCTACCGGCTGACCTACGACGGGTCGGTCGCCGACGAGCACGGCTTCGTCGCCATGGGCGGCGCCGCCGACTCGATCGAGACCGGCCTGAAGGACCGCTGGCGGCCCGGGATGAGCCTCGGCGCGGCCCTCACCCTGGCCGTCGGCGAGCTCGCGAAGGACCCGGCGGGGGGTGCCGACCGCACCCTGACGGCTGCCCAGCTCGAGGTGGCCGTGCTCGACCGCGAGCGGCCGCGCCGCACGTTCCGGCGGATCGGCGGGGGCCTGCTCGAGGCGCTGCTCAGCACCGAGGACCCGACCCACGACGCGCCGTCCGAGGACGACCGGGCACCGGGCCGGCACGACACCCTCACCGGTGACGGCTCGCCCCGCGACGAGTCGACCAACCCGCAGACCCAGCGGCCCACCGACGACGCGTGAGGCCCGGGCGACCCTCCACGGGGTCGCCCGGAGCCCTCGAGGTGGGTCCCCGCCGTGTCTCAGACGGGCAGGCGCTCGGCCAGCCACTGCTGCGTGGCGACCCAGGCCTGGCGCGAGGCGTCCGCGTCGTGGAACAGGGGTGAGGGGTTGTCGAAGGCGTGCCCCGCGCCGGCATACGTCAGGAACGTCGCGTCCCGCCCGTCGGCGGTGACGGCGTCCTCGATCTCGCGGACCTTCTCCGGCGGGATGTAGTCGTCGGCCAGGCCGAAGTGGTGCAGGCTCGGGCAGGTCACCTGGGGTGCGAGCCCGATCAGGGCGGGCAGCGCGGAGCCGTAGTAGCTGACCAGGGCGTCCGGACCGACTCCCTGCGGCAGCGTCGCGGCGGCCACGGCGAAGGCCAGGCCGCCGCCGAAGCAGAACCCCAGCACGCCCACCGGGCCCCGGACCTCGTCCCGCTCCCGCAGGGCGGCGACGGCCGCCGAGCCGTCACCGACGGCGGAGTCCCAGTCCAGCCGCTGGAGCAGGCCCATCGCCTCGGGCAGCCCGTCCTGGGCCTCGGAGACGACCTGGTCGCCGAGCCGCCAGTAGATGTGGGGCACCAGGACGACGTACCCCTGCGAGGCGAGGTCACGGGCGCGCCCGCTGATGTAGCCGGTGACGCCGAAGATCTCCTGGAGGAGCACGATGCCGGGGCCCTGCCCGCTCGGCGGCAGGTGGAGGTCCGCCGGCAGGTCCCCGCCCGTGACGGGGAGGGTCAGCGTGGTCACGTCGTTCTGGCTCATGCCCGACAACGTAGGCCGCGCCGGGCCCGTCCGCCGGGCGAACGCCTCAGGCCGTGGGCGCCGCGGCGTAGCGCAGGTAGGGCTTGACCTCCTCGACGTCCCCGAACCGCGCCCGGGCGTCCTGCGTCGACACGGTGGGGGCGACGATGACCCGCTCGCCCTGCTTCCAGTCGACCGGCGTGGAGAAGGGCCCGGCGTCGTTGACCTGCAGGGCGTCGAGGGCTCGCAGGATCTCGTCGAAGTTGCGCCCGGCGCTCTTGGGGTAGGTGAGCGACAGCCGGACCTTGCCGGCCGGGTCGATGAGGAAGACCGAGCGGACGGGGGAGGTGTCGCCCACGCCGGGGTGGATCATGTCGTACAGCTCGGCGACCTTCCGGTCGGCGTCGGCGACGATCGGGTAGTCGACCGAGGTGCCGGCCACGTCCTCGATGTCGCCCTGCCACGCGTGGTGGTCCTCGAGGCTGTCGACGGAGACGGCGAGGACCTTGGTGTTGCGGCGGGCCCACTCGTCCTTGAGCTGGGCCACGCGGCCGAGCTCGGTCGTGCAGACCGGAGTGAAGTCGGCCGGGTGGCTGAACAGCACGGCCCAGCCGTCGCCCTTCCACGCGTGGAAGCTCAGCTCGCCCTGCGTCGTCCTGGCGGTGAAGTCGGGGGCGTCGTCGCCCAGTCGCAGCGTGGCCATGTCGGGGTCCTCCCAGAAGTAACGCGATGTTTGCCGGGTCCAAACATGCCGTTACCTGACCGGGATGTGGATGCCCCGTCCGGATCGTGGACCCGCGGTGAGCTCGAGGAGGGCGTCCGCGAGCGCACCGAGGCACCCGGGGTCCAGCAGGATGCCGTAGTGGTCGGCGTCCAGCCGGAGGGTGCGGACGTCCGCCGGCAGACGGGCTTCGGCCAGGCGTGCGGGGGAGTAGAGCCCCGGCTCCTGCCCGAGCGGGCCGCGCGCGGCCCAGGCCAGCACGGCGGGGCACTGCAGCGTGTGGACCGCCGCGAGGGTGGCCGGGTCACTCATCAGGTCGGTCCAGTCGGCGCGGACGCACTCCAGCGAGCTGCTCGAGCGCAGGGCACCCGGTGCGCCGGCCAGGTCGTGCTGCAGGTAGGCCGCGAGCGCGTCGCCGTTCGTGCGCGCCAGCGCGGGCCCCAGGGTGGGGTGGGCCCGCCAGTGCTCGAGGTGCGCCTCGGGGTCCGCGAAGGTCATGGTCAGCCGGTCCATGGCCGGGCCGATGATGCCGTGCAGCACCTCGTCGACATCGAAGGTGCCCGGACTCGGGTAGGCCAGGCCGCCGTCGACGAGCAGCACGCCGCCCACGACGTCGGGCCGGCTCGCGGCGGCGAGGGCCGCGACGAAGGCCCCCATGGAGTGACCTGCGAGCACCGGTCGCTCGAGGCCGAGGTGCTCGACCACGGCCAGCACGTCGCGGACGTGGTCGGCCAGGCCGGTGGAGCGCAGCCCGGAGCTCTCGGCCCGCCCGCGCAGGTCCGGTGCCGCCACCGACAGCCTGCCGGCGAGGGTCGTGGCAAGCGGCCGCCAGGCCAGCCCGTTCGAGGAGATGCTGTGCAGGGCGACGACGGTCCCGGCCCCGGCCGGCGCCTGCGTGAGGAGGTGCACCGTCAAGGAGCCACCGGCCACCGGCACCTGACGGGTCCCCGCGTCCACGTCGTCCCCCTGTCCGGTCGGTCGGTCGGACCGACGACGCTACGGGCAGGCGGTGGCGTCGGACATGGTGCGCAGACCCACTTCAGCGCGGCCCGCGTGTGCCTGGCTCACGGGACGCCCGGTCCTGTCGCGCCTGTGCCAGCAGGGCGCGCTCGTCGGTGGGGGACAGGCCGGCTCGGCGCGGCCTTCCGGGCCCCTGCCGGAGCTCCCACTCCAGGACGTCCCGCAGGGTGTCCTCCAGGGGCCTGGTCACCAGGCCGAGAGCCCGCGCGGCCGTGGTGTCCCTCGCCATGAACCCGGCATACTCCGGCACGGGCAGCCACATCGGCAGGGACCGCTCGCCGCTCCAGGGCGCCACCGAGTGCTCCGCGAGCCACGCCTGCGGGACGGCGACGACCTCCCCGTCGTGCCCGGCCACGCGCCGCGCCGTGTCGAGGTGCTCCGCGAGGGGGAGCGTCGGACCGGAGGCGTTGACCACCCCGGTCGCACCCTGCCCACCGGCCCGCACGAGCCAGGCGGCGAGGTCGCGGACGTCGACGAGCTGGGTCGTCACGGAGCTCTGCGGGACGAGGACCGCACCGTCGGTGGTCGCGGGGTGGGCGAAGCGCAGGGGCCAGTAGCCCGTGCGGTCCGAGATGTCGCCAGGTCCGCCGATGAGGCCTGCCCGGGCGACGAGGGCGCGGCCGGGCAGGCCCGACAGGACATGCTGCTCGCAGGCGACCTTGCGCTCGCCGTAGGTGTCGAAGCCGTCCTCGTCCACGTCCGAGGGTGCCAGGAGGGGTGCGGACTCGTCGGCCCCCGGCTGGTCGTGGGTGGCGTAGACCGAGCACGAGGACACGAAGACCCACGTGCCGGTGCGGGGACCGAGCGCGGCCACGGCGCCGCGTACGTGGCTGGGCTGGCGCGCCACGTCGACCACGACGTCCCAGTCGCCTGCCACCTCGGCGTACGCGTCCGGCCGGCTCCGGTCGGCCGTCACCGTGCGCACGCCCGCCGGGGGCGCCCCGGACTCCCCGCGTGCGAGCACGGTGACCTCGTGCCCGGCCCGCACCGCCTCCTCGGCGACCTCGCGGCCCAGCCACGCCGTCCCGCCCAGCACCAGGAACCTCGACATGCCGTCACGCAACCACGGCGGCCGACGGCCTGTCGACCGCCTGCGCTGAGGGCGGACGCGCGACGGGAGCGCCCCCGGTGGGGTCGCTCCCGTCGTCGGTGGTGGGGTCAGGCGCGGCTGGTCGCGCGACGGTCCGCCGTCGTCCCGGCCTCGTCCTCGTCGGACTTGTCGTCCTCGTCCTCGTCCTCATCGGCATCGGACTCGTCGTCCGCGTCCGCGTCGGCGTCCGCCTCATCGGCCTCACCGACCGGCTCGGCGGCGTCCTGCGTCGACTGCTGCTCATCCGCGCCGTGCTCGTCGTCCGCGGCAGCCTGCTCGCCCTGCCCGGACGCCACGGCTGCGGCCGGGTGGTCCGCGGCGGCCGCGGGCGCCTCGTCGAGGTCGCCGACCATGGCCGCACCGCCGAGCGTGGCCAGCATCTGGCGCACGTTGCTGAGCTGGGCGGTGATGCTGTCGCGCCGCGCGGTGGCCGCGGACAGCTCGCGCTCGGAGTCGCGACGGATGCGCTCGGCCTGCTCGCGCGCCGCCGTGACCAGCTGCTCCGCCTCCGAGCGGGCGTTCTCGAGCAGACGGGTGCTCTCGGCCTGCGCCTCCGCGTGGGCCCGCTCGCTCTCGGCGCCGAGCTGCTCGGCCCGCTGCTGGGCCTGCGTGAGCGCCTGCTCGTGCTGGGCCATCTGGGCCGCGAACTCCGCGGCGGCCTTGTCGCGGCGCTGGCCCAGGGTGGACTCGAAGTCGGCGGCCGATGCCGCGGCCCTCGCCCGCTGGTGCTCGTAGAAGGCCTCTGCCTCCTCCCGGCGCGCCGAGGCCTCGCGGTCGGCGTCGTCGAGGATGGCGTCGGCCTGCTGCTTGGCCTGCTCGACCACCCGCGTGGCCTCGGTGTCGGCCTTGGCCCGCACCGAGTCGGCATAGCGGTCCGCGTCGGTGCGAGCCTGGTCGGCGGCCAGCCGCGAGGTGCCCGCCAGGGTCTCCGCGTCCGCGCGGGCGTTGGCGCGGATCTCCGCGGCCTCCTCGTCGGCCATGGTCAGGATCGCGCCGATGCGCTCGCCGAGGTCGGCGTACGTGGGGGCGGCGGCCTTGCGCTGCTCGGACCGCAGCTCCTCGAGGGAGCGGCGGATGGCCGCCTGCTCGTCCTGCGCCGCCGCCAGCGAGGCGCGCAGCTCGCTCACCTCGACGGTGCGCTCGGCGGCCTCCTGCCGGGCCTGCTCCAACGCGCCGGCGTTCTCGGCGCGCCACTGGTCGACCTGGGCCGGGTCGTAGCCGCGCAGCACGCTGCGGAAGGAGGTGGTGTCACTCATGGTCGGTCCGTTCGTTCTCGGTGGTGGGGGAGTCGGGGGTGGTGGGGGAGTCGGGGGTGGTGGGGGTGGACGGGTCCGTCGTCGCCGTGGGCGCCGACGGTTGTTGCGCCGAGGGTCTCTCGGGGACGGCGAGCGCGTCGATGACGCCGGACAGGTGGCCCAGCTGCTTGGTGATGTCCTCCCGCCGGGCGGCCAGCACGGCCACCTCGGCGCGGGCCCGGTCCAGCATGGCCCGTGCCTCGGCGCGGACACGGTCGGCCTCGGCCCTGGCCTCGGCCGTGGTGCTCACGAGCTGGTCGCGGGCCTGCCGGTGGTTCTCGTGCGTCTCACGCTGCAGGCGCTCGATCTCGACCGCGGTGTGCTCCCGCACGAGGCGAGCGGCCTTCTCGGCCTCCTCCACGCGGCGCCGGGCCCGCTCCTCCGCGGCGCGTTCGGTCTCCGCCGCGGACAGGTGGATCCGCTCGGCGTGCTCCTCGGCGGCGGTGGTGGTGCGCTGGGCCTGCGCCTGGGCGGCCGTCATGACCGCCTCCGCCTGGGCGCGGAGGCGTTCGGCCTCCGCCCTGGCGCTCTCGCGCTCGGAGCGTGCCCGGTGCGCGGCCCGGGCGAGGGCGCTCTGGATGAGCTGGCGCCGCGCGCGCATCCTGGTGGCGAGCTCGCGATGGGTCTCCCGGCGCTGGCGGGCCACCTCGGCCTCGCCCTCGTCGAGGATCCGGCGCACGGTGTCCTGGCCCCACGCGAGGTGCTCCTGGGCCTGGCCCATGATCTCGCCCGCCTCGGCGTGCGCGCGCTCGAGGCGCTCCCGGGCGTCCTCGCGTGCCTGCTCCAGCAGGCGCGTGGCCTCCCTGTCGGCCTCCTCGCGCAGCAGCACGGCCTCACCGGTGAGCCGCTCGGACTCGGCCTCCGCCCGGGCCCGGAGCTCGGCGACGTCGTGCTCGGCCTCCGCGCGCAGGGCCGCGAGCTCTGCCTGCTGCTCCTCGTCGCGCTGGGCGAAGTGGGCGTCCATCTTCTCGACGCCGGCAGCGAAGGCGGCGTCGCGCTCCTGCTCGTGCGCGGCATACCGCTGCATGGCCGCGTCGTAGTCCGCCTGGGCGGCCGAGCGCAGCGACGCCGCGTGGGCGGTGGCGTCCTCCAGCAGCGCCTGCGCCTGGGCACGGGCCGAGGAGACGGCCTCGTCGCTGGTCCGGGTCGCCGACTCGGTGAGCATCGAGGCCTGCTCGGCCGCGTCGGACACGAGCGACTGCGCCTCGGTCTGGGCCTCCTGCAGGGCGCGGCCCGCCTGCTCGCGGTCGCGGAGCGCGTCGGCGTGCTGGCGCTCGGCGTCCTCGAGCAGGCTGCGGGCGCGGGCGCCGAGCTCCTGGGCCTCGGACCGGGCGCGCGCGAGCACCTCGTCGGTCTCGGCCCGCATGGCGTCGGCGTACGCCTGGGCACGTTCGAGGATGGACTGGGTGTGCCGGGTCAGGTCACCGACCTGCACCGAGGTCTGGCCTGGGGTCCGGGTCGCCGCGTCCGTGGGGGCGTCGGGCATGGCGCCAGTCTCTCGCATGCGCGGGCCCGGATGCAGCCGGGGCCGGTCCATTCGGACCATCCCTTTACCAAGCGGCCGCTGACCTGCGCCGTCAGGCGGACCGCGGCCCCCCGCGGACGGGTGCGGCCTAGAGTGTCGTCATGGAGCGCCGGATCTTCGGGATCGAGAACGAGTACGGCATCACCTGCACCTTCCAGGGGCAGCGCCGGCTCACACCGGACGAGGTCGCGCGCTACCTGTTCCGCAAGGTCGTCTCGTGGGGCCGTTCGTCCAACGTGTTCCTGTCCAACGGCTCGCGGCTCTACCTCGACGTGGGCTCGCACCCCGAGTACGCCACGCCCGAGTGCGACCACGTGCGCCAGCTGGTCGTCCACGACAAGGCGGGGGAGCGGATCGTCGAGGGCCTGGTCGCGGACGCGCAGGAGCGGCTGGTCGAGGAGGGCATCGAGGGCGAGATCTACGTCTTCAAGAACAACACCGACTCCGCCGGCAACTCCTACGGCTGCCACGAGAACTACCTCGTGGGCCGCGCCGGCGAGTTCCAGCAGCTGTCCGACGTGCTCATCCCGTTCCTCGTGAGCCGGCAGATCACGTGCGGCGCCGGCAAGGTGGTGACCACGAGCAAGGGCGCGACCTACTGCGTCAGCCAGCGCGCGGACCACATCTGGGAGGGCGTCTCCTCGGCGACCACCCGGAGCCGCCCCATCATCAACACCCGGGACGAGCCGCACGCCGACGCCGAGCGCTACCGGCGGCTGCACGTCATCGTCGGCGACTCGAACATGAGCGAGACCACCACCATGCTCAAGGTGGGCTCGGCCGACCTGGTGCTGCGGATGATCGAGGCAGGGGTGGCCGTGCGCGACCTCACCCTGGAGAACCCCATCCGGGCGATCCGCGAGATGAGCCACGACATGACCGGCCGCAAGACGGTGCGCCTGTCCAACGGTCGCGAGCTGTCGGCGCTGCAGATCCAGGGCGAGTACCTCGAGCGGGCCACGGCCTTCGCCGACCGCGAGGGGCTCCAGGACCCCATCCACAAGCAGGTCCTCGACCTGTGGGAGCGCACCCTGCGCGCCGTGGAGAGCCAGGACCTGTCGCTCGTCGACACCGAGATCGACTGGGTCATCAAGCACAAGCTCATCAGCGGCTACATGGCCAAGCACGACCTGCCGATGGAGCACCCGCGCATCGCCCAGCTCGACCTCGCCTACCACGACGTGAACCGGCAGCGGGGGCTGTTCTATCTGCTGCAGAAGCACGGGCGAGCCGCCCGGGTGTCCACCGACCCCGAGGTGTTCGAGGCCAAGACCACGCCGCCGCAGACCACCCGGGCCAAGCTGCGGGGCGACTTCATCAGGGCGGCCCAGGAGCACCGTCGCGACTTCACCGTCGACTGGGTCCACCTCAAGCTCAACGACCAGGCCCAGCGCACGGTCCTGTGCAAGGACCCCTTCGCCGCCGTCGACGCCCGGGTCGAGCGGCTCATCGAGGGCATGCGCGGCTGACCTGTCGGCCCCGTCGGGGCGGTTCGCGGGCCCCGGGTGGACCCGGGCCCCGAGGACGCGGTTTCGGGATCTCACAGGCGCCGTGGTTATGGTGGACGCTGGCCCTACCCCGGAAGAGAGCCCCCACCACCGTGTCTTCACGACGTACCCATGCCCTCGGCGCCGCCCTCCTCGCCGCAGCCCTGACCCTCACCGCCTGCGGCAACAGCGGCGGCAACGACGCGAAGGCCTCGCCACTCGACAAGATCACCGTCACGGGCGGCAGTGACACGACCGCACCGACGGTGAAGGTCCAGCCCGAGCCGCTGAAGGTCACCGACACCACGACCAGGGTGGTCAAGGCCGGCGACGGGCCGACCGTCAAGGGTGACGAGATCGTCAGCATCAAGTACGTCCTGCTCAACGGCAAGGACTCCTCGGTGCTCGACTCCAACTACGGCAAGCAGAACCTCGGGCTGAGCCTGGACGCCGCCGACCTGCTCCCCGGCCTGAAGAAGGGCCTCAAGGACCAGAAGGTCGGCTCGCGGATCCTCGTGGCGATGCCGCCCAGGGACGCCTTCGGCACCCAGGGCAACACCGAGCTCAAGGTCGGGGCGAACGACACGGTCGTCTTCCTCATGGACGTGCAGTCGGCCACCAAGCCGCTCGCCTCCGCCGAGGGCAAGGCCGTGAAGCCCGCCGCCGGCCTGCCGACGGTCAAGGTCGAGCCGGGCCAGCAGGCGACGATCACCATGCCCAAGGGCGCCAAGGCCCCCACCAAGACGGTCCGCCAGCCGCTCATCGAGGGCACCGGCCCCAAGGTGGAGTCGGGCCAGACCGTGCGGGTCGCCTACACCGGCGCCGTGCTGTCCACCGGCAAGGTCTTCGACTCCTCGGCCAAGACCCCCCAGAAGTACTTCGAGACCGTCATCGGCAAGCAGCAGGTCATCAAGGGCTGGGACTCGACCATCGTCGGCTCCACCGTCGGCAGCCGGCTGCTGCTGCTCGTCCCGCCGGCCGACGGCTACGGTGCTGCCGGCCAGCCGCAGGCCGGCATCAAGGGCACCGACACTCTGGTCTTCGTCGTCGACATCCTCGCGGCGTACTGACCGCACCCGAGCCCGTCCACCGCAGACAGGAGAACCACCATGGGTTTCGACCCGAACACCACCAAGCCCGAGATCGACTTCCCCGGTGACGAGGCGCCCAGCGACCTCGTGGTCGAGGACCTCAAGGAGGGCGACGGCCGCGAGGCCAAGGCCGGCGACACCGTCCTGGCGCACTACGTCGGCGTCGCGCACTCGACCGGCGAGGAGTTCGACGCGTCCTGGAACCGCGGTGCGCCGCTGGACTTCCCGCTCGGCGCCGGTCGCGTCATCCAGGGCTGGGACCAGGGCATCGTGGGCATGAAGGTCGGCGGCCGCCGCAAGCTGGTCATCCCGCCGCACCTGGGCTACGGCGACCGTGGCGCCGGCGGCGCGATCAAGCCGGGCGAGACCCTGATCTTCGTGGTCGACCTCGTCGACGTGCGCTGAGCACGTACCTTTCCGCGGTCGAAGGACCGCGCAACAGCTACTCCGACAGCAGCCGGGCGGCCCACCGCCCGGCTGCTGCGCTGTACCGGAAGGCGGCCCGGTCCTCCTCGACCCCGCGCCCCATGGTGGAGAGCCTCACCGGAGAGGTCGCCAGCGACTCGTCGAGGCCCTCGCCCTCGACCTGCACCACCACTGCGGCGCCGGAAGCCCGCGCCACGAGCTCCTGCGCCTGCCGCAGCACGAGCGCCTCGAAGTCGTCGGAGGGGTCGATGGCCACCACGTCCGCGGGCACGAGGCAGATGCGCCCGTATGCCGTGGTGCTGTGGTGCGAGATGCCGCGGTGGCGTTCGCGCGGGTCGGCGTCCGAGACGCGCAGCGCCGCGACGCCCCGGCCGTGCAGGGTGGACACGGCGTTGAGCGCCTCCCCGGCCGCGACCCCCGTGTAGCCCCACCGGGTGCCCGTGCCGACGTTGCCGGGGCCCTGGGTCACGACGGCCACGTCCGCGCCCAGCACGTGGCGGGCGGCAAGCAGCCCGCTGTGCAGCGTGACGGCCTCGTGGTCGCCGCCGTACGCCTGGCCCACGGTGACGGTTCCGGCCAGCCAGCCCGCGTTGCGCAGGGCGGCGACCGTGCGGGAGAACGCGACCGGCAGGGCCCCGCCGTCGGTCATGACATAGGCGACGACGGCGTCCGGGCGCTCGGCCCGGATCCCGGCCAGCACCGCGGGCAGGGCCGAGTGCAGGTCGGCGACGACGACCGGCAGGCCGTCGAGCTCCACGTCGAGGGCCAGTCCGGACGTGAGGGTGGCGTGGTGGGGGCTGTCCTGCTCGTCGACCGCCAGGAACATCTGCTGCTGCGGCGTGTAGCGGGCCTTGACGATGTGGCCGTGCTGCGCGGGCGGGTCGGCCGGGAGCCGGTCGGGCGCTGCGACCACGAAGGCCAGGCCACCGGTCCCGAGACCGCGCAGCAGGGCAGAGGCGTTGAGCAGCACGCGGTCGCCGATCTCCGGCTCCCCGACCAGCGCGGTGTACGCCAGCGCCCGGACGGTGCCGCCGTCGCCGGCGAGGCGGACGGCATACTCCACCGCTCCCGGCCAGCGGTCGCGGACCTGCTCGACGACACCCTCGCGCCACTGCATCACGACACGCAGAGTAGCCACCGGCAGCAGCCGGCCACTCCGGTAGCGTCGGGCCGGTGAGCTCACCCACCGGCCCCGCGGCGAAGACCGAGCGGCTGCTCAACCTCGTCCTCTGCCTGTTGTACACCCGGCGCCCGCTGCCCAAGTCGCGGATCCGCGACGTCGTGCCGCAGTACGGCGACGCCAAGACCGACGAGGCCTTCGACCGGATGTTCGAGCGCGACAAGGACGAGCTGCGCGAGCTCGGCATCCCCCTGGTCACCGAGGACATCGGCGGCCTGTGGGACGACGAGGTCGGCTACCGCATCGACCAGCGCGAGTACGCCCTGCCGGACGTGGCGTTCGAGCCGGACGAGCTCGCGGTGCTCGGCCTGGCCAGCCGCACCTGGGCGCACGCCTCCCTGGCCGGGCCCGCCGCCCAGGCCCTGCGCAAGCTCAAGGCGTCCGGGATCGAGCGCGACGGCGACTCCCTCGTCGGCATCGAGCCGCGGCTCGGCACGCGCGAGCCCGCCTTCGAGGCCGTGAAGAACGCGGTGGTGGGCCAGCGGACCATCACCTTCGGTTACCGCACCGCGGGCTCGGACGACGTCCAGACCCGACGGGTCCAGCCGTGGGGGCTGGCCTCCTGGCACGGTCGGTGGTACCTCACCGGCTTCGACCTCGACCGTGGGGCACCGCGCGTGTTCCGGCTGTCCCGGGTCGAGGGCGCGGTGTCGGAGGTCCGACGGGCGGAGTCCTACACGGTGCCGGCCGACCACCGGGCCCAGGAGATGATCCGCACGACGGTGGGGGAGCAGCGGCCCCGCACCGCCCGGGTCCGGGTGCGTGCGGACCGGGGGCACACCCTGCGCCGGCGCGCCACGAGCACCACCTCGTCGCAGGACTGGACGATGCTGGAGGTGCCGTTCACCGACGACGACGCACTCGCCGACGAGGTGAGCGGCTACGGCGCCGACGTCGTGGTCGACGAGCCGGCCGAGGTGCGCGACCTGGTCGTCGCGCGGCTGCGTGGCGCCCTGGCCGCCCACGGAGGTGCCCGGTGAGCGCCCACCCGGCCCGCGCGCCGCAGGAGACCGCGACCGACCGGCTCAGCCGCCTGCTCACGATGGTCCCCTGGCTGGTCAACCGCCAGGGCATCGACATCGAGCAGGCGGCCGGGGACCTGGGCATCACGCCCGAGCAGCTCGAGGCAGACCTGAGGCTGCTCTACCTGTGCGGCTACGGCCAGATGCCGGACGAGCTCATCGACGCCGAGTGGGAGGGCGGCCGCGTGTTCGTCAGCAACGCGGAGACCATCGCCCGGCCGCTGCGGCTGGGCCGCGACGAGGCCCTGACGCTGATGGTGGGGCTGCGGGCCCTGGCCAGCGTGCCGGGGCTGGGGGAGCGGGACGCGGTCGAGCGGGCCATGGCCAAGCTCGAGGAGGCCACCGGCGCGAGCGGCGAGGCTGCCGCACGCGTGCAGGTGGCCATCGACGAGGGGGTGGAGGCGCAGCTTCTCGCCGACGCCCGCCGTGCCGTCGAGCAGCACCGCCGCGTCCACCTCACCTACCTCGTGCCGAGCCGGGACGAGTCGACCGAGCGCGACGTCGACCCGATGCGCGTGGTGAACCTCGACTCGCGCTGGTACCTCGAGGGCTGGTGCCACCGGGCGCAGGACACGCGGACGTTCCGGATGGACCGCATCGCCGCGCTGGAGGTGCTCGACGTCGACGGCACGCCGCCGGCGGACGCCCAGCTGCGCGACCTCGACGAGGGCGCCTTCACCCCGCGACCCGAGGACACCCTGGTCACGCTGCGGCTGGAGCCCGGCGCTCGCTGGGTCAGCGACTACTACCCGGTGGAGTCGGCGGAGACCGAGGCGGACGGCTCCCAGACGGTGAGCCTGCGCACGGCCGACACGCTGTGGCTCCGGCGGCTGTTGTGGCGCCTCGGCGGCGCGGGGCGGGTCGTCGCCCCCGCCGAGGTCGCCCGCGCCGTCGCCCAGGGGGCCCGCGACGCGCTCACCGCCTACGGCGTCGACCCGGACCAGGCCCCCGGCCCGACCCCCGCGAGCGGCCCGACCCCCGCGAGCGGCCCGGCCCCGGCGAGCGGCGCCGGGCGCCTGCCGGCGGACGGGTAGGGTCGGGGCATGTGGTGGTGGGTGCTCATCTGGGCGCTGCTCGTCGTCGTCGCGGTGGTCTACCTCGCGTCGCGGGCCTGGGGCGTCTGGGGGCAGTTCAAGGAGCTCACGGCCGAGGTGAGCCGGGCCTCCGACACGCTGGCCGCCCTCGAGGCGCAGGCGGACCGGCTGGGCGAGCGCACACCGGAACCGCGGCCCGACCTGTTCGAGGACCCTCGCCGGCTGCGCCGGGAACGCGAACGCACCCGTGCCTCGTTGAGGCAGGAGCGGCGTGCCCGACAGGCGGCCCGTCGCCCGGCCTGGGCACGACACCTCGACTGATATGTAGTCGCATCCTGTCAAGTGGGCAGGGTGAGGCGCCGCCGGCTGGGTTGTCGGCGGCGCCTCTGCGTTCACGCGGGTTGGGTGTCCGGGGCGGCGTGTCAGGTCGACGCGCGGT
>NZ_BAAGYN010000017.1:0-17863 GCF_054779295.1 Phycicoccus ginsengisoli
CAGGGCCATCGGTGAGATCTCCTTCGATGAGTACTTGGCGGTACACACCGAGAATCACGCCGATGGCCCCCCTACACCCGGAGCCACTCCGCTACCCCAAACCCCACCACTCCTTGGGACGCTCGCCAGCGACGGGAGCGGGTAGTTGGCCGCCTCGTCGAGGATGAGCGACAGGGGCGGGTCGAGCCGGGCCGCGGGGGAGCGGGCGGCGATCCGACGGGCCGCCTCGACGATGTCTTCGACGAAGGCGCCGACCAGTCCCGCGGTGGCGGCGCTGCCGGTCGAAGTGCCGAGCAGGTAGACGGTGCCGCTGTGGCGCAGGAAGTCGTCCGGGTCGAACTGCTCGTTGGGGCCGGGTGACACCGAGCACCTCGGCGGCATCGACGATCTTGCCGCGCTGCTCGGCACGGCTGAGGGAGCGCTGCAGCCGGGCGTAGGCCGTCGCAACAGCTGCGGCACTGGATTCGACGACGACCACGTCGAGGCCCGCGCGGGCGCAGATCTCGACGATGCCAGACCCCATGAGCCCGCATCCGACGACCCCCACCCGGCTGATCGGGCTGCCGGAGCCGGTGAGCACGTGCTCTTGCGTGCTAGGTGAGTCCATGCCCGGGCGCGGCCTCTCTGGAGGGAGGGTCGCTGGGCAGGCTGGTCAGCCACGCGATCGCTGCCCGGGAGTCGATGATGTCGGCGTAGCGACGACCGACGTCTCGCAGGTTCGCCGCATGACTCTCGGGTGACTGATCACCGCAGCAGTCCGCCACTACCTGCGTGCGGAAGCCGTGTGAGAAGGCGTCGACGATGGTCGCCCGCACGCATCCGGAGGTGGCGGCGCCCATGATGAGGACCGTGTCGACAGAGTGCTTCTGCAGGATCGAGCTGAGGTCCGTGCCGAAGAACGCCGACGGGTAGCGCTTCAGCACGCACAGGTCCGAGGCGTCCAGGACGCGCGGGTCGACCTGGGCTGACCATGACCCGGGCGTGACCTCGAGCAGGGATGGGATCTTCCATCGCCCGAACTCGGCCTCGCTCGCCCACGCGACGTAGGTGTGGATGACCGGCACGCCGGCGGCTCGTGCGTGCTGGAGCACCGATACGGCCTTCTCGACAGCGGAGTCGATGTGGGCACCACCGCCGGTGACGGATACCGACGACGTGAAGGTGTGCTGGAAGTCGACGACGATCACCGCGGGTCGCAGCCCGAAGCCCACTTCTCCGATGCCGTAGCCGGCGCGCTCGAAGGCGGCTGACTCCGGACCGCTCTCGTCCGTCGCGACCGTCATGACGTGGCGCTGAGCTCGGGAACCGGGCGATCGGCCAGGCTCAGTACTCGGCGGGCATGTCGGACGACGGCCTCGTCAAGGAGACGTCCCTCGGCGTCCATGACGACGGCTGTGCCAGCCTGGACCTGCTCGTCGTACAGCCGAAGCACCGCGATGGCCCGGTCGACCGTCGCGTCGTCGGGCGTGAAGACCTCGTGGACCGTCGCGAGCTGAGCGGGGTGGATGCAGGCCCGGCCGACGAACCCCTGCCGCGCGCACCGCTGGGTGGAGCGCCGAAACGCCTCGGTGTCCTTGATCTCGATGGACACCGGTGCCGCTGGCGGCTGGATGCCCGCCTCGGCGCTGGCCAGCACCACGTGGCTGCGGATCGCAGCCACTTCGTGCTCGTCCGTGCCAAGGGTGATCCCCGCCTCTGCGCAGAGGTCGTATTCGCCGATCTGCAATCGCAGGACCCGCGGCTGGCGGGCGATGTTCCGGGCCTCGAAGATGGCGGACGGTGTCTCCAGCAGTGGGCTGAGCAGCAGGTCCTCGTGGCCACGGGCAGTGAGGACCTCGCCGATTCGTCGGACGTCCTCGGCGCTTCCCGTCTTGGCCATCACCAGACCGGTGAGGCAGTGGACCCCATCGAGCGCCTCGATGTCCTCCATGGCGGTGTCGCCGGAATTGATCCGTACCCAGAGCTGCGTGGTGGGCGCGGTCTGCTCGGATAGCCAGCTGCGAACACCGCGGCGTGCTTCTTCCTTGCCGGGCCACGGCACCGCGTCTTCCAGGTCGATGATCACCGCATCGGCAGCGCTGGCCGCCGCCTTCTGGATCTTGTCGGCGGCGTTTCCCGGCACGTAGAGGTAGGAGCGGGCAATCCGCATGTCGTCAGCCGACTCTGGTGTCGCCGCGGAGCAGGGACTTGGCCACCACGGTGCGTAGTACGTCATTGGTGCCTTCGCCGATGCTCATCAACGGGGCATCGCGGTAGAGCCGCTCGACCTCGTACTCCGTGGAGAACCCGTAGCCGCCATGCACCTTCATCGAGTCGATGGCTGCTTCGAGCGCCACGTCGGAGCAGAAGATCTTCGCCATGCCGGTCTGGCCATCGGCCCGCCCCCGCGCGACGGCATCGGCCGCCCAGTAGGCCATGAGCCGGGCCGCCTGGAGGTTGGTCGCCATCGACGCGAGCTTGAGCTGAATGGCCTGGAAGTCGGCGATCGGCTGCTTGAAGGCCTTGCGCTGCTTGGAGTAGGACAACGCCTCGTCGAAGGCGCGCTGGGCCACTCCCACGGAACGCGCCGCGATGTTGACCCGGCCCCATTCGAGGGCGGACAGCACCTGCTGCATGCCTCTGCCCTCGACGCCCCCGACGAGGTTCTCGACGGGTACCCGGACGTTGTCGAGCAGCACCTCGCACGACTCGGTTCCCTTGTAACCCAGCTTCGGGATGTCCTTGAGGACGCTGAAGCCAGGGGTTCCCTGCTCGACGAGGAGCACGCTCATGCCCCTGTGGGCCGGGGAAGTGGTGGTGTCGGTCTTGACGAGCACAGGCAGCGGATTGGCATAGCGCGCGTTCGTGATCCACATCTTGGTGCCGTTGATGACGTACTCGTCGCCGTCCAGACGTGCGGTGGTGCGGATGCCTTGCAGGTCGGTTCCGGCGTCGGGCTCGGTGAGAGCGATGCCGGTGCGCCGCTCGCCGGTGGCGAGCTCGGGAAGGTGGTTCTTTTTCTGCTCGTCGGTGCCGTGCAGGGTGATCAGCCGGCACGCCAGCGAGTGGCTGCCGAGGATCCCGGCGATGCCCATCCACCCGCGGGAGAGCTCCTCGAACACCAGGGCAAAGGACACCGGGTCGAGGTCGAGGCCGCCGTACTCCTCAGGCACGGTGATGCCGAACAGGCCCATGTCGGCCAGTCCCTTGACGATCTCCGTGGGGTAGCGGCCGGCCTGTTCCCACTCGCGAGCGACCGGGATCACCTCGCGGTCGACGAAATCCCTGAGCAGGGCCCGGAACTCCTTCTGGTCTTCGGTGAACTCGAATTGCATCGTTGAACCTCCAGTGGCTGCGCGTCGGTTGATGGGTCAGTCAGTTCGGCTCACGGGGTCACCGCGCGGCGCCCTGGACCTCGTATGCCGGGGAATCCGGCGAGTGACGGGGTTCATCCCCGAACGCTCCCTCGCGGGCGAGCTCGGCGATGGTGGCTTTGTCGTAGGAGGCGATGTCGCCCAGGACGTGGTCCATGTCCTCGTTGCGCATGGGGGCGCGTCGGTACGTCGGCGGCACGTTGCCGACGCGGACCGGAGAGGCAACCTGCGAGACGGTCCCGAAGCGCGGGTGCTCGGTCTGGACGATGAGGCCACGGGCGACGGTGTGCTCGTCCTTGAGCGCCTTCTCGACGTCGTTGATCGGCGCGCAGGGGATGCCCGCGGCATACAGGTCCGCGAGCCAGTCCTCGACCGTGCGCGCTTCCAGCACCTCCTCGATCAGGGGGATCAGTTCATCCCTGTGCACCCGTCGATCGGCGAACGTCCTGAACCGCGGGTCATCTCCCCACTCGGGGCGGTTGAGCACGTCGACGAGCCTTGTCCAGAACTTCTCCTTGGCGCAGCCGATGATCAGCCAGCCGTCGGCGGCCTCGAAGGCCTGGAACGGGACGAGGGAGGGGTGGGCCGAGTGCGCAGTGCGGGTGGGGGTGAAGCCAGCGTTGAGATGCCAGGCCGCCGGATAGTTCAGCAGGGAGATGGCGGTGTCGTAGAGGCTGACGTCGCAGTCCATGCCGATGCCGTCCCTGCTCGCCGCGTGCAAGCCGCTGAGGAGTGCGATCGCTGCGACGAAGCCGCCCGAGTAGTCGACCAGTGAGAGACCGGACTTCGCTGGCGGCCCGCCGGGCTCGCCGGTGAGGTCCATCCAGCCGGCGAGTCCCTGCAGGACGTAGTCGTAGCCCGGCTCCTTCTGTCGCGGGCCGGTCATCCCGAAGCCGGTGAGGGAGCAGCAGACGATGGCCGGGTTGAGGTGCTTGAGGTCGTCGTAGGTGATGCCCATCTTGGCAGGGACATCACCACGCAGGTTCGAGTAGACCGCGTCCGAGACACGCACAAGGTCCTCCAGCACGCGTCGCCCTGCTGATGTGGACAGGTCCAAGGAGAGGCTGCGCTTGTTGCGGTTGAACGCCTCGAAAAAGAGCGAGTCCTCATCCTCCCCGTAGGGCGGTACGTAACGTCCGACATCGCCGCCGAAACGCGGGTCCTCGATCTTGATGACCTCGGCTCCCAGGTCGGCCAGGTGGACGCTGCCCCAAGGGCCTGCCCCATACTGTTCGATCGCGATGATGCGCACGTCTTCAAGCGGCCTCATGAATTTCCGTTCTCTTCGGGTCGATCGGTCAGCTGGCTGCTGAGGTTTGGACGGCCAGCGGCACTTCGCCCACGGGGAAGATGCCTTGGAGCTGCTCCGCTCCCCGCTTGTAGACATAGAACGTGCGGAAGAAGGAGCACACCTCCTTGCCGTCCTGGTTGAGGGTGCGGGTCTTCACTGTCACGATTCCGGCCTGCGGCCGGGAGGCCGACTCTCGCTTGTCGGTGACCAGGGACTCGCTCCAGAGCGTGTCGCCGGCAAAGACCGGGTGGGTCATGCGGATGTCGTCCCAACCGAGGTTCGCGAAGGCATTCTGGGTGAGGTCGGTGACGCTCTGGCCCACCGCGATGGCCACGGTCAGGGTCGAGACGACGATGGGTCGCCCGAACTCCGAACGCGACGCGTACTCGGTGTTGAAATGCATCTGGCTCGTGTTCATCGTCAGCAGCGTGAACCAGGTGTTGTCGTTCTCCGTGATGGTCCGTCCGAGGGGATGCTGGTAGATGTCCCCCAGCTCGAAGTCCTCGAAGAACCTGCCTCGCCAGCCATCCACCCTAGCCATCTGCACTCCTTCTGTTCCGCAAGCCTGTTCGTGGGATCGCGTCCAGCATAAACATCAGACATTTATTGGTCAAGGACTAGGGGACAGAGAAAACGCCCGAACCGCAACAGGTTCGGGCGTATCGAAGAAAGATCTGACCAATCTCTAGGCGCTCGGGTCCTCATAGAGGACGCGCAGCGTCGAGAGGTGGTCGAGCATCGCCTGGGCTGCCCCGTCACCATCCCCGGCCGCGATCGCCTCGAGGATCGCACCGTGTTCGGAGTCCACCTTGTTCCAGAACTTCGGCTCGACGTCCGGGCGCAGGAACTTTGCCTGGAGGACCTTGAAAACGGGATCGTTCATGATCTTGAGAAGTCCGTTCCCCGCGGCCTCGACGATGATGCCGTGAAAGTTACGGTGTTCCCTGAACTTGAGCCCGCGGCCCATGCTGGCGATCTCGCGGTCGAGAGCCTCGCGCATAGCCTCGATGTGCTCGGGAGTGGCGCGGCTGGAGGCAAGTCTCGCGGCCGGCACCTCCACCAGCTCACGCGCCTCGAGGATCTCCGCCACCGTGATCGCGTCCGCACCCGACATGAGCCCGAGGCTGGTCTCGAGGTACTGGCTCACCTTTGACGCATCCGTCTTGGACACGAAGGTGCCGCCCGTGGTCCCCCTAACCGTGTGCACTAGGTCGCGCGCGGCGAGAACGCGCAACGCCTCCCTGATGGTGCTGCGGCTAACGCCGAAGATGGCACACAGCTCGCCCTCCACGGGCAGGCGATCCCCAGGCGCTAGCTCTCCCTTCAGGATGAGTTGCCGCAACTGCTCGGCGACCTGTTCGTAGGCTGGCAGGACCCTGTTTACTGAAAGAACGTCTGACGTGCCGCTGTGGTGCGGTAGCAACGCAGCGACGCTAGGCGCCTTCCTAGAGGCCGTCTCGGCCATTGGTACCCCTGACTCTCATGATGATCGGCTGGACACGCTCTCGTCCCCTGGCTGCGTATCGATGGGCAACCCCGCTCTCTTTGGAGCGAGTATGCCGGTGCTCGCGCTTAGGTTGCGCCGTTCCGCAGGACAGGAACCACCTCCTTAGCCAGGAGCTCGATCGAGTCGCGAGCGCTCTCCATTGGCATTCCAGCCCAGTGTGTCCGGAAGATAAATGCATCCGCGCCGACGTCATCACGCCATGGGAGTAGGGCCTCGAGGCAGTCGTCGGGAGAGCCGACGATAAATCTCTGCTCCGCCAGCTCCTCGTAG
Source organism: Phycicoccus ginsengisoli (assembly GCF_054779295.1). Taxonomy (NCBI): domain Bacteria; kingdom Bacillati; phylum Actinomycetota; class Actinomycetes; order Micrococcales; family Intrasporangiaceae; genus Phycicoccus; species Phycicoccus ginsengisoli. The sequence goes on from NZ_BAAGYN010000017.1 coordinate 6,422, forward strand.
GCGATGTCGAAGGACTCCGCCTCCGGCATGACCTTATCCTGACCCCATTGGGCGTATATCCGGTACTTTTCGGCCAAGTAGGGCGCAGCGAGCTCGACGGCAGACTCCCGGTCGCGTGCGCAGAAGATCTCGCGCATGACCGGCAGGCCGGACCCTGGCCCGGTTCCTGCCTCCTCGCGTGCCGCGTGGTATAGGTGCGTCTGCCGACCGATGGTCGTGATCGTGGCGTGGGGATTGACCATCCAGGCATCCGCAAGCCGCGCGGCCCGTTGAACAGCCGCATCGCTGTTGGCCGCCATCCACAGCGGCGGCCGAGGCCGCTGCGCCGGCAGAAGGTTCAGCTTCGCGGCCCTCAGACGACACCACGGCAGCTCGGCGTCGACCTCCTCCCCAGCCCACAGCCGCATGACGATGTCGAGATTGGCCTCGAACCTGGTCACCCGTCCGGATTTGCCGATGCCGAAGGCCATGTACTCGACGTCTCGGTAGCCAAGACCAACACCCAGCGTCAGTCGACCCCCGGTGACAACATCCAGGGAAGCGAAGTTCTCGGCGACATCCAAGGGATTCTGGAGAGCGAGCAGGAGGATTCCCAGCCCGATCCTCATGTCGCCCGCCTCGCTCGACAACCTGGCGAGGTACGGGAGTGGCTGAATGTGGGTGACGGACTCGCTCAGGTAGTGCTGACCGGCGAAGACGGAGTCCCATCCTGCATCGCGTGCGGTCCGCACTAACTCGAGCTGCTCCGCGAAGGCGGTCAGCTGGTTGGACCCGAGCGGCTGCTGGTTGGTGAGGAAGAGGCCTATCTGCATCTACGCTCCTAGGCCGGCATTCCACCAGCGGACGGGTGATCTCTTGACCTCCTACGCTAAATGTCAGAGGATTTGGTGTCAATGCTCGGAGTTCGAACGGACCAATGCGACCTGAGGGTTCCGGAAACCTCAGAGGTTGGCTCCCTTCTACGCAATGGTCCAGATCTGAAGGATGGAGGCGAGTTTGCGTGATGGTCGCATGCAATGACGTGGTTCGACGCGCGGAGAACGCGCTGGCCAGGATCGAGGCCTGCGACCCCGTCCTGCACGCTGTCATTACTCGGATGGACGACGAAGTGCGCACTCATGCGGCACGACTAGCAGGTGAGGCGGCCTCTGGCAGGTTCGCCGGGCCGCTGCACGGCGTGCTGGTGGCGCTCAAGGACAACATCGACACTGCGGGGACCCGAACCACGGCGGGGTCAGACTTCTTCCGGGACAGGACTCCCGAGCAGGACGCCTTCGTCGTCCAGAGGCTCCGGCAGGCGGGGGCGATCCTGACCGCCAAGGTCAACCTGGCCGAGTTCGCTCTTGGAGCGACGACCCAGAACGCTCACTGGGGCTCTTGCCGGAACGCGTGGAATCGGGAACGGATTCCCGGGGGATCCAGCGGCGGCTCCGCGGTCGCGGTTGCCGCGGGGATGGCGGAAGCATCCCTGGGCACCGACACGGGCGGATCCGTCCGAATCCCTGCCTCGGTGAACGGGTTGGTCGGATTGCGCCCGACACTCGGACGAATCTCGAACCGGGGGGTGACCCCTTTGAGCTTAGCCTTCGATACCGTCGGGCCTATCGCACACACTGCGTCCCTCACAGCGGCAGTCTTCAGCGCCATCGACTTCTTCGACTTCGATGATCCCAGTTCCCAGGACGGGCCGCGCCGAGATGTGCTGGCGGCCCTCGACGAGGGCGTCCGGGGGCTGCGGATCGGGATTCCGCAGGAGTTCTTCTTCGATGACGTCGACCCGGCGATTGCCGCGGCTGTCCGCGAGGTCGGAGACTTGCTAGCCAGGCTCGGGTGCGAGCTAATGGCGGTGACGCTCGAGGGTGCTGCCGAGGCGCAGGGCCACATGTTCCAGATTCTCTATCCTGAAGCCGCGGCGTTCCACGCCCAGCGCCTGGACGACGCGCCCCTGCAGTTCGGCGAGGACGTCCATCGGCGGCTTCAACTGGGCATTGGGGTGGACGCCCGAGACATGGCGCGGTCCATTGCGTGGCGACGACGGTGGCAGCGCTCCGTCGAGCGCGTCCTGCTTGACGTCGATGTCATCCTGACGCCAACGCTCCCCGTCGACGTGCCCTTGGTGGAGGGTGCGGAAATGATCCGAACCACCCACGAGATCACCAGGTTTACGTACGGCTTCTCCATGTTCCACGGCCCCTCGATCTCGGTCCCGTGCGGCCTTCACCCGGCATCTGGCATGCCGATGGGCGCGCAACTCACGGCGGCCCCGTGGCGCGAGGACGTGCTGTTCCGCACCGCGGCTGCCTATCAGTCCGCTACCGGCTGGCACGAGCTCAGGCCGGCGGCGCTGGGGCCGGCCTGAGTCTGCCCGCCGGACAGACATCCAGGATGCCCGGACGGGTGGTTCGAACATGCGGTCTAAGGCAGCCCAGTGTCCCGCAGCAGAGGCGCAGGGGCATGGCCCGGCATCGTGACCTCGCTGAGGTCCATGGTCAGCCGCCGAGGAACGCGCGGCGGACCTCTGCGTCCTCCAGCAATGCTTGCCCTGTGCCCGTGTGGCTCACCACCCCGCGTTTGATGACGTAGCCGCGGTCCGCAAGCTCGAGTGCCGAGCGGGCGTTCTGCTCGATGATCAGGAACGTGATTCCTGCCGCGTCCCTGAGCTCACGAAGCTGCTCGAACATCGCCTTTGTGAGGATGGGGGACAGCCCGACCGACGGCTCATCCATCAGTATCATCCGCGGGTTGAGCATCAGGGAGCGGCCGATCTCCAGGGCGCGCCGTTCCCCACCCGAGAGGGTGCCGGCATACTGCGCGCGCCGCTCGGCCAGCCGCGGAAAGAGGTCGAATATCTCGTCGACACGAGCCTTGACGCGCGCCTTGTCTCGGATCAGGTACATCCCGAGCTCGAGGTTCTCGTGGACGTTGAGCGAGGGGAAGATCGTGGAGAGCTGTGGCACCATCGCCATTCCCGCCCGCAGGAGCTCCTGCGGACCCATCGCCGTGACGTTCTCGCCCTCGAAGACCACCATGCCCTGCCGGACGTTGATGAGGCCGTAGATCGCCTTGAACACGGTCGATTTGCCTGACCCGTTGGGACCCACCACGGAGACAATCTCGCCTCTGCGAACCTCGAGGTCGATGCCGTGCAGGATGTCAAAGCCGCCGTAGCCGGCAATCACGCCGGCCACTTCAAGCATCACGTCGTTGGGGCCGCCCACGTACTCATGGTCACGGGTCTCAGGCGCCGAGGTAGGCATCGATGACCTCCTGGTTCTCACTGATCTCGGTGGGTGTGCCGTTCGCCAGTTCCTGACCGTCGTCAAGGACGACGATGCGGTCCGCGATGGAGAAGATGAAACCGATGTTGTGCTCGACGATGATGAAGGCCACGCCCTCGTCGTCGTTGAGCACTTTGACGTAGTGCTTGAGGGACTCGATGAGGGTGGGGTTGACGCCGGAAGTCGCCTCGTCCAGGAGCACCAAGCTCGGACTGGACATCATGGCCATGACGAGTTCGACGAGTCGCATCTGGCCACCCGAGATGTTGCCTGCGTACTGATGGCTCAGGTGGGAAATCTCCATGAGGTCGACGAGGTCGGAGGCCCGCTGTCGGGTGGCCGTATCCGTGGGCCGCAACAGCCGTCCCAGGCCGACCCCCTCCCATTGACGTCCCAGCAGCGCGTTCTCCCACACTGTCAGCTCAGGAAAGAGTCGGACGTTCTGGAACGTTCGCGCCATGCCGCGACGCGCCACCTGCATCGTGCGCAGTGCGCCGATGTCTTCGCCGTTGAACTCCACGCTCCCCCGGTCGATGGGGATGTCGCGTGAGAGGCACCCCAAGAGGGTCGACTTCCCCGACCCATTGGGACCGACTAGCCCGACTATCTCCCCCCTCGCTACGTCGAAGTCAACCTCTCGTACAGCGCGCACTCCACCGAAGCTCTTGGTGACGCCACGAGCCCTCAATACGCGATCACGACCATCCGTTGCCGTTCTCGACGACAACGCGGGCGAGGTGGTCATTCGACACTCCTCACTGTGAGCACCGCGTCGGGCGTGTCTGCCTTGCTGAGTGCGTCACCACGATGGCGAAGCCGCCTAATCCGTCGCCCGAGAACCGTGCGTTCGCCACGAAGGACTGTTCCCACGATGCCCTCAGGCATGAACAGAACGATCAGGATGAGGAACGCTCCGAAGACCACGAGGAAGGAGTTCCCCTGCTCGGCCCAGAGCGTGTCCCGGACCATGAGAAACAGCACAGTTCCCACTACGGGACCCCACACCGTGCCAAGACCGCCGAGCACTGTCATCAGGGCCACGTTGATGAGGAAACTGTCTCGGAACATGATCTCCGGGTCGATGAAGGTGATCTCATATGCCCAGCAGCCACCGATGGCCCCGGTGATGGCGGCGGAGATGCAGAACACAGAAAGCTTCAGCAGCGTGGTGTTGATCCCTCGCGCCTCGGCGCCTCGCTCGTCATCCTTGATGGCCAGCAGGGACATTCCGAACTGCGAGCGGCGAAGCCACCAGGCGAAGGCGACGACAGCCACAGCGCCCGCCAGATACAAGTAGTAGAAGAACAGGCGATTCACGTCAGCGATCAGCACTAGCCCTTGCGCGCCCTCAGTGAGGGGCGTGGCCATGAGTACCAGCTCCCGCATGGCGAGAAACGACCCCAGCATGGCGATGGAAAAGTAGACCCCGCGAAGTCGCAAGAGCGGAAAGCCGATTAGGAGCGCGACGAGTGCGGCGAAGAGTGCTGCGAGCGGAACCGTTGCCGCGAAGGGCACCTCGACTTTGACGACGAGGATCCCCGTGACATAGCCGCCCAGTCCAAAGAAGACACCGTGGCCGAAGTCGACATAGCCGGTGAAGCCCGATATGAAGTTCCAACTTGAGGACAAGATGATCCACATGAACATGGTGCTTAGAGTGAGCAGCACACTGTCGTTCAAGCCCGAGTAAGGCAAGAGGCCCATTCCTATCGCCGCGAGCAGCAGGATCAGGATTGACCGGTACCTTACGACCCGTCGACCATTCCGCGATGGCCCCGGGCTGGCCTGAACTTGTGTCGCGAGCGACTGCATCACACTGCTCATGCCCTAACCCCTCCCAGCCGGGAGATCCCTTCTGGTCGCAGCGCCAGCACGACGACCACGAGGATGAATGCGGCCGCGGTCCCCAGGCTGGTGCCGATGTTGGGCACGTACCCACTGAGAGCAGACTCGATCAAACCGACAAACATCGCAGCGGCGAGAGTGGCGCTCACCCGTCCACCGCCGCCGAGGACGACAATCACGAACGCCTTGAGCGTGAACATGCCGCCCATGAAGGGATAGAAGCCTTGCGTGACACTGAAGAGCCCCCCCGCCGCGAAGGCGACCGCAGTCCCCAAACCGAACGCCGAGCAGTAGACCTTTGTCACGCTAATACCGACAATCCGTGCGGCGGCACGGTTCTGGGCCGTGGCCTTCATCGCCTTGCCCTGCTTCGTCCGATCGAGGAAGAGCGTCAGGAGGGTCAGCAGGAGCAGTGCCGCTGCAAGCATGATCATCTTGCTGACGGAGACTCGGAACCCGAGCAGACTCAGCACGGAGTCCGAGTACGCCGCCTTGGTGACCTTGGGTGTCGTGCTGAAGAGCATTGTCAAGGCTCCCGCGATGACGGATGCGAGTCCGAAGGTCACCAACAAGGGCATCAACTCATGCCGCTCAAGCACTGGCATGACCAGAACCCTTGAGATGACCCAGCCAAAGGCGAAGCCCAAGATGCCAAGCAGTGGCAGAGCCACTAACACGTCAAGCCCCAGATACTGCTGCGCGGCCCAGGCCAGATAGGCGCCCAAGACGAGGAACTCCCCATGCGCCAGGTTGATGATGCGCATGATGCCGAAAACCAGTGAGAGGCCTTGGGCCATCAGGGCATAGAAGCCGCCGAGGATGACTCCGTCGATGGCGACCTGAGTGAGAGTGTGCACGTGCTACTCCGTCCGCTCCTTGGTGGTGCATGGGGTGTTGCGCACGTTCAGCGTGCGTTCCAAGGCTTCAGCGGCACGATCGGGGCCTTGGCGGCGTCCTTCGGTGCAACCACGACCTGGTTGCCCTTGGCGTCGAGTTGGATCGTCAGCATCGGTCGGTTGACATTGGCGCCGGTGAGGCCGCTCGGGTCTCCCTTTGCGGTGTAATCGATCGGCCCGAAGAAGGTGTTCGCCTTCATGTCGACCAATGCCTTGCGGACCTTCTCGGTGTCGGTGCTGCCGGCCGCCTCGACCGCGAGCTGCAGGGATAGCCCGGCTGCCGAAGCGCTCGGGGGCAGGTAGGACGGGTTCTGGCCGTACTTCTTGACGTAGGTGTCGAAGTAGTCCTGAGCAGTTCCGAAGTATTTGTCCTTGTACGCATCATTGGGCACCCACTGTGTGGGCGCCATGATGCCTTCTGCGGTGGAGACGCCAAGCTCCTTCACGAAGGTCTCCTCAGTCGGAGCCTGCACCATCAGCACATACTTCGGGGCCCAACCGACATCGCGCATTGTCCGGGTGGCCAGAAGGCCGATCAGAGTGGTCCCCGCCTCCACGAACGCATCGGGATTCTTTGCCTGCATCTGACGAATGGCTCCGGTGATGTCAGTGGAGTCGGCGGGTACGGACTGAACCGAAACGACCGTCAGCCCGAGGGCCTTGGCCGTCTCTACGGTGGCGTTCTTGACGTCGGTCATCGGGGCGTCGTCGGAGTGCATCACCGCGACTGTCTTGATCCCCTGGGCCTTGAGGGCCTCAAGGCCGCTGGTGGTGTACTTACTCGTGAGGGTTAGGGGACTGAACACGTACTCATTGCCCTTGTCGAAGACACTCACTGCCGCTGCCCCGCCGGCGAACATGATCTTCTTGTACTTGGCGGCAATGGCTGACGTCGCAATAGTCAGGCCCGACGAGTACGGGCCGAACATGAAGTCGACCTTGTCCTGACTGATGAGCCGTTGGGTTAGCTTCACCGCAGTCTCGGGCTCCGACTGGTCGTCATAGTAGATGATTTGGACTTTGCGCTTTGTCCCGCCCACGTCGATGCCGCCGCGGGAGTTGACCTCGTCCGCCCACATCTCGTAGCCGCGCTTCGTCGACTTCCCCTCAATGGAGAACTTCCCGGTCTCCGAGACGGCCGCCCCAATCTTGATGGGGCCGGAGCCGCCGCCCTGGGCGGCGACTCCCCCTGCTCCGCACGCGGCAGCGACGAGGGTGGTGGCCAAACTGGCCGAGACAATCATGGAACGACTAGACATGGGTTGGGGGCCTTTCGTCGGAGTTCGCATCTGTCGGACAAGGGCAGTAGCGGTGCGGCCGAGGTCCATACCCTGTGCTGGGACAGGACCACTGGCGGGCGAACGCTGTGCAAGCGCAATGGTTGAATCCTCTGACGTTTCGTGTGATGCTAAAGGTCAGACTGTTGGATGACAACCCCCTCGGTCCAGCAGATCTCCAGTCGTCCAGCCGGCAGCGGCAGGCACAGAAGGAGTGATCGTGAGCAGCATTGGCGAACTCGGCAAGCGTGAAATGGACATAGACGTGACAACCCATGCGGAGCCCGACAGCGGGGAGGCCATCGCAGCGCACATCGGTCGGTGGGCGGCCACAGTCAGCATGGACGACATCCCCGATGCCGTGGTCGGCCGCGCGCTGCTGCACATACTCGACTGCGTCGGCCTGGCGTATGCAGCTTCCAACTACGACTTCGCCAAGCGTGCGCTCGCTGCCGTCTCAGAGTTTGGCCCGGGCAGCACTCCCGTCATCGGACACAGCCTGCGTGTGAGTCCTCGTGATGCCGCTCTGCTCAACGGGATCCTGGTCCACGGCCTCGACTACGACGACACCCACCTGGCTGGTGTGATCCATGCTTCGGCCAGCGCCCTGCCGACAGCGCTCTCAGTGGCTAGCCATCGCCACCTGCCGGGCAAGGACTTGATTCTCGGATACCTCATTGGCCTCGAGGTCAGTTCCCGCGTAGGTGCGGCGGCCAACAGCGGGTTGCATGCGCACGGATTCCATCCGACTGGTGTGGTCGGAGCGTTCGGTTCCGCAGTGGCAGCTGCCCGCCTGGGGGGTTTGAACGCCCAGGGCATCGCCACCGCGCAAGGCTTCGTGGGGAGTCTGGCCAGCGGCGTGATGGAGTTTCTCGAGACCGGCGCGTCCACCAAGCGAGTTCACCCGGGATGGGCCGCAGCGAGCGGCATCACCGCGGCGGCGTTCGCCAAGCACGGCTTCGAGTCGCCCCCCGCAATCTACGAAGGCCGATTCGGGCTCTTTGCGTTGCACACTCCACTCGGCCACGACATCAACCTGTCCAAGGCAACTGCCGGCCTCGGGGATGACTGGGAAATCTTCCGCGTCGGCATCAAGCCCTTTCCCGCCTGCCACTTCACCCATGCGTTCGCCGATGCGGCCCAGATCCTGCTGGATACCCATCGCTTCGCCCCCTCCGACATCGAGTCGATCACCTGCCTCGTTCCCGAGGAGATTGTGCCCGTAGTGCTGGAGCCGGCCGCGAACAAACTGCGTCCCCGTTCGGACTACGACGCGAAGTTCAGCCTTCCGTTCATCGTCTCAGCGATCCTCAACAGGGGCCGGTTCACGTTGGCCGAGCTCGAGGACGAGGCGCTGCGTGACCCCCAGATCCTGGCTCTCGCTGCGAAGGTCAGGTACGAGCCGGACCCGAACAAGACCTTCCCGAAGTACTTCCACGGCGAGCTGATCATCCGGCTGAAGGACGGACGCGAGTTCAGCCACCGCGAGAACGATAACCGGGGCTCCGAGGAGCGGCCCCTTTCAGCCCAGGACATTGAGGCGAAGTTCTACGACAACATGGCCATGGTCTCGAGCTCAGCCCACGCGGAGCGTGTCCATGAGGCGATCATGGGGCTGGCCACCGAGACGGACAGCGCGACCTTCGCCGAGGCTCTGCGCGGATAGCACGCTTGGGCTGTCCGTCGCTTGCATGTGGCGGGCTGAAAGTGATTGCGGGGGCCAAGCGCCCAAGAAGCGGAATCGATCACGGGAGTGGGCCGGGTAGCGAGATGCGCAAGGCATGGAACTCCGGTCTCGTTTCCACCATGCTCGCGGCCAGCGCCATGACGAGTTTGGGTGCCATTCCGGTGTTTCTGCTCAGCGCTCAAGGTGTCTTCGTCCGTGACGACCTCGGGTTCGACGAGGCCAGGTTCGGCTTGGCGGCGAGCGCATTTTTCGCGGCGGCGGCTGCGAGCGCGCTCCTGGGAGGGCGCCTCGTGGACCGGCTTGGGCGGCGCCGAGGCACCATCTTGGCAGGCGCCCTGGCGTGTCTGGGAGGGGCCGGGGTGGCGTATCTCGCCCGCTCCTACCTAGTACTGGTGATGATGCTGGTTGTGCTGGGCATGGCTAACGCGGCACTTCAGGTGACCTCGAATCTGTCGCTGGCGAAGGCCATTCCCGCGCATCGGCAAGGGTTGGCCTTCGGCGTCAAGCAGTCGGCCGTTCCGTTCGCCATCCTGCTCGGTGGCTTGTCCGTCCCAACCGTGGGGGCACTGATGGGCTGGCGGTGGACGTTCGGGATCACCTCCTTGGCTGGTGCGGGCGTCCTCGTGTCCGGGCTGAGGATTCCGCGTGGAGGCAGCGCCAGCGCGAGCGCCGCGCGCGCCGTCGAGGGACCGCCGCGAGGCGCTCTCCTGCTCACGGCCGCCGGCATGACCATGGCCAGCGCGTCGGTCAACTCGCTGGGCGCGTTCCTGCCCGCGTGGGCCTTCCGCATCGGCATGAGCCCCTCCTCGGCCGGCTTCATGATGGCGGCGGGAAGCGGGTTGTCGATTCTCGCCCGCCTGCTGACCGGCCATCGCGCAGACCGCCGAGACGGTGGCAACCTGGCGGTGGTGATCCAGCAACTGGCGACTGGCGCCGTGGCGTTCGTGCTGATCTCCATCCCCACAGTCCCCACCCTGTGGGCATCCTCGATGCTTGCCTTTGCGATCGGCTGGGCATGGCCAGGGCTCCTGCTGTTCGCCGTCGTGCGGGTTGGGCGAGAAGCTCCGGGCGCAGCCTCGGGCGTCGTGCAGGCGGGCGCCTTCGTCGGAGGTGCCACCGGACCCGCCCTCTTCGGACTACTCGTGTCCACCACGAACTACCAGTTCGCGTGGCGAGTCGGCGGTGGCTGCATGCTGCTTGCCGGAGGAATGCTGGGACTGGCGCGCAGAGCATTCCTGCGAGACCTGCAGTCTCGCCCCCTGCAGCGTCCGGCGAATGTACGCGGGGCGTCGTAGAGCCACGGTTGCTTAACCCCCCGGCTGCCTGCGAGTCTCCGCGGCGGCTAGGTGCGGTGCTCTGATGGGGCGAACGAACGCCGCCAGCAACGAGCGGACGGGCTATCCCCTCTGCCGAACGTCCACGGAGCTGATCCCTCCTGCCAATGGGAGCCCGGGCGAACGAGCCTGGCCGGCGCTCACGTTGCGCCAATTCGGTTCCAGTTCCGCCACGCCGTTGAGCAGCTCGAGCCGCGGAATCAGGGCTCTGAGGAGGCCGGGTCGACCGGATGATGAAGGCAGGTCGTCAAGTCCGCCGCACCGTCTACACCCACCCACCAGCTCGGTCCTCGCTGCGGCGCAGCAGACCACGAGCTCGACCACCGGCGCTCACGGCCTGGGCTTACGCACACCTCTGGCTCATCGCCGCGCCCGTCGGCGACGTCGACACTGTCGGCAATGTCGAAACGAGCGTGCCGAGTGAGCTCCTCGCTCAACCTCGCCAAAGTCGGCATCGAGGCGCGCCGCCGTCGATTGTCGGGCTGCGCAGGCAGTACAGCCGAGAGAGACGGCGCTTCTGAACGGGTGGCTGAGGGTGAGGGAGAGTAGGGCTCCATTCCCAAGGCCCTCCGGTTGTGCGGTGGGTCCATTACGCGCATCGGGTGGGGGCGCGCAAGGACTAACAATCTCTCGTCAAGATGTCGTGCCACAACCCGTGCTATATCTCTCTGCCAAGCCAAGTCTCTGACGGTGAGTCACGGCATGTCGGCAGGCCGCTCGCCTGGATGGACTACGGGATACACAAGGCCGCAGGTCAGCGCTACTCTGACCTGCGGCTTCGAGTGGTGGCCGAGGTGGGGTCGAACCGCAGACCTTCCGATTTCAAACACAACCCCCTAAGAACATTCTTACCAACCGAGTGGGGCGATGGGCCATCGACGCCGAGGGCGACAGCGTCCCGCGGGGTGGTGGGCTTTCGAGCCTCGGTGCCTTACGTGCCGCTGGTGATGGCGGCCGTGGGTTGAGTATCGCGCTCGGGGTACAGCAACGCTAGGGACCCTTCAGAGAGGTAGCGGCGTTCGTCGGTGACCCATTCGTCGTGGGTGTCGGCCAAGACGGCTCCGACGAGGCGGATCACGGCGGCGTCGTTGGGGAAGATGCCCACGACCCGGGCGCGGCGTTTGA
>NZ_BAAGYN010000018.1:0-5510 GCF_054779295.1 Phycicoccus ginsengisoli
GGTGCGCGTCCGATCCTTGAGAACTCAACAGCGTGTCAAAAATCGATGCCAATAACCTCGTCTCGGGGTGGCTTGTGGCCAGGCTTTCATGGTTTGGTTGTGGGTTGCTTCGGGCGATTTTCCTTTGATTGACAACGATCATCTAGCAATTGCTAGTTGTTTGTGACTCGGTCAGTGAAACAACCCTTCAAGGGTACTGGTTTCGTGGTTTTCGGATCACGGGCTAAACATCAATGGAGAGTTTGATCCTGGCTCAGGACGAACGCTGGCGGCGTGCTTAACACATGCAAGTCGAACGGTGACCTCGAGAGCTTGCTCTTGGGTGATCAGTGGCGAACGGGTGAGTAACACGTGAGTAACCTGCCCCTGACTCTGGAATAACCCCGGGAAACCGGGGCTAATACCGGATATGACACAGGTCTGCATGGACACTGTGTGGAAAGTTTTTCGGTTGGGGATGGACTCGCGGCCTATCAGCTTGTTGGTGAGGTAATGGCTCACCAAGGCGACGACGGGTAGCCGGCCTGAGAGGGCGACCGGCCACACTGGGACTGAGACACGGCCCAGACTCCTACGGGAGGCAGCAGTGGGGAATATTGCACAATGGGCGAAAGCCTGATGCAGCGACGCCGCGTGAGGGATGACGGCCTTCGGGTTGTAAACCTCTTTCAGCAGGGAAGAAGCGAAAGTGACGGTACCTGCAGAAGAAGCACCGGCTAACTACGTGCCAGCAGCCGCGGTAATACGTAGGGTGCGAGCGTTGTCCGGAATTATTGGGCGTAAAGAGCTTGTAGGCGGTTTGTCGCGTCTGCCGTGAAAATTCGAGGCTCAACCTCGAACTTGCGGTGGGTACGGGCAGACTAGAGTGTGGTAGGGGAGACTGGAATTCCTGGTGTAGCGGTGAAATGCGCAGATATCAGGAGGAACACCGATGGCGAAGGCAGGTCTCTGGGCCACTACTGACGCTGAGAAGCGAAAGCATGGGGAGCGAACAGGATTAGATACCCTGGTAGTCCATGCCGTAAACGTTGGGAACTAGGTGTGGGTCTCATTCCACGAGATCCGTGCCGCAGCTAACGCATTAAGTTCCCCGCCTGGGGAGTACGGCCGCAAGGCTAAAACTCAAAGGAATTGACGGGGGCCCGCACAAGCGGCGGAGCATGCGGATTAATTCGATGCAACGCGAAGAACCTTACCAAGGCTTGACATGTGCGAGAACGCGGCAGAGATGTCGTTCTCTTTGGACACTCGCATACAGGTGGTGCATGGTTGTCGTCAGCTCGTGTCGTGAGATGTTGGGTTAAGTCCCGCAACGAGCGCAACCCTCGTTCTATGTTGCCAGCACGTGATGGTGGGGACTCATAGGAGACTGCCGGGGTCAACTCGGAGGAAGGTGGGGATGACGTCAAATCATCATGCCCCTTATGTCTTGGGCTTCACGCATGCTACAATGGCCGGTACAAAGGGCTGCGAAACCGCGAGGTGGAGCGAATCCCAAAAAACCGGTCTCAGTTCGGATTGGGGTCTGCAACTCGACCCCATGAAGTCGGAGTCGCTAGTAATCGCAGATCAGCAACGCTGCGGTGAATACGTTCCCGGGCCTTGTACACACCGCCCGTCAAGTCACGAAAGTCGGTAACACCCGAAGCCGGTGGCCCAACCCCTTGTGGGAGGGAGCTGTCGAAGGTGGGACTGGCGATTGGGACTAAGTCGTAACAAGGTAGCCGTACCGGAAGGTGCGGCTGGATCACCTCCTTTCTAAGGAGCACTGGTCGCGCAAGCGATCCAGAGCCCGGTCTGAGTGCGAGTGTCACTCAGCGGGTGCTCAAGGGTGGAACATCGATTAGTTGGCGCTGGCACTTTCCCGTGTCGTAAGTACAAGCTCGTCCTGGTTCCCTTTTCGGAGGGGGTGGGGTGGGCAGTGGAACGCGATCGGGTGGGTGGTGGTGCTTGGCACGTTGTTGGGTCCTGAAGGCTCGGGCGCAAGCTTGACCTTCGGGCCGGTCATGGACTGGCTTGGACCCCCACTTTCTGTCGAACCCCCACCAGGGTTGGCTGTCCCGTTCTGCGGGGTGGTGCTGGTGGTAGGCGCGGGCTTGTGTGGGGGGCCGCCCGTTTCTTGAGAACTACACAGTGGACGCGAGCATCTTTGTGGCTCAAGTTTTTAAGGGCACACGGTGGATGCCTTGGCACCAGGAACCGAAGAAGGACGTAGGAATCTGCGATAAGCCTCGGGGAGTCGATAACCAGACTGTGATCCGAGGATTTCCGAATGGGGAAACCCGGCTGGAGGCAAGTCCAGTCACTCTCATCTGAACACATAGGGTGAGTAGAGGGAACGTGGGGAAGTGAAACATCTCAGTACCCACAGGAAGAGAAAGCAACCGCGATTCCGTGAGTAGTGGCGAGCGAAAGCGGAAGAGGCTAAACCTTATCTGTGTGATAGCTGTCAGGCGTTGCAGGTAAGGGGTCGTGGGACTGCTTCGTTGGCTCTGACAGGCCGGCAGGGAGTCAAAAATTCGCGTTATAGTCGAAGGGCATTGAATGGCCCGGCACAGAGGGTGCGACCCCCGTAGACGAAATGGCGTGAACTCCTGAGCAGTATCCCAAGTAGCACGGGGCCCGAGAAATCCCGTGTGAATCTGGCGGGACCACCCGCTAAGCCTAAATATTCCCTGGTGACCGATAGCGGACAAGTACCGTGAGGGAAAGGTGAAAAGTACCCCGGGAGGGGAGTGAAATAGATCCTGAAACCGTGTGCCTACAATCCGTCGGAGCCTCCTTGTGGGGTGACGGCGTGCCTTTTGAAGAATGAGCCTGCGAGTTAGTGCTCCGTGGCGAGGTTAACCCGTGTGGGGAAGCCGTAGCGAAAGCGAGTCCGAACAGGGCGACATAGTCGCGGGGTCTAGACCCGAAGCGGAGTGATCTACCCATGGCCAGGTTGAAGCGACGGTAAGACGTCGTGGAGGACCGAACCCACTTAGGTTGAAAACTGAGGGGATGAGCTGTGGGTAGGGGTGAAAGGCCAATCAAACTCCGTGATAGCTGGTTCTCCCCGAAATGCATTTAGGTGCAGCGTCACGTGTTTCTTACCGGAGGTAGAGCTACTGGATAGCTGATGGGCCTCACCAGGTTACTGACGTTAGCCAAACTCCGAATGCCGGTAAGTGAGAGCGTGGCAGTGAGACTGCGGGGGATAAGCTCCGTAGTCGAGAGGGAAACAGCCCAGACCACCATCTAAGGTCCCTAAGCGTGTGCTAAGTGGGAAAGGATGTGGAGTTGCATTGACAACCAGGAGGTTGGCTTAGAAGCAGCCACCCTTTAAAGAGTGCGTAATAGCTCACTGGTCAAGTGATTCCGCGCCGACAATGTAGCGGGGCTCAAGCACACCACCGAAGCTGTGGCATTGACACATCTGCCCGGCCACCACACCTGAGGGTTGGTGGTCCAAGCGTGTTGATGGGTAGGGGAGCGTCGTGTGGCCAGGGAAGCGGCGGAGTGATCCAGCCGTGGAGGCCACACGAGTGAGAATGCAGGCATGAGTAGCGAATGACGGGCGAGAAACCCGTCCGCCGAATAACCAAGGGTTCCAGGGTCAAGCTAATCTGCCCTGGGTAAGTCGGGACCTAAGGCGAGGCCGACAGGCGTAGTCGATGGACATCCGGTTGATATTCCGGAACCGGCGAAGAACCGCCCATGACGAACCTAGTGATGCTAAACGCCCAAAGCCGGTTTCTGACACCTTCGGGTGAAGGGTTCCGGTGGAGCGCGTGACCCGAGCTGGTAGTAGTCAAGCGATGGGGAGACGCAGGAAGGTAGCCTCCGCGTGGCGATGGTTGTCCACGTCCAAGGGTGTAGGGAGTCAGATAGGCAAATCCGTCTGACACGTATCCTGAGACCTGATAGTGACCGCGTATGCGGGAAGCAGGGTGATCCTATGCTGCCGAGAAAATCCTCTAGCGAGGTTCGAGCCGCCCGTACCCCAAACCGACTCAGGTGGTTAGGTAGAGAATACCAAGGCGATCGAGTGAATCGTGGTTAAGGAATTCGGCAAAATACCCCCGTAACTTCGGGAGAAGGGGGGCCCAGATCCTGAAGGCACTTGCTGCCTAGGGAGAACGGCCGCAGAGACCAGGGAGAAGCGACTGTTTACTAAAAACACAGGTCCGTGCGAAGTCGCAAGACGATGTATACGGACTGACGCCTGCCCGGTGCTGGAAGGTTAAGAGGACGGGTTAGTACTTCGGTGCGAAGCTCAGAATTTAAGCCCCAGTAAACGGCGGTGGTAACTATAACCATCCTAAGGTAGCGAAATTCCTTGTCGGGTAAGTTCCGACCTGCACGAATGGCGTAACGACTTCTCCACTGTCTCAACCACGAACTCGGCGAAATTGCACTACGAGTAAAGATGCTCGTTACGCGCAGCAGGACGGAAAGACCCCGGGACCTTTACTACAGCTTGGTATTGGTGTTCGGTACGGCTTGTGTAGGATAGGTGGGAGACTGTGAAGCCGGCACGCCAGTGTCGGTGGAGTCAACGTTGAAATACCACTCTGGTCGTTCTGGATATCTAACCTCGGTCCGTGATCCGGATCAGGGACAGTGCCTGGTGGGTAGTTTAACTGGGGCGGTTGCCTCCTAAAAGGTAACGGAGGCGCCCAAAGGTTCCCTCAGCCTGGTTGGCAATCAGGTTTTGAGTGTAAGTGCACAAGGGAGCTTGACTGTGAGACAGGCATGTCGAGCAGGGACGAAAGTCGGGACTAGTGATCCGGCGGTGGCTTGTGGAAGCGCCGTCGCTCAACGGATAAAAGGTACCCCGGGGATAACAGGCTGATCTTGCCCAAGAGTCCATATCGACGGCATGGTTTGGCACCTCGATGTCGGCTCGTCGCATCCTGGGGCTGGAGTAGGTCCCAAGGGTTGGGCTGTTCGCCCATTAAAGCGGTACGCGAGCTGGGTTTAGAACGTCGTGAGACAGTTCGGTCCCTATCCGCTGTGCGCGTAGGAAACTTGAGAAGGGCTATCCCTAGTACGAGAGGACCGGGATGGACGAACCTCTGGTGTGTCAGTTGTTCTGCCAAGAGCACGGCTGATTAGCTACGTTCGGAAGTGATAACCGCTGAAAGCATCTAAGCGGGAAGCACGCTTCAAGATGAGGTTTCCATGCACCTAGTGTGCGAGAGGCTCCCAGCTAGACTACTGGGTTGATAGGCCAGACGTGGAAGCACAGTAATGTGTGTAGCTGACTGGTACTAATAAGCCGACAACTTGACTCAACAAAGATGTTACGCGTCCACTGTGTGGTTCCCGAGACACGGTCGGGAACCCGATTGAAATCTCCATAGAGTTTCGGCTGTCATAGCGAAGGGGAAACGCCCGGTCCCATTCCGAACCCGGAAGCTAAGCCCTTCAGCGCCGATGGTACTGCACTGGTGACGGTGTGGGAGAGTAGGACGCAGCCGAACATACTTCACGCATAAGGGCCACCCCACCGGGTGGCCCTTTTGCAT
>NZ_BAAGYN010000019.1:0-2809 GCF_054779295.1 Phycicoccus ginsengisoli
CCTGCTCGATCGTGTCGCCATCCTGCAGGTGCCGCGCCGGGCTACCCGCCTGCGGCGACACCAGGTCGACGTACCGCTCCCCGAACAACGTCTTCGGCAGCAACCGCGCCGACACGTTCGCCGGGATAAGCCCGACCGTCGAGGGGTCCAGCGCCAGCACCAGCCGAGCACCCCGCCCGGTCGTCTCGACCCTGCGCACCTCCCCCACGATCAACCCCCGCAGCTTGACGTCCGAGGACGTCTGCAGCTGCGAACCCACCCGGTCGGTCAGGAGGGTCACGTCGACCGTGCGGTCGAACACCTTCGCGTAGGTCGCGACGCACAGCGCCATGAGCAGGCCGACGACGACGAGGAACGCCAGACCGTAGGCCCGGTCGCTCAGGCGGGCGATCCAGCCCCGGGCCGGGCCGATGGGCGAGGTCGGCGTGGTCGGGAGCACGGCGGCAGCGAGCGACCCGGGGTCTGCCGCCCTGTCGTCCTGCGCTGGTCGCACCCGCTCGTCGACCGCCCTCACCACCCCTCGCTGCGTGATGTGCGTCACCGGGGCAACGAGACGGTGACCCGGCAGGTTACGGCCGGTCAGCTCGGCACGCGGGCCGAAGTCCCGGACCTCGGGTGTCGGACCCCGGCTCGGCGCCGAGGTCCCAGACCTCGGGTGTCGGACCCCGGCTCGGCGCCGAAGTCCCGGACTTCGGGTTTCAGCCCGGGGTCATGCGCCGAAGTCCCGGACTTCGGGCCGGGTCAGGAGGTGCGGTCGGCGACCGACAGCGCGATGCCGTCAAGGATGTCGTGCTCGGAGGTCACGACGCGCTCCACCCCGCGGGCCGCGAGCCGGGCCACGACCTCGCGCCAGATGAGCGCGCCGCCGCCGATGACGTCGACGCGTCCGGGGTGCATGAAGCCCAGCTCAGCGCGCTCGCAGCGGGTGGCGTGGAGCAGCTCCTCGCAGGACGCCACCACCTCGTCCGGGCTGAGCACGGACAGGTGGAGGCGGTGCGGGTCGTAGGCGGGCAGCCGGAGCGCGTTGGCGGTGACGGTGGTGACGCTGCCGGCCAGGCCGACCAGGGAGCCGACCCCGTCGAAGTCGACGACCTGCTCGGCGAGGTCGACCGCCGCCCGCACGTCGCGGACCGCGCGGTCGACCTCCTCGGGCGTGGGCGGGTCGGAGCGCAGGTGCCGCTCGGTCATCCGCACGCAGCCCACGTCGACGGAGCGCGCCGACTCCACGGCCGTCGTGCCCCGGACGAACTCGGTCGAGCCGCCGCCGAGGTCAACGACGAGGTAGGGGCCGGGGATCTCGTGGGCGCGCAGGTCACCGGTGGCCCCGCGGAACGACAGGGCCGCCTCCTCCTCGCCCGACACCACCTCGGGAGCGACGTCGTAGTCGCCGAACGCCTCGCGCACCCCGGCGACGAACTCCCCCGCGTTGGACGCGTCCCGCGAGGCGGAGGTGGCGACGAACCGCACCTGCTCGGCGCCCAGCTGACGGCACTGGCCGGCATACTCACCCGCCATGGACAGCGTCCGGGCCATGGCCTCGGGGTCGATCGACCCGGTGCGGTCGACGCCGTAGCCGAGCCGCACGACCTCCATCCGCCGCAGCACGTCGGTGAGCTCACCGGTCGCGGCGTCGACGTCCGCCACGAGCAGCCGGATCGAGTTGGTGCCGCAGTCCACGGCCCCGACCCGGGTCACGGGCGGACCTCCGGCGAGGCCTCGTCGGGGTCGGCGGCGGGCTCGGCGACCGGGGCGGCCCCCGACGCGGAGGCCGCAGCGTCCGGGACGCAGGAGCCGTCGGCCCACCACTCCCCGAGCATCGCGAGCGCCTCGTCGCCCAGCGGGTTGACCCCGGGGCCGACGGCGAGGGAGTGCGCGACGAGGACGTGCAGGCACTTGACGCGCGTGGGCATGCCGCCGGCGGAGATGCCCTCGATCTCCGGCACCGTGCCCAGCGCGGCGCGGCGGGCGAGGTAGTCCTCGTGGGCGGCGGCGTACGCGGCAGCCAGGTCCTCGTCGGCGCCGAGCCGCTCGGTCATCTCCCGCATCACGCCCTGGCTCTCCAGGGTCGAGATGGCGCCGGTCAGCCTGGGGCAGGTCGCGTAGAACGTGGTCGGGAACGGCGTGCCGTCGGGCAGTCGTGGTTCGGTGGTGAGCACGTCGGGCCGGCCGCAGGGGCAGCGGTGGGCCACGGCGACGACACCGCGCGGCACGCGGCCGAGCTGGGCGTCGACGGCCTCGAGGTCTGCCGGGGTGGGCTGCTCGCTCACCTGGTGGCGGCCGTGGTCTCGCGCGGACCGGTGTCGGCGGCCCGCACCGACTCCCACAGCTGGCCGTACCAGGGGTGGTCGCTGGCAGCCGCGGGCGCCTTGGCCACGCCGGGGTCCGCCGGGGCGGCCGACTTGCCGTCGATCACCGTGTAGGACTTCTCCCCCACCTTGACGAACTTGAGCCTCTCGCGGGCCTGCTGCATGACGTACTCGTCGTCGTGCCACCGCGCCTGCTCCTTCTGCAGCCCGGCGACCTCCCCCCGCTGGCTGGCGACCTGCTCGCGCAGCGACTCGATCTGGCCCTGCTGGTTGACGTAGGACCGCAGGGTCGGCACGAGCGTGACCGCGAGGAGGACGACGATCGAGGCGAGCACCACGACCCGCATGACGCCGCGGGCGGCCTTGCGCTCCTGGGAGACCTGGGCCGACGTGGCCTTGCGCAGGGCCCCCGACGCCGTCGCGCGCGAGCGCCCGGGACCGGCGCCCGGACGGGCGGAGGTCGCGCGGGCCGCGGCACCGCGGGCGTCGGCCGCCCGGCCGGC
>NZ_BAAGYN010000020.1:0-1418 GCF_054779295.1 Phycicoccus ginsengisoli
TGGTTGCGGGCCGGGGCCTCGCTGACACATGTTCGTGGGTTACCGGACGAGGAAGTGGCCTTGCCCGGCCTATCCGACAGGTGTGGAGGAGGCCCCGGTGTTCATCGAGCGTACGAGCGTTGGGTTGGATGTGCACGCACGATCAGTGGTCGCTGCGGCGATCGACGGTGTGACTGGTGAGGTCGTGCAGGAGCGACTGGTCCCGGACCCGGAGGTGGTCATCGGCTGGTTGTTGCGCCTGCCGGGGCCGGTCGCGGTGACCTACGAGGCCGGCCCGACCGGGTTCGGTTTGGCCCGGGCTGTCAGCGCGGTGGGGTTGCGCTGCGAGGTGGCGGCACCGTCCAAGCTGCTGCGTCCGGCCGGGGACCGGGTCAAGACCGACGCTCGGGACGCGGTGCTGTTGGCGCGGCTGCTGCGCCTGGGTGAGATCGTGCCGGTGCAGGTCCCCACGATGCCCCAGGAAGCCGCCCGGGACCTGGTGCGCGCCCGTGAGGACGTGCGCGGTGATCTGATGCGGGCCCGGCACCGGGTGTCCAAGCTGCTGCTGCGCCACGGCCACGTCTACTACGGCGGCAAGGCATGGACCGGCGCGCACGACGCGTGGCTGCGCCGGATCCGGTTCGACCAGGCCGGCACGGCGGCAGCGTTCGACGCGGACTACGAGCAGGTCCAGCTCACCGCGGCCCGCCGCGACCGGCTCGACGCGGCAATCGCCGTGATGGCCGCCGACAGCGAGTTCACCGCGGTGACCCGAAGGCTGTGCTGCCTGCGCGGGATCTCCACCCTGACCGGGTTCGCCCTCGCGGTCGAGATCGGCGACTGGCACCGACTGTCCGGGGCCAGTATCGGCTCCTACCTGGGGCTGGTCCCCACCGAACGCTCCAGCGGTGACAAGCGCAACCAAGGTGGGGTCACCAAGACCGGCAACACCCACGCCCGGCGGCTGCTCACTGAAGCCGCCTGGCACCACAAGCCCGCCTACCGACGCGGCAAGACGATGCTCGAGCGGTGGGCCGCGGCACCCGCGCCGGTCGTGGCCCGCGCCGACGCCGGCAACCGGCGCCTGCACGCGCGCTGGGTCACCCTGGACGCCCGCAAGAAGAAGCACACCGTGGCCTGCACCGCCATCGCCCGCGAGCTGTCCGGCTGGTGCTGGTCCCTGGCCGTCATGGACGACTAACACCCCAAACCCGTTCACGCCCGCGAGGACCGGACGC
This sequence comes from Phycicoccus ginsengisoli, assembly GCF_054779295.1. NCBI lineage: Bacteria > Bacillati > Actinomycetota > Actinomycetes > Micrococcales > Intrasporangiaceae > Phycicoccus > Phycicoccus ginsengisoli. Next base: position 1,218 of record NZ_BAAGYN010000020.1, read on the forward strand.
AGCGCGTGGGGCAACCCGCTACTCGACTGTGAGCAGCCAACAACCGTGGCCACGCTCGACCTCAGAGCAGCGCGAAGGCCCCAGCCGAAACACCGCCCTGCGGTACCCAACCCGCGAATATCAGACTGACCGCGCGTCGACCTGACACGCCGCCCCGGACACCCAACCCGCGTGAACGCAGAGGCGCCGCCGACAACCCAG
>NZ_BAAGYN010000021.1:0-1069 GCF_054779295.1 Phycicoccus ginsengisoli
CGTGAGTCGGTCCGTACCGTGTTGCAGGAGTTGATCGAGGCCGAGGCGGCCGAGGTGATCGGCGCGGGCCGGTACGAGCGGACCGAGGCGCGCACGGCCGAACGCAACGGGCACCGGCCGCGGTTGTTGACGACCAAGGCCGGCGATGTCCAGCTGGGCATCCCCAAGCTGCGCCCGGGGTCGTTCTTCCCGAGCATCCTGGAGCCACGCCGGCGGATCGACCAGGCGTTGTACGCGGTGGTGATGGAGGCCTACGTGAAGGGCGTCTCGACCCGCGGCGTGGACGACCTGGTCGCCGCGATGGGCGCCTCCGGGGTGTCCAAGTCGGAAGTGTCGCGGATCTGCGCGGGCCTCGATGAGGTGGTCGGCGCGTTCCGCACCCGCCGGCTGGACCACGCCGAGTTCCCTTACGTCTTCCTCGACGCCACGTACCTGCACGTGCGCACCCAGGCCTCCCAGGTCGTCTCCAAGGCCGTCGTCGTGGCCACCGGCGTGACCGAGCAGGGGCGCCGGGAGATCCTCGGCCTCGATGTCGGGGACAGCGAGGACGAGGTGTTCTGGCGGGCCTTCCTGACCACCTTGAAGAAGCGCGGCCTGGCCGGGGTCCGGCTGGTCATCTCCGACCAGCACGCGGGCCTGGTCGCCGCCCTCGGCCGGTCCCTGCAAGGCGTGGCGCACCAACGCTGCCGGGTGCACTTCATCCGCAACCTGCTCGCCCATGTCCCCAAGGGGCAGGTCGAGATGGTTGCCGCGCTGTTCCGCACCATCTTCGCCCAGCCCGACCGGGAATCGATGTCAGCGACCTGGGAGGCGGTGCGCGACCAGCTCGCCGCACGGTTCCCCAAAACCGGGCCGCTGATGGACGATGCCAAGGCAGAAGTATTGGCGTTCAACGCCTTCCCGCGGGCGCACTGGCGCAAGATCTGGTCCACCAACCCTCTCGAACGCCTGAACAAGGAGATCAAACGCCGCGCCCGGGTCGTGGGCATCTTCCCCAACGACGCCGCCGTGATCCGCCTCGTCGGAGCCGTCTTGGCCGACACCCACGACGAATGGGTCACCGACGAAC